>JBEAZA010000056.1:0-33221 GCA_041170385.1 Verrucomicrobiota bacterium | reverse complement strand
AATCAGAAGAAGACCATTGCAAATCCGCAATCTTGGGCAAACTTCAGTGTCTAACTCGACCCTCTATGAAATCACCACATATCCGAACCGCCAAGATACTCATGATTTACGGGATATTCCTGATTCTTGCGGGAATCGCGGGATTTTTATCCAATCCGGAGAAAGCAAAAACCGCGCTGATGTCGGGAGGGACTTTTGGGTTGATCCAGATCATTGTTGGCTTTTGTGCACGCAAGGGTTGGCACCATGCACGTGCTCTCGGACTCGGAATTTGTGCATTTCTGACGCTGACCTTCACTTGGCGGTCGGTCGTCAGTTGGATGGCCTTTGCGGGCGGGCAGAGCGAAAAGCTCTTCGCCGCCTCATTGATATCGGTGATGCTTTTCGCGAGTGTTGTGGCGATCGTTTTTCTTGTCAGGCAGAAGCGGGAGGGGCCTGACCGGGGCGATCGGGCGAGTGAGATGATTTGATCCTGAGCATTCAGTCGGCTGGACTACGGAAATGATGGAGGATTTCAATATCCACAAACTCTGTCACCGATGCGTGTGTGGCCTCCAGGACGACAGGCGGAGCCGCTCCCGCATTCAGCGCTTCCAGCCAACGCCCGAGACACAGGCACCACCGATCTCCGGCTTTGAGACCGGGAAAATCATACTCAGGGCGCGGCGTGGTGAGATCGTTGCCGGCGGATTTTGAATATTGGAGAAACTCTTCGGTCATCACCCCGCAGAGCGTGTGCATGCCAAGATCATCCGCGGATGTATGGCAGCATCCGTCACGGTAAAAACCGGTTTTGGGGTTTGTCGAACAGGGTTGGAGTGAGTCTCCCAAAACATTGCGTGCCATGTTTCAAGTCCATACTGGAATGCCCGCCACTGCAACCGCTCCTTTCACATGCCGTGAAGGTCGGGGTCTTTGCTTCCGTCCTGCGGAAGAAACAATTGACCCGGCGCGGAGGAGAATTCAAGCAAGTGCAGCGGCTTGCGCTGCGGCTCAAATGTCGAACTCCACTCCGGGTTCGGGGATGATGACCCGCGTATCCGGCAAGCGGCGTTGCAATTCCTGCATAAACCAAGCCATCGCCGGCTCATCCCCATGAACGAGGAAGATATGCTTTGGCTTCATGTTCACTGCGAAATCGGCGATCGCTTCACGCGTGGAGTGACCGGAGAAATCGAAGGTACGCATCTCGCAGTTGAGTTTCACCGGAGGATAGGCGGGATCGAGTTCGACCATGTCGCCGGGTTTGGCCGCGCGGATTCTGCCTCCCGGAGTTTCGGAGTCCGCATAACCGACAAAGAACAAACCGTGTTTTTTGTTTTCAAGCACACCTTGGCGGGCAAACTGGTTGGAAACCGTTTTCTCGCTCATCATGCCGCTGGATAGCGCGTAAATGCAGCCGTTATGGAAGGGGATGGGCCCGACCCGTTTCTGTTTGCCGCCTGCGAGTTCCATGTCGCTGAGGAATTTGAAACCGCGAAGATTGCGGCGTGAGACATCGGAGAACTTGTCATAGATGCTCGTCATCTTCGTGCTCAATCCGCCAATGTGGATCGGAACCTTTTGATTGATGCGTCCCTCATCCTTGAAGCGTTGCAGCATGGCGAGCACCTCTTGGGTCTTGCCCATCGCGAATACCGGAATCAGTACCGAACCGCCGCGTTTGATGACGCGGTTGATCGCCTCAGCGAAATCATCTTCCTCTTCACGTCGGGAATAGCCCGGACGGCGGGACTGCTCGCCTCGGGTGGTTTCGATGATCAGGGCATCCACGGGTTCCTCGGGAAATACCGCACCCTTTTGAAGGGTGCTGTCCTCGAAGTTCACGTCTCCGGTGTAGAAAACCCTTTTCCCTTCGCTCTCGAACATCACGCCGACCGAGCCCAGAATGTGTCCGGCGTCGAAGAATTCAGCTTTCAGTTTGCCCGCCTCATCCACATCGAATTTCCGGCCAACGTTTTTCAGGTGGAAGCCGCTCTTCATGCGGTCGATCTGGCCATGTGTGAAAAACGGGTATTCGGTAATGCCCAGCTCGGTACGTTTGCTTTCCATCACATTCACGGAATTGTGCAGCATTGCGCAGGTGAGTTCGGCGGTTTCAGGGGAGAGGAAAACCTTGGCATGTGGTTGATGTTCGATACAAACCGGTAGCGTTCCAACGTGATCGAGGTGGGAGTGGGTGATTACAACAGCATCGGCCGTATCCTCCTCAATGAGTGGGTAGCGGGGTTTGGCATTCGCCCCTTCCTCCTTCGGGTGCATTCCTGCATCCAGAATCACCCGTACGCCATCGGCATCCAGCACATAGCAATTTGCGCCGATTCCGACGTCCCTGCAGATACTTTTGAAAATCATTGCTGAACGTACCCTCCGCAATCCGCCAAGACCTGTCAATGCGGCGATATGCGATGTAAGGATGACCGCCGAGTTCCACGTAGCTTAAAGGATTCAAATCGCAAAATCATGAAGAAATCCATATGGATCCTGATGACGGGAGTCCGTCTCATCGCAAGTGCCGCGGATGCGGCAGAAGACGCCGCCGGACAGGTTCGCCATGAAGGTGCCAACGTGACGCGAACCTTCAATGTGCTCGACTTTGGTGCGAGGGGTGACGACAAGACCGATAACACCGAGGCGTTTTCATCCTGCCTGCGCGCGCTTTTCGGTGCGGGAGGCGGGCGCATGATCATTCCCGACGGGATTTACCGCGGCAGGATCATCATACCCGGAACGAAGGAGTGGATCACGATAGAGATCTCGGGCCAGAGCGAGCCTACGCCCGTCTTCGGCACCATCGGTGCGTTTCCTTTTCGCAACAACGGCACGATCATCAAATGCCTTGCGGAATCCGGTCCTGCGGTCATCTCGGCATCCAATACGCCGGAGAAATTGTATAACCATTTTTCAGGAGTGTACGTAAGCCTGCGCAATCTGGACGTGCGCACCTATGATAATCCGGCCATCAGCGGCATCGATTTGCGCCATGCCGCCCAGTGTAAAATCGAACACGTGTTCGTGAACACCGACCGCTACAACGTTCAGGCATCAAAACCGACCCATGGCACATGCGGGATCGTCACTCCTGCCAATAACAACGCTGCACTGACCCTCTTGCGCAACGTGATCGTGACGGGATTTCACACAGGCATTCTGGTCAATGAGCATACCGATGGAGACAACATCAACCTCGCTTCAAACATCAACGGCCTGGAATTCGCCTTTGCCCATCATGCTTCAAGATTCGGTCGCGTTGGGGCGCAACGCTGCACCCGCAGTATCACCGTCACCGGCAAGCACGGCTTCTCGATACAACAGCTGGATATGGAAATTGCCGGACCTCGTCAGACCGACAAAGACAATCAGTGGCAGGCGACCGATTTCAATATTTTCGATCCCGGCAATTTGGGTGTCGCTGATATCAACTATTGGGTTGTCGAAGGTGGAGTGGGAGCGGTCGATACCCTGACCCGCAACGGCGGGGCTTCAATTCTCGCCAGAAGAATTGGCACAGGAGCCAAGTGAATTCGGCTGCGAATCCGGCTTAGCCGCAGAATGATCCTCAGATCAGACCAGGCCCTCGGCGGTTTCCTGCTTGAGCCTGAGTTGTCCGCAGGCGGCATCGATGTCGTGGCCTTTTTCAATCCGCAGGGTGGCCGTTACGCCGGCTTGTTTCAGGACATCCTGGAAAGCGCGGCAGTGAGAGAGAGCGGGACGTTCCCATTCCAAGCCTTCGACCGTATTGTAGGGAATCAGGTTGACCTTGGCGGAGACATGGCGCGCGTGACGGGCGAGGATGGCGGCCTGTTCGAGATCGTCGTTGACCCCTTTGATCAGGATGTATTCCAGGGTGAGTTTTTGTTTTTTGGCGGAGTTCCAATCAGCAAGAGCATCCAACAGTTCCGCAACCGGGTATTTTCGGTTTACCGGCATGATTCGATTGCGGACTTCATCAGTGGCGCCATGCAACGAGATGGCGAGCCGGATCTGTTGCGGATGATCCGCGAGTTTTCGGATTTGTGGAGCCAACCCTGAGGTGGAGATCGTCAGGTGTCGCGCGCCGAGGTGGAGGGTTTCGGGTCCGGTGATCAGGGCGATCGCGGCCATGAGGTGATTGAAATTTGCCATGGGCTCTCCCATGCCCATGAACACGAGATTGTCGACGCGTTCTCCGGAAATCTGCTCGGCAGCAAGGACTTGGCCTGCGATTTCCGCAGGATCCAAGTTGCGAGTGTAGCCCGCGAGGCCGGAGGCACAGAATTTGCAGCCGTAGGCGCAACCCACCTGTGAGGAGACGCATAGGGTGCGTCGATCCGATTTTTCTCCATACAGGGCGGGATTGGCGGGGATGAGAACGGATTCGATGTAGCGGCCGTCGTGCAATTTAAAGAGAAACTTGCGGGTGGTGTCCTCGCTGCCCTGGGTTTTTGTGTGGGTAAGGGCGGAGATGCGGAACGATGCGGCGAGTTTTTCCCGTAACGTGGCGGACAGATTGGTCATTTGATCAAAGGAGACGACCTTTTTTTTCCAGATCCAGTCGAGAATCTGTTTGGCGCGAAACGCAGGTTCCTGATGCGCCGCGAGCCAAGCGGAGAGATCCTCCGGCGAGACGCCGGGGAGTGCGGGTAGCGGATTTGGTCCGGTTGAGTTGACAGACATGCAGGTCGGGAAAATCAGTTGGTGAAGGTGAGTCTGACGCCTTTGGTAGCGTATGCACGCGCGATTTCGGCTTCCAAATCAACCCATGTTTGGCCGTCTAACAATACATTGAGCGCTGCTTCGCCGCGAGTGCCATCGCGCAAAGCTCTGAGGAATTTCTTGATCCTTGAGCCGTCCTGCTCGCGATCCATGTGGAAAAAATAATGGGTGATCAGCAGTCCGACTCCATAGTTCAGTCCGCCGTTCGCGGTGAAATCGGAATAGGATTGGAGCATGAACCCCTTGAGGGGGCCGACTTGGATTTTTTCGCCCAATCCACGGCCTCCCATGTTGTCCTTGCCGTGTGATGTGACATATTCGATGATCGGCTTCGTGTTGTTCTTCATGCTGAATGTCCCTGTGTTCCGGTAGGGTGTGACAGCGACATATTCTGCGATGCCCTCCGTAAACCAGCCCATCGAGCCCTCCGCGTAGTAGGGATGTGGGGTGAGCTGGTGAACGAGTTCGTGCGGGAGGGTTTTCGAGGATTTATTACGATCGATGTAGTACTTACTGCCCGCTTTTTTCACACCGACGCTGGAAAGGGGAACCAGAACCGTGTTTTTGCCACCGATATATACTCCCGCGGAGCCGGGCGGGCCGCCGGCCGCATGATAATCCTTTTCCTCCGCGAAGAGGAAAATTTCATATTTCCCGTCTTTCTTGATGCCGCCATCGAGGGCGATGGGGAGGGTTCGGACAAATTCATGGGTGGTCTCGAACAAGACTGAGAAGCCCTTGACGAGCGATGGGGCGAGCATGACCCCGCAGTTGAAGCGGTAATTCGCGGATTCGTAGACGAACTCCCCGGCATCCTTATCCTCCTTGATGACACGGATGAGCGGATCCTCATCAAACCGGATTCTGTCTGGCCAAGGATCGTCGAAATTGGGTGTTGGCTCCGGGGTCTTCCTCATTTCCGGACTGTCGGGCTCCGGGCTGTAATGTTTGATCCAAAGTTGATCGTTTTTGCAAAGCTTCGCGATCGGGAAAGGAATCTCCCTGCCGTCTGGCATCTGCAGGATCGCGTTGTCCATTTCAACCCGAAGCAAAGCAGCCTTGGTATTGCGACCCTGATCATCTGTCCAGATTCGCTCGATCTGGCGGCCAAAGCCGGAGATGCTGCCGATGGCGAAAATCAGAATGATCGGAAATTTCATGAAGAATCTGATGCAGTATTGCACCGAAGATTCGACAAGTCGACTCAAGAAGACAATCGAGCAGCAGGCAAGTCCGGCGCGGATGTGATGATCTCACCCTTCGCCGGGAATCCGTGATTATCGACCGAAGCGGAGCTCGATGCCCTTGCCTTTCTGAATGTTCAGTTTTTCGATGCGCGCGCGGATTTCATCCGGGGCCGCAGCCATGTCTTGCGGAGTGTCCCAAGGGCCTGACCAGATGATCTTGTTGTCGGGATCGCGGACGATGACTTCTGAGTTCGCTCCGGTGGACTTGAACTCGATGGAGCCGTCGTTGTCCATCATGCGAATGGTAGAATGTTGTTGGAGCTGCAGACCCGGCTGTTGGTCGAACTGGATTTCAGGAGCGGCTTTGAGTGCGTCGTTCATGCGCTCGCGGAGCATTTTGAATCGCTGATCCATCAGCTGGTCCGGGACAAGCAACGGGTTGAGAGGTTCGCCGGCATCCGGTCCGAATGCGTTGAGGTTGCGCTCGATCATATCCCTGAGGCGTTTGGCTTGGTCATGTGGAATTCCATCCAACAAGGGCTCCTGTTTGGGAGCTGCGGAGAGATCACCTGCGGGGCGCTCGCTTAGCTTGACTTCGAGGGTTGAAGGTTTGCCCCGCTGGATCACCTTGAGCTTGATGGCGTCACCGATCTTGTGGTTACGGATTTTCTCACCGAACACCTCGGGATCATTTACGGGAGCATCATCCACGTGGAGAATGATATCGTTGGTTTTCAGGCCGGATGTTTCAGCAGGGCTGTCGGGCAATACCGTTCTTACAATCAGACCCGTGCCGCGCTCGAGTTGGACATGATCCGCCACCATTTCCGGAAGAGCGGCAGTTACCACACCGATAAAAGGTGCTTTTGCATCGGGATGCCTGAACTTCGCATCCGCGTTTTGTTGAAGCGCTGCGGGGGGATGTGCGTGATCGGCCGGAGGTTCAATCGCCATCGCTGGGTTCGGAATCATGCAGGAGGCGATACCGAGAGCGCCGACTTTCAATCCGGATTTGATGCAATGAGTGGACGGTTTCATGGCAGATGGCAGATCAATTTGGTTGATATTTCAGTCAACTTTTTCAGGGATGATGACAAGTTCCTCGCGCGGTTGCTCGACCTGTATGAGATCACCGTTTTCATTTCTCAGGGTGACCTGATCCATGTAGGTGAAGCGCAGAACCCGATGGGGTCCTTGGGGGTTGCTCCAGATCACGCCTTCGTCACGGGTGTTCTTGAGGTTGCGATTGAAACCTGCCGGAGAGAACGCGTTGGACACGGGTGAGACCCTGGCGGTTGACACATGGGTTGGGGAGTTGGATGCGGTATCCTCCGGGGCATTGCTTGGGGTGACAAGGGCTGTGAGCGCACCCAGCAAGGCCACAGCGGCGGCCGTGGCCAGATGCAAACGGCGCGATCCGGCCGCAGTCGTGGCTGTTCGAGTGTTGGACTTGTGAAACAGCACGATTTTTTCGTCCACGTGGAAGGGAGTTTCGGCCACCAACTCAACAAGGGTGGCTTGTGCGGATCGGGAGAGCCTGCAGGGAGCGATGGTTTTCAGATAGGCTTCGAATCGGATTTCCTCTTCCGTGAGTTCGGTGAGTGAGCCATCTGCCGAAGCGATCAGGCGTGACATGAAATCCTCATCCAGCCTGCCTGGCTGGACATTGGCGAGTCGTTCTTCTGCGATGGTCGGAATCTTGGGCATACGGCTGAGTGAAAAATTTAGATGGAGAGATCGCCGCGACGGCGGGCGGAAGTGAGTTCGCGTTTCAACGCTTCAAGACCATAGCGATACCGGGAGGCCGCCGTGTTTTGGGAAATTTCCAGCGCCTCGCCGATTTCCGCAAAGGTGCGCTCGCCCCAGATTTTCATGATGATCACCGAAGAAAATTTTTCAGGCAAGGCCTTGAGCGCTGTTTCGAGTTGGTTGCGTATTTCGTCATCGCTTTCCGCCGAGGAAAACCAGGGGTGGAACGCTTCGAGTTGATCGCTTTCCAGATCGGTTGTTACATGGTCCTCACGGCGTTTGCGACGATCATCCTTGCGCGAGAGGTCGATGGCGAGTCTGCGGATCGCGGTATAGAGGTAGGGTTGCCAGGCGTCTTGGCCACCGACAAATTCGCCACTGCGGATTTTTTCGACAAGTTTCACCATGGCATCCTGTAGGATGTCTTGCGCGTCCTCGTGACAACGGGTTTGGTTTCTCGCAAAGAGAAAAAGCTTCGGGCCGTGCTCGTCCAGCCATGCGCGCCATGCGGCACTTGCAGGAGAGACTGGAGTTGGGGCTTCGACGGCTGTCATGGCTGAAATACAAATTTGAAGCGACGGTCGTGAGCGGATTTGTTCAAATCATCCGATTCATTGTCTCGGCCAGAGGGTGAAGCGCTGCGGATGATAAACATCTTTCGGGCTGAAAAGCCAGCCCGGGTCGCGATCGACGAGTTCGTAGTCGGTCAACAGGAAGATGGGCAGAAATTGGTTGCTGTTGGGGTCATAGCCTTGCTCCCCCGTATAGTTGCCGAAGATGCGGTATTCGTGGTTGTTGTCGGATCCGTAGCGCTCGCCCGGAGGGGCGTCTTCCGGGAGGCGGTCCGGATTTTTTTTGACATTTTCACGGAAAATCACGAGCTGCGATGTGGATGCGGGTTGGCGAGGTTCGCGCAAATATCCCCAGAAACGGGTTTTTTCTACAAAGTAACGCCGGCCGTAATAGAAATTTCCGGTCGGTTCCGAGGAGATCGCGGCGTGGCGTTCTTCGGCGCTGGGTCCGCCCATGTTCGGTGGGCCCAGCGACTGGCTGGCGCATTGGCAGAGCAGCATGCAGCCAAGGGATAACGTCGCCAATTTGAGCGTAGCCATGATATCTTGAATTCAGGAGATTTGTTCCTTCAGGCGACGGCAGACTTCGATGACATTGTCACGGGTATTGAATGCGGAGATGCGGAAATAGCCTTCGCCGGCGGATCCGAAGCCTGAGCCCGGAGTGATGACTACCTGTGCTTCCTGCAGCATTTTATCAAACATCTGCCATGAACTGACGCCTGCCGGGCAGCCGACCCAGACATAGGGAGCGTTGACACCGCCGAACACGCTGAGACCGAGAGAGAGGCATGCCTCGCGGAGCAGTTTGGCATTGCCCATGTAGTGGTCGATGAGTTCGGAAACCTGTTTTTTCCCCGCTTCAGAAAAGACCGCGGCAGCACCTTTCTGTACGGGGTAAGATGCGCCATTGAATTTGGTGGAGTGTCGGCGAGACCAGAGTTGGTGGATCGGAACGCGCGTGCCGTCTTCGGTGCGTCCTGACACCGATTTCGGAATGATCACATAGGCGCAGCGAACGCCGGTGAATCCGCCGTTTTTGGAGAACGAGCGGAACTCGATCGCACAATCGCGCGCGCCATCGATTTCGTAGATGGAATGCGGGATTTCCGGATTGCGGATGAAGGCCTCGTAAGCGGCATCGAAGAGAATGATCGCGTCGTTTTTCCTGGCGTAGTTGACCCACTCGGCAAGTTGCGCGCGGGTGGCGACCGCACCCGTCGGGTTGTTTGGAAAGCAGAGATAAATGAGATCGGCTTTCTCCTCAGGCACGCTGGCGACGAAATCGTTTTCCGCGTTGCAAGGAAGGTAGAGCAGCCCTGCATAAGCGCCTTGTTCGTCGGCCTCGCCGGTATTTCCTGCCATCACGTTGGTATCGACATAAACCGGGTAGACAGGATCCGTGATGGCAATCACATTGCCCTTTCCAAAAATATCCAGAATGTTTCCGGTATCGCACTTCGATCCATCGGAGATGAACACCTCATCGGCGGAGATGCCCAGGCCATGGAACTGGTGATCGACGATCGCCTGGCGCAGAAACTCGTAGCCTTGTTCCGGACCATAGCCTTTGAACGTGGAGCGGTCGCCTTGTTCATCGACGGCGGCGTGCATGGCCTCGCGCACCGCGGCGGGGAGCGGCTCGGTCACATCACCGATGCCGCAACGGATGATGCGTTTCGCCGTTTCCGGATTTGCCTCGGTGTAGGCTTTGACGCGCCGTGCGATTTCAGGGAAAAGGTAGCCTGCCTTGAGCTTGAGGAAATTGGAATTGATCGTTGCCATGCAGTAGGGTTTAGGTGCACGCGCGGATTTGGGCAAGAGCGGGATTCGGGAAAAACGCACCGCACCGGCCCGTGCCGAAGGTTGGCTGCGAAGGCCCTTTCACGGCGGGATCGCGAGGTGCCACGCTCTTTGATGATGGGTTCTCCAAATCCGCGCATCACGGCAGAGGCGGTCTAATCCATCGCCTTCTCCATGAGCTCGTTCATGCGCCTTACCATTTCCCTGGCATCATCGAGGAGGCCTGCCGAAATGAGGGCGTTGTCGAGCATTTGCGCAGCGACCAATTTTGCGACTTCGGGAGAGGATTCACGGGTTTCCGCAAGCTTCCTGATCAGGGCATGGCGGGGGTTGATCTCGAGCTCCACCTTCACCTCGTCGTTGAAATTTTCATCCATGGCCTTCATCATCTGTCGGATCTGAGGGCTCATGCCGTCTTCAGGAACGAGGGCGATGACCGGACTGTCCACCAGGCGTTTGCCACTGGAAACTTTGGTGATTTTTTCTCCCAGCTCGTTTTTCAGAAATTCACAAAGGCTGGCGATCTGCCCCTCGTCGAGGCTTGCCGCATCGGAATCCAGGTCCTCCAGTTCCACCCCGGAGTGGCGAACGGAAGCGAGTTTCTTGCCATCGAATTCGCCGAGCGAATCGACCACATATTCGTCGACCGCGTCGGTGAAATAAATCACCTCCAAGCCGCGCGCCCGGAAGGCCTCGACATAAGGGCCGCTCTCAATCTGATCCCGGTTCGGGCCGACGACATAGTAGATCTTTTGCTGTCCATCCTTCATCCGGCCTACGTAATCCGTCAGGCTGCAAGTTCCCCCGTCATGGGTGAGTGAAGTCTCAAAGCGCAGGAGCTTGGCGAGAGCCTCTTTGTTGGAAAAATCCGTTGCGATACCCTCTTTGAAAAAGCGTTCGAATTTTTTATAGAACGCGCGGTATTTGTCGGGATCGGCCGCAGCTTCTTTCTCGAACATCTTAATGACCCGCTTGGTGATCACACCGTTGAGTTTCCTTACCAGTGCGCTGTCCTGCATGGTTTCACGGGAAATATTGAGCGGCAGGTCCGCACTATCTACCACGCCTCTTGCAAAGCGGAGCCATTCGGGGAGCAGATGTTTCGGCTCGGGATCGATGAGGACTTTTTTGCAATAGAGCGCAACTCCGGCATCCACTTTTCCGAAGCCCGTTTTCTCCGGGTTTTCTCCCGGGATGAAAATCAGGGCGTTGATCGCGATCGGCGCGTCTGCTTCGAAATGAAGACGATATGCAGGTTCATCAAAGCCCTTGCATGCGAACTGATAGAACGACTTGTATTGTTCGTCCGTGATTTCTGACTTGTTTTTGAGCCAGAGCGCTTCGATTTCATTGACCCGTTTGCCATCGATCAGGATCGGGAAGCCGACGAAATTGCTGTAGCGCTGGATCAGGCCCTTGATGCGGAAATCATCGGCGAATTCCTTGGCGGATTCGTTGAGATGGAGGACGATTTTGACTCCACGGGGAAGATCCGCCACCATGTCGATTTCATAGCCAGTTTTGCCATCGCTTTCCCAGCGCAGGCTTTCTGCGTCATCCTTCCAGGATCGGCTGAAGACCTCAACCTTGTCCGACACCATGAAGGCGGAGTAGAAGCCGACTCCGAACTGGCCGATCAGACCTGATGAGCTGCCACCATTCGCCTTGATCTGTTCCAGAAACGCTTTGGTTCCGGAATGCGCGATCGTGCCCAGATTTCGGATCAGTTCATCGCGAGTCATTCCGATGCCCCGGTCCGTGATCGTTACGGTTTCGGCGTCCTTGTCCGTCTCGATGGTGATCTGCAGTTCGTCGCCGGAATCCTTGAAATGCTTTTCGGTGCCCTCGAGGTGGCGAACCTTTTCCATGGAGTCGGATGCGTTCGAGATCAGCTCCCGAAGGAAAATATCCTTGTCCGTATATAGCGAATGCACCACCAAGTCCAACAGTTGCTGGATTTCAGCCTGGAATGCGTGCTTCTCGGTATGGGTTGTGCTCATGGATGATATGGATGGGTATGAATTCGGCAGGGAAATAGCCCCGCTTTTCGCAGTTTGTCAAAAAAAAGCAGAGAGTCCATGATCCCTTCTCCTGACAGTGCAGCCTGTTGGCATGCAGTTCAGGCACAGAGATGGCAGCCAGAGAATGATCGAACGCGTCGTCATCTCCGCATCAGCTCGCCGACCAGAGGCAGGTCGGCCTTTGCCCAGTCCAGCCGGGGGAGCTCGGAAAGTTCGCACCAGCGGATTTCCTCGTGTTCATGAGGATGTGGCAAGCCCTTGAGGATTTCACAAAAATAACCGCGCAGGCGGATGGATACCGTGCCATCTGTCCATTCCACGACTGCGGCGAGCGGTTGCCCGACCCGGACGGAGATCGCCAGCTCCTCATGAAGCTCCCGTGTCAGAGCGGCCTCGGGTGATTCTCCCTCATCCACTTTTCCGCCCGGAAATTCCCACAGCCCGCCGAGATGCCGCTCCAGACCGCGGCGGCAGACCAGGAATTTTCCCGAGCTGTTTTTGATGATTCCGCAGACGACTTCGAGCATGGTTTTCAATGGGATCAATGGATCATTCGTTTCCGGATCCGATCCTTCACGCTTTCTGATAAACCTCCGCACCGGCTTCAACAAACTCCTTGCTCTTCTGTTCCATGCCTTTTTGGAGGGCCTCTTCTTCGGAAATTCCCTGAGAGGCGGCATATTGTCTGACGTCCTCGGAGATTTTCATCGAACAGAAGTGCGGGCCGCACATCGAGCAGAAGTGGGCGGATTTCGCACCTTCCTGCGGGAGGGTTTCGTCGTGGAATTCACGTGCGGTTTCCGGATCGAGGCCGAGGTTGAACTGGTCTTCCCAGCGGAATTCGAAGCGGGCTTTGGAGAGGGCGTTGTCCCGGTATTGCGCGCCCGGGTGGCCTTTGGCAAGATCCGCGGCGTGAGCGGCGAGTTTGTAAGTAATGACTCCGTCCTTGACGTCTTTCTTGTTCGGGAGACCGAGGTGCTCTTTGGGAGTCACGTAGCACAGCATCGCGCAGCCATACCATCCGATCATCGCGGCACCGATGCCGGAAGTGATGTGGTCATAACCCGGTGCGATATCCGTGGTCAACGGTCCGAGCGTATAGAACGGCGCCTCGTGGCACCACTCCAGCTGTTTGGCCATGTTTTCCTCGATCATGTGCATCGGCACGTGGCCGGGGCCTTCGTTCATGACCTGGCAGCCTCTCGCCCATGCGCGCTTGGTCAGTTCGCCCTGAACTTCGAGCTCGCCGAACTGTGCCATGTCGTTGGCATCGGCCACCGATCCGGGGCGGAGACCATCGCCGATGGAAAAGCTGACATCATAAGCCGCGCAGATGTCGCAAATTTCATCCCAATGCGTATAGAGGAAATTTTCCTTGTGATGAGAAAGACACCATTTCGCCATGATCGAACCGCCACGTGAGACGATGCCGGTCATTCGGCTGGCGGTCATCGGGACGAAACGCAAGAGGACGCCGGCGTGGATGGTGAAATAATCCACTCCCTGCTCGGCTTGCTCGATGAGGGTGTCGCGGTACAGTTCCCATGTAAGATCCTCCGCCTTGCCATTGACTTTTTCAAGCGCCTGATAGATGGGGACGGTGCCGATGGGGACGGGCGAATTGCGAAGGATCCATTCGCGCGTTGCGTGAATGTTTTTACCCGTGGAAAGATCCATTACGGTATCCGCTCCCCACTTTGTCGCCCAACGCATTTTCTCGACCTCTTCCTCGATCGAAGAAGCAACCGCGGAGTTGCCGATATTCGCGTTGATTTTCACAAGGAAATTTCTGCCGATGATCATCGGTTCGCATTCGGGATGGTTGATGTTGAGCGGAATGATCGCGCGACCGGCCGCAACTTCGCTGCGGACGAATTCCGCGGTGATCTGCTCCGGGATGCGTTGCGGGAAACGCTTGAAAATGGCGGGGGTGTAGGGGCTGTCCGGGGATTGGTGGGATCCGGTGTGCTGTTTATTGAGATCATTGCGGACAGTATCCACTTTCAAATCCGCGATTTTCGCACGGCGCATGTTTTCACGGATTGCGACGAATTCCATTTCCGGGGTGATGATGCCATTGTCCGCATACCATTTCTGGGTGACGGGATGCTTTTTTGCACGCAGCGGCTTGCGGCGCTCGGCGGTCAAGCCGGGAAACTCGATGAAGCGGTTCGCCCTTTCGGATTTGGAGGCGAACTCCGCATGCTTTTCCGTAAGGTAGCCGTTGTCTTGGGGCCGCACCTCTCGGCCATCATAAGCTTCGACATCCCCGCGCTTGAGAATCCAATCACGTCGCAGCGCCGGAAGCCCTTCCTCGGAACTCCCCTGGAACTCCGGATCGCCCCATGGACCGGAGCAGTCGTATACGCGAACCGGCTCGTTTTTTTCGATTCTGCCGTTGAATGCCTTGGTATCGCTCAATGCGATTTCTCGCATCGGGACCCTCACCTCGGGATGGAGCTCACCACGGACATAGATGCGGGTGGATGCCGGCAAGGCAGCGCGGGATTCATCGTGGTTCGAGGTCGCAGTGGTTTCTTCCGGGCTGATCATGGTCGTTTCTGAGTTCGTGTTGGAGATCGCGAATCAGAAAACCATTGGAAAACAAGAACGCCGAGCGGCGTTCCCGACTCCCTCCGGCAGCATGACCCGCTTCAGGTTCGAAGGGTTTTTCCCGCGCGTCGGAAAATCTCAGCTCCCCGCTCGGAAAGCCCCCCTGTCGTCTGAGCAGAGTTGATGAGCCCGCCCCGCTTGTCAAGAATGCGAACGCTGCATGGCGATTGGAATCAGCCCCTGAAGTCTTTCGGGCAACTGGAACCATGAGGGAAGGAGATGTAAGAGGACGGGGAGCCCCTTCAGAAAGCTAGGAGTTCACCACGAATTTCACAAATGGCACCAAGGGTTGGATTGCCATCATGGAATTGGAATCCTTCCTCGTGAAATTCGAGCTATTCGTGTCATTCGTGCTTCAAATTCCCCAATCACCTATCCTGAAGTGAAAGATTCTCTTTGCTTGCCCGACCCGCTGCTGTCGGTTACTCCAAGCGTCCACATGAGCGAAGCATCCCAAGCACCCCAGTCTACCGAGGCCGAACTGATTGCCGTCCGCCGCGAAAAACTCGCCAAGCTCCGTGAATTGGGGGTCGACCCCTTCGGCGCCCGATTTGAGATCACGGTTTCGCCTGCCGCCCTCCGAGCGGATTTCTCCGAGGGCAGGCAAGTCACAACGGCGGGCCGCATCGTCGCCCTACGAGATATGGGAAAATCGGTCTTTTTCAGTGTCGGAGATGCCGAGGGCAGCATCCAGGGTTATCTTGGAATGAAAGAGCTTGATGAAACCCAGGCCGCGATCTGGAAGTGCCTGGATCGCGGGGATTGGATCGGAATTTCCGGGGAAACGTTTCTGACCCGTACGGGTGAGCCGACCATCAAGGTTTCCTCCTTCACCGTGCTCTCGAAATCTCTACGGCCGATGCCGGACAAGTTCCACGGACTGGCGGATCGCGAGACAAAATACCGCAAGCGCCATCTCGACCTGATGGGCAATCCCGAGAGCGCGGCGCTTTTCATCACCCGCTCCAGAATGATCGCGGAGATCCGCAACTTCCTCCACCAGCGCGATTTCCTCGAAGTCGAAACCCCTATGCTTCAATCCGTGGCCGGAGGCGCAGCAGCCCGTCCGTTCGAGACCTATCACAACGCCCTCAGCATGCCGCTCACCCTGCGCATCGCTCCCGAGCTTTTCCTGAAACGTCTGCTCGTTGGCGGTTTCACCAAGGTGTTCGAGCTCAACCGCAATTTCCGCAACGAAGGCATCTCGCGCCGACATAACCCCGAGTTCACGATGCTCGAAGCTTACTGGGCGTTTTCCGACTTCGAGGAAATGGCGAACCTTGTCGAGGAACTCACCTGTCACCTTGCGGAAAAATTCTGCGGTGGTTTGAAAATCGAGCACAAGGACGAGGAAGGCAACGTCACCCGCACCATCGATCTGACAAGACCTTGGAAACGCGCGAATTATCACGACCTCATCAAGGAAGTCGCCGGCGATGATTTCTTCGACATCACCCCCGAGCAGCGCCGCGCGAAATGCGAGGCACTCGGCGTGCAGATTTCGGAAAACATGGAGGACTACGAAGTCATCCAGCAGGTCTTCGAGAAAAAGGTGGAGGAACACACGTTCAATCCCTGCTTCGTCACGCGCGTTGCGAGCGAATTGATCCCGCTCGCCAAAGTCACCCCCGGCGGCAAGACCGTGGAAGTGTACGAACTCATCATCAACGGCCAGGAAATTTCCCCGGGCTATTCCGAACTCAACGATCCCGATGTGCAGAAAGATCGTTTGGAACACCAAGCCGGCGGCGAGGAGGAACAAAAGGTCGATTACGATTTCATCGAAACCCTCGAACACGGCATGCCGCCCGCAGGTGGCATCGGCATCGGGATTGACCGCTTGGTCATGATGCTTACGGGCGCACCAACCATCCGTGATGTCGTGTTGTTCCCACTGCTGAAGAAGAAGGATTGATCCATCTCTCCAGAGCTGATAGCTGGCACGGGCGACTATTCTTCCGGCGTTTCCTTTTTCTCAGTCTCAACCGGCGGCGGCAAACAAACATCTCCCATGAGCCGTGGCTCTGGCGGCATCGCGACCTGGATCGGATAAGGAAGCTCGCCAGTCGTGCGCAGGGAGTCCGGTTTCCGGTTTTCTTTCTGGCAAGCTGCCGTTGAGAGCGAGATGGCCACGGCAGCCGCGCCCATTACACGAACGGATCCACAGATCGAACCGTGCTTTTGTTGCAGCGCGCGCACCTCATCGAGCGAACAGTCCGTCAGATCGAAGACTTCTTTCCGGCATTTGCCGCAGAAACGGCCGTTTTCGGACGGCTGCATGGCATCCCAGTTCATCGGGCATTTGAAGGAAAAGTGTTGATCAGTGAGGCGGTTCATGGAGGTGTTCAATCGATGGTGATATCATTGAGAACCTGCCGCTGGCTTTTCCTTAGAAGAAAATCCCCATTGTGACAAAATCGCGAAAAACACTCCTTAGCGTTTGGGCATGATCGGTGAATCCCATCCTGCCAGATCACTTGGTTTGACGTTTTTCGCCTCACCTTTGAAGGAAAACTTGTTTGGCTGAAAGGGCCCGACAAATGAGATATCGAGGTCGGCCTTGATTTCCTTTTCCATGCCGATCGCCCACAGCACGCCGTTGAGGATCATGCGGCGATAGGTTTCATCGAGGAAATCCTGAGAGGCTCCCTGGGTGCTATGAAAGACGCGATGTTTCGTCCCGTCCTTGGCCGCATAGCTGCGGGTCCACGTGCATGGCATCGGCGGCTTGGTGGAATCGGCTTCCGCTGCGGGATCCATCGAGACGAGCGGCTGGGAGTTTGCCAGTACCGTGAAATCAGGTGCGGCCTTGCCAACGTATCCGCCTGCGTGAGTGAAGGCGGTTTCACCGACACCCGTGAGGATCACATGGCCGCGTTGTTCGGGAATCGTCTCAATGCGCGTGGCCTGCTTATGGTTGGTCCCATAGTGGCCAACCCAAGTGTTACCGAGAACCTGATGACCGAAGCCGTTTTCATAACCGGCAACTTTGGATCTGAAGTCATATTTCGCGTATTTCGAATTTCCCGGAATTTTGAAAGCGTGGGACGAGGTGCGCAAACCCACAACCGGGCCGCCGCGTTCGAGGTAACTGTCAACATGAGCCATCTGATCATCCGGCAGGTTCAGGAAACGTGCGAAGATGAAAAACAGGTCGGCTTTCTCGAGTGCTTCCATTCCTGTCACTTGGGATGCACCGGCCTCGATGAAACCGTTCTCATCCACACCGAAAATGACCGTGCACTTGAAGCCCATGCGTTTCGCCAGAATACGGGCGAGTGCGGGACAGGCTTCTTCGGCACGATATTCGTGATCACTGGCGAGAAAAACGATGTGCTTGCCTTTGCCGGGGCCGGTCTCGCCCTCATAGACGACGGGATTAGCGCGGGCGAAGGTCACAGTCAGGAGAAAAAGCAGGATGTATTTCATCGGGATGAGGATTTAATTTTCCAGAGGGTGCTCCTTGAGTAGTTCCTCCGGCTTCCAGAAAATTGAGCGATCCTTGGTTGCGTCCCGGACTTTTTTGACCGTATCCGCACTGACAGGATCTGCTCTGTTGCCCCAGGAGTTGCGAACGTAAGTGAGCACGGCTGCGATCTCCTCATCCTTGAGGATGGAACCGAAAGCGGTCATCGGCGGCACGCCTTTTTCCGGATCATAGACTTTGCCTCCCACATTGATTTTTCCATGAAGACCGTTGAGGACGATTTTTGTCATGCGTTCTTGGCTGCCGGTGACCCATGGAGTGCCGACCAATGGCGGGAATGCCGGATCGAGTCCCATGCCGTTGGGCTGGTGGCAAGTCGCGCAATGGGCTTCGCGGTGATAGACCTCGGACCCGAGCTCGTAAGCCGCAGCGGCTTTGTCTTTGAGATGATCCGGTGCTTTGATGACGACCTTTTTCTCTTTCACGTCCTTGATCACAGTCGGCATGTTCGCCTTCGTCGCATCGGCAGGTCCCCAGAACTGTCTCACCATCGCGGCGGCATGGCGGGCATGAGGCTCCGGAGATTCGAGCAGTGCGGCGAGGAGCTTTTCATCACGGATATTCTGACGTTGGTGCCACCACAACGCTTCCAACAGAGGATGGGCATCCTCGGCTTTTTTCGGATCGAACTGTTGCATCCATTTGAGCATGGCCGGCTGAACTTCGCTCAAGGCACGCATGTCCAACTCGGCACGCGCGCGCTCCCGAACCCCGTCGATGGGATGAGTGAGCGTATCCAGCAAAGCGGAAACCGGTTGGCCATGAATGGCGACGGGTTTCTGTAGCGGGCGATCCTTGAACATCATGCGGTAGATGCGGCCATGTTTCTTGTCGCGCTTGGGATCGCGGATGTTGTGTTGCATGTGCCCGATGATGATATTCTGCCAGTCGGCGACATAGAGCGCGCCGTCAGCTCCGAACTCGGCGTCCGAGGGGCGGAAGTTTTTGTCATCGCTGCGAAGGAAATCGGGAGTCGGTTCACCCCATATTTCACCCGGCTTGAAAGTGGCTTTGTCGGTCGTGTGGCCATCGCGTTTCAGATCATAGCGTTTGATTCCAAGATAGCCGATCGCGTTGCAGACCAGGAAATCCTGTTGGATATCTTCGGGGAAATTCGCACTGGAGATGATGGCGTTTGCCGGCACGGGACGGACCTCTTTGTTCATCAGGGGAAACATCTTGAAGCCATTTCCGTCGGGGCGAACCTGGAAGGCGCGGCCACCGGTGCCGTCGCTCGCGAAAAGATAGCCCCAGCGGTCGAAGCTCGTGCCATGGGGGTTTGGATTGTTTGCGGCGATGAATTGGATCGTATGGCGGCGCGGGCAGAAACGATACATGCCGGATGCGGTAGAGGCCAGTGAGGGTCCCCAGGGATGCTCGTAGTTGTGCTGGAGGAAGATTCCGCTTTGCCAGTAGAGCCCGCCGTCAGGGCCGATGGTGAAATTGTTCGCCGCGTGATGGGTGTCTGCCGATCCGGTGGCTTGCAACAGCACGATACGCAGATCCGCTTTGTCATCGCCGTCGGTGTCTTTGAGGAACAGGATATCCGGCTGCGAGGCCACGATCACACCGCCGCCCCAGAAAGCAAAGCCAAGCGGATTGTGGACCTTCGCGAACTCGATCGCCTTGTCCGCCACACCGTCACGGTTTTCGTCGGGCAGAATCAAAATGCTGTCGGTCATTTCCTTGAGCGGCTCCCATTTCGGATACGTGTTCCAACAGGCGGCCCAGATGCGGCCTTTCGTATCCACCTGCAACTGCACCGGATTGGCGAGAGCCGGAAACTTCGACTCATCGGCGAAGGTATTCACCACAAAACCCTCCGGAACATGGAGTTTTTTCAAGCTCTCTTCCGCACTGAGATAATCCGTGCTGCCTTCCTTTTGTGCGCTCGAGCTGGCACTTCCGCCACCGACGTTGGAAATCACCTCGATGGGTTTTGGAACATTCGAGTCGTCCACTTTCAGATCTTTCCCGCTTGCCAGTGCGTGAATCCTGAGGTCGCGGTTGGCAGTCATCACATCCAACATGGTCATCTCGTGCAGGAGAACTTCCGCATTCGTCTGCTTCTTGACGAAGCTTAATCCGGCGCGACTGCCCCACATGTCGTTTTCATCCGTCGCTCGGAAGCGGTTGTGCCAATGCCAGTTTTTGTCGAGCACCGCCTGGCGCAGTGGCTCGAGTTTTGTCGCAGAGGCAACGGGCTTTCCTGTCAGGGCGGTGGCGATCACCTCGCCGATCTGGCGATTGCCTTCCGGAAGCAGATGCACGCCGTTGAGGGTGAGCGGGTTTTTCGCGTTGGCGTAGAGTTCCTTCGAGTGATTGAAAAGATCGACAAACGCGATGCCTTTTTCTGCGGCCACCTGTTTGATTGCATCCGCGTAAAGGGCGAGGTTCGCGTTGTTTGCCGAACCGTCGGGCAGCAAGGGGTCTTTCAGGTCTTCATGGGCGATGGGCGAGAACAGTACGATGCGCGGTGGCGATTCATCGTTGTATTTTGCGGCTTGGTAATTTCCGACCATCGTGGCGAGGTCCGTCTTGAATTGCGGGAGTTTTGTCTGTCCGCCGAATGACTCGTTGTAGCCGAAAAACACGAAAATCACGTCGGCCTTGCACATCGCCAGGTAGTCCTCCGGTTTGGGGACACCTTTGCTGCGGGGGCGGTTGGTCACCGTGTCACCCGAGACAGCGAGGGTGCGGAATGACAGGTTTTGTCCCGGCAAGCTGCTTTGGATGATGGTTTCCACCCAACCGTCATGTTGCATGCGATCGGCAAGGGCGTTTCCGATCATGCATACGGTATCGTTTTTCTGAAGGGGTAGTTGAGCATGGGCGGCCGGCATGAGAGCGAGGCCCAACCCGATTCCCAGACACCTGCTGGACGGATGGTGAAGTAGGGTTTTCAAAAACATGAGGCACAGAGAACGTTGATTCTCGTGGCCATATTACATGCATGGCGAAAATATCATACCGGGAGAAAAGCGATTCCTGAAAATCCATCTCCGCCTCCGGGGCCTGATGTGGCCGGAGCCGATATCCCCATGATCGTCCCGTCGGGAATCGGCTTTCTCTGCCGCTGGGGCGGGAGTAAGGGTGTGACGGTTGGTAGCTCGGAATAGGGGCGGGGAAATGGGCTGAAGCGCGCACCGTCAGGAAACAAGGAGGGCAACCTGCATCCGAAACCATCGGTTCAGGTTCGGAATCCGCTGACAGGCTTATTTTTCCGTGGATGGGCCATACAGCTCGCGCAGCGCCTCGATCACACCCTCTCCATGTGCCGCTTTTGCCACATAGCCGCCTCTCGCCCTGATCAACTCACGGATCGCATCGACGGCATTTGCAGGGCAAGCGGCTTGGCCGGAATGGGTTGGCGAGAGCATCTCAACATCGTTGTGGCTATCGCCCATTGCAAAAACCTGAGATCGTTCCAGATCATACAGACGCATGACTTCCGAAAGGGTGGTGCCTTTCTGATAATTTCTGTGACCGAAGCGGAGGTAGATCGAATTCCTCTGCCAGCCAAGTTCCGGAACCTCCTCGACCATCGGTGTGATATGGTCCACGATCCACTCCATTTCCTCCTCGGTCCGCGAGATCAGGCCTGCCGGGTCGCCATCCATCTCAACATATTGCGCGCCCGTGTGCTCCTCGATTTCGCGGCGAATTCGTTTCAGCAACCCGCCTGCTTTTTTAAAAAGCCGCCGGATGTCATCCGAGCACCGCCTGTTCCATTTCTGATATGGCTCGAAACGTCCGAATGCGTTTGGAAGATGAATCTCCCGCTCCCGAGCGATAATCCAGTCCGGCGAAAAAGGGAACGCACTCTCCATCATGCCCTCGATGACAAACGGAATGGAGCGCCCCGTGTTGATCCCCCAGACCGCGTCGCGCGTTTTGCGAAGTTCGCGTAGGGTTTCGAAAAGATCCAAGGGGACTGGCTGACGGTCCGCGGGGTGATGCAGGGTGCCGTCGAAATCGAACGACAGGAGCAAATCGGGCTTCTCGCAGGCTTCCAGAGGTTTCACGCCTGCAGGCTACATGAAAACCCGTGATGAGCAACAACAGGAACCGATCAGAGTGATTCAGGCGGATTCTCTCGCCGGGAAAACCGCATCGAATGACTGGCGATTCGAGAGCTCAATGGCTGCATGGCTTCGCGGCGGGTTTTGCGGTGAGGCCTCCCTTCCTTTGATCGATCAAGACGATTCACTTCAGCACATCGCAGCGTTTCGCCCATGCCTGCCAGAGTTCTTTGAATTCCTCGAGTTTGGCAGGTTCCTTTCCGGCAAGATCGATCAACTCGCTGGGGTCAGTTTTCAAATGATAAAGATTCCACGTGTGCTTCTCATCACTCACCGCTTTCCAATCTCCTCGGCGCACGGCTTTCCTGCCGTAATGCTCCCAGTATAGAATTCGGTCGGAGGTTGGGGTGTCTGATTTGAGAGATGAAACGAGGCTCATTCCCTCATACGGCTTGATATCTTTTCCGTCGACTTTTTTCGGATATTCCGCACCGGCCACTTCTAACAGAGTTGGCATGATATCGATCACATGACCGACTGTTTTCCGTATCCCTCCCTTGTCCTGAATTCCAGCCGGCCAGTGTGCGATGAAAGGCGACGCGATCCCTCCTTCGTGGGTGAACATTTTGAAATTGCGATAAGGTGTGTCAGACACATTCGCCCACTCCAGACCGGCGCTTGAGTAGGAAAGAGCGGTTCCGATCGGCGCGTCTTTTTCACCACGATCGAATCCACCCGGTCCGCCTTCAGCGGAGCATCCGTTGTCTGACATGAAAAGAATCAGGGTGTTTTCGATTTGGTCGAGTTCCTTGAGTTTGGCTACCAGTTTTCCGATGTTCTGATCGATGCTGTCGATCTGTGCCGCGTAGATTTCCATGCGGTGTGAGAGATCCTTTTGCTTTTGCCCGGCCATCTCGTTCCAGGGTTTTGCCTCGGGATTGCGAGGGCTGAGCACGGTGTGTTCCGGAACCATTCCCAGCCGCTTTTGTTTTTCGAACCGCTTTGCTCTGATCGTATCCCAACCCTCATCATAGCGTCCTTTGTATTTCGCGATGTCCGCCGGCTTGGCTTGAAGCGGCCAGTGGGGCGCGATGTGTGCCAGGTAGAGAAAGAACGGCTTTTTCGTTTCCTTCACGCTATCTTCGATGAACCCGATGGCCTTATCGGTGAATTCATCGGTGACGTAGAGGTCGTCGGGAGGAGCCGTCAGCTCGTTGTTCTGATAAAATTTGCGTTCGGGTTTGAGCTTCATCGTTTCCTTGAAATACAAGCCTCCGCCGTGCAAGACTCCCCAGTAGCGATCAAAACCGCGATCGATCGGCTTCATGCCTTCGTCATCACCGACGTGCCATTTGCCTGTCATGAGCGTTGTGTAGCCGGCGGGCTTCAGAGCCTCCGCCAGAGTCACGCAGTTCCGGTTCAAATGTCCCAGGTATCCGGGTTTTTGGGTTTTTTCCATCATGGCTCCCACTCCTGCCTGATGCGCATACAGTCCGGTAAGCAAGGAGGCGCGCGTCGGGCAACAGCGCGAGGTGTTGTAAAAATTTGAAAAACGCAAGCCCTCGGCAGCGAGTTTGTCGAGATTCGGGGTTTCGATTTCCGAGCCATAACAGCCCAAGTCCGAGAAGCCCATGTCATCGACAAGGATGACGATGATGTTAGGTTTGCTCGCTGCTCCGGCAACGGAATACGCCAGGCATGACAGAAATAACCATGTGGCAATCGGCTTTTTCATCATTCATCATTACTTGAAATGCCGGAGGAAGCTTTCACGAATCTCCGGATTTCCATTATCCCAACGGCTTTTTTGTTCAGGTTCCGGCACAGCGGAGGTCACTCTGCGGAGTTGACATCCGCTCAGGCATCGATAGTGTGATTTGAGCTCCAAACCCATGCTGAAGATCCCAAATTCCTATCTGGCGGCGATGGTTTCACTCGGTTTGGGCATGGGTATGGCTTTGGCGCAGAAGCCCGAACCCAGGAATGACCCCGGCTACATCAGAAACGCGGCACGAAAAGTCGACACCCTGATTGCCGAATTCTATCGCACGAAAACATTGCCCGTTCCGGCCGTTACCGATGACGCGACGTTTTTGCGACGGGCTTTCATGGTGGTGATCGGGCGCATACCGACTGCCGAGGAAGCCTTGGCCTTTATTGAAATCCGGGATGAGAACAAGCGTTCGGATCTGATTGATCATTTGATTGATTCGGGAGGCTATGCGAGCCACATGTCCAATTGGGCCTTTGATTTATTGCGATTGAGGGATCGGCAACAGGACAGTCAGGGGAGGGTTGGTCCGTATCGGGAATGGATCCGACAAGCCATGGAGCAAAACATGCCGTGGAACCAATTTACCGATCAACTCCTCAGCAGTAGCGGAAATGGTTGGGATGCGAAGACAGCGGCCGTGGGTTATTACACCGCGGATCGAGGGATGCCGTTGGACAATCTATCCAATACGATGCGGGTCTTCCTGGGAACGCGGATGGAATGCGCCCAATGCCATGACGATCCGTTCGGCGATACGGAGAGAAAGGATTTCTATCATTTGGCCGCATTCACTCACGGGCAAGGCGAGGTGAGTCAGGGCATCATGGATGCCCTTTGGGAAGAACTTCAGGATGAAACCAAGACCAGAGGCTTGGAGTATCAGGTGGGGCAGCTGTTCAGGGACCGGATCTATGGCATGTCGCTGGGTGGCGGAGGATCGGGGCAGATCCAGCTTCCTCAGGACTACCAGTATCGGAACGGCAGGCCGGGTGAGGTCGTAGGCGGGAAAACACCCTTTGGAAAGCCTGTCCGGACATCGGACCGCAGGATTGACGGCGAGGGCCGTGAAAAATTCTCAACATGGGTCACCGAAAAAACCTCACCGCAATTCGAATCCGTCATTGCGAACCGAATGTGGAAGCGGGTCATGGGGCGCGGGATTTACGAGCCGGTGGATGATTACATTGAGGCTTCCAAAACGGGTTACCCTGCGCTGACGAGCTATCTTGCGGTTCTGATGGGTGAGCTGCAATACGATCTGAGAGCATTCCAGAAAGTCCTCTTGCTCACGAAAACCTTCCAGTTCGGTACCAACCCCAATCCGTCCACCTTGGACGGCGGGGATGATTTCCATGGCAGAAAAATCGACCGCCTCTCTGCGGAGCAGATCTGGGACTCATTGATCACACTGTCTGCGGGAGATCCGGACCGGTTGCCCAAGGCAGCGGTTGACCTGCGGATTCATGTGGGGAACAAACCCGTCCTCGTCGGAAAAAAAGACATGGCGCAGCTTTCCCGTGAAGTTCTCGAGTTGAAAACCGAAGCCCAACTGAGGCGCTACTTCAAAACCTTTGTCGACGAAGTAAAACAGGATGGGGCGACGGGCGGACAGAGCGCAGCGATGATGGAGGGGACGCATGGGTATGCCGCGGATGCCGCGGTGCGTGCCTCGGAACTGCCCTCGCCTGCGCCACGCGGGCATTTTCTCTATCTCTTTGGCGCATCCGACCGGGAGGTGGTGGACTCCGCCAGCAAGGAGCCGAACGTGGGCCAAATGCTTTCGTTGATGAACGGTTTCGTTCAGCGGGAATTGGTAAACCGGCCGGATGCACGGTTGTATCAAAGCCTGCAGGGCGTGAAATCGGAGAAAGAAAAAATCCGTCGCCTGTATCTGGCAATCCTCAGCCGTCCGCCGACACAGAAGGAAATGGACTGGATGTCGGAGGAGGTCGCCTTATCCGGCGACAAGGCTTATCGCAACATGGTGGCGGCACTGGTGATGTCTTCCGAATTTGTCTTTTTGAA
Organism: Verrucomicrobiota bacterium; assembly: GCA_041170385.1. GTDB lineage: Bacteria > Verrucomicrobiota > Verrucomicrobiia > Verrucomicrobiales > Akkermansiaceae > Luteolibacter. The sequence goes on along the minus strand of JBEAZA010000056.1, from coordinate 7,273 downwards.
ATAGAACAAGCCCAACCATGAATTCCGGAAATTTCAACAAGGCGGATGAATTGACCCGGCGACAGTTCATGCTGAACGCCGCGAGAAGCTATCTCGGCGTGCATCTGTTTCCGATGCTGGGATCATCTGTTGCGAGCGCGGCGGCTCCGGGTAGTGGTGCTGCCACGCGGGCCAAGCATGTGATCTATCTTTTCATGCACGGAGGGATGAGCCATCTGGATACGTTCGATCCAAAACCGAAAAAGAAGGCGGTCATGGGGCCGACAAAGACGATTGTCGGCAAAGCGGGAGTGGAGATCAGTGGCTACTTGCCCAAGACTGCCGAAGTGACAGACAAGATGTGCATCCTCAATTCATTGAGTTCCACACAAGGCGCGCATGAGCAGGGCACTTATGTGATGCATCACAGTTATTCACCGCGGGGAACGATTCGGCATCCGGCGTTGGGTTCATGGGTGTTGAAATTGGGCGGACGGTTGCATCCGGATTTGCCGGGCTTCGTGGCTGTGAATACCGCACCTGCCGTCACTTCAGGAGGGTTTTTCGGAGCCAATTATTCGGCGGCGCTGATTGGGCGTCCGGATGAGGGCCTGTTGGATTCGAAGCCTCCGAGCGAGGTTTCAGCGGATGATTTCAGCCGAAGGTTATCATTGGCAGACAAGCTCAATCAGCAGTTTCATGAGCAATTTCCCAACGCGGATGTCAAAGCCTATGAGGATCTTTATCGAGAGGCCATTTCGCTGATGAATTCATCGGACCTGTCTGCCTTCGACTTGTCGAAGGAGAGCGAGGCGACCCGCCGGTTGTATGGTTCCGGAAGCTTCGCGCAGGGATGTTTGTTGGCGAGAAGACTGGTGGAGCACGATGTCAGGTTCATTGAAGTGCAACTTGGCGGATGGGACACGCATTATGACAATTTCACCGGTGTTGAGGGGCGTTGTCAGGAGTTTGATCAAGCCTATGCCGCCTTGCTTACGGATCTTGAAGCCAAGGGCAAACTGAAGGATACGCTGGTAGTGGTCGCGACGGAATTCGGCAGGACTCCGGAAATTCAGAAGGATCACAAGGACGGGCGTGACCATCATCCGTCCGCGTTCAGTTGTGTCTTGGCTGGGGGTGGGGTCAAAGGGGGAATGAAATACGGGCAGACGGATTCCAGCGGCAACAAGGTCAAAGCAGATCTCGTCACCGTTCAGGACTTCAACGCAACCATCGCTTATGGCCTCGGCCTGCCGCACGACCTGGTGTTGATGTCGCCGTCACGCCGCCCGTTCAAGATCGCCGATCAGGGAAAACCGGTCACCTCGATTTTCGGTTAGATTGTGTCACGCGCCGGCTGTCGCCTTGCAGATGGGTGAACTCCAGCCAAACGGCATGGTCCGGAAAAAGCTGGGGAAAAAGATCCGCCCACTCGCAGATGATGATCCCGTGGTCGTCGAGGTATTCATCCCAGCCGAGGTCGATGAGTTCGTTTGCGGATTTGATCCGATAGAAGTCAAAGTGGTGGATGGCCGGACTTCCGCCGGTATATGAATTGACGATTCCGAAGGTCGGGCTGGTTACGATGGTGTCAGGCTGGATCTGCCCGATAAATCCTTTGGTCCAATGGGTTTTTCCGCTGCCAAGTTCTCCGGTCAGGGCGAAGATGTCACCGGGTCTGGCAGTTGCGGCGAATGTCGCACCGAGCTGCATCATTTCCCCCGGTGAGGATGCGATCGAATCCGGGTTCATGGATTTTTCGTATGTTTGCTAAGTACGGCACGCACATCGCCAATGTAGACCGAAGCACGGAGCTCGAGAGGAATGCGATCGGTGTCATCGGACAGCCAAAGCGTCACCGGTTTTTTGAGTTTTTTATAGGGAACGAGTTCGTGGGTTCTCAGGTTGATTTTCTGCATCGCAAAGGTGAGACGGATCGCATCCTTGCCCTCATGCTTTTCCTTCGCCTCCACCCTGACTTTCAGCAGGTAGGGGCTTTTGAATGGAAGGATGATCATCCGGTGGGTTTCATTCACATCCAGTTTCTGACTTCTGACAAACAGGATGGCTGAGAACAGATCGCGCACGCCGGGTTGGGTGAACGTGTTCTCGCGTGTGGTGGTTTTTGATGATTGGAGGTTGGTGGAGGCTTCGCTGATTTCGACTTTGGACGCATCATAGCGGTTGGTAGTGATGATCTTTTCCTTCGAGTCGGTTTCGGTGGATTTGAAATAAGAGGATGCAAGAGTCACCGGGTTGATTTCCGACCAGTAGCTGTGGGTGTATGGAAACAATGTTCTCGCCAGACCGAGGCTTTGGGCGGATGACTTGACGACCAGTTGGCCGGTTTTTCCGGCATCTTTCGGCGCGATCTCGATATCGAGGTATCCTGCCTCCACAATTCCTTTCCAACTCAGGGAGAATTCGAGTTTCGTGCTGTCCAGTGGGGGGTGTGATCCGGTTGCGGAGGAAGTGAGTTGTTGGGTCCATTCCGGGGCGGCCTGGAGGAGCGTCGCAGCAAGGCTGAGAAGAAAAAGGATGCGCATGGCGTTGTGGAGCTCGGTGTTGATCTCTTCAAGCCCTCGGGTTGCGGCTTGGAACGGATCGTTGAGACAGCGATGGGGTGTCCGAGCAAATCAGGCACCGAATCATCGGAACGGATTTGAACATGACCTGAGCCGAATTGTGAAATGGAAATTTCAAGAATTGTGTCTGCCGTTGCATCCCGTGGACCTCGGGGTGTTTCGGCATGCGTCAGACGTTCGGGTCTCGTCCGATTGCAAAAAGAATTTTTCCCATCCGCTCCGGGGCATCGATTCGCTCGAAGGCTTGGGAGAATTCGGCAAGATCGAACGTGGTATCGATGGCTTGGTGAAGTTTGCCCGCAACCACCAAGTCTGCCAATCCGGAGTAGGTTTCTTGGATAGCTTCATGGCTGGCCTGGCGGATCCATTGGGTGACCCAGAGGCCTCGCAAGCGGATATCGTTGAAAATCAGCGGACGGTTCGGAACGGTGAGGGGCTTTCTGGCCATCGCTCCGTAAGTGATCAAGGTGCCGCTTGTTGCGAGCAATTTCATCAGGCGAAGGGCGCTGTCACCGCCGACCGCATTGAAGGCGAGTCCAGGCCGCTCCTTGCCAAGAAAATCTGTGGCATCAGCGAGTCCGGCGGCTGAGTCGGTAAAAACTGCGGTTGCACCGAGTGCGCGCAGGTGTGGGGCCAGAGCGAGATTTCTGAGGAAACAGAGCGTGCGAATACCATGGTGGCGGGCAAGCTGGATGACGCATTGGCCCACGCCCGAATTCGCGGCGTTGAGCGTGACCCAGGCGTTCGGTTGGAGGGCTTCGAAATGCGTCAGGAGCAAATGGGCGGTTGCGGGATTGACCCTGAGCATGGCTGCCTGGAGGGGATCGATCTCCCGTGGGATTCGGATGAGATCTTGCTCGTGGGCGACGGCATGGTCCGCCCAAGTGCCGATGTGCTTGATCGGGATCACGGCATCGCCGGGGTTGAAGCGGCCAGAACGGCTCTCTAGGACCTTCGCGAAACCCTCGATGCCAGCGGTGGCCGGAAGTGAGGGCTTCGTCCCGTAGGTTCCCTCGATGAGGTTCAGATCCGCGGGATTGATCGGAGCGGCTTGGATTGCCAGAAGCACATGATCGTCCTGCAATTCGCGGGATTCGAAAGGTTCCAGTTTCAGCACGGCTCGGGGAGGGCCGAAGCGCGAGAAGACAAGGTGGCGGCTTTTCATGATACGAGATGGATTGTTCTTGGCGGGGAGATCAGGAATCGTTACGTCGTCTCCGACATGACACGTTCTTCCATTGAGTTAGCGATCAAGATATTCCTGTTTTGCCTTGTGGCGGTGTTCATTTATACCGTGATGAAAGTGCTGGAAATGGTCGCTTGAGATTGCTGGCCGGGCTATAGCAATCCAGCCGGGAGCACGTCCGAAAGCTGTTTGATGGAATCCGCCTGATGGCGGTTGGCGATGAGCAGCGCATCGTCGGTTTTCACCACGATGAGGTCGTCCACTCCGAGCAGGGCGATATGGGTTGCGGGGTCTGTATTGAAAATGATGTTATTTTCGGAATCGATTTCCGATATGGTTTGGTTGGTGCGATTATGGTTTCCGCTTTCAGACAGGTATTTGGCGATGGAAACCCAGGAGCCCACGTCGTCCCAATCAAAGGTGGCCTCGATGTTGAGCACGCGGTCGGCTTTTTCCATCAGGGCGTAGTCGATGGACAGGGCGGTGAGTTTGGGGAATTGTGCCTCGATGGTAGCGTGAGGTGCCTCGGATTTTCTCAGTTCGGAAATGAACTCCGCGAGCTCGGGTGCATGGCTGACAAGTTGTTCGATCACGGTTGCAACCGACCAAACGAACATCCCCGCGTTCCATGAAAAGCCGCCGGTGTTGATGAATTCCTCCGCGAGTTCGGGATTGGGTTTTTCGCGGAAACGCTTCACCTCGACGGGCGGATGTTGGAAGCAAGTGCCCGGAACCGAAGCACGGTCGCCGCGCTCGATGTAGCCGTAGGAGGGGCAGGGCCATGTCGGGCGGATTCCGATCGTAACGAGGCCGTCCGTCATCTCGGCGCAGGTGAGCGCATCCTTCATTACGGACTGATAGGCATGATGATCCCTGATGAGTTGATCCGAGGGCAACACCATCATGACCGCATCCGGATCTCTGGCCGCGATGAGCCCGATCCCGAGCGCAACGGCAGGTGCGGTGTCGCGTTTGGCCGGTTCCGCATGGATATTTTCCGCAGGGAGCATCGAGGCGATGGTCCGGACGGCTTCGGCTTGCAGCGAGTTGGTCAGGATGAGAATGTTTTCCAGCGGAACCATGCCTGCGAGCCGGTTGATCGTCTGGGCGAGGAGGGTTCCGTCACCGAAAAGATCAAGGAGTTGTTTCGGCTTGTCGTTACGGCTGAGAGGCCAGAAACGGGTGCCGGAGCCACCGGCGAGGATGAGGGCGTAGGTATGTTCGGGAGTTGGCATGCGGCAACATCGTAACCGGCACCGGAGTTTCGGGAAGCCACAAAATCTTTTTGACCGATCATTTTCTTCAGTTGTCGGAACGGGATTTGGCTGTATAGAGTGGCTTCATGTCGAATGAGCACGTAGATACAAAACCGGCATGGGTTGAAAGCAGCACATTGGCCGCACCCGTGATTCTTGGAACCGCCGCAGGATTGTTGGTTGGCGACTTGATGCACAGCAATGCAAGACGGGGCCTTGGAATCGGTCTCGGTTTGCTCGGCGTTGCCGCGTTGCTGCCTTTTGTCGTCGATGGCGTGGCGGACTTGATCACCGGACCGAAAAGCAAATACGGCGTGAAACGAAAAATTCAGAAAATCCGTGATATCGGTATCGGCTCTCCCGGCCATGACGAGGTGGAAGCAGCCCTTCGCGAGCAAGGGGTGATCTGATCCCAAAAAGGCCCAGGGATGGGGATATTGCGGCAGGAGACCGGTTTTTTTACCATTTTGTTCGAAAAAAGGAATAAATGTGGCATGGGTGACGCTTTACCTTATAAGAAGCCCCAACATCATGTCCTACCCATCCGATTCCAGCCTGAAGCTTTATTTGCGGGAAATTTCCAAGACCCCTTTGCTCACCCCCGAAGAGGAGGTCACGCTTTCCGAGCGTATCAAGCAGGGCGATCCCGAAGCGCGCGCGCACATGATCCGTGCGAATCTCCGTTTGGTGGTGAAAATCGCCCAAGATTATTCCAATTACGGGCTTCCGGTGACCGATCTCATTTCGGAGGGCAATATCGGCCTGATGAAGGCGGTGGAGCGTTTCGATCCTGAAAAGGGCGGTAAACTCTCAACCTACGCCGCATGGTGGATCAAACAATCCATCAAACGCGCGCTCGCCAATCAGTCAAAAACCATCCGTCTCCCCGTCCACATGGTGGACAAAATCGCCAAAATGCGCCGGATTTCCGCCCTTTTGGCCGAGGCCCTCGGCCGCGAACCGACCGATGAGGAACTGGCAGATGAGGTTGGCTTGCCAAGACGCAAGTTGGCCATGTTGAAGCAGGCCTCCCAGCGCCCGACATCCCTCGATGCACCGATCAATGAGGGTGAGGCAACGGAATATGGCGAAGTCATCAGTGACGAACGTGCCGAAAATCCGCTGGATATGCTGGCCGACAAAAACCTGCATGGTGAAATCGACGGGCTTCTTTCTTTGCTTGATGACCGTGAGCGCAGAATCATCGATGAGCGTTTCGGTTTGAACGGGAAAAAACCGCTGACTCTCGAAGAGGTTGGCCGCGAGTTCGGCGTCACCCGCGAACGCATCCGTCAGTTGCAGAACTCGGCGCTTACCAAAATGCGCCGCGCCCTGAGCAAGAAGGAAAAGCCGCTTCCCAAGCCGCTCGGTGGAATGGCTTGATCGTTCAGGCCAATCCCGATTTCTCGATTGCGGATCGGAGCTCCTGCTGGAACTCCATGATTTCCTCGTGTGATGGACGATACTCAGGATTTTCGAGATCCAAGCTGGGTAGGCCGGTTTGATCCAAGGCCCACATTCCTGTCTCACCGCTGGCGAAGGTGACTTTACCACTGATCAACGCCCCGGGCAGGGTGACGGTATCCACGGTCAATGTGGTTCTGCCGGTTGCTAACAGCTCATGCTGAATGCTTGGCGTTGGCTCGGGTTCTTTGCTTACGATGAGTTCGATCCCGAGATCCAAAATCAGCAGACGGGTATCCATGAACGTCAGCGAGAGATTCATTTCCTCGCGCATCTGTTTTTGGATATCCGGAAGCTGTGCCCCACTGGCAGCCGATTGTTTGATGGTCGCGACTTGTTCGGGTGTGAGCTGTTTGGAGCTGAACATGGCGTCATAATGAAGAGTTTGCCGCAATTGTCCATGAAAGGGAGGAAAATCTTTCCGATCATGCCAAACACGGTCGTCATGGTCCGCCTATCGCCATCTTCCTACACCTGCGGTTCCTGTGGCTGTTTGGATAGGATCCGGCTTGTCGCGAAAGTTGGCGTGATGACGGCTCGGATCAATGGGAGAAAAAGATCTGCCGAATCCCGCACGAGTGTTTCTGCGAAAAATACTCCGGACATCGATCTTCCGAATTTCTAACAAATTTCAACTATTCGAAGATAATGGGTTGACCTGGCATCGACACTGCTCTAACAGTCGCGCGCCAATGCAACGCAAGTCCAACATCCCCCCGTTGGCTTGTCTGGTCAATGCGCTGAAAATCCTGGGCATGATGCATGTCTGCTCGGGGTTTTCAGCGCTAGCGAACACGGACAAG
>JBEAZA010000055.1:0-2977 GCA_041170385.1 Verrucomicrobiota bacterium | reverse complement strand
AGCTCGCGCACATGAGCGGGGAGCATCTGCGCCGTGTTTGTCGGAAGGAACTTGGTAGGACACCGATGCATCATTTGACCTATCTGAGATTGCACAGGGCTCAGCACTTGTTATCCGTCACGGGCGATAAGGTGGAATATATCGCCCGCAAGGTGGGTTTTGAGAGCGTGTCGACCTTTTCGAACACCTACAAGAAATGGGTAGGATGGAGGCCGTCGGAGCAAAGAAATCTGAAGGTCTGAAGGTCTGAAGGTCGATGTTCCATCCTCTCATGACAACCGCACCGGCGGTTCCGGAGACGACTTTCAGACGTGTGACGTTTCCCCCTGGACTGTTGAGAGCCAGACTGAGACTTCTCCCATGTGCATTTGGGATATGGATTGGTTGATTGAGAAATCCGATCTGGCGTGTTATGAATCCACACATCATTTACCCCATACCCATCATGGTCAGACACATTGCATTATTCCGATTCAAGTCGGAGGTTACCCAAGAAAAAATTGACGAGTGTTTCGCAGCGCTCGCAGGCATGCTCGGCAGAATCCCGGGAATTGTGGATTTCGAACACGGACCATACGACAGTGCCGAGGGATTGAATGAAGGGTTCACGCACGGGTTCATCATGACCTTTGACAGCCCCCAAAGTCGGGATGCCTATTTGCCTCATCCGATTCATGAAGCCGTGAAGGATATTGTGGTTCCATGCCTTGAAAAGGTGGTGGTGTTTGATTTCAACTTGCCATGAAAAGCGCGGTCCTTTGTCTCTTGGGTTTGGGCATGTTGCATGCGCAATCCTTGTCGCTTTTTGACGGCAAGACCCTGGCCGGTTGGCAGGTGCGTCCGGGGGAGGAAAAATGGTGGACGGTACGGGATGGTGCGATCACGGGCGGATCGATGGAACAAAAGGTTCCGATCAATACCTTTCTCGCATCCGAGAAAAGCTATGAGAATTTTGATCTTACGTATCGCCTGAGACTCGTGAAAGGCACGGGGTTCCAGAACTCGGGGATGCAGATTCGCAGTATCCGGCTCAAGAATCATGAGATGAAGGGTTATCAGGTTGATGGCGGGATCGGTTACTGGGGGGACCTTTACGACGAGAGCCGGAGAGCAAAGCTTTGTGGTCCGCTCGATCCCGCGGCACTGAAAGCGGTGGTCCGGGATTGGGACTGGAATGATTATCGGGTGCGGTGTGAAGGGACGCAGATTCGGGTCTGGATCAATGGGGTGCAAGTCACGGATTACACGGAAAAGGATGCGAACATTCCGGCAAATGGTTTTCTGGGTCTGCAGGCGCACAGCGGTGGAACGTTTCTTGTCCAGATCAAGGATGTCATGATCCAGGAATTGCCACCAACGCCGAACTCGCCGAAATGGGCGGATCAGGAGAAACCGGCTGAGCAAAAGCCCAAACAGGGAGCTTCGACCTCGGGCCATTTGTCACCTGAGGATCAGCTGAACACCTTCAAGCTGCCCGAAGGTTATGTGGCGGAGCTGGTTTCATCGGAAAAACAGGGCACCAGGAAGCCGATCACCGTGGCCTGGGACAGGCATGGAAAAATGTGGTCGATGACCGCCACCGAGTATCCGCTCGATGCCAATGAAAATAAGGAGGCTGCCGCCGCTCTTTACGCCAAGGGTGGCAGGGATCAGATCCTGGTGTTCGATGAACCGAATGCCACCGGTGTGCAGACACCGCGCATCTTTGCCGAAGGCCTTGCGATCCCTCTCGGACTGCTGCCGATGATGGATGGGGTGTTGGTTCAATACGGCACCCAGATCCGGCGCTACATCGATGACAATCAGGATGGCAGGGCGGATCGTCATGAAGTGGTATTGGAAGGTTTTGGAATTCAGGATTCACATCTCTATGTGCACCAGTTCGAGCGCACACCCGGCGGTTGGATTCACCTTGCACAGGGAGCGTTCAACTCCTCCGAGGTGCGTCGGCCAAACGGCTTGAAATTCGATGACGGTATCGCAAGCGTGACCTTCAACCATTGCAAGCTGGGTCGTTCAAACCGGATGGCTCGCTTTTCCAGGCGCAGACCGGCGGTCCCAACAACATCTGGGGCTTGGTGATTTCAAGGACGGGTGAAACTTATATTCAGGAAGCGAATGACCAAGGTTATCCGGTCATGGAATTTGTGACGGGGTCGCATTACCCAACCCCCTTCGGCCCGCGTATGAGGGAAGATGCTCCGGTTCAACCCGCTTCCCTGAAAGGAAGTCAGATGGGCGGCACCGGCCTGAGCGGACTGGCGTTGGCCGAGGATGAAGGTTCGCCGTTCGCAAAAGATTTTTCCGGCAAACAGGTGTTTTATATTCCGAACCCGATCACCTCGAAAATCCAGATCGTGACCATGACCCGCGATGCGAACGGACATCCGTCCTATGAGAAGGGCCCGGATTTCATGCTGACGGATGACAAGAACTTCCGCCCCATCGCCGCTCACTTCGGGCCCGACGGCTGTTTGTATGTGGTCGATTGGTACAACAAGATCATCTCCCACAACGAGGTCGCCAGAGCCCATCCGGATCGGGACAAATCCAGCGGTCGGATTTGGAGGATTCGCCACAAGGATCAGGCAGTCATGCCGCGGATTGATCTGGCAAAGCTCGATGGCAAAAAGCTGCTGGATCATCTCGGTGGCCCGAACGCGCGAATGGCGACGATGGCTTGGCATGAGATCGTGGATCGCAAGGAAACCAAGCTGTTGCCGGATTTGAAAAAAATCCTCCACGACGCCGAGGCCTCCGATGCGAGACGCCTGGGTGCGCTGTGGGCGTTGGAAGGTCTGAAAGCGGTCGACGTCCCTTTGTTGGTCAGTTTGTCCAAAGCCCCGCAAGCGACCTTCCGTCACGAAGCCGCGCGTATCGCGGGTGAGGCATCGCTTCCTGAAAAGGATTTTTTGCAAGTCATGCAGGCCTTGCGTGACGATCCGCATTTCCGGGTGCGTGCGATGGTGATCAACTC
>JBEAZA010000054.1:0-6076 GCA_041170385.1 Verrucomicrobiota bacterium | reverse complement strand
TGGAAGAGTGAAGAAGTCCAAAGTCTGAAAGTCGAATGTCGATTCTAGAATCGCTGGTGCGATTCGGTATGTTGGAACAGATGCGTCGAATCTGCCATTGTCAACGACATGGCGGTGATTGTGTTGCCGGGGACGAGCGCGATGCTGGGGATGAAAATAAGCGTGGAAGAGTGAAGAAGTCCAAAGTCTGAAAGTCGAATGTCGATTCCAGAATCGCTGGTGCGATTCGGTATGTTGGAACAGATGCGTCGAATCCGCCATTGTCAACGACATGGCGGTGATTGTGTTGCCGGGGACGAGCGCGATGCTGGGGATGAAAATAAGTGTGGAAGAGTGAAGAAGTCCAAAGTCTGAAAGTCGAATGTCGATTCTAGAATCGCTGGTGCGATTCGGTATGTTGGAACATCGACCTTTGACGTTTCGACTTTGGACTCCTTGACGACTAAATCACCGCTAAGGCTTCTTCAAAAACCGTAAGCGTATCATCGATGTCGGCTTCCGTATGGGCGAGGGAAAGGAAACCGGTTTCATAGGGGGAGGGTGCGATGTAGACACCCCTCTTCAAACAACCCCAGAAGAACGATTTAAACAGATGGAGATCCTGTTTCATCACGTCATCGACATTGATGATTTCGCGATCGGTGAAGAACAAACAAAACATGGAGCCGACGCGGTTGATACGGTGCGGGATGCCTTTTTTCTCCATCAATCCGCGCAGTCCGGTTTCGAAATATTCTCCGATCTGATCCAAGCGGGCGAAGCCATCGGGTTTTCCGGAAGAAAGTTCGCGTAACTGGGCAAGACCCGCTGCCATGGCGAGAGGGTTGCCGGATAGGGTGCCTGCCTGATAAACGGGGCCGATGGGGGCCACCATGTCCATCACCTCCGCACGTCCGCCGAACGCTCCAACGGGTAGTCCGCCACCGATCACTTTCCCGAAACAGGAAAGATCCGGTGTAAGAATCTCAAGGCCTTGCACACCTGCTTTGCCGAGGCGGAAGCCGGTCATCACTTCGTCGAAAATCAGCAAGGCTCCGTATTGTTTGGTGATGGAGGAAAGCAGTTGGAGATAACCGGGTTTGGGAAACACCAATCCGGCATTTGCCGGATAGGATTCGACGATGATCGCGGCGATCTGGTCGCCTTTTTCAGCGAAAAGTTGGGTCAACGCTTCGGGATCGTTGTAGGAAAGTACGATGGTTTTTTCCGCGAAGGATTTCGGCACTCCGGCGGAATCGGGTTCGCCATGGGTGAGGGCACCTGAACCTGCCGCGACCAGAAGCGAATCCGAATGACCATGATAACATCCGTTGAATTTCACAATCAAGTCGCGCTTCGTGAACCCGCGTGCCACACGGATGGCGGACATCGTCGCTTCCGTTCCGGAAGAGGTCATGCGAATTTTTTCCACCGATGGAACCCAATCGCAAATCGTGCGTGCCATCTCCACCTCAAAGGGATTCGGTATTCCGAAAGAAATGCCGTCCTTCGCCACCTCATGGATCGTGTTGGTGATCACTGCGGGAGCGTGGCCCAGGATGTTCGGACCCCAGGAACCGATGTAGTCGATGTAAGTTTTTCCATCGATATCCGTGATGCGGCAGCCCTTCGCACGGCGGACAAAGAACGGTTCGCCATCGACGTTTTTGAACGCCCGTACCGGGGAGTTCACCCCACCCGGAATGTGTTGCTTGGCGACGGAAAAGAGTTTGCTGGAAAGATCGGACACGGGGAGATGGTAAAATTGAAACTGCAGATTTCAAACAGCAAATGGGGGGGCGTATGCGTTGCTGTTCTTGGTTCCTCGTTCTTGGTTCTTGGTTCTTGGTTCTTGGTTCTTGGTTCTTGGTTCTTGGTTCTTGGTTTGAATATGCTGAATCGCGAAGCTGAACCAAGAACCAGGAACCAGGAACCAGGAACCAGGAACAGCGCCGCAGGCGCCCCCCATTTTCCACATTGGACATTTCCGCCTTCAGACTTTTCACTCTTGGCATGAAACCTTTCCTCAGGGCCCTTGCTGCGCTTCTCACCATCTCCACCGGCTTCGCCGAACGCGTGGAGCATCTGGGTTGCTATGCGCAATGGGCCGATTCCGAGCTCACCATCGGCAATGCCCTTGTCGAGCGGAAATGGAACATCGACAAGGGGCTGCTGACCGCGATCTCCCTGCAGGACAAGGCGTCGGGTAAGGATTGGCTGCGCCAGCCGGGTCGCCAGCCAGCCCCGCATCCGGGCGGTGAGGTGGCCGATGAAACCCGTTTGCTGAAATTTTCCACCCAAACGGGCAAACTCAATCCGGTCGAGGAGGATTCGCTGATCGTGAAGCTCGAAGCCTCGGGCGCGAAAAACACCTTCCGCTATGAGTTCCAGATCTTCCCCAAGTCCGCCGGTGTGAAAATCCAGTTCAACGGAGGTTCGCCCGCAGTGGCCACAAACGATGCCAAAGACGCCGCAAAGCCCGATGGACTCGAACAGGCAAACATGGCGAAGCCGGATCCGAAACAACCCGTCCAAGCCCTCGAGGATTTCATGCTCGCCCCGAGACACCTGCGCCACACTCAGGTCGAGCTCATGGATCAGACCGATCACTACGACGAACTCGTGTTCGAACGCGAATGGCTCCCGCTGCAGGATAACTTCGAAGCTGCTTGCAACGTGTTTCACATCGAAGACCCGCTCACCGGAAACGGATTGCTCTTCCTGAAAATGGCGCCGTTGCCTCACGCCCGCCCGAACCAATCCCCATGGGACGTCAAAGTCGCAGGGGAGGGGAGACGTGTCACCTTTGCCGGCCAAGGCTATCCATGGACCGTGCTTACTTACCAACAAGGCCGCGCGGGCCGCATCGCAGCCCTCCAGAATTTCCAACGCTGCATCCGCCGCTACGAACCCAAACGCGATGGCATGTTCCTCTCGAACACCTGGGGAGACCGGAACCGCGACTCACGCATCAGCGCGGAGTTTCTTCTCAAAGAAGTCGAAGCCGGAGCGCGACTCGGGGTCGATGTCGTCCAAGTGGATGATGGTTGGCAAAAGGGCAAAAGCGGCAACTCGGCTTTCGGCAAGGGGGCTTGGGGAAATTTCCGCTCGGCGGATCCCGAATTCTGGAAACCCCATCCCGAGCGGTTTCCCAACGGACTCAAGCCCCTTGTCGAGGTGGCGAAACAACATGGCATGAAGTTCGGCCTGTGGTTCGGACCCGATGCGGAAAACGACATGGCCAACTGGGAGAAGGATGCGGACCGCCTGTTCGATGCGTTTGATCAGGAAGGCGTCGAATACGTGAAAATCGATGCCGTGGAAATGAAAAGCCCGACCGCCGAAGCGAACCTCGACAAATTCTACACCAAGGTTTTGAAGAAAACCGAGGGCCGGGTGGTATTTGACACCGATGTCACCGCAGGCCTGCGTCCCGGGTATTTCGGAACCATGCATGTGGCTCCGATCTTTTTGGAAAACCGCTACACCGATTGGCAACGCTATTGGCCTCACCACACCTTGCGGAATCTCTGGACTCTCGGCGCTTACGTCGACCCCGTCCGCTTGCGCATGGAGTTTCTCAATCAAGCCCGTCATGCGGACAAATACAAAGACGATCCGCTCGCCCCGGCGCTTTATCCACCCGACACCTTGTTCGCGGGTGTCATGTTCGCCAGTCCGCTCGGTTGGTTCGAGGTTTCAAACCTGCCGGAATCCTATTTCGAAAACGTCGCGCCCCTCGTCGCCGCATGGAAAAAAGAACGCGAGGCGATCTTCTCCGGCAACATCATTCCCATCGGCTTGGCCCCTGACGGACACGCGTGGACCGGCTTCTCTTCCGTCAGCCAGGACAGGAAAAGCGCACGCCTCGTCATCTTCCGCGAGCTGAATCCATCTCAAACCTGGAACACGGAAATCCCACTCCTGATACCCAAAGACGCCAAGGTCACGATTTTGGGTGGCAAGGGTAGTGCGAATTACCAAAACGGAACCCTCCAAGTCACGATTCCCGAGACGCTGCAGTATCTGTTTTTGAGAGTGGAATAGCGCCTGCGGCACTGTTCCTTGTTCTTGGTTCTTGGTTGAGCTTCGCGATTCAGCACATTCGAACCAAGAACCACAACGCCCAGTGAGCACGAGCGAACCTCTCAAACACGACAACGTCCTCACTGCTTGGACGGAGCGCAGCGTAGTCAAATGAGGAACCAGGAACTACTGCGACAGCGACTTGTGTCTTGAAATCTCCTCCTGCCTCCACGATGCTTACCTCACATGAAAACCCATTCCGATGCCTCAACACCCACGCCCGAGCTTTCCGGGCTGCGGGGTTCTGGTGTCAACTGGGGGATGCTGCTGTCCGTTGGGACGACGCTGCTGCTGCTCATCTGGTTTTATTGCTATGAAACCCGCTATGGTCCAGGTCATATCCGATCCACCCTTGGCTGGCTCACCAGCACGTGGACTCCTGTGACGGACTACGAGCACGGAAAGCTGGTTCCGATCGTGATCCTGGGTTTAATCGTCTACCGTTTCAAGGATGTGCAAAAGGTGGTCGGGCAGGGCAGTCCATGGGGGTTGCTCGTGATCTTGTTCGGGGGGCTGCTCTATCTGGCCGCCTATCGCACCTATCAACCTCGCTTTGCCGTTGGCTCACTGCCATTCGTGGTTTGGGGTGCGATCCTTTATCTGTGGGGCTGGAGGGTTGCCAAAATCCTCTCGTTTCCGGTTTTTTTCATCCTGATTTCGATCCCGCTGCCGTCATTCCAGCAGGCCACCACGCACCTGCAGTTACTTGCCACCAGCCTCGCGCATTACGGTTCCGGACTGTTCGGAGTTGAGACGTACACCAAAGGCACGCTCGTTTTGCCGGTTCAGGGCGACTGGAAACCTCTGAGTATCGCCCACGGATGCAGCGGTATCCGTTCGCTCATGGCGTTGCTGATGATTTCCGCCGCATGGGCATTCGTCGCGAACTTCTCCCTCTGGAAGCGGGCCATCCTGTTTCTCAGTGCGATCCCGCTGGCGATCCTCGGCAATGCGTTGCGGATCATTTCCATTTTCCTCATCGCCGAGCATGGAAATGCCACATGGGCGATCACGACATGGCATGATTGGTCCGGATTGCTGCTCTTCTATCCGTTTTCCATGTTTCTGCTCCTGGTCATCCACTCGGTTCTGGAGGGCGGACTGCCATGGAAACGTGGAAAACGCCGTGTGATTCGCCGTACGACCGTCAGACAAGCCGCAGAGGGGGAAGGAGGGACGGCCGGATGAAATTTCGTACATGGTATCTTCCCCTCGCCATCGCGCTGGTATTCACGCCCATCCATGTCCTGCCGGAGTCGGAAAGCATGATTCCATCCGCCGTGAGCATGAAGCTGCCGGATCATATCGCGGATTGGGAACTGGAGCGCATCCCGGCAAGCAAAGAAGAGATCGAAACCCTTGCTCCGGATACGGAATTTTCCAAGGCCATCTGCTACCGGACAAGAACCGCCGAGTTCGATGCCCTGACCGGACGTTTTTTCAGGGACCGGCTGGACTTATCGATCGTGTTGTCGGGGCATGATCTCAACAATTCCATTCATCGTCCTGAGCGTTGTATGCCTTCCCAAGGCCACACGATCAATCAAACCACCGACATCATCATTCCTGTCACCCGCGACAGGAACATCAAGGTGAGAAGGCTCTTGTCCGTGCAAACGATTCCCCTCAATCAGGAACGCACGGAATTCCGGAATTTCGACTGCGTGACGTATTATTTCTTCGTGGGTAACAAACACATCACTCATGATCACTACGCACGCACGCTCTTGGATATGAAAGACCGGCTCTTGCACGGCCTTGATCAACGATGGGCCTACGTCAGTGTTTCCATGTGGTACGGCGACGTGCCATGGGTGCAAAAAAAAATCCACCTCGAAGAGGCGGATTTGAAAATCAGGGAACTGATCAGCGAACTCGGAAAAGACCAGATCGATTGGCAGATGTTGGAGCAGTGATCAGTGATCAGTGATCATGAAGGAGTGCGGTGTTCGACCGTCATGCCTCGCATCAGAGCGGGGATCATTAAGCTTTAAAAATCTCCACCTGATGA
>JBEAZA010000053.1:0-7914 GCA_041170385.1 Verrucomicrobiota bacterium | reverse complement strand
CATCCAAGCCGTTCGACATCATGCCATTCGAAAACATGCCGCGGGTATCGGGTGCTGTTTCGTCCAGCACCGCCGCGATCTCGGGGATTACACCCCGGGCCTCTGGCGTTGTCGCCACGTTGGCGACGCCCATCATCGCATTGCCAAGTCCGGCGATATCGCTATAGTTAAGCTTGGCGGCAATGACGGTGCGCAGTACGGGTATCATCAGTTTCGGCTGGTCCTTCAGACGATTCATGGCAGTGCTTGCCGCCGCCCCACGGGCCAGGGGATCTTCCAAGCGAGCCGCGCCCGCCAGCAGCTTCGACAACTCTTCGCCCTCCGCCATGGGGGTCGATGCCCGTGTCAGTGCCATGCCGACCGACGGATCTTCCGTCTCGATCCGTGAAGCGGCGACATGAGCCAACTCCTGTTGGGTGGCGGCATCGAGTAGTTTCCGCGTGTTCATCTCGGCGATGGCATCCCATGCCCCGATGCGGATGCCGCTATGCGAATCGTTGACGAGCTGTTTGACCAGCCGAATCGCCTCGTCACCGCCTGCGGCCAGGGTTTGGTATGCCGTTTGGGCGCCCATCCAGTCCGGATAGGCCAGGTAACGGGCGATTTCTTTCGGGCTCTTGCCCTCGAAGAACCACGCCACGCCCTGGCGGTGTTGCTCCCAGGTCCCTGACCAACCGTTTCCTCCGTTGTTGCCATATTCCGCTTTATGGAGCACCGGTTGCGTGCCGCCGGCTTGGGCCGGCCCAAAAGCCGTCTCAAGCGTGGTCGGTTTGTCGAGGACCGCTCCCTTAAGCGCCAACCTGTTTTCGCCCTTTTTCAGCAAGCTGGTCGCCTTCCGGCCCAGCTCCAGTGTCTGAAATTCTTGTCGGTGGCTTGCGACCTTTGGGAAGATGGCCACACAACTGCCGTTGAGCCACAACTCCCCTCCCATTTGGCCGGGGACCGTCACCCTGCAACGTTCGTAAGCCGTTGGATCATGTTGTAAAGTGAACACACCGAGTGTCATTTCCGTTGCGGCCTTGACCGGCGGTACGGTGACCTCGGTCACGTCCCACTTTATCTCCTTCGGTGCCGGAGTCTCGGCCTTTGGTTTGGGCTCGGCCCGTAACGGCGGCGGGGTGGGTGCGGCTGGCAGGGATGCCACAGGAAACAATGGCTTGGTGCCCTTGGCCGCACCGGCGATGCGCAGGCGTTTGTCCGCCATCGCAAACGTCATGCCCACCGCGGCCGTGTTGCGGCCATAGCGGTTCCGAGCGAGGTTTTTGAGCGAACCATTGCGTTGGCGGGAGAGCTCGTAGAACCAGAGCATGTTGTTGGCGTATCTGTTGTATTCCTCCTCGGATGCCCGTGCGGCCCCGAGGCTTGACCATGCGATGGCGAAGATCCGTTCGGCGTGTCCCGCCATGCGGGTGCGATAGAGATAACTGGCTTGACGGCCGTCACGGGTGGCGACGGCCTGTTCACCGAGCAGATGGAACACCACGGCCCGCATGCATGTTTGCCCGTTTTCGTAGGGCCCCGATCCTGTTGCGTAACGCCCCACGCCCGGTGGGTGGTCGCCATAGGCACCGCCGGAGCCGATGAACCTGCCGAAATACCTGATCGCCTGCGCCATCACCTTGGGATCTGTCTTGACGCCGCATTCCTCGGCGAGGATCAATCCGATAAAGCTCGATAAGCCGACATTGTTGATGATGCCATAACCGCCCGGCGCTCCATGACTCCATCCTCCGCTGCGCATCTGGTTTTTCTCCAATCCGCGCACATGTCCGCGGATGGCCGGCAGCACCTCCTGGTCACCGGTGAGCAGGAAGTATTCGCACAATGAAATCAGGGTGTAGCCCGAAGCCCAGTTGCTGCCCACGGTCTCGGCGGTGGATGCCTTGCGCAGACGGTCCCGGACAAGGGCGATCGCCTGCTCATCGCCGCAGGCCAGAAGGAACAGATCCATCCAGAACGTGTCGTCTCCCTCTTTCATCACGTGAGCGACTGCATCGGCGGCAACCTGCCGTGCACGTTCGCCAGCGTAGGGATGGTTCTCGTCATAAGGCACAGAGATCGGCAGCGTGATCGTCAGATCGATCACCTTGCCGTCGCGGCCGACGTGGAGGATCAATTTGCCGTTGAAGGCCTTCGTCTGGGCAGCGGCGATCGCGTAGCCCAATGGCAACCTCGGATCCTCCCACTCGGGAAAGACCCGTCCGTTCACACCTGCAATCACATCATCGACCTTCATTCCACCCGCCGCAGCCGGGGTGTCGGGGGTGACGGCGGTCACCGTCAGTTCCGGGCGAGTATCCACGTCGATCACTTCCGCTCCGAGGATCCCGAGAGGAAATGCGCTCACCGCCCGTGGACGGCCGAATAACGAGACCTTTCCCACCTTCGCTGCCAGCGTGTCGCGATCCGCCTTGGAAAGCTGAACCGGAGGCTGGGAATAGATGGCCCTCCAGTCACGCTGTGTCGCCGCGAACTCGGCGGGTGTGGCGGTTTTGCCGAGCGTGCTCGACTCCAACGCGTCATAGACGGCTGCATGGGTGTTTCGGATGGCGGCGAGCGCTTCCTTTACTTCCGGGGCCTGCGCAGGCTCGGCGCCGTGGGAGGGAAGCATGGCGAACCATGCTGCGGTTGTCAGGCAAAGGCCGTATCGGCTGGTTTTACGAATCGAGAGGATCATAGGAATCAATGTGTTGGGAGAGGTGACAAGGGGGAGTCGGATGATGCTTCAACGCCATGGCGAGGAAGAAGAAAGCGGGAAGGTTCAGGGATGTAGCAGGTGGTGATGCGTTGGAGGTTGTATGGTCTGGTTCATACTCAGCGAGCATGCCGAGAACTATCGAAAAATCGAAAGAATCTTCCGCACCTACCTGCCTCAACTTGATCAGGTTTGTCGGCAGGTCGGTGTGAGCGACTGGCGGTTGATCCCCCAGTCTGACATAGGGGGCGGGAAGGAAGCGAGACCACTGGGACCGCGAGTCTGTGACTCGCTGCCCATGCATGAGCATGACTGGGACTACTGGGACTACTGGGACCGCGAGTCTGTGACTCGCTGCCGATGTAGAAGTTTAAAAATTCAGCTCATGCGCAGCATACATGTCTTCTCATGATCCTGCGAGTCACAGACTCGCGGTCCCAGTGGTACTCATGGTCCCAGTGGTGCTCTTGCATGGGCGATGCGAGTCACAGACTCGCGGTCCCAGTGGTACTCATGGTCCCAGTAGTGCTCTTGCATGGGCGATGCGAGTCACAGACTCGCGGTCCCAGTAGTACTCGCGGTCCCAGTGGGACTCCCATCAACATAAAAAGACATTCATTCTTTCCATAAAACCGATCCTCAACCTATCTATGGGCAGCGAGTCACAGACTCGCGGTCCCAATCCCCCCGACATGCAGCACATCGATCATCATAAAGGCTGGCACTCACGTGGCTACCTTCCCCACCTCGATACGCCAGACATCATCCAAGCCATCACGTTCCGACTGCATGACTCATTACCCAAAAAGGTGATCGATCGTTGGAGACAAGAACTGGAAAGCACCTCATCAACCGATCCGTCCGAGTCCGAAACCCTTCTGCATCACCGCATCGACCGGTTCGAGGACGCGGGACACGGCGCGTGTCATCTGCGCCATCCGACGTGTGCGGCGACCGTTCAACATGCACTCCTATACTTTGACACAAGCCGCTATCGCTTGTTGGAATGGTGTATCATGCCGAATCACGTGCATGCCGTCATTCACTGTCCAGCCGGTACCCGGATCGGCGAAGTCGTGAAAAGCTGGAAAACGCACAGCGCACGCGAAATCAATCGGTTCCTCAACAGACAAGGCAACCTGTGGTCGCATGACTACCATGACCGCTACATCCGCGACGCAATTCATCTGGCCCATGTCCGGAGCTACATCCGGAACAACCCCGTCAACGCCGGCCTATGCCAAAACCCCGAGGACTGGCCATGGAGCAGCGCAAGCCGCACTGGAACAGAGAGCCAGTGACTTGCTTTGCGAATGCATGAGCATGACTGGGACTACCGGGACTACTGGGACTACTACTGGGACCGCGAGTCTGTGACTCGCTTTGCTAATGCATGAGTATGACCGGGACTGCTGGGACCGCGAGTCTGTGACTCGCTACCCATGTATCAGTTCAACATCCAGCTCATGTGCAGAATCCTTGTCTTCTCATGATCCTGCGAGTCACAGACTCGCGGTCCCAGTGGTTCTCTTGCATGTATCAGTTCAAAAATCACCTCATGCGCAGCATGCTTATCTTCTCATGATCCTGCGAGTCACAGACTCGCGGTCCCAGTAAAACCACCCCCAAGAAAATCATATCGGCTTCACGGATCCCGTGGTAAAACCCAGCTCATGGATCCGATCCCTGCACCGATGCCGCAACCGTCCAAACGGCGGTGCGTTGCCCGGGTCGTTTTGAACGTGTTCCGATCGATCGATCGCGATCACCTGCCGATCGCCTCGGCGGGCGTGGCATTTTTCCTTCTGCTGGGAATCTTTCCCGGTCTGGCTGCGTTGTTTTCCGTCTATAGCTGGTTGGCCGATCCCTCGGAGATCGAACGTCAGCTCCAACAGGAATCCGGCGTCCTTCCGCATGAGGTTCATCTGATCCTGCTGAATCAGGTCAAACTCGCCTGTACGGGAAAAACCGCAAGCTGGGGTGCCTTTCTCGGTCTGTTGTTTGCATTTTGGGCAGGGTCCCGCGCCATCAAGGGGCTGATCCAAGGCCTCAACATCGTGTTCCATCAATCGGAAAAACGCGGCTTCCTCAGCCTGCAAATCGCTTCCATCGTCCTCACCTTCACGCTGATCATGGTGATCGCAGCCGCCTTGTCTCTGATCGCCATCATCCCGGCCTTGATCGCCATGTTGCCGGGAGACAAATACACCCTCGGCCTGTTCACCCTGCTTCGTTGGCCCGTCCTGCTTAACATCATCATGTTCCTGCTCGCCGTTCTCTATCGCTTTGGCCCGTCGAACCGCGACCCGAAATGGAAATGGATCAGTCCGGGAGCCGTCTCCGCCACCTTCTTCTGGCTCGTGACTTCAGCCCTCTTTTCCTACTACGTGGATCACTTCGGCTTCTACCTGAACACCTACAGCTCCCTCGGGACCATCGCCATCTTCATGCTCTGGCTCTACCTCACCGCTTTCTTCATCCTGCTCGGTGCTGAAATCGACGAGGCGATCCGCCAAGATGGTGAAGGCCGTCAAAACTAGAACCGAAGTTTCGCGGGCTTCACCGCATCGCGGTTCAGTTTCTCGCAGACCGTTCTACACAACTCAAACACCATGGAGTCGGATATCGCATACAGAACCTGCGTCCCATCCTTGCGCCTGCTCAGAATCCCCGCATCATGCAAATGCTTGAGCTGTTTCGACACGTTGGCCTGGCTGGTGCTCAACCGGCTCACCATCTCGCTGACGATCAGCTCGCCATCCTTCAACTCCTGCAGGATTGCAAGCCGCGTGGGCTCAGCAAACGCTCGGAACATCGTCGCAACACGCTCCAGTTGTTTTCCGCTCAGTTTCATCGCTTTTCCGCATCCTAAGTCTTTTTTTTATACTTGCAAGAATAACTAAATAGCTATATGTTCATCTATCTTACATCCATACACCATGAACATGAACGCATCAGAAGCCGCCCGCGCGCGAACCGAAGGAAAACGCATCGTGATGATCGATGTCCGCACGCCGGTTGAATACCATGAGGCCCACATCGAGGGCTCCCTCTCCATGCCCTTGGATCAGCTGGCTCCCGAGGTGGTCAGGGAAAAAACCGCCGGCGCAGATCTCTGTCTGCTGGTTTGTGGCAGTGGCAAACGGGCCGAAGAAGCCCGGACACAACTCCGGTCCGCAGGATGCGAATCCTTGGCGGTGCTTGAAGGAGGCATCACCGCATGGGAAGAGGCGAAGCTGCCCCTCCAACGTCCCACCGGTTCGAGACTTCCCCTCATGCGCCAGGTCCAGCTCATCATCGGGCTTCTCTCTCTGATCGGCTCGATTCTCGCCCTGACGGTCGACAGCACGTTTGCACTGCTGCCGGCCTTCCTCGGGGCGGGCCTCACCATGGCCGGAGCGACCGGCTGGTGCGGTCTCGCCATCTTCCTCTCCAAGATGCCTTGGAACCGGATCCCATCGAAGGGCTGCAACCTGAAATCCTGCAGCCACTGAACCCGAGGCCATCATGTTTCTCAGGCAAATCACCGACTTCTCACTGGCCCAGCACGCCTATCTCATCGGCTGCCAACGCTCGGGCGAGGCCATCATCATCGATCCGGAAAGAGATATCGACCGCTATTTGAAAGTCGCGGCAGACAATCAACTCCGGATCACGGCGGTCGCCGACACACATATCCATGCGGACTACCTGAGCGGAGCAAGGGAACTGCTCGAGCATCACGGCGTCACCGCCTATCTCTCCGCTGAGGGCGGATCCGACTGGCAGTTTGAATGGGCGAAAAACCATCCGCGCGCGCACCTCCTCCGGCACGACGAGACATTCCATATCGGAAAGATCGCGATTCGCGCCTTGCTGACCCCGGGTCACACACCGGAACACATGAGTTTTCTGATTACGGATCACGGCGGTGGAGCGGATGAGCCCATCGCTCTGCTGAGCGGAGATTTCATATTTGTCGGCGATGTGGGACGCCCGGACTTGTTAGAAAGCGCAGCCGGGCAAAGCGGTGTGATGGAACCGAGCGCGCGACAACTCTATGCCAGCCTGCGGGAAACCCGAACGTTGCCCGACCACCTCCAAATCCTGCCCGCCCACGGCGCCGGTAGCGCCTGTGGAAAATCTCTCGGGGCAATCCCCACCAGTGTCATGGGATATGAGAGGAAATTCAATCCTGCACTGCGTGAGGCCCTCACCTCTGACGAACCAAGCTTTGTCGAACACATCCTCTCAGGTCAGCCCGAACCTCCGGTGTATTTTGAGCGCATGAAACGGGAGAACCGATCCGGCCCCGCGTTGCTGGTGAACGGCACCTTACCTTCACCCAGGCGCATCACGTTTCAGGAAGTGAGAACACTCATGGGTCATGTGACCATTCTCGACATGCGTACGGAGCACGCTGCTTTTGCCCAAAACCACCTGCGGGGTTCGTTGTTCGCTCCACTCAAGGGAGGCCGCTTCTCGGTGTCCGCTGGCTCCTATGTGACTGCAACATCGGATATTCTGCTCGTGGCCGAACATCCCCAACAGGTCGAAGAGGCAACCCGACAACTCATCCGCATCGGCCTGGATCAGGTAATCGCATGGATTCCGGCGGATGAAATCCTCAATCACCCCGATCTGCTGAAGAGCTATCCAAGCATCTCACCCGAGGACATTCCTCCGGATGCGAAGGTGCTGGACGTGCGTGGTGCCGAGGAATTCCAAACCTCCCATCTCCGCGGTGCCCAACAGATCGCCCATACAAGACTCGCCGCACAGTTGCATGAAATTTCCAAAGACCGTCCGCTACACATTCACTGCGCGAGCGGCATGCGGGCAGCGATGGCAAGCTCTTTCCTTTCATCCAAAGGGTACGATGTCATCCATGTAAACGGAAGTTTCCCGCCATTTCCATCCGCGCGATGAAGATGCCCCCTGCGAATCGAGCCACGTGCACAGCGCCCTATGCTTCGGATGCTGCCAACACAGCCATCGCTGCGTTATGTCCGGCAATGCCACTGACGCCACCTCCGCGGCGGGCACCCGCACCCGCGAGATAGATGTTGGCGTCATCGGTTTCCACACCCCAGAGCGTCCGGCCGCCTGTCTCCGCCTCATCATCAAGGAACGGGAAGTCCAGATCCCGATGAAAAATATTTCCACGCGGCAGAAAAATGTCGTTCTCCAGATCCAGCGGGGACTTGACCTCGATCGCCAGCGAGCCGTCTCGGCAGGGA
>JBEAZA010000052.1:0-57613 GCA_041170385.1 Verrucomicrobiota bacterium | reverse complement strand
TTTTCGTTGGACATGAAAAAAGCCGGCGCCCGGGAGAGGAGGCCGACTTTTCAGGATGATCGCGAGAGGGCTGGATCAGCCTTCTGCGCTGTCTGCGCCTTTGGCAACTTTTTTGGCAGCCTTTTTGGCGGGAGCTTTTTTCGCGACAGCTTTTTTGGCAGGGGCTTTTTTGGCGGCTGGCTTGGCTGAGGTGCCGGCAGCTGCTTTTTTCACCTCTGCGCTTGCGGCGGTCTTGGGAGCTGCTTTCGGAGCAACTTTCTTGACGGTGGCTTTTGGCAGGATGCCGCCGAGCTTGGCAGCTTCTTTTTTACGCTTGAGGTAGTCCGCCCGGCGGCGGCGTTTGATGATTTTGTTTGATTGCTGACCCATAATTGCTGGAACTTGGCTAAGGCACGATGTGAGCCGTATCAAGCGGAATCTGCAATTCCTTTTTTATCCAGTGTTTTCTACCCGAGCGATCCTGATACGAACCACCCGTCTCACCGAGACGAGTTTGATTGTCCATTGGATGAGCGAGGGGGAGGGGATGATCAAAACGGTTGCCAAAGGCGCATTGCGGCCGAAAAGCGTGTTTTCCGGGAAACTGGACCTTTTTTTCTCCGGGGAAATCCTTGTTGCGAGGTCGCGGAAGAGTGAACTGCATACTCTGCGGGAAGTGTCGATTTTCCACTGGCGGCAGGGATTGCGGCGGAGTTATCTGACAACGTTGATGGCCGGATACTTCTGTCAGCTCATTGAGGCGGGTGTGGAGATGGACCATCCGGATCCGGCAGTCTACGATTTGTTGCGGCGCGCCCTGGATCATCTCGATCAGGAGGAGGCAAGTTTGCGGGCATTGCGCTCGTTTGAGAAGCAGTTTGCCGCTGTCTTGGGGGTTTCCCGGGATCGTATGCCGGGCGAGCTCGCATTGCGCGAGCATTTGGGCGGGTTGCCGGCCAGCCGAAGGCGATTGGTGGAGGATTTGGAGGGTAGGTAAAGATTTCCGCTCGTCAATTTCCGGAATTGCGGTTTAGCATCCCAATGTTCGAATCATTATGGATAAGCCCACCGCAAATTTTATACAGATCATGCGTGATCGCGTTGACACTCTGCTCAGCCATGGTGATCTCAAGGAAGCCATTCATGCGGCCAACGCGGTGGTGGATAAATGCCAGCAACTGCTGGGGCCGGACTTGGATACGATCGATGCGTTTGCAAGCAGTCTCGAGGTCCGCGCATCGATTCATAACGAGCTGGGAAATTTCAACGAAGCGATCGAGGACGTCAGACATGCGATCGACCAGCTGGACAACCGCAAGGACAAGATGAGTCAACTCGGTCGGTTGTATGCGCTGAAGGGCATCGCCTACGATGGGCTCGGGCAGCTTGAGAAGGTGAAAACGGCGTGGGAGGCTGCGGTTTCCTTTTTTGAAAAGGAAGATCCGCCGATGTTGAGAGATGTTGCCGCCTTGTCCAACAATCTCGGTTTCACAGCCAAAACGATGGGGGATCTGAACACGGCTGAGGATTATTTTCTGCGAGCGTTGGAAATCATCCATTCGGAGGTTGGTCCGAAACATGCGGAGACGGCATCGATTTCAAACAATCTTGGAGCGGTGTATCTGGCTGCGGGTTATCACGATCAGGCGCGTGAGATGCACATGATGGCTTTGGAGACGCGCAGGGAATTGTTCGGTGAGCATCATCCCGATACGGCCCAGTCCCACAACAACTTGGCTCTGGCGTTGTTGAAAACCGGAGACCGGTCCTGGGCAAGACGTCACTTTGAAAAAGCACTCGAAGGGTTTGAGGCGTTGGGGACGGAATATGCCGATGATCTTGAAGCCGTGACCTCCAACTACTGCGATTTTCTGAGAGACGAGGGGGAGCCCAGTCTTGCGGATGTGATCCAGGACAGGGTGCAGAAGGTGCTGGCCAAGCGTTGAAGATGGCCGTTACCCGATAGGTCATTTCGTCCCGAGGAGTTTCCTGGTGTCCTCGATGCGTTGCAGGGTGCGCCGATCCTTGGGGAATTTACCCAAGGCCTCCTCAAACGCCTTGAGGGCTTTTTCCGGTTCACGATTCAGGATGAAATAATCGCCGAGTTGGTGGGTCATGGGAGTGAGGATGAGCGGAGTGCTGATGATCGTGTCGAGCCGTTGGCGGTCAGCTGCGGCACGAAACCAGTTGAATGCCGAGCCGCGGTTTTCGGCTGGTCCGGCCAAGCTGAGTTGGCCTTGAAAACTCGCAGCCAGCGATTCGAGTGCATGGAATGACCGGCGCCATTCCGGAAATTCATGATTTCGGGATGCGGCGGATTGCTGGTTTGCCATCGCTTCTCCGTGGTAGCTGAGCGCATGGATCGCCTCGGTTGCTTTTTTCAGATCTCCGGCATGGAGCAGGCGCTGGCTTTCCAGGGCGATACGCAAGCCATCGAGCCACCAATGCGACAGGGAATGGTTACGGAAGCATTCGAGTGAATCCGGAGAGGGCAGCGAGACGAGGGCGAGAGCGGGATCTTCCGGATTGCCGCGATGCAGCAGGATGCGCGCGGGAAGGGAGGTCGCGTCCCATAGAATCTGCCTGGTTCCGCTTGCGTAGGGGCGTTTCGGATCCGGTGAAATCTTGGAAATTTCCGTAGCGAGCGAAATCGCCCGGTCGAACTTTTCGGCAGAGGACAGCGCGATGGCCCGGTAGCATCTCACCAAGGTCCATTGTGGACAGTCGGCCATGGAAATCTGATGCCGTTTCATCCAGTTTGCGTAGAGTTTTTCTGCCATGGCGAAGCTGGATTCCGCTTTTGAAAATTCACCGGAACGCCATTGGTAGTGACCGAGAATCTGGATGTAAGGCGGGTAATTCGGAGCGAGTTCACAGAGTTTTTCAGCCAAATCGATAGGAGGACTCGCTTGGGGGGCCTCAGATTGAACGAGTAATAGGGCATGCAGTGGCACGCTGTGGTTCGGCATCCGCCCGACGAGTTGCTTGAGCCGTGTTTCCGCCTCGGCCTGTGCGGGGGTGATGTTGCCTGAGGCATCATAACCGCCGCGGCCGAACAGCGCGGTGAGGATCTGTGTCTGGATGTCCTGCGGAAATTTATGGGCGACTTTACGCAGAGCGTTTTCAGCTCCTTTGGGACCTTCTTCGAGAAGCTTGAAGTAGCCATATGCCAGACCGCGATCGAGTTCCGAGCCTTCGTTATCGTTAACAAGCCGGATCATCCGTTTGCTGATGGCAAGTTGGTAGGGATCGGTCTCCGGTTTGCCCGCCAGTAAGCTCATGGCCATGCCCCAATGGGCGATGAGACAACGCGGATCCGCCCGCAAGGCCGTGGCAAAATGGCGGCCAGCCTCGAAATCCCAGCCGCCGTGGAGGTGGTTGAGCCCCTGTAGGGTGTGGATTTGAGCCGTTTCGTTCGCAGCAATGATCGGAATGACCAAGGCGTTGTGGAACGGAAACGGCTCCGGTTTTTTTTCGGTCCCGATCCATGGCGGGATACAATCGTTGAGGCTCGGGATCGGTTCCGTGGCGGGCTCGGCCACCGGCTCCTCCTGCGATAGGCACAGCATCGGAAAAACCATGACACTTAACATTGTGAGCCATTTCTGCATGGGTCGAGTTTGGATCATGCTTGGGCATATCCCAAGAAAAATGACGCTCGCCTCATCGGAGATTTTCCCATACCCTGGTGCATATGAAGCTAGGCGTAATCGGATGTGGAAAAATGGCGACCGCATGGGTCAAGGGGGTGATCTCGCGGGGAGTCGTTTCGGCTGACGAGGTGATCGGATGTGCGCGGACCGAAGCCTCGCGCTTGCGATTCGGCAAAGAGACGGGCGCGCGCCATACCGCGGACCTGTCGGAAGTGGTCGAGGTTTCGGATGTCATTCTTCTGGCCACCAAGCCAGCGGATCTGTCAGCAGCGATTCGTTCGGCACATCTTGAGAAATATCCTGAAAAACTGATCATTTCAGTGGTTGCCGGCGTCACCCTCGGGGTCATGGAAAAGCTTACAGGCGGGGTGTGTCGCATCATCAGGACCATGCCGAATACCCCCTCTTTGGTGGGGAAAGGAGCGGCGGCCTTTACGCTGGGCAGCAGATGTGTGCCGGCGGATCGGGATGTGGTACAGGCGATTTTGGGTGCCGTGGGGATCTCTGTCGAAGTTCCGGAGCGTCTCATTGATGCGGTTACAGGATTGTCGGGAAGTGGTCCGGCATACATCTATCTGGTGATCGAGGCCATGGCTGACGGGGGGGTTCAGGCGGGATTGCCCAGGGCGGATGCACTCAAATTGGCGGCACAGACAGTCTCGGGTGCTGCCTCAATGGTTCTGGAAACAGGCCAACACCCGGCCATTCTGAAGGATATGGTGACTTCCCCGGGAGGCACCACCATTGCGGGGCTGTCGGTGTTGGAAGATGGTGCCATACGGTCTTCCTTTATCGCCGCAGTAGGGGCGGCAACCAGACGCGCTGAGGAATTGGGGAGAATTTCCTGAGGGACAGTTCGTGTAATTTCCGCTTTCACCCTGCGTGAAAATTCCTATGGTATCGGCATGACGAAAACTTTTTTCAAACTCGCCCAGCTGACGGTTGCCGCCATGCTTGTCGTTTCCTGCGGAAACGATGATGAATATTTGGGTCTTGCCGGAGCGGTTCAGAACAACTCCGGAGAGGGTGAGGCGTTGTATCAGAAAGCGAAGTCGTATGATGATGCCGGCAAGTCCGGTAAGGCGATGAAGCTGTATGCCGAGGTTGCGGACGACCATCCGACCTCGCGCTCAGCGCCACAGGCAAGATTCCGTCAGGCTGAGATCCTTGAGCAGAAGGGCGATATTCCGAACGCCTTCAAAACCTACCAGAAGTTTCTGGCGCGCTACCCAAGCAGCGGATTGTATACAAAAGCATTGGATCGTCAGGCGAAGATGGCGCAGGCTGCTGCGGATGGGGAGGTGAAGTCCTCCTTCCTCGGGCTCAAAGCCAAAATCTCGACCGAACGCGTGGTCGAGATGATGCAGCAACTTCGAGACAACGCCCCCCGTTCCGAAGTTTCTGCGAAAGCCCAGTTCACGATCGGCGAGATTTACCATGGGAAAAAGATGTACAAGGATTCGATCGAGGCATACCGCAAGCTGGTGCATGATCAGCCCGACAATCGCCTGGCGCCTGAAGCGCTGTTCCGCGTGGCGCTGGTGTTTCTTGAGCAGGCGGACAGAGGCAATCACAACCAGGCGACCCTGGATTTGGCGGGAGAGTCGCTCAATGATTACCTGTTGCAATATCCCAGCCACTCCAGAAATGGCGAGGCGAGGAAATTGCTCGATGAGCTCAAGGGGAAGGATCTGAACCGTTCGCTTGAAATCGCCAAGTTTTACGACCGCACCGGAGCCACCGAATCCGCGAAAGTGTATTATCGTGATATTGTCAGCAAATCCAGATCGGGCAGCGCGCACGACCACGCCAAAAAGCGGTTGTCCGAATTGGGGGAGTGAATGTTCTAACAAAAAACACCTATGAAATTTTTTCAATGCATGCTTCTCGCCCTGATGATGGTTTCCTGCGCGGGTTATCGACTCGGAGGATCAAAACCTCCATCTCTTGCCAAGGTAGAGCGTATATCCGTTTCCATGCTGGAAAATGGCACCTTGCATCCCAGAGCGGAGGCGCTTGCGACCTCAGCCGTGACGCATGCGCTGACCCAGAACGGCACGTATCGCATTTCCCATCTTGATCAGGCGGATGCGGTGTTAGAGGGCGCGGTGGCCTCGGTCGAATACAACGCCTTGCGCGGATCACGGCTGGACGCTCTTGCGGCTGAAGAGCTTACCAATACCGTGCGGATCAACTGGAAGCTCAGGGATGCGCGTGATCCCACGCGTTTGTTGGCCAGCGGTGTGAGCACGGGAAGCAGCTCTTTTTTCGTCGACTCGAATCTTCAGACGGCCCGTCAGAACGCGTTGCCGGATGCTTTCGAACGCGCGGCTCAGAATTTGGTACTGAAAATCTCGTCAGGCTATTGAAAAGGTGCTGTTCGGATCGCTTTGGGTGATAGGGATACCGAAAGGTGCAAAGGGGCTAATTTGACACAGGATGCAATCATGAATCCCGAATTTCACGACCCCAACAATCACGCTCCGGCCCTCAATCCGGCGGATGAATGGGTTGACGATGACCCGCTCCCCAGTCCGCAATTGCCACCAAAGCGGCACGATCCGATGAAAAGTTTCAGAACGGAACTGGTGATCGCTGGTTACAGGAGTCCGGATCCGGAGCGTCCGGGAGATTCGATACCCGTGACGCGCCACGGACAAAACCGCGCAGCGGACGCGGTTTCGGATGTTGCGAATCGCAAATCGATACCGGATTTACCTGTCCGAACGGCCACAGTGGAAACAAGCCCGAGACAGATCCATTCGCCCGAAGGGAGGCAGCAGTCCAGAAGAGGCATGGTTTCGAAAAGAAAACGATTCCGGACCAAGGACAATGAGGAATGGGGCAGGCGTTCGAAAAGAAATTCCGCCAGGTGGATGGCTTACGTCGCGTTGGGAGTGATTGCGCTGATCGCCGTGACCTTGTTCACCAAGCAGTTTATCGGGCGCGAGGAAGAAAACCGTGCGAGAACGCCGGATATGGCGAAATTCAGGCCGGTTGAGCCCGAGCGGGTCCTGAATGAGGACAATGATCCGGTTTTGCGCTTAAACCGCCAGGGTGAACAGGCGATCAACATCTATGTTCGATATGCAAGCTCCGGCCGGGTTCAGGATGTGATCGATGATTTGTATCTGGGTGATCGCAACCTCGCGAGCTTGGACCGTGAATGGAAGGCCCTGGGCGCCCCATCCCATTGGAGGCCTGGGGATAAGACCGCATGGTCAGCCCATCACAATGGGAATCATCCCTATGGCGTGTTGAAGGGTGTGAACCATGATTTTTCCAAATTTCATGCGTTTTTCCGATTTGAGGGAGATCGGTTGAAACTGGATTGGAAAGCGACGTGCGGTTATGGCAGCGCTCACTTTGGCGATTTGAAAACGGGACAAGGAGACGCGTCTGAGATCCGTGGTTGGATTTCACCGGCGGATTTTTACACACAGGCCTTGCCCGAAAGGAATTATCACTCGTTTTTGTTCATCTCACCGAAAAAAGAGGCGTCGATTTGGGTATACTCGAAAATCGGAAGCCAGTTGGATCAGCAGTTGATGGCCATGTTCATGGTTAGCCCGATTACGGGAGAATTCCAGAAAGAGGTGATGGTCACCCTGAGTTTGGCAAGAGGGGAGCAACAAATCTTACCGCGACAGTGGATGGTGAGCCAATTATTGGCCAAGAATTGGTTGGATCAGCATGAGCCATGAAAGAGGAAGAGGAAAAACCCGATGCATGGTATCATTGCGGACACTGCGGGGCAGTCTTCCGATCGAACTTTGGCCATGATCAACGGAGGGCGTGTCCGTCATGCAAGCTCCATCCCTCCACGAGCATTTGGCCGGTCATGGCATCCGGTTCGGGAGACTCGCCAGCAAAAGTCACAAGCTTCAGCCGCAAGGCTGAGAAAGCGGTCAAGCTCAAGCGGATCAGGCCCGCAAAACCGGGGCGGACCAGACGTGTCTATTGGGTTGCGCTGGTTTGGTTGATGGTTTTGGGTTCGATCGCCGGTTCCAGATACTTTTATGTCAGGTTTCAGGAGGAAAAGCGAAAAGCGGATTCCGCCGCAAACGGATCGCGGCGTATGCTCGAAAATAAGGCGAAATACCTGGATCAGGAGCTTGTGGTTTGTGACCAGTTGCTTCGTGAGTTCATGACGGCAGGCACGGTCGAAGAGATGGGCCAATATGTGTTTCCAATCAGGGATTTTGCCGATCAGGCTGTGGCATTTCGTGCTGTCGACATCCTGGGCCGGCTGAATGTGAATTCGCTCAGGCGAGACTACCAGGACATGTTCCGCTTGGGAGATGAATGGGTGATCTGGACCCGGTGGCGAGAAGTCTCCGCTGAGTTGGAATTCGATGTGGTGTTCCGAAAAGACGCTAGCGGGTGGAAAATAGATTGGCCAAGTTTCAGCCAGTTCAATCCTGTCGTGTCATGGAGGGATTTTTTGACAGGCGCAGGACCTGAAAAATCGGAATTCAAATTATTGGTCAGAAAGCTGAAGCCATATGAAATTGAGGTTCCCGAGCGGAATTTCATGGCACTTGCGTTTATGGAGCCGGTTTGGGGCAAGCCCCAACAGGAATCCGGTCCAACAACGGTTTTCATGATCGATGAGATGCGTAAAGAGGTTCAGTCCCTGAGCGCGGCTTTCGAGGTAAAAAAGACCAATCGGATTCTGTATAATGCCAAAATCCCTCCCATGGAGTTGGCTGATTGGATCCGCCTGAGCGTTGTGGTCTCCCGGACTGAACTCGATGGCAAGTTCCGTTTTGCCCTCGAGGAGATCAAGGGATGTCACTGGGTGGGTTCGAGCGCTTCCGGCTATGATCCTGAAAGGCTAAAGATGAACAAATTCTGATCCGTTCATTCCGGCTGTGGGTTTCCGAATTTTGCAAACAGCTTACGGAGAGGATGAATGGTGATGAAGCGGATCAGGGGAATGAGGATCAAGGCACTGATGGCCCATGCCTCGATGCCATGGAGTGCGGCCCAGCCGAAGTCCTGAGCGAATTTCAGCGGATCTTCCCTGAACCGGTTCAGAAGTTGGGGAATCGAAAAACGGATCAGCGGAGCATCGTTGAGCATCTGGCCAAGGCGGATATAGACCAGAATGAGCGCCAGATGGATGGGGTAGGTGAAGGTTTTGAAAAGGTGAAGGATCGGTTGGTTCAGCCGAAAGAGGTGACCGATGAACAGGCAGACGATCGTGGTGGATCCCATGATGGGAAACACTCCCAGGGTCATACCGAGCGAGATGCTCCATGAAAGCTTTTCGGGAGAAGTGCCCTGCTTGAGCTGATTCACAATGGGTCGGATGAACCAACGGTAAATGCGACTGTCTGGGTTGGTAGGCATGGATGATGATTCGCCGGTCTGAAGCGGAGACCTTGGGGAAGATCGTACGGCTGTAAGGCGGTAATGGAATCAGAAAGAGGCGTCAAAGTGCCGATGACACCCTTTCAAAGTTCCGGATTATTGGGACGGGTGTATATGGCCTGGACGACGGAGATATTGCGGGTGGAGAATCCGGCTTCACAGTATTTCAGGTAGTAGTTCCACGTGCGGATGAACGGTTCGTCGAAACCGAGCGCGCGGATCTGCTCGAGCACGGCATTGAAGTTTCGATGCCACGTGTTGAGGGTTCTGGAGTAGTCGATCCCGAGATCTTCCAAATCATGAAGGAAGAGGTTGCCGGTTTGATTGATCACTTCGTTGACCCGTCCGACGGAGAGCAACAGGGATCCGGGAAAGATGACTTTTTGGATCCAATCGACTCCTTTGGTCAGGGATTTGTAGCGGCAATCCGGAACGGTGATGTATTGGATGGCAAGCAACCCGTGAGGGGTGAGGACCTCATGACACTTTGCGAAAAACGATTCGTGGAATTCGTGGCCCACGGCTTCCAGCATCTCGATGGATGCGATCTTGTCGAATTCGCCGGTGATAAGCCGGTAATCCTGGATGCGGATTTCCACAAGGTGGGAGAGTCCGGCTTTTTCGATCCGCGCGCGCGCGTAGGCTGCTTGCGCTTCGGAGATCGTGACGGCGGTGACTTTGCAGCCGTATTTTTCCGCAGCGTGATGTGAGAAGCCACCCCAGCCACAACCGATTTCGAGAACATGATCGCCGGACTTGAGCCGGAGCTTGCGGCAGAGCGCGTCATATTTTTCCGTTTGAGCCTCGGCGAGGTTCTTGGTTTCAGGCGTGAATTTCGCGGAGGAGTAGGTCATCGTCTCGTCAAGCCAAAGCGAGTAGAATTCATTTCCGAGATCATAGTGCTCCGCGATATTGCGCCGCGAGGTTTCGACCGTGTTGGATCGCTTGAGGTGGCGGAACCAATTGATGATTTTGAGGAAATTGACGCCGGGTAGGGTTGAGGAATCCGTGTCGTCACCTTGCAGCTCTGTCATGTTGAGCGCAAACCATGAAATCACTGCTGCGATGTCGGGGGTGTCCCAGATGGCATCGGTATAGGCCTCGCCCATGCCGATGTTGCCGTAGAACATGCAGCGTTTGAAAAATTCATCGGGGTCGTTGAGCCTGATCCAGGCAGTGATCGGTTTTCCTGCTTCGCCAACGTGCAGGCTTCTTCCGTCGGGGTAGGTGATGGCAAGGCCGCCTTGGGTGAATTTCCTGAAAAGCGAAAGGACGATGCGTTCGGGAAATGAGGAGGGTTGGAATGAGGTGGATGGCCGGACCGTTAGGTCGCTGGGTTTTTCAAGGTTCGGGTGGGTATGGGATGAGCTCATGGCTGAGGATGTTAAAGTTTGGAAAGGGTGCATCCGTTTGTCGGGTCGGCACGATTTGAGGAAATTTCATCTGCTGCGGGCTGCACCGCCATTCCGCTTGGCTCGATTGCCACGATGGGCGTCGATTTGGCGAAGTGCGGGATGTTTTTCAGGTAGAGCAGGAGTGCGTGGAGGTGGATACGCAAGATAATGCTGAGTGAAATCAGAGGGTATTTCACTGCAAACCATGCGAGGCGTGAAGTGGTGATCGGATGTCGCTTCCCGCGAATGGCTGAGAGGAGATTGGGTTTGGAGTCCGTGAGGTTGTCGATATGGACCGTCCAGGTTTCGGAGGGTTGGCCGACGCGGAAGTGGAAGGTGTCGTTGGGGTCGGAGAAGGGGGATACGTAAAAGCTTTTCGGAATCGTCCGGTTGAAATCGCCCTGTGCGCTCGGTTCGCCGAGGGGATAGAGTTTCATTTCGCGATAGGTATTGGTGACTTCGGCGACGGCGGTGAGCGGATCGCCATTTTTACGATAGATATAGTAGAAGGATACCGGGTTGAACGAGTAACCTAGCACGCGGGGGAAGGTGACGAGGCGGATGATCGCGTCGGTCGGCATGGCCGTGCCGTTTTCGGAGAGCCAGGCAGCAAGGT
This sequence comes from Verrucomicrobiota bacterium, assembly GCA_041170385.1. Lineage (GTDB taxonomy): Bacteria > Verrucomicrobiota > Verrucomicrobiia > Verrucomicrobiales > Akkermansiaceae > Luteolibacter. Next base: position 46,595 of record JBEAZA010000052.1, on the reverse strand, counting down.
TCTGCCGGATGGTTGCGTTGGGATCCGTGTTGATGTGATCACGCTTGTCGATCGAGAAAAGGTTGAAGCGATTCGAGGAGAGGAGGGGGACTCGGGGAGGATGATCCGGATCAATGGAAAGCATGAACACACGGTAGGTGAATGCGTGTGTTTTGGGAGAGATGCGGGTATGGGTTACGACGCATTCGTAGATGGAATTCTCGTTCGTCATGCATTGGTTTCCCGATTGTGCGGGGGCGGGCTCGTGCGGTCCGTTTGCGACCAGGGATCTCGGTTGAGGAGGTGGGCGCAGAGCCGGTGAGCGGACCAGATTCCGTCTTCGTGAAAGCCATAGCGTTGCCATGCTCCGCAGTAGAAGCGGTTGGTTTGTTGTCCTGCTCGATGAAGTTCGGGGATGCGGGATTGGGCATTGATTGCCTGGCTGGTGAAAATGGGATGCTCGTAATCGAGCTCGTGATGGATTTTCTCGGGGGCGATTTCACCGGGCGGATTGATCGATACGAAGTAGTTTTCGTTTTCGGATACGCCCTGCAGGCTGTTCATCCAGTAATGGGTGGAGTGTGTTCCTGAGGGTTCGACCCGGTAGTTCCATGAAGCCCAAGCTCGTCTGGTGCGAGGCATGAAACGGGTGTCCGTGTGCACGACCGCGCGGTTCGGCTGATAACTGAAGTGGCTGAGGATGTCGGTCTCGAGTCCGGTGGGATCCTCCAACAACTTCAGTGATTGGTCGCCATGTGAGGCGAAGATGATTCGATCAAACGCATGGCAGGTTCCGTCCCCAAGAACGATCCTGTTATCTGCCGTCACCTTTTGCACGGGATTTCCCTTGATGATTTGGTTGTTGAAGGGTGCGGTGATCTTGTCGACATAGCGGCGTGAACCGCCGGTGACCGTGCGCCACGGGTGTTGGGTATCGAGCCCCAGAAAGCCGTGGTTGTGCCAGAAACGCATGAGGGTCCTCGCGGGGAAGTCGTTGATGCGTTCCGGCGGAGAAGACCAAACCGCCGCGGCCATGGGAGAGAGATACCAATTCAGGAAATCCTCACCGTAACCCCGGGCACTGACGTAATCGGCGAGAGAGAGATCGCCGTATTGCGGATGCGCGAGTTCTGCCACGGTCTCCCGGTTGAAGCGATTGATCTGGAGCAGCATTTTCCAGTAGCGGACGCGGAACAGGTTTTTGCGTTGGGCGAAAAGCAGGTTGAGCGAGCCGCCGTTGAACTCGACATCCGAGGGAATGTGTTGCACGGAGAAAGACATTGCCGTGGGCTTGGTTTCCACCTGCAGATCATCAAACAACCGGGTGAGATGGGGATAGGTGACCTCATTGTATACCATGAACCCGGTATCGAGCGGCAGCTGATGGCCGCTTTCCTCCACCGTTACGGTGTTCGAATGGCCGCCGATGCGGTGGTCTTTTTCGAAGAGGGTGACGTTGAAGTGGCGATGCAGAAAATGCGCGCACGAAAGGCCTGAAATACCGGTTCCGATGATGGCGATGTGGGTGCGCAAATTCGTGGTGGGTTGGAGATGGATCGCGTGATGATCACCACAGGGGTGATGATGCCTTAAGATCGTCTGAATTTACGTATGTCTGGGTGGATGGCGTACTTCCGCGGCCGATTCGGAACCATGAGGAGCGCGAGGAAGACGGGAGGGAATATGGGTTATCTCGACGGGACGTTTTTTGCCTCTTCGATGATGGCTTGAGGAACAGGGCGAAGATCCCACACGAGGCCGAAGACGGAGAGGAGCTTGAGGATATAGTAGGTGGGATCGATTTCATGAGGAAGGAATCCTTGCCGCGTGGAGTGCGGATAGCGGTGATGGTTGTTGTGCCAGCCCTCGCCAAGGGTGATGAGGGCCAGGAAGAAGTTGTTGCGGGAATCGTCTTCCGTATCGAAACGACGTTTGCCCCAGACATGCGCGAGCGAGTTGATGAACAGGGTGCCGTGAAGCAGGACAGTGGTGGAAATGAAAAAGGTCCAGACGAAGAACTGCCAGGCAGTCGTGCCAAGCGACGGCAGGTAGGTCTCCAAAACCCAGCCGATGATGAACATCACGATCCCGTAAGCGATGGGAACGACTTGGTCGAAGCGGTTCAGCCAGACCAGCTCCGGAAATTTCACGAGATCAGGAATGGCTTTGTAGTTGGTCGGGAAATTCCGTTTCGACGTCAGCCAACCGATGTGTGACCAGAGAAATCCGCTGATCCGCGGCGAATGGATGTCCTCCTCTTCGTCCGAGTGCTGATGATGATGGCGGTGGGTTGCGGCCCACCAGAGAGATCCGCGTTGCATCGATGCGTTGCCGATCACGGCGAGGATGAACTGGAAGGTGCGAGAGGTTTTGTAAGAGCGGTGTGAAAAATAACGATGGTAGAAGCCGGTGATGGCGAACATCCGAATGAAATACAGCGCGATTGCGGCGATGATCGGAATGGGGCTGGCGCCTACCCAAATCACAGCAAGGCAGCCGACATGAAGAAAAATAAAAGGCATGGTCCGTTGCCAATCGATCTTATCCGGCAGAGTTGACGGATCAGGCTCGCCGGGTGCGCGGTAGTCGGAATCCCACCAATGTCCGATCATGGTTGTAAATGCTTTGATCCGAGATGACATGTGAAGCGGGAGATTATTTTTCAAAACGACGGCGGATCGACTCGATCACACCGCCCAGAACCGGGATTTGTCCGTAGATATTGGTGCCGGAATCCCAGAAATCCTGATGCATGGTTACTTGGCCGTTGTCGTTGAAGCGGACGTGGCTCATGCCGACCGATTCGACGGGTTTGCCGCCATTGAGTTTCGGTGCGGAGAACACCATGGTCCAGCGGACATAGTGGTTGTTGCCTGATGAGGCAATGTCGTCAATGGTCACTTGGTAGGAGGTCATCGTGTTGGCGGTCTCGAGGAAGTAGGCTTTGATTTGATCCGGGCCACGGTGAGTGATCAGCGTATCGTTCAGGTAGGCGTCCTTGGCGTAAACCTTGGCGGTGTTCTTTTCCACATAATCTTTGTCCTGGATGTTCTGTAAAAAGTCAGTGAAAGCCCGCAGTGCCCGGGAATCTCCGGAGGGGGCGGAACGAGTTTCCGTCAGTGTGGATTTGTATTCCTTGGTGCGGGCGACGGTATCGAACATGGGGCCACAGGCAGGGATCAACAAAACGACGAGAACCAGGACGAGGATCAGCAGGGGAATGGTTGGCAACAGCATTTTTGAAAACATGTCCGAGGATAGCACCAAATGGCTTTTGTGCTACTGATTGGGCTTGGTTTTTTGGAAAAAAGAGGACTTTCGAGGGATTTGATCAGCTTTCGAAATAGGTGTAGCCGCCCAAGCCGTCCCGGTACAAGTCCATGATTTCCTTGCGTTCCTTGGGGGATATGCGGCCGTCGTTGACAGCTTTTTCAGCAAAATTTCGGAATTTGGAGACGAGTTCTTTCGGGTCGAATTCGACATAAGACAGAACATCGGCCACCGTATCGCCCTCAACCTCATGCGTGTAGACGGGTTTTCCCTTTTCCAGATGGACTCCAACCACATTCGTATCACCGAGCAGATTGTGCAGATCGCCAAGGGTTTCCTGATAAGCGCCAACCAGGAAAATCCCGATATAGTAAGGTTCGTCGGGCTTGAGTTCGTGGAGAGGTAAGATTTTCGCAACGTCTTCCTTATCAATGAATCGGTCGATCTTTCCATCGCAGTCGCATGTGATGTCCGCAAGAACGGCGCGGTGCTTTGGTCGTTCGTTGAGACGATGGATGGGCAGGACTGGGAAAAGCTGGTCGATCGCCCATGAATCCGGAAGTGATTGGAAGAGGGAGAAATTTCCGTAATAGAAATCGGCAAGGCCGTTGGAAAGCTCGGCAAGATCCTCGGGCACGTCGTCCATATCCGATATCATGTTGGAAATGCGGGTGAGGATGTGCCAATACCAGGCTTCGGCAAGGCCCCGTTCTCGCAGGGTGGCGGCCCCGTAGAGGAACATCGCCCTCACTTGGTCGCGGTAATACACCGCGTCATTCATCGCCTCCTGAAGATTTTTTTTGCTCAGCGTTTTGTTCACGTGGAACAGGTTGATCAGGTTTTGAGGTGCGTTTTTGGGCATCTCCGGCTCCTTGTCCGTGGTTTGGGCGGAGGTGACATCGAGAATATTGAAGACCAGCACGGAGTAATAGGAAACCACGGCGCGTCCCGATTCGGAAATCAGGTTGGGGTGAGCCACGCCAACGCGGTCGCACTGTTGAGCCACGACCTCGACAATGTCGGTGCAATATTCCTGGATGGAGTAGTTACAGGAGGAGGCGAAGTTGGTGTGTGAACCATCATAGTCCACAGCCATGCCTCCGCCCATGTCGAGAACACCCATGGGAGCGCCTTCCTTGACAAGGTCACAATAGATGCGAATTGCCTCGGTGGCTCCCTCGCGGATGGCGGCGATGTTGGGGATCTGACTGCCCTGATGGTAGTGCAGCATTTTCAGGCACGGCAGATGACCGCTGGCTTTCAGGGAATCAACCACATCGATGACTTGCGCGGCATTGAGGCCGAAGACCGATTTGTCCCCGGCGGATTCCTGCCAGTGACCGGAGCCTTTCGTAGAGAGGCGGATGCGGATGCCGAGATTGGGTAGAACACCGATTTTGCGTGACCTTTCGAGGATCAGGTTGAGCTCACTGGGCATTTCCAGCACCAACATGATTTTCATCCCCATTTTCTGGGAATGCAGGGCCAGATCGATGAATTCCTCATCCTTATAGCCGTTGCAAATGATGTAGGCCTCGGGGTCATGCATGTGTGCGAGAGCGGCGATGAGTTCGGGCTTGGAGCCCGCTTCCAGTCCGTAGTGGTATTTTTTGCCGAACTCGGCGATTTCCTCGATGACCTGGCGTTGCTGGTTCACCTTGATGGGATAGACTCCGTGGTAGCTGCCACGGTAATTCGCATCCTTGATCGCTGTTTGGAACGCCTCGTTGATTTCCGTGATACGGGAATGGAGAAGGTCGCGGAAGCGCAGCAAGACAGGCAGGTGGGTGCCACGGTCACGCAGTCCCTCAATCACATTGAAGAGCGACACTTTCGCCGTATGATCCCCATCTTCCAACTTCACGGTAACATGACCGTCTTTGTTGATCCCGAAAAATTTGTGCCCCCAGGCGTCCACCCCATAGAGTTCGGAGGATTTTTCATGCGACCATGACATGGATGTCTTGGCTTTGGATGTCTTGCTTGAGGTCGGAGTAGCTGGCGGAATCACGGGTGAGGCTTGCACATCGGTGGGGAAGTTTCAATCCGATTTCCTGAGAGTTCCGGTCGTTGGTTTTTTGGCTTTCAGGGCATATCAGGAAGATAGGCGGCATCATGATCGATCTGGAAGCTCCATTCCAGCGGCTTGGCGGTCGGCTTTCCCTGGAGGTCGTTCCAAGTGACCCGTACCTCGCAGGTAGGATTGCGCAGTCTTCGGTTGACTTGCCATGAGAACAGTTTGCCGACCGAGGCGTAATTGGCGGGGACTTCCCCGAAGCCCGAGACGTGCATTCTGATCGATGTGGTGTCGATATTCTGCGCATCGCTGAAATCGACCTCGATGTTCGGGGTGCGTGAGTTGATGATCGCGTTGGGTTGGGGATTTACGTGAAACTCAAGTAACTTTACTTTCGCCTCGACCAGATTGACCGACGGGCCCGAGGAGTCGGAATCCGCTTCTTGGGGCTCCCCAAAATCCAGCGCGAGATCAAAAATCCGATCATGGGTTCCGAGAATGATGTAACGGGGTAACAAGTTGTCCGGCAGCGTACGATCCACTTTGCCGGGCAGCACGGTGAAAAGGTGGGTGTAGCCGATTTGCTTGGCTTTGATGAGCATTTCATCCGTATGAAATCCGCCGGGATAGGCATAGATGGTGACGGTCTTGGAGAACTTCCTTTCCAAAAAGCGTTTGGAATCGAGCATCTCCGCATTCAGGAACTTGTCATATGCCTCGGGACCTTCGTTCCTTGCGGTTTTCACCGTGAGTGGGTAAGGATGGGTGGCGGAGTGGTTTCCGATGGTTGCCCCGTTGCGAATCATCTCCTGAATCATCTTGCCGGCCAGCGCTTTCCCACCGCCATCGACGTAATTTTTGTAGAGGAACAGCGTGTAAGGGTAGTTGAATTCCTTCAATATGGGATAGGCATCGGTATAGACCGACTTCCAGCCGTCATCGATGGTGATCACCACAGATCTCTTGGGTATGGTTTTTTCGCCATTTTTCCATGCGATGAAGTCCGCCATCGGAATCACCGTGATTCCGCGATCGCGGATGGACTGCATCTGTTCGCGGAACTTGGAGGTCCTGATCCGCATCTCGGTTTCAGGTTCCGTTTCCGAGAAGTCATGATATCCAAGTATGGCAACGCGGACCCCGTCGTCCGCCAGGCTCGGGGTGCTTGGCGGCTTGCCCGGAACGGGTTGGGAAGTGCCATCGTTTTGGCAAAACGCGCCGATCTGGAGGGTTGTCCAGAGGCAGAGGAGAGCAGGCACAATCTTCATGATATTCCGAAGCTATCCTGTGGAAGCGTGATTGTAAACCCGGCTGTTCGGTTCCGTGGACGGGCCGCAAGGGATCAGCATGAAAAATCACGTGATCTTTCCATGTGCATGCTTGCCATCGGAAACATTTCTCCACATATTTTCATCATCCGATGCCCAAGTTTTTCGCGCAACTCGAACTCAGATTCCCGAAGTGGATGCAAGGCACGAGAGCGCCCGCGAAAAAAACCAACCCGGCGTTGACCGAGGGAAAATCCGATCCGGGAATGACCGTCTGGTGTCAGGAGCAAGCCAGAGCGTTCGGGCTTCCCGAGCTGGCGAGAAAAGTCACGGTGATCTGGAATGCGCGCATGCGGACGACCGCAGGCCGTGCATGGTGGCCATCCCGCCAGATCGAGATCAATCCCAAGCTCAGGGAATTGTCCGATACCGAGGTGTGGAGAACCCTGAAACATGAGTTTGCCCATCTCATGGCATATGAACGCAACACGCGCCGGCGGATTGATCCGCATGGGATCGAATGGCAGTCCGCCTGTTGCGAGTTGGGGATTGCAGGAGAAAACGCCAGGCATTCCCTCCCGCTCAAAAGCCGCAGGCTGAAGCGCAAGCATGCCTATGCCTGTCCGTGTTGCCTTGCAGTCATCAAGCGAGTTCGCCCGATTCGCCGTGCGGTGGCGTGTTATTCCTGCTGTAAAAAATACAACAACGGCAATTACGACGCGCGCTTCAAATTGATAAAAAACAAGCTCTGAAGCTTCGGTAAGACCGATTTCCCCCCAAAACGCCTGTGATTTTTTCGTATTTTTTCTGAAAAAAATCGGCAATTGCTTCGCTAAAGTTTGCGAAAGTCATTCATCCCGTCTATCTGCAAATCATGAGCATCGACAGCATCTCCATTTCCCCACTCGGATTCATCATGGGTTTTTCGCCCGCCTTGGTGATCATCTTCATCGCGACAGCTTTGATCAGTTGGCTGGTCAGTCACACCCTCAAGCGCAGGTTCCATGAGTATTCCCGGATTCCGACCCGTTACACGGGGGCTGAAATCGCCCAGATCATGCTGCGTGAAAACGGGATCAATGATGTCCGGGTGATTTGCACATCCGGAACGTTGACGGATCACTATGATCCCATCAAGCGCACGGTCAATTTGAGCGAGCAGGTTTACGCAATGAATTCCGTGGCGGCTGCGGCCGTTGCGGCACACGAATGCGGACATGCAATCCAGCACAAGCAGGCCTACGCATGGCTGACGATGCGTTCGAAAATGGTTCCTGCGGTTCAATTTGCCGGCACCGCCCTGAATTTCATCATGATTGCTGGAATGTTCGGAGCGATCGTCTTCAACAGCCCCGCCGTGCTTTTCATCTGGGTCGGACTATTTGCCCTGACCACCCTGTTCTCCATCGTGACACTTCCGGTTGAATTTGATGCAAGCAGACGTGCTTTGGCATGGCTGGAACATTCGGGGGTCTCTTCATCGATGGATCATGACAAAGCCAAGAACGCGTTGTTCTGGGCCGCGATGACCTATGTCGTGGCTGCCATCGGTTCCCTCGCGATGCTGCTCTACTACATCTCGATGTTGTTCGGGCGCAGGGAATGACAGGAGTCAATTTCTTTTGAGGGAAATGGTCTTGGGCCATCCGGGGAATTGTTTGGCATCCGCTTGGGTGACGTCTTGAAAACGCGGCCAGCACTCGAACGTTACTTCTTGTCTGGATGTGTCAAACCGGATGACGCCCCAGCCATCTCCCCAACCTTCCTGCGGTTGCAATCCGCTCGTGTCTCGTGAATCCCATGCCCGTATGCCCCGGCGCTTCGGATGCGGATTGGCATAGGCATGCATGGTGATCTTGTTGCCGAAGCCGTCCAGGTAATCGCCTGTCCAGGGAAGTGGATGTTTCGGATCATGGTGATCTCCCGGTTTTTCACCTTCGGGCCACCACCACCTGCCATAATAGGTGTTCACGATCGCGGGCGTCACGAACGCCCATGGACCGTCTCCATATTCCGTGATTCCGTGTTGCACCAGGGTGGCGAGGTGTTGGTCCCCCGCGATGTGGACGGCGTTGGCTTTTTGGATGAGTGCGAGCGCACGGTTGCGTGCCGTTTGCGGCCAACCGTTCGAATCGAGGTCGGCATGCAGCCGATTGTCGCTTGTTCCATGAAGATGGGCGCCGCCGCAGAAACCGGTCTGTGAGAGAACAGCCTTCATTTTCACTCCATCGGTTTTTCCGCCCCATTCGGCGAGGAAGGCCTCCTGACGTTTTCCCAACAGTTCAAGACCGGGAGTGTCGATGACTTTCGGATCGTAGTCGGGATCGAGAATGTGGTCGGGGCGTGGGCCCTTGAGCGGATGACGTCCCATCGGCCCTGATTTGAATTTCCTGTCCTCGATGATGGCAAAGTCCACTCCCCCCAGAACGAGGTTGGTGTAATAAACGCCGATGCCCTGCTCGATGGGTGTCGGATCATATGGATCGGGCAGATGCGCGCACTGTTGGCGTTCGACCATCTTCACATATTCGGGATGGAAGAAATATCCGCCGTCATGGCCGGCTTCCGTTATGGATTTCTTGCCGTTTTCCCCCCAGAGATTCGCCTGGCCGATGTCATGATCGTCCGGAATGGTGATGCAGGGGCGGGTACGGAATGTTTCGCGAAATGCCAGGCCGAACTTGAGCCATGCGGCCGTGTGTTGCTTGTGGTCATAGGATTGATCGCCTGCGAAAAAAACCAGATCGGGATCCTGATGGTTGATGTTCCGGGTGTATTCCTCGCGCAAGCCTCGATCTTTATTCGAGTTGCAGGAAAGCGCCGCGATCGCAATGGTGTCCTTGGCTTCCGGATTGGCGCGGATGATTCCCTCAAAGCAGGCCTTTTCGCCGTGAAGCAAGCGGTATTTCACGGGTTTCGTATCATCCCACTTCTCGATCCGGAACGTGGTGGACCAACCGAGATCCTCGATCTTCTGACGGGCGGTTTCTTTCCATGTCCCGTCGATTTCGATTTCAAGGGATACCTCCCTCGTTTCTTCCGGGTATAAGGGATAGAGCTGAGCGCTGAGTTTCAGGATGTTGTTTGAAACCGTGTAGATGCCGAAGCAGATGACCTGATCGCGAGGGACCTTGAGATCGATGATGGGACTTGACGGTTGATTCCACCAATCATTCACACAAAGAGAGTCTTCACCTTTGTTGAACGGAGCTTTGAAGGGTGGTGCACCGTGGGTTTTTTCAGCAGCTTTGGAGAGAGCAGCGAAGGCAAAGACAGGTGTGATCAGGCATGCGGCAATCGTGCGGCGCGCCCTGTAGTTGGCAAATGGAGCGGAAGAAACCATATCATCCACAGGTTGTGATGACTCATCCCCGATGTCCAATGGGAATTTCATGCCTTTCAGGTGCCTTGATGCGCCATCTTGATAGATCGAGGGCGAGAGTGACGTAACTGCCAGGGTGAAGGATCGGGAATACCTCACAACTGCCTGCCTCTCGCTGAAAATGAAACGCATCATTCCCACGATCCGCTTTTGTGTTTGGTTTGCCGCGTGCGCGAACGTCTTATCCGCTGCAGATCCCGTGCCGGACATCTCAAGCGTTACTCCAGACCTTCAGGTGCCGGCACTCACCGAGGCTGAGCCGGGTGCGGGAAAGAGGGTGAAACTCCGCCTTTTTCCGGAGACTCCGCCCATTGTCCTGTATCTGCCGACCGACTGGTCTCCGGATAGGAAGTTTCCGGTGATCATTGAGCTTGCCGGAAATGGGAATTTCAAGAACGCCTATGGCGACGTTTGTACGGGGCTTCCCGAGGACAGTCGATTGGGTTACGGATTGACTGGCGGAAAAGGATTCATTTGGGTCTGTGTGCCGTTTCTCAATCACGCCGGAAACGCTGTTGCCGTTAGCTGGTGGGGAGATGCCCCCGAGCATCGGCCGGATCGCACCGTTGCATGGATCAAGCGTGCCGTGCCTGTCGTATGCACAAGGTTTTCCGGTCATACGGAGCGTGTGATCCTTTGCGGATTTTCGAGGGGTTCGATCGCCGTCAATGCGATCGGCTTGCACGATGATGAGATTGCGGCGATGTGGCATGCGTTTTTCTGTTACGGCCACTATGATGGAGTCCATGAAGGCTGGCCCTTTGCCGGCGCGGATCCGGTCTCTGCCAAGCGACGACTCCTGCGGTTGAAAGGCCGGCCGCAATTCATTTGTCACGAATCGGTCGCGGGCAAGCTGAACCTCGAGGCGACCCGGCGTTATCTTCTAACAGAAAAATCTCCGGGTGATTTCACATTTGTGGAAACCGGCTTCCGCAATCACAACGATGCATGGGCGCTGCGTCCTTCGCCAGCCCGCCGGGCCGCGCGCGAATGGTTGTTGCGGGTGAGCGGAGAAGCCGATGTGCCGGCTATTCATAAGTGAGGATGGCCGTTACGGTGCAGTCTCTGTCACTACGGAAGCGGATCCAGTAAGCGGAAAAGGAATCCGGAAATGGATGGATGGTTGTATCTTCGACCATGAAGTCCATGTAAGGGACCCAATCGCCGTTGCCGGTGATATCGATCTCAGCAGTGATGGTGGCTGGGGCTGAAGTCTTCAACATGAGCGATTTCCTGTCATATCCGGTCATCAGGTAAGGGTCGGATGGCACATGTGCTCTGACCGGAGTTTCTCTCCAAGGTCCGCCTTGGCCGCGGGGTTTTCCCAGTTTCCAAAGGTCGTCGATCGCACCTGCCCAGACGGCAGTTTTCCCATCGGTAGAGCGGAGGATGTGTTCGTTGGATTCGGGTGCGTCCTTTGCTACTCCGCTGATGATGAGTAGACCGCGGTAACCGCAGAGATCGTGGATCAGGCGTTGATGGGTGGTGACGGGACGGACCTTGATGAATCCACCCGCGTTGCGAGCGGGGAGTTCGTAGAGGGTGCCATCAGCATTGAACATGTCCCGTTCGGTGACGATTTCGCGCGCGACGCGGTATCTTCCCAACGGATGGTTGCCACCCAGTGCTTTGGGAAGCCGCCAACGCTTGCCATCTTGGTCGAGGAAAAGCACGGAAGCCTCATCGACCCGTAGGAAATCGTTTTCCGGAATGGCGGCGTGGCGGTTGGTCCATGCGGGTTCGTTTGGTTTGTTGATCGGTTTGAGCTCGAGTTGCTCGTTGAGTTCGTAGTAACCGATCGCCGCTCCGCCCTCATCGGTGGCGGCAAAAGCCATCGTGCGTGCATTTTGGTCGAGTGAGCGGAGAATCCCACCAGTCAGGCTTTGTCCGGGTTTGGCGAGACCGTCAAAGATGGGGTCGGCCTCCGCGGAACGCGTGTCAGCATTGCGGTAACCGAACGCGGCGGTCATGCCTTTCACGTTTGCTTTGGTGCGAAGACGAATCCAAACCCCTGCATCGGTCTTCTCAAACGGCACATAGGTGTAGGGGTTGGCCGAAACATTCCGCAGGGGTTTCCATTCGCCGTTGCCAGCGGGATCGATTTCCAACACCACATCCACCTTTTCCCGGTTGGCATGGCTGAGGTGCAGGCAGCGGTGATCGTAGCCGTTGAAAAGAAAGGGATCGGACGGGGTTCCTGCGGATACGTCTTCGGATTCCCAGACCATTCCGCGTCCGATCTCCGGGCCGAGTGAGTCGATCCCTTCGGGTTTCATGAACCACAGATTGGATTGCGATTGGGCCGCGGCGATTTCTCCTTTGGCTTCGCGCTTGTTCAGGAACTCCGCCTTGGCGGTGTCGTCACAACCAAACACGACGTGATCCCCCCAGCGTGCGAAGTCACCGATGACTTTCAGATGGTTCGAGCGGGGGGAGATGCCGGCCGAGTTTGCGCTGCTGAATGTTTTCGGGAAACGCCACATGGTGCCGTGCATGGTCATCAGATATGCGTTCGTGCCGATCTCGCGGATGCGGGGCCATTCGGTGTTCCAGCCGTGTGCGCCGTCATAGGAATGAGAGGCTTTGGGCATGCGGTAAAATGACCAACCTGTGTCCGGCTCGCGCAGGGCGAGGATGGCCGACTTGTTATCCCAGCCGGTTGCCCATATCGGATCGGTAGCGGGGTTGGGATTGCCTTCGATCCCACCCGGTCCCGTGACTTCGGTAAATTGGTTGCGACGCACGATTTTCCACACATCCGATTTTCCGTCCCACTCGGCCAACACACCCGAGGGGATTCGGGGATCGGAGAGCGCCTCTTTGGACTTCTCCCCGTTGTTCGAATACACCAGAACCCCCTGACCGGAGTATAGACCCTTGCCATGATAGCCCGGCAGATCGGCATAGCGACGTCCCGCAGGTGGCTGGCCCTTTTGTTCCTGTGAATCGGCAAAGAGCTCCTTGACTTCGAGGGTCCTGACATCGATCTCGTAGATGCCCTCCTCCATGGTCGCGCCATAGAGTTTTCCAACCGGATCTGTCAGATGCCTTGCGTTTCCGGTATGCCGACCGGGCATCTTGCTGTAAGGGATCACGCGCACATCACCGGATGTCCCGATCGCGTAGGGGCCGATGAAAAGTTGTCCGGATTCCTTGTGAACCATGCGGTTGGCGGGGGTGCCGCCGATGGATGCGGGGTGGATGGTTTGCCTGAGATCTTTGGTGATGGAATAGAGTTTGTCATCCGATCCATTGGGTTGGTGGGGTGCGTAGGTGATGACCCACAGGGTTTCCGCCCATGGAACCACCGCGCCCGTGCCACATTCTTTTTGCGAATTGAACATCGCCAGATGCGGATAGATTCCCGACAGCCGGGGTGGAGCCGCAGGACAGGTCAAGATCGACAAGGCCATGACAAAAGCGATAGGTTTCATGTGATTTGATGTTGGATCCAATCCGCGCTGCCTGCGGAGCCTGATGAAGATGATCAAAGATCAGTCCTTACGGCGTCGACGACCGGACGGCATGTCATCGTCCGGCCGGAAACCACCGAGGTTCATTGCCCGGTTTCCATTTGATATTGCAACCGCTGCTGGGCAGAGCGTTTTTCGAGGGTTTCCCCGCAAGGAGGGATTCGATCGCGGCACGCATGTCATCTCCGGTTGCGGGAGCTCCGGAGTTGGGACGGGAGCTGTCAAATTGCCCCGTGTAGACCATTTTCCCTTCATGATCGATCAGGAAAAAATCCGGCGTGCAAGCCGCGCCATAGGATTTGGCAACCGTCTGGCTGCGGTCGATGAGATACGAAAAATTCCAGCCATGTTGAACAGCGAACCGTTTCATCGGTTCAGGGCCGTCCTGAGGATAAGCTTCCAGATCGTTCGAGTTGATCGCGATCGTGTTGATCCCGTCGGATTTGATTTCATCCGCGAATTCCCCGAGCTTTTGAGCAAGATGAATCACAAACGGGCAATGATTGCAGGCAAACACGATCAGGGTGCCGTTTTTTCCGGACAGCTCGCGCAGCGTATGGGTTTCTCCCCAGGCGTCCGGCAGCCCGAAGTCCGGAGCCACGTTGTTGAACTTCAGATGAAAAGTCGATGTAACTTCAGCCATGTGGCCGCCTAGTTACCATGGTTTCCGAAAGCTGCAAACGAAAGTCTGCTCAGGCAGAAGGAGCTTTAGGGTTTGAAGTTTGTGCTCGGGAGTATAACCAGCGGTGTGCTCACGCCAGAAGAACAACAGCGTTACTCACGTCATCTTCTCATTCCCGAAGTGGGAGAGGAGGGACAAACGCGCCTTCAAAACGCCTCCGTGCTGCTGATCGGCACAGGTGGGCTTGGCTCGCCCGTGGCGTTGTATTTGGCCGCGGCAGGGGTGGGCCGGCTTGGTTTGGTTGACCCCGACAGAGTGGACTTGTCCAATTTGCAGCGTCAGTTGTTGCACAGCGATGCGATGATCGGAAGATCCAAGCTTGATTCCGCCGCGGCCCGGCTGCGCGAGATCAATCCGCATGTCCGGATCGATCCGCATCCCGTACGGTTCGCGCCGGAAAATGCGATCTCGATTGCGCAATCCTACGACATCATCATCGATGGTTCGGACAATTTTCCCACTCGGTTCCTATCGAATGATACGGCGTTCTTTCTGAGGAAGCCTCTGATCTACGGTGCGATCCACCGCTTCGACGGACAAATGTCGGTTTTCGCACCACACCTTGGAGGACCTTGTTATCGCTGCATGTTGCCGGAAATTCCCGCTCCGGGAAGCGTTCCGAACTGTGCTGAGGCGGGAGTTTTGGGAGTGTTGCCCGGAATCATCGGTTCACTCCAGGCGATGGAAGCCATCAAGCTGATTCTCGGAATCGGAGAAATCCCGATCGGAAAACTTCTCATCTATGATGCCTTGCGCAGCTCGTTTCGCTCCCTGAAGTTGGCGCACGATCCTGCTTGCCGGCTGTGCGGCGAGGCTCCCACGATTGAATCTGTCGATAATCTGCAAACCGCCGCGAAGCCCTTCTGTCAAATCCACGATTCCACCATGCAATCCATCACCGCTGCCGAACTGAAAGACCGCCTTGATTCCGGAAATCTGAACGCCATCTTGTTGGATGTTCGTGAGGAGGCGGAGTGGCAGGTTGTGAATATCCCTCAGGCCAGGCTGGTGCCGTTGCAAACCATTCCGAGTCAGGCTCCGCATCTTCCGAAAGATTTGGAAATCATCATTCACTGCAAAGCCGGCATGCGCTCCGCCAGGGCTTGCGAATACCTGATGTCCGTCGGGTTTGAAAACGTCACCAATGTTGAAGGCGGGATGGACGCGTTTCAGAAACTTTGATGATCCGCGCACGGTCAGGCCTCGCATTCGTTTTTTTGATTTGCATCAGTGCATGCCTTGGTGCGCCGGAGCGGACATGCATCGATGGTGTGACATATCACATCCTGAAGGTTTCACCTGATCGGATACGGTTGCTGTGGAAAGGCGATGATGGCAAGCCGTTGCAGATCTTTCCTGCGGCCGCAACCTATCTCAAGCGCAGAGGAATGGAGCCGGAAGTACTGATGAACGGCGGAATTTTCGAGCCGGGCGGCACTCCCAGCGGTTTGCTGGTTGAGAATGGGGAAGAGACGAATCCGGTTAACCGCAACCAAGGCCGGGGAAATTTTTTCTTACAACCCAACGGAATTTTCCAAATCTCCGACAAAGGAGCAGCGGTCATCCGGACCGATGAATACCCGTTGAAAAACGTGCTTGTTCGGGAAGCCGTCCAGTCACGCCCGCTGTTATTGCGAAGCGGGATCGTCCATCCGGCGTTCGATGCGAACTCAACGTCGAAGTTGCATCGCAACGGTATCGGGGTGACCAAAGCCGGCGAGGTGGTCCTCGCGATGACGGATTTCGATTCCTTTCAGGTTGTGAATTTGTTCAACTTCGCACAGCTTTTCAAATCGCTCGGTTGCGATGACGCGTTGTATCTTGATGGAACAATCAGCCAAATGCGCGCCGGATCGGGGACCGGAACACCGAGCAATCGTTTCGGTTCGATCCTTGCCGTGGTGAAAGCCGGCAATTGAAAGGTACGCAACCGCGGTCCAACAGAGATCAACGCGCACCGGACCGCTGACTGGGTTTGATATCCTCAGCCCCTTGGCAAAGGGGTTTTGCGACTCGTGCCTGCGGTTTCGTGTCGATGTCAAAGCTTCACCGCCCTGAGTCCGAGAAACAACGGGAATTCCTCCGCAGCCCTGTGCTCCGCTTTGCTGAAAGGGCCGCTTTGTGATCGACGGTGGGAAAAGAGTTCCGTGCATTTCGTTACTCCCATGCCTGCCTCCCCGATGGCTGTTAGCAGATCCGCCAGAGGCCGATGGTAAAACACAGTGCTTTCGCCGGTATTCAAGCCGGGGCGGGTTTGGATCGGGATCTCCACTGCGGTACCGTATGAATCCAGCCGGCGGAATTGGATTTTCTGATCCGGATCCCAACCCCAGTGACTTGCCCTGGGGATGCGGAAACACGGATGCATCATGACGATCGCGAGACTGCCGTTGGGCATGAGCGCAGCCGAAATCTTTTTCATCAATGCGTTGGCATCAGGCACATCATGTACCGCCATCACGCAGGCTGCTTTGTCAAAGCCACCTGCGGACCATGAAGTGTTTCCGCAGGCATCGGATACTTCGAAGCTGACCCGTTTGTCATTTCCGTGACGCTGACGGGCGGATGCGATCAGTTTTTCACTGGCGTCCACCCCATGGATTTTTCCTGCTCCGGCGCCCAGCAGATGCTTCACCAACACGCCTTGCCCGCAGCAGACATCGATCACGGTGTCACCTTTCCGGATATCCAGCAGGTCCATCACCCCGGGCAGAATGACATGTTGGTGATAATCCGAGCCATCAGCCCCCACGAGCTTGTCATACCATCCGGCAACCCCATCCCATCCCCGGTCCTGACCGGATGTGGCGGGTTGTGCAGCCTTCCCGGCCATGTTTCTCAGGCGATTGGAGCCTTTTGTCGGAAAAGATTTTCCTTTGCGATTGCTTCCATGACCTTGCATTCCCATCAATAAGCCCCGAATCGGTTCATCTGGCGATGAAAAATCCTTTTACCATGCAGGAGATTTCGATGATTTTCCCGAGTTCGAAGAAAAAATGGGTTTTTTCATCAAAATCGCTTGACCAAACGTCCTGTTCGTGATTCTTTTCGGGCGTCGCAAGACAAGGCGGCTCGATTGAACGTCCCTTTGGGTTTTTGGGTTTTTCCCGGGGATTATCGCTCGAGCCGCCCCTTTTTTTATCGGGGTATGGAGAAACGCTGCCCAAGCTTAGGTCCGATGCTCTGGCGCCGAGGCGGGTTCTTTTGCCAAAGAATTTGGATCATGAGCCCTGGTTTGAATGGGGTTTTCAGCTCAATGACTGGCTCCGTCCTTGATATCTGCAGGACAGGTTCTCTAATGGCCGCATGGCAATCGTCTGGCGTGAGGGAGAATTGATGGATGAAACCGAGTTCCGGGTTTCACCTCTGGATCGCGGCTTGTGCCATGGCCTGAGTCTGTTTGAAACCATCCTTGCGGTGGATGGTAAGCCCCGCTTGCTTGCACAGCATCTGCGACGGATGAAGGATGGCTTCGCAAGACTGAACCTGCATCGGGTCGAACTCGATGATGACGCGATGGAGCGGGCGATGATTGCCTTGCTGGAACATAACGGCCTCGAACATGGCATGGCCAGGATCCGTCTCACTGTCAGCCTCGGTGAAGGTGCTCTGAATGTCAATGATACCGGCCGCACCTGGAAATGGATCACAGCCTCACGAGTGGATCCGCAGGAGGAAAGCGTGCGCCTCACGACCGCACCATGGAGAAAAAACAACGAAAGTATGCTGCGTGGGATCAAGGTGGGGAGCTACGCCGAGCATCTGGTCGCGCTCGATCTCGCACGGTGCGAGGGCTTTGATGAGATGTTGTTTTTCAATACGGCGGATGAGCTCTGTGAATCGGCCATGGCAAACATCTTTCTGATCCGTGACAACGAGCTCCATACCCCGGGATTGGACTCCGGGTGTCTGGCTGGGGTGACCCGCGAACACGTCCTGCAACTCGCTTCCGCGCAAAACATCCCCTGTCACGTCAGAACGCTTGCCAAAAAAGATGTCGCCAAGGCGGATGGGATGTTCCTGACCTCTTCGGTTCGGGGGCCCGTAAGGGTTTCTTCCTTTCAAGGAAGGATCTACGCGGCACATCCCGTGTTCGGCGTAATTCGGACCCTCTGGCTGGAAAGCATGTCGAAATGAGCCGCACTGGTTCTCTCGGCAACGGGCGGACATGATTTCCGGGATATCAGGGGTGACGTAACAATCTGCGCGCAAATGAATGCGCGCGCGCCAAGGATTTTTCCTTTCCGAACCGGGGTTTGATGCATCAAGATGGGTTCCGCAATCTCAAACCAAACCACTATGCCACGTCCAGTCACACTTTTCACCGGCCAATGGGCCGATCTTCCGCTAGAAAAACTCGCACCGCTTGCCGCCGAAATGGGCTATGATGGCCTTGAGCTGGCATGCTGGGGGGATCACTTTGATGTCGGAAAAGCCAACACGAAAAAGAATTACATCAAGGAAAAATGGGAATTGCTCGCCGATCACGGCCTGACGTCTTACGCGATCTCAAGTCATCTTGTCGGACAAGCGATCTGTGACAATATTGACGAGCGGCACAAAGCCATCCTTCCGGCGCATGTTTGGGGCAAAGGTGACCCGGAAGGGGTTCGCAAGCGCGCCGCGAAAGAAATGATCGATACCGGGAAAGCCGCCCGCAAGTTTTTCAATGCCAAGCCCGGCCGCAGAGGCAAAGATGAATTTCCGGCTGTGGTGAACGGTTTCACCGGTTCTTCCATCTGGCACGGCCTCTACGCGTTTCCACCCACCAGCCAGGCGTTTTATGAAAAAGGTTTCCAGGATTTCGCCAAACGCTTCACGCCCATCCTTGATGCGTTTGATCGGGAAAACGTCAACTTTGCCCTGGAGGTCCACCCGACCGAAATCGCCTTCGACATCGCCACCGCGCAACGTGCCCTCAAAGCGGTGAAAAATCACAAGCGCTTCGGATTTAACTACGATCCGTCCCACCTCGGATACCAAGGTGTGGACTATATCAAATTCATCCGTGAGCTTGGTCACCGGATCTATCACGTGCACATGAAAGACGTATGGTGGGGCCATGGCGACGGTACGGTTGGCGTGTTCGGCGGTAGCACGGATTTCGGCGACTTCCGTCGCTTCTGGGATTTCCGTTCACTCGGTCATGGTGATATCGAGTTCGAGGACATCATCGTCGCTCTCAACGATCTCAAATACGCAGGTCCGCTTTCCGTCGAGTGGGAAGACATCCGCATGGACCGGGTCCACGGTGCGACCGAAGCCGCTGCATTTGTCAGAAACGTCGATTTCCCGGGTTCGAATGTCGCATTCGATGCCGCGTTTGATAAATCCAACCAATAAACCTCATGTCAATCAAAGTAGGAGTGATCGGTGCCGGATGGATGGTGAAATACCATGCCGAGGGATTTCGTGCTGCGGGTGCGGACATCGTGGCCGTTGCAGATCCGCTGCCCGGTGCGGCGGAGAATGCCGCCAAGCAGTGGAACATCGCCAAAACCTTCGATTCGGTGGATCGCATGCTGGCGGAAGCTCCGGAGCTTGATGCGGTCAGCATCATTGTGCCCAATAAGTTTCATGCCCCGCTTGCGATCCAGTGCCTTCAGGCTGGCAAGCACGTGTTTTGTGAAAAACCACCCGGCTTGAACGCGGGTGAAGTGGAGGAGATGATCAGGGTCGCCAACCAGGCGGGGAAAAAGTTGATGTTTAATTTCAACAACCGCGCGCGCCCCGAGTCGCAGGCGATGAAAAGATACGTCGATGACGGAACGGTCGGAGTCATCCAATCCGCGCAGGCAAAATGGATACGCCGTACGGGGATTCCCGGTTTCGGCGGTTGGTTCACCACCAAGGCGATGTCCGGCGGAGGCGCGACCATCGATCTGTTGCACATGATCGATCTCGCGCTTTATCTCATGGGCTACCC
This sequence comes from Verrucomicrobiota bacterium, assembly GCA_041170385.1. Classification (GTDB taxonomy): domain Bacteria; phylum Verrucomicrobiota; class Verrucomicrobiia; order Verrucomicrobiales; family Akkermansiaceae; genus Luteolibacter. The sequence continues at coordinate 26,598 of JBEAZA010000052.1, read as the reverse complement.
GGAGCCCGCGCATGTTTTGGCGAACACGTTCGACACGCACATCACCGATCCCGGTTTCAAGGGTCCCTGGGGAATTCCTGACCGCGAGGGCGGCACCACGGATGTCGAGTGTGCGGCACACGGATTTGTCAGATTCAAAACGGGCCAGGTTCTTAGCCTTCAGGTTTCATGGGCGGAAATGGTCAAACGTGAGGAAGTCTCGGTGGTGTTTCAAGGCACCAAAGCCGGTGGAAAAGTTGAGCGTCTGTTCGGTCGCGATGGCCTGGATGAGACGGCGATCGATACCTGCGAACTCTATGTTCAGGAAAATGGCAACAGTGTGAACCGCACCATCATCACCGAGGCTTGTGAGGACATGGGCAGGATCCATTCCGCATCCAATTTCATCCATGCGATCCACGGCACCGCCAAACCGTTCAACACGCCTGAGGAGGCCCACAAACTGATGTGGATCATCGACGCGATTTACGAGTCAGCCAAAACCGGCAAGCCTGTGAGTTACTGATTTTCGGTTTCCATGCAGGACGCTTTCCCATCAACGGGCGGTCAGGATCCTTCCATCCCGCCCGTTTCTGCGGACCTGCGGATCGTCTTCTGCACCTTTCCGGATGCGGAAACCGCAGGGCTCGTTTGCAACGGCATCATCTCTGAAAATCATGCTGCCTGCGTGAATCTTATCCCTGCGGTGGAATCGATCTATCGATGGCAGGGGAAAATCGAGCAGGCTCATGAAGTCCTGGCGATTTTCAAAGTCCCCTCTGCCGGCTACTTGGCTTTCCAACGGGTTTTGTTGGAGATGCATCCGTATGACACGCCGGAGATTCTTGCGGTTACGCCGGATCAGGTGTCGGAGGGTTATCTGCAATGGATATTGATGGATCGGACACCATCGGCCGGGCCTCCCGATGAAGTGGGGATCGAGTCGATTTCTTAGATGGGTACGGAATCGGCCACTCCCCTGCGGGGCCCGGCGGTCATATGCACCCTGCATGGCTGTCGTGTTGATGCATCCGACTCTTGCCGCATCCGGACCGCTGGCAGCATCATCCTTGGTTCATCAATTCTTCCTGAATCTTTGTGTCGTTCGTGATCTTGTTCCGCTCGCTTTGGATTCGGTTCAGTGCCTCGATGAATTTTCGCTGTTCCTCGCCAGACATGGATTTTTTGCCACTATTGCGGAAATCCTTCACGAGGCTGGCGGTGGTCAGAAAGGAATCGAGATAGCCTTTGGTTCTCGGGTCCACATCGTCACGCAGGAGATTCAGTTTCGAAACATTTGCCCACAACCGGTCATTCGTCCCGCGTTCCAGATAATTCCCGTTTTGCATCGTGTTTCCAAGCTCGGTTGCAGCCTCCTCAATGGATTGAAGCGAGCCGGCGAGGGAAAGTTTTTTCGGAGCCTTGCCGATCCCATGCAACGCAATGAGGCGTGCGGATTCATGGTGCGGAAGGGTGTCCAGGATGGATTTGAGTTTCTCCCTCACTTTCGGATGTGATGCATTCGCGGCTGACTTTGCGATGGCGGCCTGGACCATTGCATAATCATCCATTGCCTGTTGGATTGGTGCATCGCGCCGGAGTCTGGCAATTTGCCATGCGTCTTCGAACGTACGGATCAGGATGATCTGGGTGGCGGCGATGATTTGAATGCCCTCCATGACATAGAGGTCGTGGACGGCGGATTTGTTGCCCATGGGCACCGCCATGATCCCGCAGTTTTTGTTTGCGGCCCCGCGTATTTTCGCTCCGATCCCACCAACGGGTCCGACCTCGCCGGTCGCGGTGATATCGCCTGTGACGGCGAAAGAGTCATCAAGGGATTGGCCTGATATGATCGATTCCGCCATCAGTGCGCAGGCGACCGCGGCTGACGGGCCGTCTTTCAACGTGTGCTTGTCCGCAAAGCCATACTCGATCCCGTAACCTTTGGGCAATTGTTCGCCATGCCTGATCCGCATCCATTTTTCAACCTCTTGGGTGGCGGATGACATCATTGGACCGACTTCCTGATTGAAGCGGACTCCGAATGTCCTGCCCAAGTTTTGGTCGATAGGAAATACGGTTGCGTTCATTTGGGTTGCCGTGCCAGCAAAAGAGGCGTTGGGCAATTGGATCACCAGCAAGCCCTTGATCCGGCTCTGCTGGAGCTTGGGATTTTCGGCATCAGCGGTCGTTTGGGCAAGAAATGTGCAGATCAGGCAGGTGACGATGAACGGCAGTTTCGGATTCACGCCATGACATTGGGGATGGATGGAAGGATAGACAAGCCATTAAGCACGTCACAGTATGGCTTGCAGAGCGCGGGTTTGAGATGCAGAATTCGTCCGTATGTACACGCCAGCCTGGAAAAAGAACGCAGATCATCTTGTCAAGGGGGCGAGAAAATTTGTGAATTACAAACGTGATCTGCTTACAGAGGAAAAAGTCGCAGAGATCGAGTCCCGGCGTGAGGATTTGATCAAGGCAATCAGGTTGCGAGACAAGATCAAAGCTGAGGAGGCATCCAAGCAGTTGCGAGCGACCTGCGAACATGCTCTGCCGCGGCTGAAGCCGCAGGGTTGGTTTGCTGAAAATGTGGAGGTGATGTTTGTCGCGATCGTGATCGCGTTGGGCCTGAGAGCCTATTATCTCCAGCCGTTCCGGATTCCGACGGGATCGATGCAACCCACGCTGAACGGGATTGTCGGCACTCCGCTAAAGAAGGAGGAGTGGCCCTCCTTGCCTGTGAGAATGATGGAATGGGCCCTAAAGGGGCGGACTTATGCAAAAGTCGTGAACGACAGGGACAGGCAGGTCAGGACAGGTTACTACCCGACTACGGAAGGATTGAAGGCGGGCGGTGAGGTGAAGGATTACCAGTGGATGCATTTTTTCAGCCGTTCCCAGCTGATCAGTCTGGATCAGCCGCCTCTGAGATTGCCTTCACCGGCGGGCGCGGCATATGACACCGGCTTGGAGCGGGCCTACCGTCAGGCAATCGAAAACGGAAATGTGTTACGGGAAGGACAGGTGCTGATGGAGGGATACATCGATTCCGGGGATCTGGTTCTCGTGGATAAATTTTCCTATCATTTTCGCAAACCGAAGCGCGGTGAGGTTTTTGTTTTCGACACGCTGGGCATCCGGGGGATTCAGGAACACAGCGGGCCGCAGGGCGGGGGATCGCATTACATCAAGCGTCTGGTCGGCGTGCCGGATGATGAGATTTCCATCAGGGAGCCGGATTTGATCGTCAATGGCCGAGAGGCTCAGGAAACACAGATCCGGAGGGTGGCCGAGGGCAAACCGCCGTTTTCCGAGAAGCACAAGGGGTATGTGTTGGCACAGGCCAGCCCGGATCATCAACGCTACCTGGTACAGCCTGACGACGTCATGAAACTCAAGGGCGAACAAGCCGGACCGGGGATGCGTGAATATGCTGCGATGGGCGACAATACCTCGAACTCTCTGGACTCCCGGTATTGGGGGACAGTGAAGGAATACAACCTCGTCGGGCCCGCGTTATTTTCGCTATGGCCGATCCGGACAGGTCATTGGGGATTCATCAAATAGCCCGCCGAACGTGTCAACGGCATCAGAGATCACCCGCAGGGCGAAATCGAACCTCGCGTTCGCACTGAGAATCCTGCCGAAGGACAGGCGAGAGGACATGGTGCTTTTTTATGCATTTTGTCGTATCGTGGATGACATTGCGGATGAGCCCGGCGTCCCGATTGTCCTTCGGTCCGCAAGACTGCAGGAGTGGGAGGATGGGATACGCCATGGATTTTCCGATCCGCACGGATTGGGAAATTCGCTATTGAACATGGCGGAGCGCCGGGGAGTCGCGCGCATGTGGTTGTTGGAAATCATCGAGGGATGCAGGATGGATCTTGAGGTGCGGCGTTTTGGCAGTTGGGAAGAGCTCTCGGCTTACAATTGGAAAGTGGCCGGAGTGGTGGGGTTGATATCGACAAGAATTTTCGGATGCGTGCATGCGAGCTCGGACGAGTATGCCAGGGTGTTGGGGGATGCCCTGCAACTGACCAATATCCTCAGGGACGTGGGTGAGGATCTGGATAACGGGGGGCGCATCTATTTGCCGGAGAACGATATGATCCGGTTTCAATACTCCGAGCGGGACCTCGTGGGTCGGGTTTATGACGGCCGATTCATCGCCATGTTGCATTACCATGCCGAGCGAGCCGAGCACCTCTATCTCGAGGCGGAGGGGTTGATTCACCCCATGGATTGCAGGGCCCTGCGGCCCGCAAGAATGATGGCTGAGATCTACCGAGCCCTGCTGGAACGGATGAAAACGGACAATTTCCGCGTTTTCGACCGCCGATATTCAGTCCCCAGGTTCAAAAAACTCCTGATTCTTCTGAAATTTCTGATAGCAGCCAGACGAAGAAATGAATAGCGTTCTCGGGAACAACGTCCGAAAAGACCATGATCAAACACATTCTCCTCATTACTTTGGGCTCGGCTTTCCTGTTGGTATCCTGTGAACCGATTTTCATTCAACCGACCCCCGGTCCCAAGGCGGAGGAGCCAACGCCGCCGGGCCCGACGCTGGATGAGTATCCGGTGGCAGAAAAGACGGTGAATCCGAATTATGTGATCAGTCCCCACGCTCCATACAACGTCATCAACATTCAGGATTTCCGTCCCGGTCAATTGGCGATGGATCCGTCGACGAATCAAATATTCCGTGTGCCATAAGGGTCTTGTGGGCGGAACTCAGATATCATGATTGTCGGGATTGATCTTGGTACCACTTACTCCGCCATCGGGGTGGTCGATTCGGGTTTTCCCATTCTGCTGGCGGACGAGGAGGGGAAGCGCATCATTCCCAGCGCCGTATGGTTCGGTGAAAAAGGCGAGATCGAGGTGGGACGCAAAGCGCTGCGCAGAAGGTTGACCGATCCCTTGCGCGTCGTGAAAAGTGTCAAACGATGGATGGGGGTTTCACCTGCGGACGATCCGGTGCTCAGGCACCTTGGTAAGACTCCGGCCGAGGTCAGTGCGGAAATTCTCAAGGAACTGAAACGCATTGCCGAGTGGCGGCTCGGGACGGAAGTCTCCAAGGCGGTCGTGACCGTGCCTGCGTATTTCAACGACGCTCAACGTGCCGAGACCAAGCGTGCGGCCGAGCTGGCGGGCTTGGAGGTGGTGAGAATTCTCAACGAACCAACTGCCGCCGCGTTGGCGTACGGGCTGGATAAGTTGAAGCCGCGCTCGCGGGTCGCCGTCTACGATCTCGGCGGAGGGACCTTTGACCTGTCCGTTCTGGAGATGCAGGACGGAGTGTTTCAGGTGCTTTCCACCCATGGCGATACCCACCTGGGCGGGGATGATGTCGACAAGATGATATTCGATTTCCTGACCCGTGGGTTGGACGGTCTTTCGGATGAGGCCGCGGTGCGTTTTCTTGAGGAAGCGGAGAAAGCCAAACAGGTCTTGTCCGATCAACCGTCGTATTGTGCCAGGGTGCCTTTTTACGATGGATCCGGAAGTGTGGAGAAGGAAATCACCCGTTCCATGCTCGACGGGATGACGCGGGACTGGATTGCAAAGACCCTAAAGTGTTGTCGGCAAGCGATGCTTGATAGTGGGTTGAAACATTCCGATCTGGACGCGGTGGTGTTGGTGGGAGGAAGCACGAGAATGCCGGCGGTGAGGGCTGCCGTGTCGAATTTTTTCCAGATGAATGCCGATGTTACCCAGCACCCCGATGAGGCAATCGCCCTTGGGGCGGCCATTCAGGCAGGCGTATTGAGCGGATCGTTGAGCAAGATGGTGCTGTTGGATGTGACACCCCTGAGTCTGGGAATCGAAACGTTCGGAGGATTGATGAATGTGCTGATTCCCCGCAATACCACGATTCCCTGCAAAGCGGGGGAAATGTTTACCAATGCTGCCGATGGACAAACGAAAATGCGGGTGAGGATCCTGCAAGGAGAGCGCGAAATGTCCCGCGATAACTGGGAGCTGGGAAGTTTTGAAATTGAAATGGAGAGCGCGCCAAAAGGCCAGGCACGTGTCGGTGTGCAATTCAACATCGATGCGGATGGAATCCTGGAAGTTCTCGCGCGTGATACCTTGACCGGCAGGGACGTAGTGGTTCGGATCGAAAGTGCCGCCGTGGATGTTGATGACTCGAGGGTGGAGGAAATGGTCGGAAAATCGGTGGAGCATGCCTTCGAAGACATGGCGATGCGGATCTTCACCGAGGCGAAATTGAAAGCGGAAGAGCTTCTGCCGGCTGTGGAAATGGTGAAGAGGCAGGGCTTGGTCCGGGCGGATGAGCTTGACGCCATCGAGGCCGCTGTGGCCGAGGTGCGACGAACGATCGCCTCTCAGGACGGCTACGCCCTCAAAGCCGCCGTCAAAGCATTGGACAACGCCACCGAAGCAGCAGCCGCAAGGTGGGTGGAGCGTGCGATGGAAGAGGCATTGGAAAAGGAGATGAGCCCATGAAAGTTTTGCAAATCTTGCCTGAATTGAACTCCGGTGGTGTGGAGCGGGGGACACTGGAGGTAGCGGAATTTCTCGTTCGGAACGGGCATGAGGCAGTGGTGGTTTCCCATGGTGGACGGCTCGTTCATGCGCTTGAGAAGCTCGGTGCCAGGCATATCTCCATGCCGGTACACCGGAAGAGCATCATGTCTCTGTTACTGGTCCGCCGTCTGAGAGAACTCCTCGAGCGGGAAAAACCCGATATCCTGCATATTCGCTCGCGCGCACCCGGTTGGATCGCATGGCTGGCATGGAGGAAGATGGATCCCGCCACACGTCCCCGTCTTGTAACTACCGTGCACGGGTTTTACTCGGTGAATGCATATTCCGCGGTGATGACCCGAGGTGAACGAGTGATCGCGGTTTCCGAAAGCGTAAGGACGTATATCTTACGGAATTATCCGAAAGTTGACGAACAAAAGATCCGTGTGATTCACCGTGGGGTATCGCTCGATGACTTCTCATGCCGCTACAAGGCTGCTGAAACCTGGCTCTCGGACTGGAAAGCGGCTCATCCTGAGCTGGAAGGCAGGATACTTCTCCTGTTGCCCGGGCGCATCACCCGCTGGAAAGGACAAAGCCATTTCATCGAGATGATCGGCATCCTCAAGCGCGAGGGATGGAACGTTGCCGGTTTGATGATTGGCGAGACGCATCCGAACAAGCGGCCATATGAAATGGAGCTGCGCGCTTTGGTGGAACGCTTGGGCTTGGAGAAAGACATCTGGTTTCTGGGTCATCGTGCCGACGCCAAAGAACTCATGTCCATCTCGGATGTGGTTTACTCGCTTTCAACGGATCCGGAAGCATTTGGGCGAGTCACACTGGAAGCCATGGCGTTGGGCAAGCCGGTGGTAGCCTATCGGCACGGTGGAGTGGAAGAGCAGTTGTCGAAAGCGTTTCCGCAAGGCTTGATCCCTGTCGGGGATGTGAACATGGCGGTGTTGATGACCAAAACCATCATGGAGACCGGCGCCACACCCTGCGTCCCTGTCGATTTCAGCATTCAACACATGCTGAGCGCGACGCTGAATGTCTATCAAAGCCTGATGGGCTCGGGAAATCCATGAAACCACCGCCCCTCGTTCCATCGGGACGGTGATCCGTCCGCTCAAGGGATGGAGTTGTGAAGTTCCTGCAGAGCCATGACCGTGTAGGCGGTGACAAGGACGGGGTTGGATTCCATCCAGCGACCGTTGTCGTTGACCCATGAGCCGTTTTCACGTTGTGAGGATAGCAACTTGCCTGCGAGATCCTTGCGCCAGTCGGCTTCTTTGCCGTTGGCCATTTTGAGTTTGTCGATCCCTGCGGCATTGAGAGCCTTCGCCATCGCCTGATAGTAATAGTAAAGGCCTTCCGCGCCCATGTTGGGATTTTCCTCAACGGTGTAATTTTTCCCCAACCATTCCTTTACCGCCATCACCCGCGGGTCATTGGGTTCCAGCTTGGCGTAAATGAGAGAAAGCAGGCCCGCATAGGAGATGGAACCGTAGGAGCGGAGGGCGACTTTCCCGTCGGCAGTGACGTCTTCGCCAGCTTTGGAGCTACCGGGTGTGTAGATGAAGCCTCCTTTGTTTTTCGGATCATCCGATGCCCATGGCTGATCGTTCGTCGCTTTGAGATTCTGACTCCGGGAGAGAAAGGTCAAAGCGGCATCCCAGTTGAGTTTGGGTTCGTCGGCATAGTTGCCGTCCTCGATGATTTTATCGGAGAGGGCGATCGCCTCGATGGCGAGGTAGGTGTTCGACATGTCGGTGTGGTCGTCCTTGGATCCGTATCCGATTCCACCATCGTTCTGGTTGTCGGTTTTGCCCTTCTCACCGATGTCCCACTGGCTGCCGATGAGGTGGCGACGGCCCTTGACGATCGCGGCTTCGAATTCTTTACGACCCGCAGCGGATAACGCAGTGACTGAAGTTGCGGTGTTGTACACCTTCAGGCCGCGGTTGTAGATCCCCCCATCTTCCTTCTGCTGAAGCAGCAACCAATCGAAACCTTTCTGGATATGATCAGGGAGTTTACCGTCCTTGAGTTCGAGATTCGGATCGCGCACCGCCGCGGTCAGGGCAAGTGCGGTGAAGGCAGGAAGACCACCGTCATCCCAAAATCCCTTTTCTTTCTGTTGTTCGGCCAACCATGCGTTGCCACGAGCGATGGCTTGGGCAACTTCATTTTTGATCGAGACATACTCGTTTTTGTTCTTCGCATGGGCGGGGAGAAGGCTGGCGAAGCCGAGGGCAAGAATTGACCAAGTTTTCATATTGAACGAAATATGCACATGAAAGAACGAATCCGCAAGGTCGGGTTAGGGATAAAAATTATCCACCGCTTGGAAAAGAAGGTCGGGTGATGTCCGTGACGAATGACGGATCGTTTACAGATAGCCGCGCGCGTGCAGGTTGTTCAGGCGGCGGGCGACATCGACCAAACCATCCATGATCAGCTCGGTGTAGCTGCGACCATCGGTGGTATCCACTCCATGGCCGGGTTCGAGATCGCGCAGAGGTTGGAGGGCGGGGTCATCGTGGCGGAAGGCTTCGACGAAAACGGTTTCGAGTTTTCCGGTTTTTGCGGCGGCAAGCAGGGTCGCGCCGATCCATCCGTCGTCGGTGCTGAGGCAGCCGCGTGTGGTTTTGGCAGAGGCATGAAACATTCCCATGTGGTTCGCTGTGGCGAGTTCGGCGATGAGGCGTTGGTTTTCCTCGATGGAGAGGCCGGAGTCTCCCATGTGAGCGGAATCGATCAGGAGCTTGAAGTAATCGTGTCCAAGCTCCCGATTGATCGCCTTGATGAAAGACCAGGCGCGTTGGATATTGGTGAAGGTCTTGAATTCCCCGGGCCGGAGGAACTCGATATGCCATGAGGTGATGTTCGAATCCAACAATCCGGATTCCCTGACTGCGCGCACATGAAGCCTAACGTTTTGAGCGATGGCAGTATCGAGATCCATATCCACAGGCCCGTTCATCCATTCCTCGATGGAAGTGGAGGCGACCGTGGCCGCGCCGTAACGGATGGCGGCGCGGAGCGATCCCATCAGCTGGCCGATGACCGCGTCCTCGTCGGCAGGATTCATCGGATTGGCACCCCCGACCATCATGATGAGGTGAACATCGAGATGGAGAGCCTTGAGTCCCTCCATCATTTCGGCGATATCTTCATCACAGGTCCCGGGGAAGAGCGAAATTTGAACACAGGTTGGGCGGACGGGAGATTGTGCGCAGATGTGTTCCATCTCCGCGACGATCTTGATCCGGCCATCGGATTCACGTTGGAAATGGCCATCGGCATCCGGTACCAGAGCATCGATGAATCCGAGGTGGGTGGGGACGACACCGAGTGCGATCTTCGGTTTGAGAGAGAAAGGCTGGGACATGAAAGGGTTCTAAGCTTCGGGTTTGAAAATTCAAGTAAGATCCGTGTGCCGTATGTAACGACGTGTTCACGGGCGAGAAAGGACAAGTCGAACAAAAAACCCGCACCGGAGGGCCGATGCGGGTGTTCGAAGGGATGACCTGATCTATTTGCGGAGTGCTTCTTCGCGGGCTTTTGCCTTGGCGATCACCTCGTCCGCCACGTTTTTCGGGCAAGGAGCGTAATGCGAGAACTCCATCGAGAACTGGCCGCGACCGGAAGTCATGGTGCGCAGGTCACCGATGTAACCGAACATCGCGGAGAGCGGGGCCTCGGCCTTGACGCGAACGCCGCCCGGAGTGGGCTCCTGACCCTGGATCATGCCGCGGCGGCGGTTGAGGTCGCCGATGACGTCACCCACTTTTTCTTCGGGTGCGAAGACGTCGAGTTTCATCATGGGTTCGAGGATTTGCGGACCGGCCTTCGGCATGGTTTCGCGGTAAGCTGCTTTTGCAGCGATCTCGAACGCGATGGACGAGGAATCCACGGCGTGGAAACCACCATCCTTGAGGGTGACTTTGAAGTCGAGGCAGGGATACCCGGCAAGGGGGCCCTTGTGAATGGAGGTTTTGAAGCCTTTTTCCACCGCAGGGATGTATTCTTTCGGCACGTTTCCGCCGACCACGACCGATTCGAACACGAAACCGGAGCCCGGTTCGCCCGGTTCAATGGAGTAGTCGATTTTCGCGAACTGACCGGAGCCGCCGGATTGTTTTTTGTGGGTGTAGCTGTCGTTGACCGCTTTGGTGATCGTTTCGCGGTAGGCGACCTGTGGGGCGCCGACTTCGACTTCCACTTTGTGCGTGCGTTTGAGGATATCGATTTTGATGTCGAGGTGAAGCTCACCCATGCCTTTGAGGATGGTCTCGTTGGTTTCCTCGTCGGTTTCGACACGGAAGGACGGGTCCTCGGCAACCATTTTGCCGATCGCGTTGGCGAGTTTCTCGGCGTTGGCTTTGTCTTTGGCCGCAACGGCGATCGAGATCACCGGATCGGGGAACACCATCGGCTCCAGAGTTGCCGGGTTTTTCTCGTCGCAGAGGGTGTGTCCGGTTTGGACGTTCTTGAGGCCGACGATGGCGATGATGTCACCCGCTTGGGCGGAATCGATTTCGTTGCGATCATCAGCGTGCATCTCGACCATGCGGGAAACGCGTTCGGTTTTACCGGTGAAGGAGTTGAGGATGGTATCGCCTTTTTTCACCGTGCCCGAGTAGATCCGGGTGAAGGTGAGGGCGCCGAACTTGTCATCCATGATCTTGAACGCAAGAGCGCGGAGGGGTTTGCTCGGGTCGGAAACGGCGAAGTTGCCGGTTTCGTTGCCTTCCTCGTCCACTTCAGGAAGAGGTTTCACCTCAAGGGGCGAGGGCAGGTAGTCGACTACGGCATCGAGCACGAGCTGGAGGCCCTTGTTTTTGAAGGAAGATCCGCAGTATGTGGGGAAAAACGCGAGATCGATCGTTCCCTTACGGATGCATGTTTTGATCTGATCGATGGTTGGCTCGTTGCCTTCGAGGTAGGCTTCCATGATTTCGTCGTCCTGTTCGACGGCCGTTTCGATCAGGGCGGCACGGTATTCCTCGGCTTTCGCGACCATATCGGCGGGGATGTCCTCAATCTTGAAATTTTCGGGTTGGCCGGACTCATCCCAGATGTGGGCCTTCATCGTGAGGAGGTCCACCACACCGACGAAATCGGATTCGGTTCCGATCGGGAGCACCATCACCAGCGGGGTGGCTCCGAGAATTTTTTTCACCTGGGCCACGACGCGGTAGAAATCGGCCCCGATGCGGTCGAGTTTGTTCACGTAAATCACGCGGGAAACTTTGGAATCGTTTGCGTAGCGCCAGTTGGTTTCGGATTGGGGTTCAACTCCGCCCGAACCGCAGAAAACGCCGATCCCGCCGTCGAGAACTTTCAGTGAGCGGTATACTTCGATGGTGAAGTCCACGTGTCCGGGAGTGTCGATGACGTTGAACTGATGGCCCTTCCAAAAGCAGGTGGTGGCAGCGGATTGGATGGTGATCCCACGCTCCGCTTCCTGTTCCATGAAGTCCATCGTGGATGCACCGTCATGAACCTCACCGATTTTGTGGATTTTTCCGGTGAGTTTGAGAATGCGCTCGGTGGTCGTGGTTTTGCCCGCGTCAACGTGGGCGAAAATTCCGATGTTACGGTATTTGCTGAGATCCTTCATGCCTGATGTGTGTGATGGTTGTGGGGCCGAGAAGACTCGGCGGGGCGGGGTTTTAGCGTCCCAAGCAGGTTTTGCAACCTTTGATTGAGGTTTTGATTTGAGAAACGGGTTTTGGGCAGGCGCGGAGTTGGCTTGAATCTTTTAGGATTGAGCGAGAGGGAAAACGGGTTACAGACTGCGCGCGTGGAAACTCGGGCGGATGGTTTGAAACGGGCGTATCGGCTGGATGGGGCCGAGGCGATGGATGTTGCCAAGGGGCTGGAGTGGCTGGGCGGGTTGGTTTTTTTTGATACGGTGGGAAATGTGCCCAGCGGATGGGGAAGGGCCTGTTCGGTGATTTCCGCTGCCCCGGCGGACGTTTTTACCGGAGATATCCGGTCGCAAACGGATCTGGCCGTGTTGCGCGCGCGGCTCGCAATTGGTTCGGGTCTTGCGCAGGATCATGGATTTCCCGAGGGAGGGTTGTGCGGTTGGGTGAGTTACGAGGGGCAATTCGTATTCGGGGAATACCGGGAAATGCTCATCAAGGATGAGCAGAGTGGGGAGTGGTGGGAGGTGGGGAGCCTCTCCACCAGGCTGGGCAAGCACCCGGTGAGCTACGCTGTTCCCGGGTGTTTTTCGGCGAAGATGGACAGGGTGGATTTCATGAGGGCGGTGGAACGAGCGAAAGAATGGATTGCGGCAGGAGACATCTATCAGGTGAATCTCGCGCAAGCGTTTGGAGCGAGAGTGTCCGGCGAGGGTTCGTTGTTCGGGCTGTATGAAACCTTGCGTGAAGCCACACCCGCGCCGATGGCCGCCTGGATCTCGCTCGCCGGCAGGGAGGTATTGAGCAGCTCACCCGAGTTGTTTCTGAAAATTTCCGGCCGCGGGATCGAGACAAGGCCGATCAAGGGCACCCGCCCGAGATTCCGCGATTCGGATGATGACCGCAGATCCGCGGTGGAGTTGCAAACCTCCCCGAAAGAAATTTCCGAATTGGTCATGATCACCGATCTGTTGAGAAACGATCTCGGGCAGGTGTGCGATTTCGGGACTGTGGAGGTCAGCCGGATGCTTGAACTGGAGAGTCTTGCGCAGGTGCATCATCTGGTCTCCACCGTGAAGGGAAGTCTGCGTCCCGATCTGGATGCGTTGGGGGCGCTGGCCGCCTGTTTTCCCGGTGGCAGCATTACCGGGGCTCCGAAGAAACGGGCGATGGAGATCATTCGCGAGCTCGAGCCGGTACCTCGTGGCATTTATTGCGGCGCATTGGGTTGGTTGGGTTTCAACGGGGAAAGCGAGTTCAACATCGCGATCCGGACCCTGGTGCGCGAAGGGGAATGTCTGAGTTATCATGTCGGCGCCGGCATTGTGGCGGATTCGGTGCCGGCGGAGGAATACGTCGAGACCTTGCACAAGGCCGAGGGAATCAGGCTCGGTGTGGAAAGATTCCGGGAAGGCCGGAGGATTCCTTCGGTCTAAGTTATTCTGGGTTCATGCGTTAGGCCAATATGGCCCGACATCGAACCCCTCTGACGGAAACGCAGGATGACACCCTTCTCGATGTCTCATCGCTGGTTGATGTCTGTTTCCTGCTGCTGATCTATTTCATCGTCACTTCCACGATTGTGCCGCAGGAGCGGAATCTCGGCCTTGGTCTGCCGGGAGCGATCCGGACGGAAAGGCAGCCCGCGTTTTCACCGATGGCGGTGAGAATCAATGATGAGGGTGCGGTCGTTGCCGGGTCGGGAGATGCCCAAAGGGTTTTGGATTCCGATCCGGACCGCCGTGAACTGCCGGGGTTGGTCAGCCAGCTGATACTTTATCGGGATGCGGCAAGAAGCGCGTCGGACACTCCTTCGATCCAATTGCACGTGGATGAAAACGTTCGGCAGCAGCGGCTGATTGATGTGCTCAATGCATTCGCTGCTGCCGGGATCGGGACAGTTGCTTTCAACGATCTCAAGGCGTTGTAGCCCTACTTGATTTCAGCAGCGTGGAATTCCTGCCAATCGTCGAGGTTGTTGAGGTTGACGGCATCGGTGGGTTTGCCATCCGGAAGACCGACCGCCGAGAGGATGGCCCGGCGTGTTTCATCCTTGTGCTGATAACCCAGAATCGCCGCATTGATTTCGGCGATGGAGTCAGCATTCAGTTTCGTGGCGTTGGCTCGGAAGAATGCCTCGAATTCCACATACGTTGGTTTTTTTTCGGCAACGAACGCAACGAGAGCGTCGCGGTCCACGCCGAGTGCATCGAGCACCATCAGGTCATAGCCCGGCGCGCAGTTCGCATAACCGTCGGCGAGTTTGCCGACAGCACCCAGGCACATTTTTTGCCAGAGACGTGGGAGATGGAGAACGCCGAGCGGGCCAGCCGTGCCGGACGAAATGGTGGGGATTACTTTGTGACTCATAGTGCGCGCACCATAGATGGCATTTGCCAAAGATCAAAAATTAAATTCCACATTCAACCGAGAACGATGGCGGTGCGTGAAGGGGCATAACATTTCAGCAGGCCACCCTGTTGGATGGGGTAGTCGATTGCGGGATCGATCCTGCCATGGCCGCCATAGATCTCATCATCCGAGTTCAGGAGCAGCCGGTGGGTGACCTTTCTGTAAGGCCTGATGACATGGTCGGGAACCGATTGGTTCGGCGAGAGGTTGATGATGAAGATCAGGTTCGCCCGCTCGGCGATCAGGATCTTGTATTCCGTGTCGATTTGGAGAAGATTCGCGGCAGGTGCCGCGAGCAGGTCGTTTGCCTGGGCGAGCCGGAGCAGATCCCGGTCCCAATCAGCGAGCCATTGATATTTGAGATCCGGATGATCGACAAGCGACCACTGGCGGCGGCAGTAATGATACGACCAACCATTTCCCTCACGCGGGAAATCCAGCCATTCGGGATGACCGAATTCGTTGCCCATGAAATTCAGCCAGCCTTCACCGCCAAACGCGAGAGTCATGAGCCGGATGATTTTGTGAAGGGCGATCCCGCGCTCGATGACAGGATGGCGGTCTTCCCGATGCATGTGCTCGTACATTTCACGATCCATGAGGCGGAACGCGATCGTTTTGTCGCCAACGAGCGCCTGATCGTGGGATTCCGCATAAGCGATCGTGGCTTCCCGGCGGCGGCGGTTGTTGAGCACCTCCCAGAGCTCATGCAGATCCCATTCTTCATCGCGCCGGTCCTTGAGAAGTTTGATCCAGTGATCCGGAATCCCCATCGAGAGGCGGTGGGTGAAGCCGATGCCGCCCTCGTAGTTCGGTCGGCAAAGGCCTGGCATGCCTGACATGTCCTCGGCGATGACAAGCGCGCCGGGTTTGATTTCCGAGATGAGTTCATTCGCAAGCTTCAGATAAAGCACGGCATCCTCGTCCACATCGTCGCCAAAGTAGTCGTCATAGGAGCCGAAAGATCGATTGCCATGGGAGTGATAGAGCATCGATGTGATTCCGTCGAAACGGAAGCCGTCGAAACGAAATTCCTCAAGCCAGTAGCGGACATTGGAGAGCAGAAAATGACGGACTTCCGGTTTGCCGTAGTCGAAACATTTCGAGTCCCATTGCGGATGATCTCCCCTTTCTCCCGCATGGAAATATTGGTGATCCGAGCCATCGAGACGGTTCAGGCCCTCGGCGATGTTCTTGATGGCGTGGGAGTGCACGATATCCAACAGAACCGCAATCCCCATGCTGTGTGCCGTGTCGATGAGTTGTTTCAGATCTTCCGGGGTTCCGAAGCGCGAGCTGGGTGCGAAAAACGATGAGACGTGATAACCGAATGAACCGTAATAAGGATGTTCCTGTACCGCCATGAGCTGGATCGTGTTGTAACCGCCGTTTTTCACACGCGGTAGAATCCGCTCGGTGAACTCGCGATAGGTGTGCACGCGCGGCTCCTCGCCGGACATGCCAATGTGCGCCTCGTAAATGTAGGGGGTGCGGATGGATTTCGGGTTGAAATCGTGTTTCCATACGTGGGGTGTCGCAGGCAGCCAGATCTGCGCCGCATAATCGTGGGTATCAGGATGTTGGACGGCCCGTGTGACCGTTGCGGGAAGCCGATCCAGCAGGGAATCATCCGCGCCACGAATATGCAGCTTGAACAGATCCTCATGGTTCAGCGTTTTTGCGGGCAGCTCGGTTACCCAGATCCCGTTGTCCGTTTTTTCGAGCGGGTGGCTTTCACGGTTCCAAGCATTGAAACCACCGGTCAGAAAAACCGATTTGGCCTCAGGCAGCCATTCGCGAATGGTCCAGATCTGCCGAGTGTCATCCAGGTGTATGCCGAGACGGAGATGGGCGTCGCTGGAATCCGCCAGCGAGCCGTGGTTGCTGCGGATTTGGCCGATGCACGCATCAAAGCGGGCGGTGCGGCGGAGGATCGCAGCGGTCTGGGGTTCCAGCCACGGATCGTCTTGGACGAGTTTCGGCAAGCCGTCAGCATGTTGCATATCGCGAATTAAAGGGGGATGAGTCATGCTTGGGAACTGAAAAGCATGGTCCGGATGAATTTGAAACTTGGTTACGTGTGAAGTCCGATTAGCCTGACCTCATGGTCATTGGTGCGATCGAAACACATTTCACGGGTTGGGACTGGGCGGTTGTGGTTGGCTACATGTTACTCACCACTTGGATCGGTCATGCCTTGAGCGGAAAAAACGCAACCATCAGGGATTTTTTTCTGGGTGGCCGGTCCTTGCCATGGTGGGCGGTGAGCGGATCGATGATCGCGACCGAAATCAGCGCGCTGACGTTCATCGGGGTGCCCGGCGGCGTGTTTGCTCTGGCGGGAGATTGGACCTACCTGCAATGGGGGATAGGGTCGATCATCGCGCGTCTCGCCGTTGGCTATTGGCTGGTGCCGCTCTACTTCAAAGAGGAAATCTACAGCCCTTACGATTACATGGGTGCGCGTCTCGGCGAGGGGGTGAAGCGCCTCGTGACCGGATTGTTTTCATTGGGCGCGATCCTCGGACAGAGCGTCCGCGTATTGGTAACGGCGCTCATCCTTGAGACGGTGACGGGTCTTTCTCCCACGACATGCATTCTGCTCATCGGTGCGTTTGCCGTCCTCTGGACATTGCTGGGCGGGATGCGCACGGTGATCTGGACGGATGTGATCCAGTTCGGAATTTTCATTTTCGGCGGCCTGCTCGCGTTCGGTTGGCTGGCCGGAAGCATGGGATTCGATGCGATCTGGAACATCAATCACGCGGCCGGTCCGGACGGAGACATCAACAAGTTCAGGGTATTTGATTTTACCTTTCCATGGGACAGCCCGCTTCTGAACTATACCTTTTGGGTCGGCGTCATCGCCATGCCTTTCCAGAATTTCGCGGCGTTCGGCACGGACCAACTGAATGCCCAGAGGATTTTCTGTTGCGGCTCTCAAAAGGACGCCCGCAAGGCGGTGATCTGGAGCAGTGTTTCTCTGTTGACCACCTTGCTGATGCTGGCCGTCGGCTCGGGTTTGTTCGCGTGGTATGCATTACACGGCCTGACACCGGATGAAGCCGCGAAATTCGCGGAAAACCCGAATTATGTCTTCCCGGTATGGATCACGACGGTTCTGCCGCCGGGTGTCACGGGGCTGATCCTCGCAGGCGCTTTCGCCGCCGCGATATCGAGCTTGGATTCGGTCCTCGCCGCCCTCTCCCAAACTTCCTTGTCGGCGATCTATGGTCGTGAAAAACTCGAGCAGGAGGCTCATGGCAAAATCATGGTGTTTCGCTCGAGGATGGCGGTTGTGATCTGGGCGCTGATCCTCTCTGCGATGGCTATCCTGTTAGAAAGTGGTTATGCGGAAAGTGAAAACAAAAATCTCATCGACCTCGCGTTCGGAATGGTCGCCTACACCTATGGACCGCTGCTCGGTGTTTTGCTTGCCGCCATCTTGCCCGGGCGCAGAAACATGAGGGGGCTGTATCTGGGTGTCGCTGTCTCGATTCTCATCGTCGCTTGGATTCGTCCCGAACTCGGGCAAATCCTGAACATGATGGGATGCTCCGGTTTGGCCGCATATCTGGACGAGGTGCGCCCGAGCATCGCCTTCCCTTGGTTTTATCCCATCAATGGTGCGATCACCTTTCTGGGCGCCTGTCTGCCGCTCGGCGGAAAGATCCGCAGCGCTTCGAAATAGAGTGAACCGTTCGGATCGAATGGCGCGATGCGAAGAGCGAAGATGATCATTTTTTGTAACAACGTTGTCACAAATTTCCCCTGATGCATCAAGGGTTTGAGCGGGTTCGATCTGATAGATGGTGGGGATGTTTCGGAAAAGCTAAGCAAAATCCCAGTCAAGTTTTTAAAATTTTATGCCGTGGAACGCTTGTGGAATACAGAGGCGAATGGAAAACCATCGGAGCTTTTTCAAAATGAATTCTCTCCTGAAAAAACCATGTTCAATCTCTGCGGGAAGTCGCGATTGGATGACCTCCAGTAACCCCTCAAGCGAGATGATTCAGACACCATGAATAGAGAAACCCCAGACGATACAGCAACCGGATCTTTGATGGAAGATGAGCCGTACGTCACGTCAGATGCATGTGATGGGAATGCGGAAGAGTGGAGCAGAATTTCGGAATGGTTGCGTGGGTCGATCGGTGGCGATGCCTTTCAGCGTTGGTTCGCAGCGGCAGCGTGGGAAGTGACTGCTGGCGGCGAGGGAGTGGTTTCCGTTCCCGGCGAAATTCATCAGGTATGGATCGAGACCAATTATCTGCCGGAGTTGTTGATGGCTGCAACCCAAGTGCGTGAGGGCTTGCATCACGTCAGTGTCCGATTGGTGGAAGCCGACGGGGATGCCCATGATCCGGACAACAGCCTGCGCGAGGCGTTGCCTGATATCCGTAAGGAACTCAGCGGGGACCTTCTTGAAAAACGCGCCAAGGCCGCCGGCTTGAATCCGGATTACACCTTCGGCAGGTTTGTGGTTGGCAGCAACAGCCAGTTTGCCCATGCCGCCTGTGAGGCCGTGGCGACCAAACCCTGTGTCGGTTACAATCCCCTTTTCATTCATGGTGGGTCCGGTCTTGGCAAAACCCACTTGATGCACGCCATCGGACAGGAAATCCTGCGCCGCCGTCCCGACGCACGCATCGTCTACCTGACATGCGAGCGTTTCACCAACGAGTTCATTGAGGCGATCCGCAAGGGCGATATTGAAAAATTCCGCAGACGTTATCGCAGCTCGGATGTGCTGCTGATCGATGACGTCCAGTTCCTCGCCGGAAAAGAACGATCCCAGGAGGAATTCTTTCACACCTTCAATACGCTGTTAGATGGCAGGAACCAAGTGGTCCTCACCAGTGATCGTCCCGCCTGCGAAATCAAAAGCATCGAACCCCGCTTGATCTCGCGGTTCGAGTGCGGCCTGACCGTGGAGATGCAACCCCCGCAGCTCGAGACCCGGATTGCCATCCTGAAGAAAAAATGCACGGAGTGGAAAGTTTCGGTGGATGAAACCGTGTTGAATTTCCTTGCGGAAAAAATCCGCTCCAACGTTCGCCGGCTCGAGGGTGCGCTGGTGCGGGTTGCGACGTTTGCCTCCCTCGCAGGGGAGAGTGTTTCGGTTGAGAAAGTGGAGCACCTGCTGCGTGATTTCATTCAGGAGGAAGCCAGCCGTCAGGTCAGTATCGACGGAATCCAGCGCGCTGTGGCGGAAGTGTTCGATGTTCGTCTTGCCGACATGATTTCACGCCGCAGACCGGCGAGCATCGCGTTTCCCCGCCAGGTGGCGATGTACCTGAGCCGGTCGCTGACCCACAGCTCACTCATGGAAATCGGAGAGTCATTCGGCGGACGCGATCACGGCACGGTCATCCATGCCTGTAAAAAAGTGGCAACCGAGCTCAAAAAGCAACCCGGTCTCAAGGAGCGGATCGACCGGATCGAGACCCAGCTCAGGCGTTAAGAGGGTTTTTCCAATGTGTTCTTGCCTAAGGCTGGGAAGCGACTAGTTTATGGGCATAAGCGTTGCCTTGAATGAACAAGCAACCGACCCCATGAAGATATGAGTGATACCAAATTTCCCAACGCATCGGGAACCGCGGGTTCCCCGAAATCGGCGGCGAATGACCTCCGAGCCGCAGCTGGCGATTTTGTCAGATCCACAGGCGAGCAGGCGGTCCAAGTCAAGGAGCGTGCCCTTGAAGTTGCCAACAGCCTGAAAGCCAGTGCGCTGGACAAGGCCGAGCAATTCAGAACCGCCGCCTCGGACAAAGCCCAATACGTCCGTGAGGTAGCCCAGCAGCAATGGGAGGAAACACGGGTGAGGGCGAAAGAAATCCATGTCACCACCGAGGATTACATCCGTCAAAATCCCACCAAGGCAGTGCTCGGCGCTCTTGGGGTCGGATTTTTGATTGGACTGATTGTCCGCCGCTAAGAAACATGAACCGTGCCGCGCGCGCCTCCGGGCGCTGCTCGGCATCAAGCTTTCAGGTCACACCATCGAACACATTGCGGATGCCGGAATTTCAGCCAGACGAATTCAACAGCCCAGACAACCATCCCGTTCCCAAACATTGGATCGAGGCGATTCCTGCGTTGATCTCGTCGCGATTCGGGATTTTCCGCTACGAGGCGCAACAGGCGATCTCCTCGATGGTTTCGAGATCGGTTCTCATCGCCATCGGAGCCCTGTTTTTCCTCTGCGCGTGGGTTCTGTTGGTCGCTGGTGGGGTCGGCTGGGTTTCAGCTCGTTATGAATGGCCATGGTATCAGGTGGCGCTTGGTGCCTCAGGAGTTCATTTTATTCTCGCCGTGATGGTGTCCATGATCATGCGTGCCGTCAAAAGACCCTGTGCGTTTCCTCTCACCTGCCAAGAATTCGAAAAAGATCGCCAATGGCTAAACCAACTGAAACATCCTCCGAACTCGCAGCATTGATCCGCCGTGGGGATGCAGCGAGGTTCCAGCTCGGCCAAGCGCACCAACGGTTCAAACAAAAGCTCGATATCCCTCTGCGGATTCGTGACTCCATCAAGTCCAGTCCGTTGAAATGGCTGGCAGGCTCCCTTGCCGGCGGTTTGATGGGAAGCCTGTTGTTTCGGTCGGGAAAATCCGCAAAGGACCGGGGCAAAAAAAACCGCGGATGGATCGTGAGCTTGTTGTTGATGTCGTTCAATCTGGCCAAGCCCGCCTTGAAAATCTATGGTGCCAAATTGCTTCAGGATTATCTGCAACATCAATTCGCACGACAGAATGCTTTCCGGGATGTTGCCCCGCGTTCTCCAAGTTGACAGCGAATCCTCGATCTGTTCAGCATGCGTCATTGCACCCGCTGCTTGATCATTCCCGCCACCCACCACGCTTTTTCGCCCTTTTCAAACCCCAGTTTACCCCATGTCAGAACACAAAGTCCTGGATCATGTTGACGAGTATCTGAAACTCGGACGCGAATACCAATGCTCTGACGTCCATCTTGCGACAGCCTTCCCGCCCGCATGGCGCCGCTTCGGGGCGCTCACCCCCATATGGGAGGGCCATCATCCTCTGAAACCGGAGGAGACCGAGCATTTGGTACGTTCCTTCCTCGGTCATGCCGAATGGGAGCGGCTTCAGGATCGGGGTGACATTGATTTTGCTTACGAAGGTTCTGACGGGCGTTACCGAGCCTCGGTCGTCAAGCAGCGTTTGGGGTATGACATGGTGTTCCGTGTCATCAATACCCGGATGCGTACCATGGAGGAAATCGGATTGCCGATCGAACACATCGTGCCGCTTACCCGTTATCAGAACGGTCTGATTTTGATCACCGGTTCGGTCGGATCCGGAAAATCCACGACACTGGCATCGATCATCGATTTCATCAATACCGATCGCGAGGATCACATCCTGACCCTGGAAGACCCGATCGAATATGTTTTCGAATCCAAAGGTTGTCATGTTAACCAACGTGAGGTTCACAAACACACGGAATCCTTCGCAAGGGCGCTGCGTGGCGCATTGCGGGAAGATCCTGATGTGATCATGGTCGGGGAAATGCGGGATCTGGAAACCATCCAGCTTGCCCTGACAGCAGCGGAAACGGGTCACCTCGTCTTGGGTACATTGCACACAGGAAACGCCCCGCGGACCCTTGATCGGGTGCTGGATGTTTTCCCCATCGATCAACGCGATCAAATCCGCATCATGGTTTCCGAATCGCTCCGCGGAATCCTCTCCCAGCAACTGGTGCCAACGATCGACGGATCGTCTCGCGCTCTGGCGACGGAACTCCTCGTCAACACTCCGGCCGTCGCGAACTGCATCCGCGAAGGCAAAACCTACATGCTGCCGGGAATCATGCAGACGGGAAAAAACGTCGGGATGATCACGATGGATGAATCGCTCAAGCAACTTTACATCCGTGGGATCATCAGTGCGGAAGACATGTTGTTCCGCTGCGAGGACAAAACCCAGATGAAAATGTTTCTCCAATCCTGATTTTCTTTTCCAAACCACCGAGTCCCCATGGCCAGAATCGATGCCTATTTCAAATACCTGATCGCCAGCAAAGGATCAGACTTGCACCTCTCGGAGGGCCAGCCACCGAAAATCCGCGTGCACGGGGCGGTGACTCCGATCGAAGGGGAAGGCGTTCTCCACGGAGAGGATTTCAGACAACTGCTTGCGGAAATTTGCGATCCCAAGGCCTTCGAGCGTTACCTCAAGAATGGCGACCTCGATTTCGCCTACGAAATGGATGAAGACTCGCGTTTCCGCTGCAACTATCTGCAACAGCAAAACGGCCTCGCAGCGGTGTTCCGTCTGATTCCCACGGAGATCATGTCGCTCGAAGCGCTCGGTGTGCCGGAAGTGGTCAAGGAATTCGGCCACATGCGCTCGGGGCTGGTACTTGTCACCGGGCCAACCGGATCCGGAAAGTCAACCACCCTTGCCGCGCTGTTGGATTACATCAATACCAACTTCGCGCGCCATATCATCACCGTTGAGGAGCCGATCGAATTCGTTCATCGCAATAAAAACTCCATCCTTACCCAGCGCGAAGTTCCGATTCAGACCCCATCTTTCGCCGATGGGTTGCGGGCCGCGTTGCGGGAAGATTCGGATATCGTCCTCGTCGGCGAGATGCGGGATCTCGAGACCATTTCCCTCGCTCTCACCGCAGCCGAGACGGGATTGCTGGTTTTCGGGACCCTTCACACCAACAACGCGCGCAAAACCGTTGACCGGATCATCGACGTTTTCCCGGCCAATCAGCAAGCCCAGGTGCGCACGATGTTGGCCGCATCGCTCAAAGGTGTGGTGGCACAGCTGCTGTGCAAGCGCATCGACCGGCCCGGCCGTGTGGCGGTGCACGAAATCATGTTCGCAACTCCCGCGGTGTCCGCGATCATCCGCGAAGGGGCCACCCAAAAACTCTATGACGTCATCACCGGCGGAAAGGCCGACGGCATGCAGTTCATGGATGAATCCATCTGGTCAAAACTCCGTGACGGCCTGATTGCCCCCGAGGAGGCTTACATGAAAGCAATCGACAAAACCCGTTTCAAAAAATTCCTCCCCGCCGAGAGCGCTCACCTCGGGGATGCCTCCGGAGACAATCCGCTCGGGCATTGAAACTGCTCTTTATCCTTGCCCGTGCGCCAGACTTCGGGTTTGTTCGCGGTCCACATGGCTTCACTTCCTACCGCTGACCTCCTGGCGCTTGATACGGACGGCATTTCCAGCCGCCTGTCAAAACTCAGGAGGTATCTTTGACGTTCCCGCACTGGAACAGAATATCCAACGGCTCGAGGAAGCGATGGGTGCCCCTTCGTTCTGGGATGATCCCGATCAAGCCCGCAAAATCTCCGAGGAGGCCGCAGCGATGAAAAAGAAGCTCGAGAGCTTCATCGCGCTCGAGAAGCGATGCAAGGATGTGGTCGAGGGGGTGGGGCTTGCGAAGGAATTTGATGATGAGGATCTGGCCAAAGAGGCGATCGCGGGTGCGGCAACTCTTGAAAAAGACATACGCAACTTCGAGTTGCTGACCTTGTTGAATCGGCCGAACGATCATGCGAACTGCTACCTGGTCATCCAGGCGGGAGCGGGCGGCACGGAGGCCTGTGACTGGGCGCAGATGCTTCACCGCATGTATACCCGTTGGGCGGAGAGCAAAGGATACAAGGTGGAGACCCTCGACTGGGAAGACGGCGACAGTGCCGGCCTGCGTTCTTCCACCATCAGGATCACCGGTGAGAACGCGTTCGGTTTTCTCAAGAACGAACGGGGGGTGCACCGTCTCGTGCGTATTTCTCCCTTCGATGCCGCAGGAAAACGCCACACGTCCTTCGCTTCGATCGATGCGACACCGGAGATCAATGACAAGATCGAGATCGAGATCGCTGACAAGGATGTTGAAATCTCCACCATGCGTTCCGGCGGCAAAGGAGGTCAGAATGTCAACAAGGTCGAGACCGGGGTGTTGCTCCGCCACCTTCCCACCGGCATTCTGATCAAATCCACCGCTTCCCGCACCCAAGGCGCGAACAAGGAATTGGCATACCAGATTCTCAAGGCAAAACTCTTCCAGATCGAGGAAGACAAACGAGCCGCCGAGGCCGAGGCTGCTTATGGCGAAAAAAGCGATGTTTCATGGGGTAGCCAGATCCGCTCCTATGTTTTCCAGCCATACCAGAAAGTTCTGGATCTCCGCACGGGTGAGGAGTCCGGAAACATCCAAGATGTGATGGACGGGGATATCGATGCCTTCATCGAAGCGAAGCTCCGCGGAAAAGTCAGGATCAAAGGCGCCAAGGATGATGAGGACTGATGAAGGATGATCGGGAAGCTTCGGGCAAGGAGCCTCTCCGCATTCATTCCCTCTCTATCTCAAGCCGCGCAGCAGAAACTCGGCGTTGGTTTTGGTCGGTTTGAGGTTATCCAACAATGTCACCAGCGCATCGCCGATCGGCAAAGCGGCGAGTTGTTTGCGGACATCGATGACTTTTTTGAATTCGTCGGGGTGATAGAGGCGGTCGTCGTTGCGGGTGCCGGATTGGGGGATATGGATGGCGGGGAATACGCGGCGCTCCGCGAGTTCGCGGTCGAGGCGGACCTCCATGTTGCCGGTTCCCTTGAATTCCTCAAAGACGACATCGTCGAGGCGGGATTCGGTTTCGATCAGGGCGGTGGCGAGGATCGTGAGAGAACCTCCGTTTTCGATGTTGCGGGCGGTGCCGAAGAATTTGCGGGATTTCTGGAGTGCGATGGGGGACACGCCTCCGGAACCGATCGGGCCGCCTTGCATGGCGGAGTTGTGACCGCGTGCGAGCCGGGTGAGGGAATCCAACAGGAGAACCACGTGTTTGCCGAGCTCGACCATGCGTTGCGCGCGGGCGATAACCAGATCGGCGACCTGGGCATGGCGTTTCGGGGTTTCATCGAAGGTGGATGCGAACACGGGCAGTTGGACGGTTTCCTCAAAGTCGGTGACTTCCTCAGGGCGTTCGTCGAGGAGCAGGATGACCAACTCGATCTGGGGATTGTTGGCTTTGATCGACTTCGCGATTTGTTTGAGCAAAATGGTTTTGCCGCCACGTGGAGGTGCGACAATGAGGCCCCGCTGACCTCTGCCGAGCGGCGCGATGAGGTCGATGACGCGGACCCCGAGATAATCGGTACCCTCACCCTCGAGATGGATGCGCGTATCCGGAAACATCGGAGTGAGCTTGTCGAAATCCTTCGGTTCTTCCCACTCGGCAGCAGGCTTGCCTTCGATCTCGATGATTTCCGCGGTCGTCAGATATTTGTCGCGCTGGACAGGTTGGCGGACTTTGACTTTGAGAAGTTGGCCGTTGCGTAGCTTGGCGTCGTTGAGCATCGGGCCGCCGATATGGATATCATCCTGGGACGGACGAAATGAGCGGCGCGGATCGCGGATCATGGCGAAATGTTCCTTGCCGAATTCGAGCACTCCCTCGCAGGTGACATGGCTGCCGTGCATCGTGTAGAAACAGATGATTTCATAAATCAACTGGGCCTTGGTGATCCCTCCCTGAATTTTCCGTGGGAGTTCTGCCGCGATCTGTTGCAGCTCGGCGAGGGGCTTGAGGCGGAATGCGTTGAGATCGATGCTTTCGGGAACCGGGTAAGCAACCGGTTCCTCTACGACGGTCTGCATGACTGCCGCAGGTTTGCCCGTTTCAACCATGCAGGCTTCTTCGGTGGCGGCGATGGGTTGTTCCGTGGCTTCGGTTGGGGTGGCAGCGGAGGAGGATTCGGTGGATTCTGGCATGGAGAGTGATGGGAAAATTTTACAGAAGCGCTGGATTTGCGCTTTGAGGGTGTCGGGTTGTCCGTCGTTCCAAAAGACGATATCCGCACGGGAGATTTTTTCTTCGACGGGGAGTTGGGCAGCGAGCACGGATTCGATCAGATCGTCATTCCAGCCGTTGCGGGCTTTGAGTCTGGCGATCTGGGTGGCGCGGCTGGTGGCGATGGTGATCGCCCGGTCATAACCGAAATCGAAACCGTTTTCGAAAAGCAGCGGGACATCGGCTAGGAA
>JBEAZA010000051.1:0-54417 GCA_041170385.1 Verrucomicrobiota bacterium | reverse complement strand
GGTTCAATGCTGCCTACTGGACACTCAACACAGACGGGTTTACGTCCGACCCCGCATGGCAGGGAACCTGGAGCCTGGGCCTGAACGGCAGCAATGACGCTCTCGTGCTGAACTACACCGTCATCCCCGAGCCGAAGGCCGCCCTGTTAGGCGGACTGGGCATTCTCCTTCTGTTCCGCCGCCGCCGCTGAAACTCGAAGCGTCCGCTCCCAAGGCAGGAGAGGTAGGGCGGCATCGCCGAGGCCGCCGCATGGAATGCAGAACCATGGAACGAACCCGATGAATCAGAACACGCCGTAAGATATGAAGCTTGAAGAGCGCGGACTTCCCACCTCAGACCTTTAGGGACTGCGCGATGCATTGATGTTCGAGGCCCGAACGCTTGAACCGATCAACCATCCTTATCCGCACCCAACGAACCAAAATGACCCTCCTGCCAGAAGCCATCAGAATCGCAACCCTCAAGGAACTCCTTACCAACAGTTTGCTCCCGGCAATCGCCGCCAGCCTCCTTCTCACTGAGAGCCATGCAAGGACATGGACCAGCGCCGACGGCACCAAGACCTTCGAAGGAGAGTTGCTATCGTATGATCCGGCCACCGGAGGACTCAGCGTGAAATTGTCCAGCGGCAAGGAAATGAAGTTTGCCCAGAATAAACTCTCTGATGCGGACATCGCCTACCTCAGGCAGCAAGGTATGGTGGATGCGGCTTCCGCGCCGAAGCCAGATTCGCCGCTGGAGGGCAAATGGAAGCTCATCCCGGAATTGACCGACGAATTCGAGGGAAGCGCCTTGGATTCAAAAAAATGGCATGATCACAATCCGGGATGGCTGGGCCGCTATCCCGGCCTTTTTTCAAAGAACAACGTTTCTGTCAGCGGCGGCAAGCTCCACCTCACGGCCCGTGTGGAAGACCCGAAGCACCCGGATAAGAAATTCCACACCTTCACCACCGCGGCCGTCAAGAGCACGGCCCTGGCCCTGTATGGGTATTACGAGATCAAATGCCGCCCGATGAAATCTCAGGCCTCCAGCGCCTTCTGGTTCTATCGCGAGGAAAAGGACATATGGACCGAGATCGATGTGTTCGAAATCTGTGGCGCCGGAGGAAAATGGCATAATTCCTACAACATGACCGTCCACGTCTTCCGCACGCCCACGGAAAAGAAGCACTGGCAAAAGGGCACGAAATGGATTCCGCCTTTCCAGATGGTCGATGCCTACCACATCTACGCCTTGGAATGGAACAAGGATGTGATCAAGTGGTGGGTGGACGGCAAGGTGGTATACGAGATGAAAAACACGCACTGGCATCAACCCCTGCACATGAACTTTGACAGCGAGACCTTCCCGGAATGGTTCGGACTTCCGGACAAGGATTCTCTACCCGCCACGTTCAGCATCGAATATATCAGGTCATGGAAAGAAAAACCCCCGGAGGAGCGAACCCCTTCTTGACCTTTTCCATCCCAGGATCATTCATTTCATCCGATCATGAAAACGAAAAAACCCTACCATCTCATCTCTTGCGGCCTTTTCCTGGCTTGTTTCAGCATCCTCCTGTTCAGTGACGCCCATGGCAGAACCTGGACCAGCGCGGATGGCACCAAGACCTTCGAGGGCGAATTGAAATCCTATGACCCGGCCACCGGAGAGGTCGGCGTGACCTTGGCCAGCGGCAAGGCAATGAAGTTCACGCAAGACAAGCTCTCAGCGGCGGACATCACGTTCCTGCAGGAACAGGGCAAGATGGAGGCTCCCGCAACCAAGCCCTCGGCAGCTGGCAAGTCCTCGGACCTTGCCGTCAAGGCACTTCCCGATACGTTGCCGGATCCGGATGGCAAGGAGGCCGATACAAGCAAGCCGGTGCAGGTCTTCATTCTCATGGGCCAATCCAACATGTTAGGCTTCGGAAATGCAGGCCAACTCAAAGGAGTGGCGGCTCAAAAATATCCCTACCTGGTTGATGACGGAGGGAACTGGAATGTGCGGAAGGATGTTCGCAACACCTTTTTCTGCATGGCCCAACTGAGATACAATGACTGGCTGACGGCTGAAAATGGAAATGGCAGTGGAAAATTCGGCCCGGAAATCGGTATCGGACATTACCTCGGCCACGTCATCGACGCCCCTGTCCTGATCCTGAAATCATGCGTGGGAAATCGCGCTTTGGGCTGGGATCTGTTGCCACCCAGTGCCGTGGGCACCGGAAAGAATGGTCAGTCATATCAGGGAGACTCGGAGAGCTCCAACCGGAAAGTCAGTGAGGAATCCAAAGCAAAAAACGGTGGCTGGTATGCCGGCCTGCAGTATGACCAGGACGTAGGAGCCGCCCAAACCGCACTGAAGGACTTGGCCACCTACTATCCCGGCGCCACGAAATACGAAGTTGCGGGATTTTTCTGGTGGCAGGGAAATGCCGAGGCGGGCAAGGGCAGCATTGAGAATTACGACAAGAACCTGGCATTTCTCTTCAATGACCTGAAAAAAGACTTCAACGCGCCAAATGCCAAGTTTGTATGCGCCACACTGGGAGAACACGACAAGAGCGCTCCTCTCTCCCAGAAGATGTTTGCCTTCGCCGAGCTCGCGGAATTCAAAGACAAGGCCGCGGTGTTCTTCACGCAACCTGTCGCAAACGGAGGAAGCAGCGGCAGCCACTATGGCGGCAATGCCGAGACCTACATGAACGTGGGCGAGGGAATGGGCAAGGCGATGGTCGAGCTCCTTGCAAAATAGGATAAGGGACCACCTGATCGAAAACCCGACAACCATGCAAAACAAATCCATCCTTTTCCTCACATGCGGACGCTTGTGTCTGCTGGCCGTCACCAGCTTGTTTCTCACAGAAGTTCACGCCAGAACCTGGACCAGTGCCGACGGAACCAAGACCTTCGAAGGCGAGTTCCTGTCCTATGATCCCGCTACCGGTGCGGTCGGCGTCACATTGACCGGCGGCAAGGTGATGAAATTTTCCCAAGACAAACTCTCCGCGGAGGACATCGCCTATCTCAAGGCCCATTTCGCGGAACATGGCAACAAGGAGGTGGCAAAAACGGGATCGCCTGTCTCAGGCGCATCGAATCTGAAAGAGCTCCCGGAAGTTTGGCAGCCACCAACGAGAAACCCTACAACGGGAAGAGATTGGAGTCCGATTTCAGTTCCGATTTGAAATCTCTCAAAGAGGAAATATCCCGCGCGTTGCCAAAACCCGGAGCAAAGACCGTGGCGGATCTCGAAAATGCGACCAAGGCACTCGCCGAAGCATCGGCCCATGCGGATGCCGCTCAGAAGGGCCTCGGTGAGATCGCGTCCGCCAAGGGGCTTATCGACCATGCGAAGGGCAAGTGGATCGGTGGTGCGAACAAGGAAATCGCAGCCGCTCAAGCGGCGTTGAAAAACGCCAAAACCCCCGGTGAAAAAAGCGCGGCGGAAACCCAACTCGCCGCCGCCCAAAAAAACCTCGCCGATGGCGAGGCCGCCCTCAAGGAACGCACGGCAATCTATGATAAAGCCAGAGCCAATGAGCCGGCTCTCAAGCAAGCCCACGAAAAGGCCCAGGCCGCATTGGCACTGGCTCAAACCAACGAGGCTACCGCAGCCAAAAGCCTGATGGCATCCATGGGTTCCTTTCTCCATACCGACAAACTCGACGGAAAACTCGCCAAGGCATTTGTATTGACCTCAGCCACCCCGAAAGGACTCGCTGAGTTCGGCGAGCAAAGCTCCGAAAACGCAGCACTGGTTCTTGAATTGTTGGAAAATGAGGCGCTGATGCGGGAAATGACGGAAGCCGGCGGTGCGCGCTTCGGAAAATTCGGAGAGGCGATGAAGATTTTTTCCGTCATCCAGAAGGTCAGCCCGCAAGCAAAGGACGGAGTGTTGCGCCGCCTTGCGCTGGCCACCTGTCTCGAGCACGCCAACCCGGTGAAGCAGAACAACAGCCCCAAGATCAGGGATCAGTCGTCTCACGTTCATCCCGTGAAGCGTTATCTTCATTATGAAACCGCTTTCCTGGGCGGAGAACTGGACCCCGCGTTCAAGAGCCTCACCGCATGGGAGATGCGCTTTGTCGTCAACAGCGAGGATCCTGATGAAATCCTCGCATGGGGACGTGAAATGCTTCGCACTTACCGCCCGGATCATCTGGGAGGAGATTACGGCTGGCGCTATGTCTCCAGCGTAAGGACCGAAGTCCCCTATGGATCGCAAAACGTGCAGTATGACGATCCGCAGAATCACCCGATGCAGAACATCATCCGCAACGGCGGCGTGTGCGGGCGCCGCGCTTTCTTCGGCCGCTTCATCCTGAGATCCTTCGGCATTCCTACATGGGGTGTCACGCAAAAGGCCCACGCCGCTCTCAGCCACTGGACGCCCAAGGGTTGGGTGGTCAATCTCGGCGCCGGCTTCCCCCACAGTTGGTGGGATAAGGACGATGTGCCTCTCAACGGATCCGAATTCCTGCTGGAAACCCAAGCCCGCGCCCACAAGGAAGACTACATGAAAATCGTGCGGGCGAATCTGGTGAGCCGCATTCTCGGTGAACCGGCTTACAGCCTGCGCCGAAACGTCGAGGGGGGATTCTGGAGCCGCGTCGCATTGTTTCAGTCCCGCACTCTGGCCGCAAACATGCCGGACCTCGGAGCGCTCGGCCAGGAACTCGGAGAAGCCAACGAGGCAGAGCAGAAACTTCAATCGCAAGAAGCCGCCAGAGCCGATCGTGAAATCCGCGTGGAAGATGGCGGAATCATGATTCCCTCCGTCGCCCACGAGGCGGCATCCGGCAAATTCGCCGCGATGCGCTCGTTTTCCGGAGGCATGCAGATCCATG
Organism: Verrucomicrobiota bacterium; assembly: GCA_041170385.1. Classification (GTDB taxonomy): domain Bacteria; phylum Verrucomicrobiota; class Verrucomicrobiia; order Verrucomicrobiales; family Akkermansiaceae; genus Luteolibacter. The sequence goes on along the minus strand of JBEAZA010000051.1, from coordinate 49,582 downwards.
CCTTCGGAGGCTTCAAAACCGAATACAAGATCCAAGCTCCCCGATCGGGCGATTACCTGCTGACCGCAAAGGTTGCCACCGCCCAGACCGGCCAAAGGTTCCTGTTCACAGTCAATGACCAACCACCCGTCGAACAAGCCGCGCCCTACACCATCGGTCTGTGGCAAACCACCGAACCGATCCAGGTCAGCCTGAAAAGCGGATCCAACACCCTGAACGTCGGAATCGCAGATGGCAGCCGCGGCGTGACCATCAAGGAATTCATCCTTTCCCCAGCGAAGTAAACCCATTCATCGCACTCGTTCCCGGACGAACCATGATGTTCGGGTCGATCAACCATCAAGCCGCGTTTCCGCGACCAACCTGAGACACATCGATCGCGCCATCCGTTTCGCTCCGCTACATCTTGGATCCGCCCTTGCGCCGACCCGAGACAGTCATGGTCGGAACACACTCCGGCAAATCCCGAAGTTCAACAAAAGCGTCTTTCCGAATCATCGGATGACCCATACAATGACCATCATGAACGCATCTATCGTCCTGACCACCGCGGCGCTGCTAGGTCTTTTCTCGCCGCTGTCCTTCGCCAAGCCGCTCAAGGTCTTCATCCTCGCAGGCCAATCCAACATGGAGGGTCATGCGGAGATCCGTACGTTTGACTACATCGGCAAGGACCCGAAAACCGCACCCCTTCTCAAGGAGATGCGCAATCCAGACGGAACTCCACGGGTATGTGACAGGGTCTGGATGTCTTATCTCACAGGTCCTTATGATGGCAGTGCGAATGGCGAGGGCTTGGGCAAGTTGACCGCGGGATTCGGTGCTCGCGGCGACCAACCCACACAGGCCAGCGGGAAGATCGGTCCGGAGTTCACTTTCGGAATCCATATGGAGAAAGAACTCAAGGAACCGATCCTGATCATCAAAACCGCTTGGGGCGGCAGGTCGCTCAACACCGAATTCCGGCCTCCGAGCGCCGGACCGTACAAGTTGCCCAAGGAGATCCAAGATGTGTGGGATCAACACCCCCAAGGCGCTCATGGGATTCCCAAGCTTGAGGACCGGAAAGCCTGGCAGGATGAAAAAGACGCCGCTTCGGGGGTGTTTTACCGGATGATGATCGACCATGTGAAAAAAGTTCTCACAGATCCGAAACGCGTGTGCCCGGAATATGATGAGAAGGAGGGTTATGAAATCGCCGGATTCGTATGGCTGCAGGGTTTCAACGACCTGGTTGACGGGACGACCTATCCCCATCAGAACTATGACGAATACTCGCGCCTCCTGGCGCATTTCATCCGCGATGTGCGGAAGGATCTTTCAGCTCCGAACCTGCCCTTCGTCATCGGCGTGCTTGGAGTCGAAGGTGAAAAGAACGTCAATTTCCGCAAGGCCATGGCCGCTCCTGCCGGCATGCCCGAATTCAAGGGCAATGTGGTGGCGGTTGATACCGCTCCCTTTTGGGACAAGGACATCGAAGCCGCAGAACCGAAGAAGGGTGAGCATGACAACATTGTCGGCACCTCGCACATCTTGAAAGCGGACGGCACGATCGACAAAGATTGGAAATGGGAGAATTACTGGAAACCGCTTGGAAAACCTCTGCCGGAAGATCGGATCTGGCGGTTCACCGCGATCCATCCCTCCGAGCAAAAGGATACGTTGCAAGCCTACACCGATCGGCGTTTCCGTGACATCACCCTGCCCGCCGGTTTGGAGAACTGGTTCATGCCTGAGTTCGATGACAGCCAATGGTCGCAAGGCAAGGCTCCCATCGGCAAGGGCGTATGGAAACACAGCGGAATCACCCTGGACACATTCCCGTCCCAATGGGGCGATGGGGAATTCCTGCTGATGCGCACCACCTTTGAAGTGGAAGACCTCGACTTCGAGTCATACCGCATCGCGAACCTTGCAAGACAGGGATTCCACGTTTACCTGAACGGCGAAAAGATCCACACCTACATCTGGTGGCAAGACAAGCCGCTTTATGGTTCCATTGTCCTTGGAAAAGACCAGGTAAAGCACTTGAAAAAGGGCAAGAACGTTCTGGCGGTCTATGCAAATGATCAATATGAAAAAACCTCTGCGCAGCGTTACGCCGCGGTCGACATGCGGATTGAGGGCATCACCGAAGCCGATCGGAAGAAACTCGACCTTGCCCTGGAGGAAGTTCTTTCTCCAAAAGACAGGGACGCTCTGAAAGGTGCTTCGAATGGCGGTTACCACTATTTTGGCAGCGCAAAAATCTTCGCGCAAATGGGCAGGGCATTCGCCCAAGCGAACCTCGAAATGATGAGGCAACCTTGAGCCGGTTTCCGATTCGATGAAAATCGAATCACCAAACACCACATCAAGATCAGAGTGCCGGGATCATGGTTTCTTCTTTTTCCCATCCGGCTTGGGATAAATGAAGGTCCGCTTGGCCTCTGTTTCCCAGAGTTCCGCCAGCTCTCGCACCTTTTCCGGATGCAGTTTGCCGAGGTCGTTGAGTTCGGTGCGATCCCTCTCGATCTCATAAAGCTCCCAGGGTCTGGACTCCCCGGCACGCACCAGTTTCCATGGTCCCTTGCGGATCGCGGCGGATCCGTAGTGCTCGAAGAGCAACGTCCGTTCTTCAGTTCGGTCGGTGACAAATCCGCCTGCCAGACTACGTCCCTCCATCGGCAGGATGTCGTGATCGGCGAACCGCACAGGATAATCCGCTCCGGAAATTTCCACGCAGGTGGCCATGATGTCGATCAGATGTCCCGGCTCGTGACGTAACGCATTTCTGGCAGCAATTCCGTTGGGCCAGTGGGCGATCAGGGGTGTGGCGATACCACCTTCGTGGTTGGTACTTTTGTATTGGCGGAACGGGGTGTTCGAGACATTCGCCCAGTTGCGACCGTAGGCGATATACGTGTCCGGCGGGCCGGGCAGCGCTTCGGGACCGCTTCGCACCGGACGTCCGTCACGCGTCCTGGCCGGAATCATGGAGGTTTGCAGCTCATCTTTACCCATCGGTATGATCTCTGTCGGCAGCGGTTTCTTGGCTGACTTGCGACCGTAGGATTCCCCGCAGCCGCCATTATCCTGCAGATAAAGAATCAGTGTGTTCTCCAGTTGTCCGGTGGCCTTGAGCGATTCAACAATCCGCCCGATACCCCGGTCCATGGAGTGCACCATCGCGGCAAAGACTTCCATGCAGCGGAGCTCCCATGCACGGGTAGAATCACCCACCTGACTCCAAGCCGCATCTGCGGGACTGAGCTTCCAGTCGCCGATCACACCGAGTTCTTTCATTTTCCGGAAGCGGGCCTCGCGGATGGCTTCGTAACCGGCATCATAGCGACCCTTGGATTTGGCGATATCCGCCTCGAGGGCATGCATGGGCCAATGCGGTGCGGTGTAGGAAACATACATGAAAAAGGGCGCTTTCGGGTGGGAGGAGGCGTGTTCACGCACGTAGCGGCTTGCGTAGTCGCTGATCGCATCGGTGTAATAGTATTGCTTGGGTTGGTATTCCGCATCGTTTTCAGGAGTGATCGCCTCATTGCCGCGCGTCAGGGTCCAGGGATCGTAAAAGCTGCCTGCGCCGATGATGGTGCCATAGAAGCGGTCGAACCCCCGCTGCATGGGCCAATTGCCTTTATCGCCATTCGGTTGGAGCTGGGTTGTCACATGCCACTTGCCCGCCATGTAGGCACGGTATCCCGCCGGCTTGAGAGCTTCGGCGATCGTCACCGCGTTGCGTGAAAGATTGCCACGATAGCCGCGCTGGCCACCGTCACTTGTCATCTCGCCGATCCCCGCCTGATGGGCATACAAACCTGTTAGAAGCGAGGCACGGGTCGGGCAGCAGCGACCGGTGTTGTAGAAACGGGTGTAACGCAGCCCGTTTGCGGCAAGTTGGTCAAGGTTCGGCGTCTCGATTTCGCCTCCATAACAACCCAAATCGGAGTAGCCCATGTCATCCGACATGATGACGATGATGTTGGGCTTGGCAGCGACCTCTGCGGCGGCGGACATATCGGTGATGCCGATGGAAAGCAGAACTGCGATGGCAGGAGCCGGCAGACATGCGGAGTACTTTGATAACATTGTCATGGTGCGGGTGCTTGTGTGTTCGTGCCTTCGGCGGAACCGTATCCCGTGGTGCTGAACGGACCTACCGGCATGCCGTCGGTGTTGTAAAGCAGATGACCAAGAGGCTGGGATGTGTAGGCGTAGCGAACGGCGACCGGTTTCTCGACACCCTTCGCAGAGACAACCAGCTCGGCGCCATCGATCTTCGCCTCCGCCCAGTGCCACTGGCCGTTTGCATCCTGGACAGAAAGCCACTGAAGGTTGGCATCCGGTGTAGGAGTTGGCGGAAGAAATCCATCCGGCAAGTGGTCCGCTTTCTTTGCAATCATCAGGCCCTTGCTCGCATCTTCGGTGAAGGAGATGCGTATCGTGTTTCCCTCGATGACATGGCGTTGGTAAAGCGGGCAAGCGGTGAGATGTTCCATGCCATACACCTTGTTGAGAACAGAACGCGCAAGCCGGACTCCGGTGTCGTATTTGTTCGGCGGATGTTCACCCTTCGTGCCGATATCGAGGGTGACGGCCATGCCGGTGTTCGGCAGCGCAAGGGTTTCAACATACGCTTGACGGATCTCCGCCCGACCATCCCCACCCGCGGGGTTTTCCGCAACGGAGACGCCGAGGCCCGGCAACTGGACGAAGTGAAACGGAAAATCACCCTGTCCCCATGCCTTGCGCCAACCGACGATCAGCGACTGCAGTTTGGGCTGATAGGCGCGCCCATCTTTCTGATTTGCCTCACCCTGATACCAGACCGCTCCGCGGATGCCGAAGCCGACAAGGGGCTGAAGCAGTTCCGAATAGAGCTTGCCAACCTGGTCGTGCGGTTCGTTCAGCCAACTTTCGATATTCGAACCGCCCACCGCCCGTACCATCAGCCCGACCGGGATCAGGGCATCCTCTTGCACGCGGCGGGCAAAGAAGAATGCCACTTTACCGAAGGCCGGAGCTGTTTCCGGAGAGCAGACCAGCCACTCTTCCTGATCGAGCAGGCGCAGTGCCGGGTAATTCGCCTTTTCGATCGAGTCCTCCGGATAATGTGCGCTTTTGCCGGTCTTCATACGGCCGGCCATGTTTGACTGGCCGGCACATAGCCAAACATCTCCCACGAGCAGATGTTTCACCTCCTTGGTGGCTCGACGGCCGTCTTTGTCGCATTCCACTGTCATGGTTGCACCTGTGGGAGCGTCATTGACGGATCGGATAGATTGGGCAGCCAATGGCTCCAACTTGACGCGCCACCGCCCTTGGTCATCCGCATGAGTTGCAACAGTCTGATCGGCGAATCGAACCGTGACTTTTGCGCCGGGCAGAGAAGTCCCCCAGACTGGCAATTCGATGTTCCGTTGCAGCACGCCGTTGTCGCGAAAGGGCTGTGCCATCACCGGTTCAAGCGCGGGTGGCGCCTCGGCTGCGGAAGGTTGGCTCGTGAGGAATGTGCACAGAATGGCGAAAGCGAGCGGGCGGATGGGTGGACGTCTCATGGGGTTTTTCAAAGGTTATCCTACGGATCGGAAACTCCGAAATTTTCATCATTCCCGGATCGGTTGCCGGATGCCTCTCACTTCGCCGCACTCCGCCAAGCATCAAGGAAGGTTTGCCATGCGTTGTCGGCCGAGAGGAAATCCCCTGCTGCCTTGCTGACCATCGCGCGTTGGAACGCATTGCCTGCCCTGATGAAATGCAGGCTGCTTTCGGGATGCCCGGACCAGGACGGATCGTTTTCAGGTGGGGTGATTTGCGCAAGCCGATCCAACCACCCGATGAGGCGCGGCCCGACACACCAGATGATCTTGTCATGTTGCGCAACCTCACGAAACGTTTTCGGTGTCTGATATTCAATCACCGGGCGATCGTCGGTATTGATGGGAAAACCACCGAACAGTTGCTTTGATGCGGTGAGATTTCCGGCGTAAAGGAACGGGATGGATTCTGCGGCCACCCGGAACATGTCCGGGGTCGTGGCCTGCCATGTGAGCCCCTCCACAGCCGCAGCCAGAGACTCCTGGTTGTCAGCCCGCGGAACCATGAAAGGTACGGATTTTTTCCTCGCCATGAGTGCGATCTTTTCCTGACCCGGCTGGAAATTATTCCGCCATAGGGTTACATCGCCAAAGACTTCGAGCATGGTGCGGCAGATGACGCCGAATTCGTACTCGGTCAACTGATAGAGAGGAAGCCATTGGACGAATACCCCGTCATCATGAAGCCGGGAAGCGACCACACGGAAATGTTCCAGGCTGTAAAGACTACCCGCACCCCGCTGGTAAGGAAGGAAGAGATCGGCATTGATCATGTCGAATTGTTCTGAGGATGCCTGCAGAGCATGCCGTCCGTCTTCGATCAGGATGCTTGAGCGCGCATCGCTGAACAACCCGCCGGTCATCTTTTCAGGGATCCATCTTTTGGATGCTTCCACAACCGCGGGAATGATCTCGCAAGTGACCACACGATCGACATTCGGAAACGATTTATCGAATGCGGCTCCGGCTGAGATACCCGTTCCGAGTCCGAGAAAAAAAACGCTCTTGGTTTGCGGAAACAATAGCAGGGGGATGCGCGCCTGATAGGTTTGCTCCAGATAAGCCGCGGTGGATCCCAATCCATAGCTGCCGTTGATCTTGATGACGCGATGTCCGGACGGTCGCTCGATCACGGTCACGGTCCCGTCACTGTCCTCCCATGCCTGCATGACTTTACCCTCCTTTTCCAGGTTGCCCGCAACCGGCAGCCCACCGGGATCCGAGGCCGTCAAAGACAGAACCAGAAACGCGATGCTGAGCACACGGAGCGTGATCCCCCTTGTTCCCCAACCCAAGGGCAGGACCAGCCCCAAAGTGAGGTACATGATCGTCAGGATCTGGAGGCTTTTCCACATTCCAAGGATGGGCAGCATGAAAAAACCGCAAAGCACCGCACCAGCGATGGATCCCAGTGTGTTGATCGCCAGAAGTTTGCCGAGTTTCCAGCCGGGTGCGGCAGCACCGCGTTCGACGACTTTCATGAGAAACGGGAAAACCGTTCCCAGTGCGATGACCACAATCCCGATTCCACGAAAGCCGGTGTTGAAGAGTCCGCGCACATAATCGCTCCATGGTTCCAGAGAGCTGACCGGAGCGAGTCCGTGAGTCACATGCATGAGGATGAAAGGACCGAGGACGAGAAGGACGCCACCGATCAGGATCAAACCGCTTAGGGCTGACCATGGGTTTCGGACACATCGGGAAATCACGGAACTGATCACCGATCCGAGCGCCAAACCGATGAGCACGACGATGAGGATGATGGCGTAGGAGTAGACGGAGTTTTCATGGACTTGGGCGAAAATCCGCGTCCATACGACCTCCAATGCCAGAATCACAAAGCCGGAGAAAAAACACACCACCCCGATGGCGATCCGCTCCCCGGGCGGAGCCGTTTCCTCGGTTTTTTCCCGCACGGCTTTTTCCGGCTCCGGCGGAGGAGAAGAATCGCGCAAACTCCATGCGATGACTCCAACTGCCAAGGACAGCGCCAAGGTAATGGCATAGGTGAATGTAAAGCCGAACGAAGGAACCAGCACGAAGGCCGCAAAAGCGAGGCCCATGGCGGCGCCGAGCGTATTCATGCCATAGAGCAGGGCACCGGTGTGACCGAGACGGTTGGGATCTCGGATCGCTGCTTGTCCGATGGCCGGTATGGTGCCGCCCATGAAGAACGAGGCCGGAAAAATCAGTAACAGGGCCAATGCGAATTTTATGATCCATATCCAAGCCGTACCCTGGACAGCCGCATGCAGCGATGGATAGACGGCATGAAACATCTTCAGGATGGCGAAGTAGGTGAGAGCCGAAACCGCAATCCCGAATTCCAGCCAGGCATAGGAGCGCATCGGGCGGGTGGCTCCTGACAGCCGTTTTCCCCACCACCAGCTACCGGTGCCGAGACCTGCGAAGAATGCGGCGAGAGTCGCCGCTGCGGCTTGCGAGGTATTGCCGAACAACAGACCGAGTTGTTTCATCCATGAGACTTGATACATCAGGCCAGCTGCTCCCGAAGCAAAGACCAGCACGATGATCATAAGGCCACCCTGCGGCTGCCTCCCCTGCTGCTTGCGATCATATCCGGATTTTCCCTTCATTTCGCACGATGCTAGTGAACAAGTGTGCGGCTTGCAATACCTTCAGGAGGTGAATGATCCCGATACCGCGCTGATTCCGATGTTTGCTTGACCTTTTCTGTTAGAAAATTCGGCCTTTCAAGGATTGCCGCCGGATTTCAGATGACCAAGGAACCATCAGCCCATGCATGACGGTCGGCTCCGGGTTCCCTCACCAGCGGGCTACAGACACGGATCGTGGTCGGCGGCGATCCGTGAACCGCTCCGTTTGTTCTCCGCGCAATTCGCGGTTTCTCTCATTGGAGCACCCAAATTCAAACGATCTCATTCGGGCTTTTGGCCGGCGTCTTCGTGGACTCTTGAGCGATTACCCGGAATCCGGAAATCCGCAGGGGCGGCGGGCTCCGGATCATTTCCGCCATCGACGGCGAACAGCCGAATGCGCTCGGGGTTCGGTTGCCAGGTCGCGGCCCACGCCCGGGCCTTTTCACGGTTCTCAAAAACCATGCCTGCTACAGCTTCCAGAGCGAAGAGAGCCCGGTCTGCGACATCATGATCCCGATGACCCAAAGCGTGCGAGATCAGATCAATCGCCGGCTTTTCCTCCCGCTGCTCCAGCAAGGACAACAGGTAATGACAACTCTCCGCTTCGCCTTCATCCATGATCTTACGCATTGCATCAACCACATCCTGGCTCAGGGGATACCTGCCGCTTTCTTCCAGAGCGCCGAGCAAGGGCTTGATGCGGGACTCTTTCGGCAAGCGCATGGCGTTGTGAAGCCTTTCCATCCTCGCTTTTTGGGCGAGATCGTTGTGGGTCGGCCGCGTCGGCTTGGTGCCGGACGTCACGTCATGCACGGATGAAGATGCGGATTTTCCGAACCGGGAAGACCCGATTTGATGATCGGATTGGCCCTGACGGGCAGAGTAGGCTCCCCACATCGCTCCGCCGCCAACCAAAACGATCGCAGCGGCGACAGGCGCCAACCATCTGATGATCGGTTTCATGATCAGTATTCGTAATACCCGCGGGATTCCAAGAAGTTCAATACATCATCGATCGCTGTATGGAAAGGGATGTTACCGCTGAAAGAGCCGTTCAGGCGGGCCGATCCGGAAATGGTCGAGATGTCCATGTTGCCATCGCTCGTGTAATAATCGACCGTAGGAAACAAGGTGAATGAATCGAGTCTGCCGTATCTGGTCACTCCCCGGAAAGGAATCACCGCGCTCAGATCGTCGGATTCCATGCCTCCGGCGACATCTGTGCCAAATGATCCGAAGAAATCGTAATCGGCATACAGGCTGCGATCGATGTAATAGTGGCGACCGGATTTTGAGATCCATGCATCGATGCGGATCGAATTGATCACCTGCCCGCCGCTGGTTTCAAAAATGTAATAGGAAATGTAGCTGGAAGACGAGCTATACGTGCTGGTTCCCGGCGTAAAGAGCGTAGTCAGCCAACGGGTTGATCCCTGGTAGGTACGCACATCGGCGTGGGCGAGCGGGATTGAACTCAGCGCAACCGCAACGGCGGCAATCATCGGTTTCATATTCATGTCACCCCTTATGACGCAGATCCCGGTTGCCTATTCAAAAATGATTTTTATCAAGCGAGGCCTCCGGTGGCCGGATGAAGAAAGCTCCCCTCATCCTGAACATGGACACCCGGATGGCACCCGGATCCCCAGCCTTGTGTGCGGCATCCAACCGAACCGCCACCAAGAGCATGAAAAATATACGGGAAGCGCAAAAAGACCCGTTGTCCTCCGATGGCAATTGCTTTAATACCTGACTGATGAAGATGCGCATTCTGAGGTTATCCGTATTGCTGCTTTCGGTATCCGCAGCATCACTACTGGTGTGGCATGCTGCGCGCGGCAGGAATCAGGACAAGCCCGGAAAAGATGCCGTCATCGCGCCGGAGTCGTCGCAAGGCTCAGGCAAATCAAAGGCGATTGGCGCGGATCTCTCGGAATTCACGGAGCAACCCTTCGTCCCTCCCGTCACCGAAGAGGAGGTGAAAACCGTGAGAGACGCGATGCTGAGCACATCCAAATCCGGGGTCATCATGAGCGATCAGGCGATTCGTGAGATGTTAGAGCGGCAAAAGAAAGCCTTCCCAGGAGAAAAGGACGGACGAAACCCAGAAGCCGATCTCATCCCTTCCAGTAAAAATCCGGTTCGTTTGATCGAGCCGAAAGAACTCCGGAAGCTCGTTGAGCGCATCGATGGCGAACCATCCGCTCAGGAACTTCCAGAACATCCCGATCCATGAACCACGATGTTCTCTGCTTTTTTGCAGCTCCGCTGCTGAGCCTGATGATCCTGTTCATCATCTTCTCACCGCTGGAGGCCTGTTTTCCTGCCAACGTGAGGCAACGCATATTCCGCCCGGCATGGCTGACCGATCTCTGTTACTTTCTCGGACAATATCTGCTCTGGGGCGGGCTGGTATTCGGCGCCTTGGCATGGGCGGGAACTTGGCTCAGCCACTCCGTGCCTGCCGATTTCCGCGCCATGGTCGCTTCACAACCATGGTGGCTGCAAGCCATCGAAGTCATTTTGCTCAGTGATTTGTTCATTTACTGGGGTCATCGCATCCAGCACCGCGTGCCGTTTCTTTGGCGCTTCCATGCGGTGCATCACAGCGCGGAACACCTCGATTGGTTGGCAGCACACCGCGAGCATCCGCTGGACACCATATACACGGTCGGCTTGATCAACCTTCCGGCGTTTCTGTTGGGATTCGATCTCGCTACGCTGGCTGGCTTCACCGCATTCCGCGGTATTTGGGCGATCTACATCCACTCGAACGTGAGGATTCCGCTCGGCCCGCTACGCATGCTGATCGGAGCACCTGAGCTGCATCATTGGCATCATGCCAAGGAGCGATATGCGGGAAACTATGCCAACCTCTCCCCATTGATGGATCTCGTTTTTGGGACCTACCGCCACCCGGGACACGAACCGAAGGAACTCGGGCTCGCCCGGTCGTTCCCGCGCAGTTACATCGGCCAGCTCATTCATCCGTTGTTGCCCCGTCGGGACAAAACCCGTTCATCTACCGCCAGGAAATCTCTCTGAGGGCTTTGTAGGATTCGTATGCCATAAACCCCATAAAGATGGTGAGGACAACTCCCAGTTTAAGCTGCACGGCGAGCAGCGCAACGACGATGGCCGTAATCATCGAAATCCGCAGTGTGAGCCGGATGTGTTGCGGACCGAGAACGGTTTCCAACAGACGTCCCCCATCCAATGGTAAAACAGGCAACAAATTCAGCAGGGCCCAGATGATGCTGATGAAGGATAATACCCCCAAAAAATAGCGCATCGGCTCCGTCGGCTCACCGTCATATCCCTTGAACATCAGAAGGGCGACCCAGCCCAACACGATCTGGATCGCCGGGCCGGCGAGGGTGATCAGAAACACCTGGGTGCGGCTCAGGCTCCTCCCGCCGCTGTAGGCAGCGTAACCGCCGAAGGCCTGCAACTCGATCTCCACCTGTTTTCCGAATCGCCTCGCGGTCAGGGCGTGACCGAGTTCATGTACGAGGATCGAAATGAACCCGGCGAGAATGAACAAACTGAGCATGAACAATCCCTCCCGTGAATCCAATCGATGCACCCCCGCGAGCAAAGCCAACGTCAACCAGAACCATGGCTGGATACGAACGGGAATACGGAAGAGAGAAAACTGAATCATTCGCCCTTGAGTTAATCCAGCAAACCACGGAACGCAATGCGGTGCGGCGGGAAAATACCCGGAAAGCCGAAACCATTACGGTTTCTCAGGGCCACCTGCCTCCCGTCTCTGGATGCGCTCGTCAACCGGATCGGAATCGTGGAATGAGCAGCCAGGACGTATATGGTGGAGCAGGGATTGGCCAAAAACATGGTTTTCCGGAAAAAATGCGTCTTTTCGTGAGCTTTTGAACGCGATTTTCTTCAAGTTGTGTAAAATTTATCAATTTTCGGTTGTGCTGGGTGTAAAAATTATGCAACTTTCATCTTCAACTTCAATTTTATGAGCAAACAACAACTCGACGGTGCGCAAGCCCTCATTCAAACGCTCGATGATCTCGGAATCGAATACATCTTCGGCTATTCCGGTGGAGCGGCGATTCCCATCTTCGATGCCCTCGAAACCATCAAGACCCGGATGAAGTTCATCCTGGTGCGTCACGAGCAGGGTGCGGTGCATATGGCGGATGGCTACGCACGGGCAACCGGAAAACCTGCGGCGGTGTTGGTGACTTCCGGCCCTGGCGCAGGAAATACCGTGACCGGCCTCATGACCGCCATGATGGATTCCGTCCCGATGATCGTGATCTGCGGCCAGACGGTGACATGGATGCTCGGCAAGGATGCCTTCCAGGAAGCCGATATCTTCGGCATCACCATTCCTGTGGTGAAACACAATTGGCTGGTGAAAGACACCAACTCCCTCCCACGCATCGCACGCGAGGCCTATCACATCGCCACCACCGGTCGGCCCGGCCCGGTGCTGATCGATGTTCCGAAAGACATTTCACAGGGACCTTTCTCAGGGGAAATGAATCCGAAGTTCAATCTTCCCGGTTATGATCCCACGAGCAATTTTGATATTTGCAAAAAATCCGTCAAAGCGGCCGCTGACCTCATCGCTACCGCGAAGCGTCCCGTAATCCTCGCCGGGCAGGGCTGCATGATCGCACGTGCGGACAAGGAGCTCATGTATCTTGCGGAAACCCTCGATTGTCCGGTGACCAGCACGCTGCTGGGCAAGGGAGTTTTCCCCGAAAATCATCCGCTATCCCTGGGCATGTTGGGGATGCATGGCACCGCTTATGCGAACAAGGCCATGATCGAATGCGATCTTCTGATCAACGTCGGTTCGCGTTTTGATGATCGGATCATTGGCCAGCCGTCGAAATTCTGCAAAGACGCGAAAATCATCCACATCGATATCGATCCGGCTGAAGAGGGTAAAATGATCCAGCCGGACGTGATGATTGTCGGTGACGCCAAGGCAGCGCTTACCGAAATCAATGAAAAAATATCCAAACGCAGACACCCCGAGTGGAATGAAAAGCTCAACGGTTACAAAAAGAAATTTCCGTTGGGTTACAAGAAACAAGGCGGCCTGAGGATGCAGCAGGTGATTGACGAGCTCTACGAACTTACCGAGGGCAATGCCATCGTATCAACCGATGTCGGACAGCACCAGATGTGGGCTGCGCAGTTTTACAAGAATCACGAGTCCTACCACTGGCTGTCCTCGGGCGGAGCCGGGACGATGGGCTTCGGTTTCCCCGCGGCCATCGGCGCGCAGCTTGCCCACCCGAAGAAAACCGTGATTTCCATCTCCGGCGATGGTGGATTCCAAATGACCCTTTTCGAGCTCTCCACCGCAGCCATCCACAAACTTCCGATCAAGATCGTGGTGCTCAATAACCATTATCTCGGCATGGTGCGCCAGTGGCAGGAGCTCTTTTATGAAGATCGCACCTCCGGTGTCGACCTGGTTGGAAACCCGGATTTCTGCAAACTCGCTGCGGCTTATGGCATTCCTTCGGTGTATATCAAGCGCCCTGCGGATGTTACCAAGCAGCTTGAGAAAGCCCTCGCTTACAACGATGGTCCCATCCTGATCCATGCGGAGTGTGTCAAAACCGACAACGTATTCCCGATGATCCCCGCCGGCGCGGCGCTGGAAGACATGATCGTCGAAGCCCCGAAAACCCGCATGGCAAAACCTGTCGGTTCCACGTGATCCGCTCCTGTCCAACTCCCTACGATTTTCAGATGAAAACCATCACCACCACAGATACCCCAGTCGCGCCGGTTTACACGGGATCCGGCCATACGCTCTCCGTCCTCGTCAACAACCAACCGGGAGTGCTCATGCGCATTTGTCAGGTCTTCTCCCGCCGCGGTTTCAACATCGACTCCTTGGTTGTCTCCCAGGGCCGTAACCCGTCGTTCTCCCGCATGACCATCGGCATTTCCGGCGATCCCGCAGGCCTTGACCAGATCATCAAGCAGGTGAACAAGCTCATCGATGTGATTCATTGTTTCGAACACACCAGCATGGATTCCGTGACCAAGGAAATGATCCTGATCAAAATCCTCTGCTCGAGTGACGAACGCTCCGCTGCCCTCCAGATCACCGAGCACTTCGGTGGGAAAACCGTGGACCTCACCCCGACTTCGATGGTCGTGATGATTGCCGGCGACAGCCCGAAGGTGGATGCCGCAATCTCGATGTTCTCGCAATATGAAATCATCGAAACCGTGCGCACCGGCAAAGTCGTGATGGCCCGTGGTGAACAGCCCACCTGATTTTCATCCCAATGATTTTGCCCATCGTCCAATACGGCGATCCCGTTTTGCGAAAGCAATGCCGTCCAGTCGTCAACGTCGATGCGACAGTACACGCACTCGCGGCGGACATGCTGGAAACCATGGTCGATGCAAATGGGGTCGGCCTGGCAGCCCCGCAAGTCGGGGTGGATTTGCAACTCGCCGTCATTGATGTTTCACACGATCCCGAATGCATCTCGTATCTCAAGATCAACGGCAAGCATGCCGAGCTGGCGGATCACATGCCTCTGGTTTTCATCAATCCGACCCTGGAATACGGCCAGGAGAAAGAGACGGAGTTCGAAGGATGCCTGAGCATCGAGGGGATCCGCTATGAAGTCCGTCGGCCCGCTCAAGTCAAAGCCACCCTTGGCCAACTTGACGGCGGGACTCTGGTTCTCGAAACCGACGGATTGCTCGCACGCGCCCTCCAGCACGAAATCGACCACCTCAACGGCATACTCTTTGTCGATCGCTTGTCGGCTGTGGGAAAAGTCAGTGTCAAGAACCGGCTCAAGAGATTGCTGGGAAATTAAGGCCATCCGTCCGCATGATGCCGGACCGGCCTCCTTCCGCCCGGATTCCAGTTTCCTCGCGAGAGAGACCGAAAAAATCTTCCGTTGCGGTCTGATGGAATGGTTCTATTCTGGGCAATGATTGTGGATTGTCTGGGCCGGAACTGCCGGGTTTTGGAGTTGATGCGCAGGGTTCTGCTGACAAGCGGGCTTTACCATATGGCATTTGCGATTTGGGTGATTGTGTTTCCGCTCCATGCCTTCGATTTTCTCAAACTACCCCATCCGAACCATCCCATTCTGTGGCAGATTCTCGGCGTGATTTCCGCAACCCTCGGTCTGGGACTCCTGATCGCAGCCAAGAACCCGATTCACCACTGGCTGATTGTTCTGCTGGGATTGATCAAATGCGGGGTCGCCACCTTGGTGATTGCAGGTGCGGTGTGGCGAACGGAGTTGCCCGGCTCCGCTCTGTTCATCCTGGGCGTTGACGATGTCGTCTGGATCCCTTTTTTCGCATGGATTCTGTGGGCCGCACTGCGCGCACACGCGGGTATTCCGCCCTCACGCAAACAGCCCTACTCGATTGGGGAAGCGGCGGCGGCCTATGCGTTGTCGGATGGTCGCAAACTCGATGAGGCATCGATGCAGCAACCGCTCGTGCTGGTTTTTCTGAGGCATTTCGGCTGCACCTTCACCCGCCAGATTTTGCGTGGTCTTCAGGAATTAGAACAACAGGCCGGACAAAAAAACGCCACCTTGGTGCTTGTCCACATGCTGAAATCGGGAGAGGAAATGGATTACCTCGGGAAGAATTCGGGGATTGCAAGGATCGCAGACCCTCGGTGCGAACTATACCGTGCGTTTGGTTTGGGCAAAGGCGGATTCCTCGAGCTATTCGGTCCTCAGGTCTGGTGGCGCGGGGCGATCGCCATTTTCAAAGGCTGTGGGATCGGCCACCTTGCGGGAGACGGACTTCAAATGCCGGGGGTGTTCGTATTCCATCAGGGAGAGATCATCGCATCCCAACCAGCCAAAAACGCCGCTGACCTTCCCGATCTCGATGCATTGTTTGCAGAATGCACGGAACCCATGCAGACTGCGCCGCAGAATTGAGCTCGCCGCAATCCGGCGGAACACCCTCCTCACATGCTTCGACTTCTCCTGATCTGCGCCTCCGCGCTCATGATGGTCTCATGCTTGGACTGTCATGAGGAGATCTGGCTGAATGCTGATGGCTCGGGGAAAGCACGAATTGAAGTCAGCATTCCCACCCAAGCGGCCCGCATCCATGGAGGTCAAAGCGGAGTGGAAAAACAGGTTGCAGAATACCTGAAGGAAACCCCGGAGTTCCGCTCATACGATGTTTCCGTCTCAACAAAAAAAGACCGGCTCCATATCCGGATCGCGGTGAGTTTTGACAACGCAATGGATCTTTCCCAAACAACGACCGGCGCATCTTTCGAGAAACTTCCTGCTGCGGCACGCGATCTTGCAGGGCATGCTGATGTGCGGTTCAAGGGGCTGAAGATCCTTTATCATCGCAGGATCGATCTTACACGGGCAATCCCCGGATCCGCATGGATTCCACACGATCAGCTCAAACATCATGCGATCGAGACCGTCCTCCACCTCCCGGTGGCTGCCACCGAGCACAATGCGAATTCCACAGCAAATGCGGGTAAAACCCTGATCTGGAAAACACCGGTGTCCCGTGCGCTCCGCCATCCTCAGCATCAGACGTTCACCATGCCTTTGCCGCTGCCGTGGTCACAAATCATCCTTTACGCGGCCGTTGGCTTGGCCGTGATGTTTGGCTTGTATGTTTCGATCAAAGCGGCAAGCCGGCGAAGACACCGGGAATCCGGGCAAGTCATTTGACAACCGGTACGCAGGCGTTGCGGGACGAGGCGTTGCGATCGCAAAAACGGAAAAGCAAACTTCAGTGCCGCGCAGTCATGCTGAGAATTCGCTCCTTTGCTCAAATCCTTCTGGTAAACCCATGGAGGAACCATCAAATTGCCATTATGAAGATTCTGAAGATCATGGTTTTTTCCACCAGCCTGTTGTGCGGCGAAGCAGTCCCGCAAGCGCAAATGGAAAACGTCGTCGGGGATATGGCCGCGTCCGCCCGAGCGTTGATGGATGGCCTCGATGCGGAACAACTCAAGAAGGCGCGTTTTCCGTTTGATGCCGAAGAACGCGAGGCATGGGGTTATGTTCCCCGTGAACGCAAGGGAATTCCGCTTGAGGATCTCAATGAAAAACAGATCGGGTTGGTTCGTCATTTGCTGAAAAGCGCGTTGAGCGATTCCGGTCTGAAAAAAGCGGACACCATCATGGCGCTCGAGGCGTTTCTGGCAGAAATCGAAAAACGCCCGGATTTCCGCAATCCCAAGGCTTATTTCACCTCGATTTTCGGCGAGCCGTCCTCCACGGGAACCTGGGCATGGAGATTCGAAGGGCATCACCTTTCTCTCAACTATACCATCGTCGGCGGTAAGGCAGTTGCCGTCACTCCATCGTTTTTCGCTGCAAATCCCGGAGAAGTCCTGATCGAACACAACATGAAGGGCACACGCCCGTTTCATGCGGAGGAGGATCTTGCGCGCGCGCTGGCGGCAAGCTTGAAAGAGAACGGCAAAGCGGTGATCTTCTCGGAAAAGCCTCCGAGTGAAATCCTAACCGCCGAAGATCGTTCGGTCAAAGAACTTGAAGCTGTCGGGATCCTGATGACGGAGATGACCGCAACCCAACAAAAAGCGCTGATGGAGCTGATTGCCGAATTCGCAAACCGCCATCGCAAGGAACTTGCTGAAAACGATCTCAAGACCATTCGTGCGGACATGAAGAATCTGCGTTTCGGCTGGGCCGGCGGACTGAACAGGGGTGAGCCGTATTATTACCGCATTCAGGGAACCACGTTTCTTGTGGAGGTGGCAAACGTCCAGAACAAGGGCAACCACCTGCATGCGGTGTGGCGGGACGCGAAAGATGATTTCGGAAGGGATCTGTTGGGCGGCCATGTCAAACATGAACATTGAGAGCGCATCACGGCTCGCAATCCACGATGCGGACCACCGCCGCAGCATGGTGGAGCGAACGGATGAGGCGATCCGGACGTCCTCCCACGGACGGGAAATCCCCTT
This sequence comes from Verrucomicrobiota bacterium, assembly GCA_041170385.1. Taxonomy (GTDB): domain Bacteria; phylum Verrucomicrobiota; class Verrucomicrobiia; order Verrucomicrobiales; family Akkermansiaceae; genus Luteolibacter. Next base: position 31,403 of record JBEAZA010000051.1, on the reverse strand, counting down.
TCAGCAACATGCTTCCGGTTTTTTTCCGTGATTTGTGACATGCGAGACGTTGCAAGACGCCGGGAAAACGGCTAATTGAAATCGTGCCATCTGAATATCCACGCAAGATGGGAGATGAAGCCCGTCTATGGTTGGCGGCGCTTCTGATATCCCTTTTGCTCAACGGCCTTTTGCTGGCATGGATGACATTTGAGGTAATTCGCACGCAAATCACCAAACCCAGCCAGAGCCTGCCCCAGCATCAATCGGACGTTGTAACGCTCTATCCGGAGATGTTCGAAGTTGAGGAAGAAGTCGCCATGAAAGAGGCGGAAAAGATGAAATCCGTACGGACATCCGAGGACCAGAGGCTTGAAGAAGCTCCGGAAAGCACCCGCTATATGGGAGAGCGAAACACGCGCGCAACCAGCGATCGTGCCGTAACGGACGAGGAGCTGGCAATGCCTTCCCAGGCAGGTCGCGAGCCGAGACCCGAAGAGCTGCCCGAGACGACACAAAGCCGGTATCGGGACGGAAAACTCGATGTCCCTGAACCCACCATCAAACCGAACCAAGCCGCAACGCCGGGCCTGACTCAGCAGCCGACCACTCCTGGTTCGGAGGCCGTGAAGGGTGAGACCACGACGGATCCCGGTGAAGACCAGATTCCAGAAAAAGCTCTGCGCGAGAAATGGTTGGAAACCTCCAACTCGGTCGATCGAGAAGTCGCGGATGCGGAGATTAAGGAAGCCATCAAGCCGCGCGATGAGAAGAGGATCAGGGATGGCCAAACCGACGGCATGGCCGAAAAGAAAAACCGGGATCCGCTGAAGCCGGCACAACCATTGCCTGCTGCTGCGGTCAATGACCCCGCGTTCAGAGGGAATCAGTCCAAAACGGCAATCCGCGGCAATATTTCAAGAACGGGAACGAGCGCACTGGATGTGGTTGATACGCCTCTTGGAAGATATCACTCAAAGATCAGCCGGGCAGTCGAACTCGAATGGCAGCGCAACTGCGTGAGACGGCGGGATTTCATCGTGCCGGGATATCTCACCGCTCGATTTTTCATCGATGCCGGAGGCAGGGTGACACATGTCAATCTGCTCGGACAAATCGAAGGTGGTGAAATTCAAAAAGGATTCACCATCGATTCGATCCGCGCCGCGGAGATACCGCCTATGCCTGAGGAAGTCAGGAAAGAAATGGGCGGGGACTCCCTCGAATTGATTTTCAACTTCTATTTCTAACAACCATTAAGAACCATGGATTACATCGCCTCCACCGTATCAGATGCTCTTTTCAAATTTTTTGAGAAAGGCGGAATTTTCATTTACCCGCTGCTCGCTTGCTCGGTTGCCGGAATCACGGCGATCGGCTTCAAGTTCATGTCGCTTTCCCACAAGCGCATCGCACCCGCTTCACTGGTGGACACAATGCGGGATCCGGTTGGGAAGATGGATGCGGTACGGGATCTGATCAAAAGCCAGACATCTGTATTATCGCGTCTCGCCGGCATCGCCTTGAAGTATGGTGGCCGAACCAACGATGAAATCGGCCATGCGGTCGAGGCCTCGGCACGCGAGGAAGTGGTGAAAATGCATGCGGGCATCGGTGTGCTGGATGTGGTGATCACCGTCGCACCACTGCTGGGCCTGCTCGGAACGGCCTCGGGGTTGGTAACCATTTTCGACGGTCTTGGTGAGGCAACGGATTACGTCATCATCGCGCGAGGCATTGCCGAGGCTTTGTATACCACCATATTCGGCCTGGCGATCGCAGTGCCATGTGTGGTGGCGCACGGCTATTTCACCCGGCGAATCGAACGGCTCACCGCCCAGATCGAGGCGATTCTGTCAGATTTCATCTCCGCTTGCTCAACTTCCAAATAAGGTGCCGACCCATGCAATTCCACCGCGTCCAACGCCAGCGTCCGCAAATTCCGATCGTGTCGATGATCGACATTCTCTTCATCCTGCTGGTTTTTGTCATCGTGACCTCCACCTTCAAAAAACCGCGCGAAGTCGTCGAAATCGAGCTGCCCACGGTAAAGGAAATTGTTTCGAAAAAAGTGACCGACACCCGCTCGGTGATCGGCGTGGATGCGTCTGGCAACATCACGCTCGACGGACTGGCGGTTCCGGAAGGATTGTTAGGAACATACCTTTCCGCATTTCGGAAACAAAATCCGGGGCGCAAGCTCGAGCTGGAAGCGGATCGCAGGCTGCCGCTCGAGCGCCTGTTGCAGGTTTGGGACGCGCTCGGCAAAGCAGGCCTGCGCATCCATGAGGTGCCGGCTCGCATCAAGAGCGGCGGCAAGTAGCGGGACGCCGGGGCCTGCACGGGCTCAGTGACGGAACCGCTTGCCAAAGGGATGCTGCTGCCGAGGAAAAATCGGACGTCCGTATCGGCTTGCTGCCAGATTCCCGGCGCGACATGCATGTCAATCGGTTGCGAGCGAGAGAACCTCCCCGCCCGCCGGAGGCTCAAGGGACGATTTACCTGTTAGAAATCCGTGTTTTACCAAGAAAGCGTCTGCGGCAATAAGGGTCACTGCGCGCCATGGATCCCTGTTGAAAAACGAATGACTTTGTCCGCGAGCGATCCTGAGATCGATATGTCCCGCACCCAGCGACTTCCATCTTTCATGTGCGAGATCCCAACCCTTTTTCCAGGAGTCCTTATCGCCGAAAAAAACGATGGTCGGCGGGAGATCAGGCTTGAGATGGGAAAGGATATCGATTTCCGGATCGCTTTTGTCTGAAGCTTCGAATGCTGGATTGAACCACACATAGGCGGCCACGCGGGTATCGATGTCTTTGGGATCCGCAGGATCGTTAAGCCCCGGATTCATCGTAGCGAGCGCACTGATATGTCCTCCGGCACTGCCGCCACCCGTGATCACGCGGTCGGGATCGATCCCGAGCATGCCTGCGTTCTGCTTGAACCATCGGATCGAACTTTTCGCATCGGTCACGCAGACGCGCTTTGCGGACTCACCGGGGGGCAACTTCGCGCCTCCGCGCCCCTTACCTAACATTTGGTATTCGGCGGTGGCACAAACCAGGCCGCGACTGGCGAGGTAATTGCAGGCGAAGCGAAACTGCCCGAGCTCGCCGCCTTGCCAGCCGCCTCCATGGAAAAGAATCACCCCGGGAACTTTGGTGTTTTCCGGGTTGTGACTGGCCGGGAAGAAAATTTCCATCTTGCGCTCCACACCCGCCGACGTCTTGTACACATAGGGCTTTCCCGCAGGGCCGTCGAATGTTGAGGCAGTGGCAGTATGACTCGGAAATACGAAACAAAGAAAGGACATGAAACATTTCATCATCTTGGAAGGAATTTGATTTGTCACAGGGAATTTGTAAACCGGTGTTTCATCGAATTTCATCGGCTTTCCATGGTGCGTATTTCCGTTCTACGACTTCGGGGCGAAGCGCTTTGACCTCATCGGGCCGGACCGCTGCCTCACGCACGGCTCCGAACATGAACCGGACATAACTCGCGATGGCGGCGAGATCCTCATCACTGACATGGGCATGTCCCGGCATCACGCTGTTGTAATCGACGCCTTTGACCTTGATCGGGCCTTGCAGGCCTCCCAACAGAATGCGCAAAAGCGTTTTCCGATCTCCCGTAACCCACTCTGATCCGACAAGCGGCGGGAAGGTTCCCGTAACTCCGTTCCCATCGGCTTGGTGACATTCGATGCAGGCTTTCATGTAGAGGTCGCGCCCTGCCATGAGGTGTTTTGGAAGCTCTGCAACAGGTGCGGCAGCGACATGGGCGCCGGTAAGAACCGGCTTCATGCGCGCTTTCCAATCTGCAGATGATGTGGCAAGCAGAAGGTCCAGCGCAGAACGCTCAGGTCCGGCCGCAAGCTGTTTTGCAATTTCCAATAGCTCAACCACATACCAGGAATCGACGAGTTCTTCCTTCATCGCTGCGGACAGAATTGAGATTCCTTGGCGACGCATGGCGAGCCTGGTGGCTTCCCGCACATGTTCGTCTTTTATCCCGTCTGATGCGAAGCGGAGTAACGCACGTGATAGCGGCTCCATGGAAGCGGATTGTGCGGCAATCGTGAGGGTCAGCAGTTGATCGCGCGCGGTCCCTGCACGGCCGATCAACTCGGGCAAGGTGGCGATGACCGACGGATCGGCCGGCCCGAGCGCAGCAAGCGCATGACGACGAAGGAGCGCATTCTCACCCTGAAGCGCCTTCGTAAGGATCACATGGCCCTTGGAGCCGGGCGCGGCGCCCAGACGTTCGATCGCCCAGATCGCATGGACCGCAGGAAGAGGGCGTTTGCCATTATCCCCTTGGCCTGCTTCGGCGATCATTCGCCCCAATGCATCGATCGCCCGCGGGTCGGCATGCTCAACCATCAGGCGTTGCGCATGGAGGCGGGTATGCTGGGAAGGCGAGTGAAGTCCCTCGATCAAGGATGCGGTATTGCGCGGTTCGAGAACATCATTCCTGCGGAGCAAGGAGATATCATCCGGCACCACCCGCCAAATGCGCCCGTGTGCTTTATCCCGGAGCGGGGTCACATACGCGTTACCCGCACCGGGCTTTTTCGCGCCGGTATGATAAGGACTGTGCGGATAGTCATATCCACGCGCGGGATTCCAAAAACGGAAGACAACGTTGTGCTGTATGATCGGGTTGTACCAGTCGGCAATCCAAACCGCCCCATCAGGACCGGTGCGGGCAACAACCGGAGCAGACCATGCATCCGATGACGCATAGAGATTGTTGCCACGAAACTTGGTTGTGAAAAGCGAGCCGCTGGAAGCCACCTCACCCAACCCCACGATATGTCCCGTCGGTTCACACACAAAAGCATGGCTTGAATTGAAGTTTTCCAGCACATGGTCGGTATAGAACGCGTGTCCCGCAGCAGCCGTATAGCGGTCAATCTGATCGACTTGTGTCATATCTCGGGTAATCGGATAGATGACAGTGGAATGGTCGGCACGCGGGGTGAACGGCTGTTTCAGACCGGATCCCGCATAAGCGCGAGCCGGAATGGACAGAACCCATGATGGATGATTGTTCGCAGTGGAGCCCATCACATCCCCTTCCTCGGTGAGACCGAGTCCCCAGGTGTTGTTGGTGGTGTTTTGCAAAAGCTCGAGTTTTGAGAGATCGGGGCGAAAGCGAAACACGGATTTTCCAAGTTTGTGGGTCTCATCACCGATGTTCATATCGATGCCTGAGTATCCGACCGTGGCGTATATCCAATGGTCCATGCCATAGGTGAAATGCGAAGCGGAAGCATGTGTATCATACATGTTCAACCCGCTGGCCAACACAGTCCGCGTATCGGCGACATCGTCCCGGTTCTCATCCTTCAGAAAAACGATATCCTCACCATCCGTGGCAATGATGCCTCCGTTTGCGAAGACCGTGGTGGTGCAATGGCGGAGCTTGTCGGCAAACACCGTAACCTTGTCCGCTTTCCCGTCTTGATCGCGATCTTCAAGGATCTTGATTCGGTCCGCTCCGCTGCCTGGCTCCTTGGGAACATCGTTCGGATAGCCGAAACTCTCCACCACCCACGCGCGGCCACGCTCATCCCAGTCGATGGAAATGGGGTTGATCACCATGGGCTCGCTCGCAAACAGCATGAGCCGGGTGCCCACAGGAACCTGAGCATGTTTGGCACTGTCACCGGGAGAGAGCGGCTTTTGCAGCGGCATCATCGGAATGTCCGGATGGGCGCGGTTTTCAATCTGCGGCACCTCGATCTCCAGAGGCGGCAATTTGCCATAAATGGATTGGCTGACCTGATCCTCACCGATTGCCCAGATGATGGCCCGTTCAACGAGTATCTGAAAGGCAGGTTCGTTCCAGCATCGCAGATCGTGCCCGCTGGCCGTATAGAAGACACGGCCTTTGCCTTCGGTTCGCGTCCAAGTCCACGGCTGCGCCTCCGTCTCCCCTTTGTTCATCGGATTGCGGATTTGGAGCAAATGTCGGTCGGGGGTCAGATCCCGATGCACATAGGTTTCATCCCAACAGCTCAGAACCGGCAGATCCTTGGTGATGACATGTTCCGTATCGACCGTTTGCGGGCTGAACACCCTGCCTTCATGACTTACAAAACGCCCGCCAACCAGATCAAACCATTCCTTGGAGGGATGGAAGTTTCCACATGCGGAATGCAAGGCAATGAGCGCCCCGCCGTCTCTTACCCAAGGCAATATCGCTGGCGGAACCTCGGCCTTTTCATGGTTCGCATAAACGAGAAGAGCGTCGTAATGGCGGAGCTTTTCAGGGGTGAGTCCGGCGAGATTCTCAAAGTAAGTGAGGTTCACGCCCCGGGGGCCGACAGCTTGTTTGAGCACGCGATACCGCTCGATCGGTTGGTGATGACCATCATCGCCAAGAAACAGGACCTCGAGCCGGCGCGCATGTTGCGCAGAGGCAACCGCGGCGCAAAGAATCCAGATGGCAAGGCTTGTGGAGAGGATATTCATCGGTTTCATGAAATTAAAGACGCACTCCGGATTTCCAAACTTTCGAAACATCGGCAATGCGGGCACGCTTGTCGATTCAACAAGTGAATTTTATTGATGAAAAAATCATCCGGGGGACGTAACTTCACTCCGTATGAAATCCCATGCCTCTCTCCTTGTTGCAGCCGTTCTGATGGCGCTCCCCGCAAGCGCTGCCGAAAAAATGAAAGCCCTGATCGTCGATGGTCAGAACAACCACGCGGTCTGGCCGAAATCGACCGTGATGATGAAGCAATATCTTGAGGACAGTGGTTTGTTCGTCGTGGAGGTGGCGCGCACCCAATTCATTTCCAACCACAAGCGCGAGGAGTCATGGTTGCCGCATGCCGGAGCGGGAGAGAAAGAAGGAACCAACAAGCCCCAGCCCGATCCGAACTTCTCTCCGGACTTCTCCGAATACCGGATTGTGGTCAGTAATTTCGGTTTCGGGGCGGCAGACTGGCCGGAGCAAACCCGGAAAAATTTCGAGGAATACATGAAGAACGGCGGAGGCCTGGTCGCGGTGCACGCGGCCAACAACGCGTGGGCGAACTGGCCGGAGTTCAACAAGATGATCGGCCTTGGCGGCTGGGGTGGCCGCAATGAAAAATCCGGTCCCTATGTGTATTATGACGCACAAGGAAAAATCGTACGCGACGACGGTCCCGGCAAATGCGGAACCCACGGCCCTCTCGGGGAATTCCTGATCACCATGCGTGACAAAACCCATCCGATCACCAAAGGCCTGCCGGATTTCTGGATGCATGCCAAAGACGAATGTTATTCACTCCTGCGCGGCCCGGCGGAAAACATGACCATTCTCGCCACCGCAGCCGACACCCCGGCTCTCAAAAATGCCGGTCGCAACGAGCCGATGCTGATGGTGCTCGACTACGGAAAGGGCCGGGTCTTCCACACCACTCTCGGCCATGACACCGAGGCGTTTGAAGGCGTCGGTTTCATCGTCACCTTCCTTCGCGGCTCAGAATGGGCCGCCACCGGAAACGTCACCCAAACCATCCCCAAGGATTTCCCCTCAGCCGAAAAATCCGCAGCGCGCGGATTCGAGCGAAGGAAATGACCCCATGGTTACGACAGATGACTCCTCTTCATTTCCTCCGGGCTGGTGCCGGAAAGTCTCCGTGAAGCAGGACCTCGTGTGCGGAGTTTGGGGTATCTGCCGTTTTGCCCGAATGGGTTTCACCATCCGAGGGATCAGCCTCCGATGGTGCATCGTTCGATGACTGCCGATATTTTGCGTGCCGAACAAGGGCGACCTCGCTGGGGAACCCGCGGTATCGCGACGCTTCATCGCTCAATGGTCAGCAAGGCACTGTCGATCAACCCAAGCGCGGAGTCGAACGTTCCGTCCACGTAATAGAGTCCCCAAACCTGCTTGCCATCTTCATCATCGGGTTCGCGTTTGGGGTAGCCTTGCAAATCCAACAACTGATAGCGACGTGGCTGGGAATTGTCGATTTCCACCATGTAAACGAGAGAAGCCTGATGGTCACCAGATCGGTTGATCTCAAGAACAAGCCGGTAAGGAGTGGATTCTTTTCCGTCGCCGGGCAGGATGTAGTCGGCGGGATCGAAAGAACCGTTCGGCGTGGGTGAAGTCACGGCATCCACTTGCTGTTCCGCCTCCCGCTTGGCTTTTGCCCAACCCGCATGTTTGAATGCCCAATAAGGGGTCTTAGCGGAATCTTTGGGAGCAAGCAGGGTTTTGATATGGTAGGTCCCCTGATTTTCAAGCCAGATCGCAACTTGGGGCGGAGGCTGGGTGCCGAAAGTCGGGCCGGCCTTGACATTAAGGCGCATGTTGTAACGAGGGGATGGCGCGTAATCGAACACCATTTCCGTCTCATTGATCTCAAAACGATCGATCGCAGGACCAAGATTTCCACTCAGTGCGAGAATGGCCCGCACGGGCGTGGGTTGCCACCAAAACAGCGCGGTAAGCAACGCAACAACGGACAAACTCGTCCACAGGGTCTTGCTTTTCAGGTAACCGGCGAGCGGGCGGCTGTTATGGAGAACGTGAAAACCGATCATGGCGATGAAGAAAAACCCCATCAGTGAGTGCAGTCCGATGATGCCGATGGAAAACGGCCGAATGAATGCCAGCACTCCGGTCACCGCGAGAACAAGAAAGGCCAGCGCAGTGAGTAACGAAACCGCGCGGCGTCCCCATGTTCCGAGTTGTGGTTTTTTTCTGTCAGACATCGCCGGGAATGATGGCTCCATGCTGGCGGAGGAGATGGTGAATTTCCCGGAGCGGAACGTCCAGCGGAGTGGTTCCGGCTCTCGCGGCAAGGACCGCAGTTACGCCGGCGGCCTGCCCCATGGCCATACAGGAGGCTTGCACGCGCAGACCGGAGTTTGCCAGACGGTCGCTGCTCACGCTTCGCCCTGCCACCATGATGTTTCTGCTGCCTTTCGGAACCAGTGCTCGCAGCGGAATGGTGGGAATCACACCTGGCTTGAGCGGTTCCGGTTTGACGCCGTTTCTCGTGTGCAGATCGACCGGATAAAACGCGTGACACACCGCATCCTCGAATTTCTTTCCGGAACGATAATCGTTCACGGTAATCAGGATTTCACCATCGATGCGGTAGCTCTCCCGAAATCCGGTTTCGGGCTGCATGTGCATCAGGCGCGCATCTTTCTTTTTCCGTAACGCGGCCAGAATCGATTTCCTTCCTGTTAGATTCGCGTGGGTGACCGTACGCGAATTGGTGGAATCCGCGCCGTGGACATAGAGGCGATGGATCTGGTTTCGCCCGGGATCATGAGCCTCCCCCATCATATAAAGATAGGAGCCGGGTTGGCGCTCGTCCTCACGCAGGCGTGGAAAACCCAGAATCCCCACCACCTCAGCACCGCCCGTACAATCGATGATCTGCCTGCAATGCACGCGCCTCCTCGTGCCGAATCCTGTGAAGTCCATCTGCCAACCGGTTTGCGTTTTCGTCACCGCATGCGGAAATTCATGGTAAGCGATTTGCACGCCGGCCTGCTCGCATTTTTCCTCTGCAAGAATCGCGTAGAGAAACTGATTGATGAAGACTTGGTTTTGCCAATGATGTTTCGGAATTTTGGAAAAATCGGGCATGGTTCCTTGATCGAGTTCCACACTTTCCCTCACCAGCTCCCATCCGATGCCGGCAATGATCTGTTTTCCCCAGGCGTCAAACAATCCGGGAAATGCGACTCCGCCGGTGGTCATCGCTCCGCCAAGTTGTCCGCCGCGCTCGACCAACAGGGTTTTCGCTCCTGCACGTCCTGCCTGGATGGCAGCGATCGTTCCGGCAGTCCCCCCACCAACAACGACAACATCCGCATCCTGCGCGACATCGGTTGAGCCCGCATCGGCAGCGGACTCCGCATGGACATGGGTGGTTGAGGCGATCCCGAGACCCGCGGTTCCGAAAAGTGACTGTTGAAGAAAGTGTCGGCGATTACTTTTCATGGGCGGGTTGAGCGGGAAGTTTCAAACGAGCGGGATCAGCCGGATCTTGCAGGGTGCGGATCCTCACTTCACGGACGCCGCGGATGTTCTTCAATCTTTCCGCCGAGTGTTCGCCCATGACACATGCTGCGGTTGCGAGCGGGTCGCTCAACCTTGCGTGATCCGCGATCACCGTAGCCGCGATCCGATGCGTCAGGCCAAGGCCCGTCTTCGGATCAATGATATGGGAGTAGCTCACGCCGTCGATCTCAACCGATTGGTACAGATCTCCGGAAGTTGAAACGGCGGCATGGGAGAGAGTGAGAATTTCATCACTCCGGTCCGGGTGGAAGGTTTTCACCGCAACATTCCAGCCAGCCCTGCCCGGCGGAGCCTCGCCAAGACGCACGTCCCCACCGGCCACGATCATGACCTGTTTCAAGCCGGCAGCGAAAAAGGATTCGATCATGGAATCCGCCGCATGACCTTTGGCGACACCCCCGAGATCAAAGGACATGCCCTCACGCTTCATCCGAATCGAGCGGTTTACGGAATCAAGGACGACATGCTGCCAACCCACCGAATTCCTGGCGGATTCGATGGTTTCCGGGGCCGGAAGCTTTCCGGATTTCCTGCACTCGCGCCAGATCCTACTGAAGGGAGCCAGGGTCGGATCGAACGCGCCATCGGTCGACTTCGCGATGGTGAGCGAGTGCTCAAACAGGTCATAAAGCATGGGAGATACTTCCACGGCCTCGCTCACAGGCCGGCATGAGAGCCGTGAAAGCTCGCTTTTGGGCAAATAGTCCGAAGCTACCTGGTTGATCCTCTCTGCGATCTCGAACGCAGCTTCTGCAGATGTTTCGGCGGTTGCCCGATCCTTGGTGTAACAGACGATGCTGAATCGCGTGCCCATCAGTTCACGCTCGAAACTGAACTTTCCGCCAACCGCCCATGCGGTGCAGCATGCCGTGATCACAACCAATCTGACAGCGGGAATGAGCATGGTCGGATTTATTCGACCCATCCCTGGGCTTTCAACCAAAACACGAGATCGCGGGACCATGGATGGCGCTTTTCCGGTTGAGCTTGTTTCGACCCGAGGCCGATGCCATGGGCTCCTTTCTGATAAATGTGCAAATCAAAAGGAATGTTCCTTTCCTGCAACGCGCCGGCGAACCGCATGCTGTTTTCGATCGGAACCACCTTGTCTTCCCAGGTATGCCAGATAAAACACGGCGGCGTATCTGCCCTGACCTGCAACTCGCTGGACAGCAGTTTGACCAACTCATCGGAAGGATCATCTCCCAACAGGTTCTTTTTCGAGCCTTTGTGGGTAAATTCACCCATGGTGATCACCGCATAGCAGAGAATCCCGAGATCGGGTCTCGAGCTGAACCGCTCGATCGGATCCGCCGCTTCCGCCTTGCCGGCATCGAAATGGGTCAGCAGGGTCGAAGCAAGATGACCTCCGGCGGATGAGCCGATGATGGCCACTTTGCCGGGATCGATCTTCCATTCCTCCGCCCGTGACCTCACGAGGCGCACAGCTCTGGCCGCATCATTGAGCATGACCGGATGTCGGTAGCCAGCCGATCCGAGGCGGTATTTCAATACAAACGCCGCAATTCCCTGCTCGTTGAAAAAAGCGGCATAGTGAGAGCCTTCGTGATCCGCGAGCATGCCATATCCCCCACCCGGACACACCACGACGGCAGCGCGCGCGTTTCCGGGTTTTTCAGGCAAATATGGCGTCAGGGTCGGGATGTCTTTGGGGGCTTCTCCGAGCGCACCAGGTGCTTTGCCCGACCACAGAGGAATGGGTTCCGCCGCAAAGGCGGCAACCAGCATGCACGGAAGGAACATCAGGGTCTTTATCATGCCGAACAGCTTAGGCCCAAATTCCGGAATGGAAATAAGAGTTTTTGGCTACGATGACCGAAGTGATCGTTTTTCCGGAACATCCGCTTTCATGGAAAAGCAAAAGAATCCATGACCATGCATCTCCTGTGATCCGATCCGGAGTTCGGGCTCGGCATGTGGCTTGGGACTTGATGAACCCATCGTGCGTATCTAGAAACCTCCGAGCCCATGAACCGCCAGCTCCTATCCCGATACGCAGCGGCTTGCTTGCTCGCTCTCTCAGCGAATGACCGTGCCTTGTCAGCACCCGTCACTTACGAAGAGTTCGGAGCCAGAGGCGATGGAATCACGGATGACTTGCCCGCCATCCGGCAGGCCCATGAGCATGCGAATCGAAACGGTTTGCCGGTTCGTTCCAGACCCGATGCCACCTATCATCTCGGCACTTCAGCCATCACCGTGATCATCGCCACCGATACCGACTGGAGCACGTCGAAGTTCATCATCGACGACAGCATGGGTGTGGAAGACCCATCCGCATCCATCTTCGAGGTCCGGTCCCTGTTGAAGCCTGTCCCGCTTACCATCCAACAGCTCAGAAAAGATCAGACCCACCTGGACATTCGTCCGCCAGTCGATTGTCTGGTATACATCGAGAACTCAAATCGCAAGATTTTCATCCGCAAAGGCGGTAACCGCAACGACGGGACTGCACAGAAAGAAGTGTTTGTGCTCAAGCGCGACGGAACGATCATCGGGGGAATCGATTGGAATTACGATGTGATCACCAAAATCGAGTCGTATCCGATCGATGCAACGATCCTGACCGTCAGAGGGGGCATCTTCACCCACATCGCCAACCGCGCCAATCCCTCGGAAACAAAAGGATATTGGAAGAGAAACATCAGGATCAAGCGGTCGAAAACGCTGATCGACGGAGTCACGAATCGGGTGATAGGTGAGCAGGAAACGGGCCTGCCTTATGCCGGATTTCTCAGTGCCGGCCCGGCGGCGCACATCACGTTCCGCAACTGCGTGGTGGATGGTCGGAAGGTGTATCACAAAACGGGAGCCGCCGGCAGCAAGGTGCCGATGGGCACGTACGGATATCATGCCAACCTCGTGGTTGATTTCCGCATGCTGAAATGCCGCATGGGCAATGACATCGACGACATCTCCCGCTGGGGAGTGGTCGCCAGCAATTTCATGAAACACTTCGTCGTCGAAGACTGCGTCCTGTCCCGTGTCGATGTTCATATGGGTGTCTCCGGTGATTACGTCATCCGCCGCTCCATATTGGGGCATGCGGGATTGAATGCGATCGGAAGAGGACGGCTGGTCCTCGAGGATTCAACCGTGCGGAGCAACCGACTGGTCAATTTCCGCGACGATTACGGCTCAACCTGGGACGGGGATCTGCTGATCCGGAACACCGTTTGGATCCCCCGCAATGGTGGAGATGTCACCCTATTCACCATGAAAAACGATGGCAGTCATGATTTCGGTTATCCGTGCTCCATGCCGAGATCCATCAGGATTGAAGGGTTGAAGATCGGAAACAAGGATGTGAGGTCGATCCACTATTTCAATGATCCGCTTGGCAAACACCCCGATCCTCCCCATCCATATCGACTCACCGAATCCATCGAGGTCAAGGGACTTGAAACCCCGAACCGGATCAAACCGATGATCAGCAGAAATTCCCTGCTGGCCGGACACGTCACTCTTATCGAAAAACCGTGAATCCGTCTGGTGGAGATTGACCGCGGAGCACCCAGGGTTTAACGGGCAGCCCGTGGATCAATGGTCTGGAGCAATCGGTTTACCTCTTTTGGGTGCGGCACTGCACCCCCTGCTCGGCCTGATGGTGCAGCGAGCAACCAGACTAGGGGCTGGCCTTCCGGTGATTCTCGGGTTTGCAAACCTTCTCACATTGCTGGTTTTCAGCAGTTACCTGAAACCTGATTTCATCGCACCGTGGCAACCCTATGATGCGCTGGCTGCATTCAATGGGTTTCTTTTTTTCTGGGGACAATGGTTTTCCATCCAATCCGTCCAGCGTGGGGATCTCGTGGTTCATTCTTCCGCACTCGGCTTCAAGGTGCTGCTCGTCGCCACGTTTTCCGCACTGGTCGGACTCGAAAAGGCAGGAATCGGCCTCATCGGCGGCGCCGTTCTTGCAACCTTGGCGGTCTATCTGGTGGCTGGCGCCACGTTGGAACGGCTCAAAGCCAACCGCCTCACCCTTTGGCTTACCCTCTTGGCTTGTGTGTTTTTCGCCATCAATGATTTTCTAACCGGATGGAAAGGATTCGTCATCGGAGGAGCAAGATGGCTGCTCATCATGATGGCAACCTCCGGATTGTTGTCGATGGGCATGCTGATGGCACGCTGGCGAGATGTCCGACAGGCATTCGCCAAGAACCAAACGGTGCTTGCGGTGCTCGGGGCGGGGCTAATGCTCGGGATTCAGGCATTGCTGGTCAATTTGGCCTTCAGCCGATTCCGTGAACCCGCGCTCAGCAATATCGCCTACAGCACCCGCGGGGTTTTGGCAGTGTTCTTTGTATGGATCATCATCAAGCGTTGCGAACAACCGCTCGGCAAAAGAGAACTGACCGGAGCCGTCCTGATGGTGATCGCACTCGCGATGGTGCTGGTTTAGCCCGATTGAGCGACCTGAATCCCCGCAGCATCACGAGGGCATGTCGGCCGCATGATTCCGAAGCAATGATCTATCGTGATTTCCCCCAGGAATCTTTCAACGCCACCGTGCGATTGAAGACGGCTTTTTCGCCTGCGACGTGGTCTTTCAGATCGGTGATGAAATAACCGTTGCGTTCGAACTGGCAGACATAACCCGCCGGCTCGTTCAATAGTGACGCTTCGATTTTCGCCGTCACGACCCGTACGGAATTCGGATTAAGCACGGAGAGGAACCCGCCCTCTGCCGCATCCGGGTCTTCGGCGGTGAAAAGCCTGTCATACAGCCGCACTTCCGCATCGGCTGCGGTTGCGGCATCGACCCAATGGATCGCAGCTTTGCAAACCACCCCCTCGGGCGCATCCTTGCCGGTGGTGCCGGGCAAAAGCCTCACACGAACGCGCGCTATCTCACCTGCCGCGTTTTGATCCAGTCCGGTGCATTGGACAATCGGACCGCCGCGCAGGCGCACATAACGCTCCGGACCGAGGCGGAAGAATTTTTTCTCAGGCACTTCCTGGAAATCCTCGCGCTCGATGAAAATTCGCGGAGAGAAGGAGACGCATCGCTCGCCCATGGTTTCGTCCTGAGGATGATTCGAAACAGTGAGACGTGCCGTTGGTTCATCTGAAAAGTTTTCGATCACGACCTCCAAGGGATCCAGCACCGCCATGCGGCGCGGTGCGTGAGTGTTGAGATGATCGCGGATATCGTGCTCCAACAACGCAACATCGGTGGTGCCGTTGTATTTCGTGATCCCGATCCGCTTGCAGAAATGGCGCACGGCGGCAGAGGGATAACCGCGACGGCGGATGCCGGAGATGGTTGGCAAACGCGGATCATCCCAGCCGCCAACATGGCCCTCATTGACCAATTGCAGCAACTTGCGCTTGCTCATGATGGTGTATGTGAGGCTGAGCCGCGCGAATTCGATTTGGCGGGGCTTGGAGGGAACCGGGCAGTGTTCAATGAACCAATCGTAAAGCGGGCGGTGGTTTTCAAACTCGAGGGTGCAGAGCGAGTGAGTGATGTGCTCCAGCGCGTCTTCCAGCGGATGCGCAAAATCATACATCGGATAGATGCACCAGGCATCTCCGGTATGGTGATGACGCGCATGCATGATGCGGTACAAGACGGGATCGCGCATGTTCATGTTGGAGGAAGAAAGATCGATCTTCGCCCGCAACACCGCTTCCCCTTCCTGGTATTTCCCGGCACGCATTGCGGAAAACATCTCGAGGTTTTCCTGAACCGTCCTGTCCCGATAGGCCGATGGGGTGCCCGGAGTCTGGACATTGCCGCGATGCAGTTTGATTTCCTCCGGGCTTTCCTGATCGACGTAGGCCAGGCCGTGTTGGATCAGGTGCACGGCACACTCGTAAAAGAATTCGAAGTAATCGCTCGCATAATACAAATCGCTTCCCCAATCGAACCCGAGCCATTTCACGTCCTCCTTGATCGACTCGACATATTCGGTCTCCTCTTTCTCCGGATTGGTATCATCGAAGCGCAGATGGCATTTGGCGCCGGGAATTTCCCCGGCGATTCCGAAGTTCAGGCAAATCGACTTCGCGTGTCCGAGATGAAGATAGCCGTTCGGTTCCGGCGGGAAACGGGTAATCGTGGTCCGGTGCTTCCCCGATGCAAGGTCTTCGGTGATGATGTCTCGGATGAAATCGGATTTGGGCGTGTCGGACATGGGTGAACAAATGGATGACTGATGGGAAAACGAACCGCTGATGAACACAGATGGGCACCGATAAGTCATGCATGACCGTCTGACGATCCGCGTGTATCCGTGTTTACCCGTACGTTGGCTTTCTATTTCATGATAGGCTCTGCCGCAAAGCTAGAGTGTGAAATTTCATCCGCCAAGAGATGAATGAGGGGGAAATGGAAATCCATCCAAGCCTCATGCCGTTTTTCGGCAGAATCCCGGACGTTTGGCGGAACCTGACCGAAACACAGCGGGTCGCGCCGGTTGGTCCGGCGCAACGATGGCCGAGATTCCGCCATCACCCTTGAATGCATACGTTTTGTCTTCCCACCGAGCGTCGCTTTAGCCAGAAACCTCATGTCGCAATTCATTCATCCGATAAAAACCCATATGAAATTCATCCGAAATCTTTTCACCGCCATCGCAATCACCGCCATCGGCGCTTTCACCACCCAGGCAGCCGAACTGGAAAGCACCACACCGGTCGCAGCCAAAACCAACGGAGAGGCCTGGTGGAACGGAAACTGCAAACGGATCGATGAAGATCTTGCCAAGCTGGAGGGGAATGTCGACGTGGCCTTTGTCGGGGACTCGATCACCGCGCGCTGGAGAGGAAATGAAAACTGGACCAAGCATTGGGGATCCTACCGCGCGATCAACATGGGGATTGGCGGCGACCAAACCCAGCATGTGCTTTGGCGGTTGAAGGAAGGCGATCTGGATGGCTACAAGGCCAAGCTGTTTGTCGTCATGATCGGCACCAACAACATGTGGGGCAAACAAGCCAGTCCGGAACACGCTGCCGCAGGCGTCAAAGCTATCCTGGACATGATCCAATCCAAACACCCCGAATCCAAGATCCTGCTGATGAGCATTCTGCCAACCGGAGATAAGCCCAATCCGGGTCGTGACAAACGCAAGGAGGTAAATGGACTGATCTCGAAATTCGCAGGAAAACAGATCGAATACGTCGATATCTGGGACAAGTATCTCCAAGCCGATGGAACCATCAGCAAGGAAATCATGCATGATTTCCTCCATCTTGCTCCCGCCGGCTACGACATCTGGGCCGACGCGATCAAGGACAAGGTCAAAACCATCGTGGGAGAACCTGCCGCCGGAAAGAAATAGCCATTCTATTTCGCCAGTTCCTCCAGCAACGCCTGGTTCAAACGGATCCCGGCTTCGAAGTTCTCGATGGGGAAATTCTCGTTCGGCGAGTGGATCTGTGCATCGGACAGCGCCAAACCGAGCAGCAGGGTATCGACGTTCAGAATCTCGCGGAACGCCTGAACGATGGGAATTGATCCGCCTTCGCGGATCAACATCGGCTCACCCGGAAAGGTGCGCTTCAATGCACGCTGTGCGGCTTTGCCGTATGGCGAGTGAGGATCGCAGGCATAGGGCTTGCCGTCATGCCCCTCCTCAATGACGAGTCTGACTCCCGGCGGGCAGTGCGTTTCCAGATGGACTCTTAGCCGCTTCAGGATGGTTTGCGGATCCTGATCCGGAACGAGCCGGAAGGATAATTTCACGAAAGCCTCCGAGGGAATCACCGTCTTCGAGCCCTCCCCCTGATAGCCTCCGCCCATGCCATTCACCTCCGCCGTAGGACGCGCAAACACGCGCTCCGCGGAACTGTAACCCGGCTCGCCATATGTCGCAGGCGATCCTGTCACATTCAAATAATCCTGATCGGCAAGACCGGGGACGCTGGCCCACATGTCCCGCTCCCATGGCTCGAGCGGACGGACGTCTTCATAGAAGCCCTCGATGGCGACGTTGCCCTCGGGGTCGTGCAATGACGCAACAAGCCGGGCCATGGCGGTCGCGGGGTTCGCAATCGCTCCTCCGAAAATCCCGGAATGCAAGTCTCGGGCAGGCCCGATGATTTTCACTTCGGCACATGCGATACCCCGCAAGCCATAGCCGAGGGTTCCCGTGTTGGGCGCGACCATTCCCGTGTCGGATATCGCGATGATGTCACACTTCAAGGCCTCGCGATGCCTTTCCAAAAACGGAGCGAGATTCGGAGAGCCGATTTCCTCCTCGCCTTCGAAAAGGAAAATCAGGTTTACCGGAAGGTCCCCCTTTTCTTCCAACGTTTTAGCTACGCCAAGGATGTGCGCCAGCATCTGACCTTTGTTATCCGTGGCACCACGCGCCCAGATTCTGCCGTTGCGAAGTTCCGGTAAAAACGGCGGGGTTTTCCAAAGCTCCAAGGGATCGGCCGGCTGAACATCATAGTGACCGTAGATCATGACGGTTTTGCGATCCGGCTGAGGCTGATTTCTCGCAATGACAATCGGATGACCCGGGGTCTCATGAAGCTCGGCGTTCAATCGCATCGCACCAAGTTTGCTGACGATCCACTCGGCACAATCCCTCACATCCTGCCGATGCTTGGAATCGGTCGAGACGCTTGGAAAAGACAGGAAGGTAAAGAGTTCTCGGAGTTCGGGTGTCATGCTGCCACCATCCTATGCCATGAATCCCGCGGCGAAAAGGAAAACGGAATCCTGCGTATCCCCCAACATCCATGCATGGGGCCAACGACGGAGTACCTTGCCGGCGGTTGACTCTTCCATACCTCCGTGATTATTTTGGTTTGACCCCCGTTCTTGTTCCTCCAATATCCCTCTCCAGTTGAGACGCAATCTCAATAAGAAAGATCGTTATGTTACTCCGCGCACTCCTTCCCACTCTCCTCATGCCAAGCCTGATCCTCGCCGAGATGGAGGATGCCGAGGTGATCATGCTTCGCGAGACCGTCTCCAAAATCGTCGATGTCCAAACGCGCGAATCTGAGGAGCGCTTGCAATGGAAATCTCGCAAAGACGAACTCGCTGCGCTTCTGGAACTGCATGCCAGAGAGCTTGCGCTTCTCGACCAGGAGCTGGCGAAAGCTGGAAATTCCGCATCGGGCCATGAGGAGGCCACCTCCGACATGAAATCCAAAATCGGGGCACTAAAACAAACCCGCATGCTCACCTCGGAAGCAGTCGCCCGCAATATCCAGCGAATCAATCAAATCGCCAAACGCTTCCCGTCACCGCTACGCAAGGAAGCCGAGACCGAACTCACGAATCTGGAACGCTGGAAACCCTCGGAAGAACCTCGAGACGCTCTACGCAGCATCTTAGATGTGTTGGCGAAAGCGGAGCAATTCAACCGCCGTCTGACCCGTAGCACGGAAATTCTCGAAGGCCGTGAGGTCGAAGTGCTCTATTTGGGTCTCGGCCAGGCGTTCTACATGGACCGAAAGGACAGAGCGGGCGTCGGCCAGCCCGGCACGGATCATTGGGAATGGAAATCCAAACCCGAAATCCGCAGCGAACTGACCAAAGCCTTGGAAGCGATCGATAAAAAACGCACTCCCACCATGGTCAACCTGCCACTCGAAATCCGCTAAGTCTTCCCGATCATGAACCGCCTCCTTCATCCCATCCCACCATGCTTGTGCTTGATCGGGTTTCTAACCATCACACCGGGCGAAGCACAAACCACCGTATCTCAGGCCCTCAAACAGGCGGAATCCGATCTCACCCAGGCTCTTTCCTCACTCGAAAAAACCCGTGAGCGAATCGCTTCCGAAAAACCCAAATTGACGAAGGATTTCAGAAAAGCGGAGCAAGAATTGATGGAAAAACGCCGGCTCACCCGCATCGCACGAATGAGCCGGGAAGACCGAATGACCGAACTCCGCCAGCTCCAATCCGATCTCTCGACCCGCAGTCAGGATGCCAGCTACCTTGCCGGACTTCTCAAAGACCATGCACTCAAAGTCTCCACCCTGAAACCACCCGGCACCCCGGAACTCGAGATCCAGCCCGACCTGCTTGCCGCTGAAATCGCCGACCCGGCCGAATCCCTCAAACTCCGCTTGGCGGTGCTTGATGCCTCGGTCAACCACCTCGATCAAATCCTCGGCGGCTCCAGCACCTCCGGCAAAGCGGCCGACCCCAAGGGCCAGATTCACGAGGGAACGCTCGCGGCCATCGGCCCCATCTCCTATTTTCTCTCCTCGGACAAATCCACCGGAGGAGACATCATTTCTACCAAATCGAAGGACCTCCCTCATTTCATCCCTCATGCCCCTGACAAGATCGCGACCCTGATCTCGGGCAAACCCATCGCACTGGCTCTGGATCCCACAGGCGGGAACGCTCGTGCGATGGATGAGATCGACCGAGGTTTTGTCGACCTCATACGCAAGGGAGGTCTATGGGTATGGCCCATCATGTTCCTCGCCCTCCTCTCTCTCGTATTCGGACTTTTCAAGCTGACCCAGTTTGCGCGTCTTCGGGAACCCACCGATGCCTGGGTTACCGCCATCCTCGCCGCGCTCCGCACGGGCGATCTCAAGAAAGCTCTGCAAATCGCCTCCGAACGCAACCATCCGGCCGGTCAGGTCATGGCCAAACTTATTACCGTATCCGAAAACTCGGCCGATCTCGTGGAAGAGACCCTTTACGAACAACTCATGGCCGTACAGAGCAAATCCTCATCCCTGCTGTCCGTCATTGCCATCACCGCCGCAACTTCTCCTCTCCTCGGACTGTTGGGAACGGTCTCTGGAATGATTGCTACTTTCAACCTCATCACCCTGTTCGGATCCGGAGATCCCAAACCGCTGGCAGGCGGTATTTCCGAGGCCCTGATCACCACCCTCTTCGGACTGGTCGTCGCGATCCCCGCACTCGTCCTGCATGCATTCCTGTCCCGACGTGCGCAGGGAATTGTCCAAACCACCGAACGACTCGGCCTCTCGTTTGTCAACGGCCTACGCGCGAAATCCTGATCCCTGAGTTTCCTGTCATTTGAACCGAGATGTGAAGCCGAACCGATGAAGCATGCGATCCAACAAACCCTGCATGAAGGAGGACTGACGCTGTGGACACTTCTGCTGCTGGCGATTGCGATCTACTCGCTTCTGTTCAAGGTCTGGAGATATCTGGCGCTGACCAGAAACCTGGTAAATCAACAAAAATGGAGTGCGCTGCCCGCAGTGGAAAGAACCCTGCCGTGGCAGAAAACCACAGCGACCCCGCGAGAAATCCAACGCTGCTACGCGGCTTTCGAACTCGACCATATGGCATGGATCGAACGCAGACTGCCGTTTCTGACCATTCTGATTTCCTCGGCACCGCTACTCGGACTCCTCGGCACCGTAGCGGGCATGCTGATCACTTTCTCGGGAATGGCTGCTGGAAACGACTCGCCGATTGATATCGTTTCCACCGGGATCTCGAAGGCGCTGGTCACTACCCAAGCCGGCCTCGTCATCGCAGTTCCCGCCGCCTTTTTCCTGTCGCTGATCAAACGTCAGACGGAAACCACCCACCTCCAACTCCAACAACAGCTCCATGCCCGTCTGGCTGAAAGCTCGGAGTCCTGAGTTTTTCACCTCTAGCCTCCATCCCGCACCATCCACCGAATGCGCAGATTCCGCCATAGCACCAGCGCCGAAGCCACCAGCAGCATCGACATCTCGCCGCTGATCGATGTGGTCTTCCTGCTGCTCATTTTTTTCATCGTCACCACGGTCTTTGTCAAAGAAACCGGAGTGGAAGTCTCCAAACCCCGCGCCGCATCTTCCGCAGACCTGGAACGCCAGGCGATCCTCATCGCCGTCACGTCGGAATCCCGAGTCTGGCACGGCGGCCGGGAAATCGGCCATGACGGGGTGCGCGCAGTCGTGTCCGCCCTGTTAGAGGAAACGCCGGAATCCCCTGTGATCATCCGCGCGGACGCCGCGACTCCAACCGAGGCTACCGTACGAGTGATCGACTCCGCCAAACTCGCCGGCGCGACATCCGTATCGCTGGCAACCGAACGCTGATCCATCCCGAATCCCAGACCTTACCTTTTGATGATCTTCGCCATCTTTTCCTCCGATCCGCTTGAGAACCCCCGGTCTCATTGAACCTTGAAAATCAAATGTTGAATTTCAGATCCACCCTCATCGGCATGGCCGCCTCCGCGATCCTCGTGGCGGTTCTGGGGATCGCACGCCTGTTTACGATTCAGCCGGAAACTGCCGAACTGACCGTGAGGGAAGTCGATACGGCCTACGTTCAACCTCCCCCTCCGCCACCTTTCGAGGAGACTCCACCTGATACGCCACCCTCCCCCCCGGCCTTGACGGAAATAAGCTCCATCCCGGACCCATCCCGTGTGCCCGTGCCGTTGGCACGTGTGCCGACAAACATCACCGCTCAAGTGGAGAATTTTTTCACCGACACTCCGCCGGAGCCGCTGCCGCTCAATCCTCCTCCCTTACGCCCCTTTTCCAAACCCGCCATTCCCAAGGTTCAAGCCGCGCCAACGATCAAAACCCACTACAAACAGAACGAGCTGGATGGCACCCCTCGCCTGATTCGCCACGGTTCCGCCACGTTTCCGTACTCACTCTCCAAAGAGGGAATCAGAAGCGGAACGGTGACGTTTGAAGTGGAACTCTCCACCACGGGCTCCGTCACCATTCGACGCGTTGTCTCAACCACCCACGCCGACCTTGTCGCACCCGCACGCAAGGTGGCGGAGAACGCACGCTTCACCCCTCCGACACGTGACGGCCAGGCTGTCAAAGCCATCATGAACTGGCCCATTACGATCGAAAAATAGTCCATAAGTCTTATCATGAATCCGTCCTTCAATCGCATCGGTATCTCTCGGGTCTTCGGCCTCTGGCTTCTCGTTTGTGGAAACCTGTTTTCCGCCGAACCCCTTCCGCTCTCCACATCCTATTGGAAAGATCCGGCCTTCCTCAAATCCTTCAACGGCTCATACCGCATCGAGGCGCGTATCGAACCGAACATCACATCCGAGGAGCGTGCCTTGCTGGTCGAAATCCAGGATCTGATGGCAGCGGACAAACGTGCCGCCGCTCTTGAGAAACTTGCCGCCAGCTCACTGACAAAAACCTCCGCCGCCCTGACTTTCAATCTCGGAAATCTCCAGTTCGAATCCGGCGAGAACGACAAAGCCATCGCCTCCTACAAGGCCGCGCTTGAAGCATACCCCTCCTTCCGTCGCGCCCATCGCAACCTCGCGCTCGCCCAAGTCCGAGCCAACGATCTCGAACATGCCCTTGGCTCCCTGACCGAAGCCATCCGCCTCGGTGATTCCGATGGGTCGACCTATGGTCTGCTGGGCTATTGCCGTCTCGCACGCGAAGAATACGCGAGTGCCCTACAGGCCTACCGCCTCGCCCAGATCACCGAACCCGATGTCGCCGAATGGAAAGCGGGCATTGCCCAATGCCTCCAACACCTCGATCAAAAACACGAGGCCATCGCATTGCTCGAGGAAGTGATCCGCATACGCCCGCTCGAGGCCTCCTACTCGATCTTGAAATCCAATATCCATCTCGATCTGAATCAGCCCGATCTCGCAGTCAAAGCCCTTGAGTTACCTTTCCGCCTCAAAATCCTTGCCCCGGATCCGACCTTGACGCTCGCCGATCTTCACTTGCGCGCCGACCGCCAGATACCCGCTCAGGCAGCGATCGAGTCGGCGTTTTCCAAGAAAGAAACTCCGCCCTCCACCGCAGCAATCCTCAGGCTGATCCGAACCGCCGACGCTGCGGAGAATTGGCCTCTCGTCAACGACTTGCTCGCCAAGGCGGAAACCGCCCAGCCTGCCCGCCCGCTTCAGATCGCCAGAGCCCGTTACCTCATCTCCTCCGGCAAAGACGTGGGTGCCGGCCTCAAATTGCTTCAAGCACTCACCCGGGAGGATCCCACGGACGGAGAAGCTCTCCTGACCCTTGGCAAACACCTCGCAGCCACCAACCAGCCCGAATCCGCCGAACTTCTCCTGGAACGCGCCACGGCAGACCCCAAAACCGCCTTCGAATCCCACGTCGAGCTCACCCGTCTCCACGTGGCCCAAGCTCGGTATCAAGAAGCTCTCAGCTCGCTCGACTCCGCACTCAACCTCCGAAACAACGAATCCCTGCGCAGCTACCGAATCGCCCTGCAACACACCCTATCCGCATCGGAATAGGCGAAAAAAGCCATTCTTTACGGTCACAAGCAAGTTTGCCCTTGCAAAACTCCGTCTTCTCTGGTTTCAAACCCAGCCCGCAACCTCTTATTCCAATTGTTTTGAGCGAGAAAGCCCTGCCCGAAGTATCAAGAAACGTCGTTTCTTTCGACCCACCAAGGCCTTCCTCGCAACTACCCGGCTCCACTATGAAAAGCGATCTTGTTGAACAAGCCTCTGAAATCGTCACCGACCCGTTGGTCCTGATCAATCTCGTCTCGCAACGGGTTCGTCAACTCAACAGCGGACGCTCTCCACTGATCCCAACGGTTCCGAGCATGGGTGCTGCCGATATTGCTCTTACTGAAATCATCGAAGGCAAAATCAAGCTCATCGACAAGCCAATGGCGATCTGAGCCAGCTTCCCATTCGGGATAACGAACAACTGATGAGTGCCGAAATCGCCACCAACCGCAAGGCCGGTCGGGATTTCCATATTCTCGACAGATATGAGGCCGGACTGGAACTGAAAGGTACCGAGGTCAAATCGATCCGTGCCGGAAAAATCAATATCTCCGACGCCTTCGCCCGTGTCGAAGGACATCAGGTTTTTCTCTACGGTTGCGACATCCAACCATGGCAGACAGCTGGCGAATGGTTCAACCATGCACCCAAACGCCCACGGCGCCTGCTGCTCAATCAACGGGAAATCCTCAAGCTCGCTGCCGAAAGTTCGATCAAAGGCTGCACGCTTCCCCTTCTGCGCATGTATTGGAAAAACCGCCGCGTCAAGGTCGAGATCGGTGTCGGAAAAGGCAAAACCCACTCTGATCAACGTCAAGACCTCAAGAAGAAGGTGGAACTCCGTGAAGCACAGCGTGAAATGACACGCTTCAATCAGCGCTGAAACCGAAATGCCCTGCCGGGACTGCGTTTTCTAAGTTGATTCCGACGACGCTTCATTCAATGTGCTGCTCTGGATTTCACCTGACCCCATGCCTGACCTTGCCCCTCCATCTCTCAACGACGTGACCCGGCTCCTGATCGAGCAGCTAAAACACCACCCGAAGCGCGTCGTTTTCACGGAGGGAGAAGATCTCCGGGTCATCGCGGCCGCCGCTCGGCTGGTCGCCCATGAAGCCGTTTCACCCATTCTGCTCGGCGATTCCCAACGCATCAAAGCCCTGGCTGCGGAACACCAAATCCCCATGGCCTTCATCCGCGTCATCGATCCGAAAACATCTTCCGATCTGCCCCTCTTTCTGAAACGCGCCGAAAATATGGCTCGTTACCGCCTCCATCCCTCATTGGTTAGCGAGGAAACGATCGCTCGTCCCCATTGCTTCGGCGCGATGATGGTGCAATACGGTCATGCCGATGCGATAGTGGGCGGCAACCAATCCATCCCCGCGTACTATTTCCGCGCCCTTCTTCAAAACATCAAACCCCAGGAAAACGTCCAACGCATCTTCGGGGTGACCATGTTGGTCGCTCCCCATTTCCCGCTACTCGGTGGCAAACCGCTTTTCCTGGCCGACACCGGTCTTATCCCGGAACCCGATGTCAACCAACTCTCAACCATCGCCATCGAGACAGGAAAAATCGCCCAGCATTTTCTCGGAACCGCACCCAACATCGCCCTCTTAAGTCACTCGACCAAAGGCAGTTCGGGCACTGCCGAAGCTCAAAAGATCGCGGCCGCCACCGCTTTGGCCAAAAGCCGGGCTCAGGATGAGCTCTTGGATTTTCACATTGATGGGGAACTTCAGGCGGATGTGGCGATCTGTCCCATCGCTGCCGAAACCAAGTTGCCCGATGCGGGTTCACGCGCGCGCGCCGATGTGCTGGTTTTCCCCAATCTCGATGCCGCACACATTTCAATGAAACTGCTGCAACACCTGGCCGGAGCGCAGAACTACGGACAGCTGATCCTCGGACTTGCGCGCCCAGCCGCACAAGTCCCCCGCACGACCAGCATCGAAACCATCTTCGGCACAGCGGCTGCGGTTGCGGTTGAGGCAATCAAGTACCACCAGTTGTATCCGGATAGCGATTTCTAAGAACGCAGGGCACATCCACCCCTAGGAGCGAGGGAAAATGATGCTCACGGGGTTAAGGTTGTAGTTACAGGAAAACATCGCAAACAGAGAGCCCCTAGGGATTGGATGATGTGGCTTGTTCGCTTTAGATTTCCATCGCATAACGCAACGCGGCGCGCACATCATCCATAGCTTTGCCATAAAATGTTCCGACCGGCCCTTGTAGCTCATGGTGCTGTATCGCTTGCAAACCCTGTACATTCGCATAGCTCTTCATCCGCAGAAAGGGCCTTGATGGCAACTCTACCTCATATGGTGAATCTCGGTATGCAGATGTGATCGGCACACAAAGACTGAGCGCTCTTGGAGGGCTGGGATCCTCACGCGATACGACCAACATCATCCGCACCTTGCCGCCAGCACCGAGATCAACCCGATACACTTCACCAGGCTTAGTCGTCATAGCATGTGTCGAGTGCAGCTTGTCTTGCCGTGGCGGATCGCAAAATATCCGAATCAGATGGGATCTCTACTGCGAAAGGTAAACCACGCCGCATCTTGACTTGGGTAAGGAACATACGAATGGCCTCGGTGGTCGATATACCGAGGCATTCAAATACGGTCTCCGCTTCCTCCTTCAGGCGCGGTTCGACTCTAGCGCGTACAACTGCTTCTTTCATGGCTTGAATGTAGCACATGCGGGCTACTTGGCAATGATTTTTTAGCGAACGCAGGGCACATCAACCCCTAGGAGCGAGGGAAAATGATGCTCACGGGGTTGAGGTTGTAGTCAGGGAAAGGCATTGGAGCAGGGAGCCCCTAGGAGTTGGATGATGCAGCTTGTTCTGCTTTTATTCTTTCCGCGAGCCAGACTTTGACGATAGATTGACGAGTTACTCCAACTCTCTTGGCCTCTCTATCGAGCGATGTGATCATCCAATTCGGAAGATCAACATTCACACGACGCTGCTCAAGGCCAGGGCGCGTGGCTTTGCCCCAGTCAAGATATGCGGAAATATCCTCACCGGCATCGAAGCGGCGATCTAGTTCCTTAGCTGTTATAGTATCCTTCTTCTTCACCATGGCGTGATCTCCTTACTGATATGATTCTGATACGGTCTTCTCTTACTGTGAAAATTGCTGTCCACAGCTTGCCTGCGTAGGGGGCAATGATGGCGCAACGTGGTTCAGTCTCACTACGAGCTGGAATCACGAGTTGACGTTCATCGCGCCACAGGAGCTGAGCCTCTATGAAGTCGATCCCATGCTTTTCAGCGTTGGCAAGGGACTTTGCTTCGTCGAACTCAAATTCCATAAAGGTATAATAATGGAACCAAGGTCCGAATCAAGGCGAATTTTTTTGCAGATCGTCGAAGTCCTCTCACACCTGCCCGAGGGCGAGGATTCGACTGGGGTTTGAAGGTTGAATGATCATGACGGATTGAACTCGCGGCGGGCAGGTGTTGAGAGCGACGCCTTGTTGTGCCTTTGGTTAGTCGAAGTAATGCCACTCCCGCGTCGAACTGTCGAAACAGTATCCGTCCATCATCCCGGCTGCGTCCCAATACTCGAATCGGTAGCTGTCGGCTTCTGCGCGATACCCGTGCGGCTCTCGAAGAAGCCTTGGTGGTCGCGTATCTGAGAATACAGAAAGAGACTCTGGGTATCGTCCGTGCTCGCTTCGGTATTTGTCCAGCCTTGGAACGATGGTCGCAACGTAATCGTGCGTCCTGCGAATCTCTGAGTCGTGTAGAACCTTCCCCATGCCGTATGAGATTGCCAGTGAAATTCCAATAATCATCGATCCAAGGAATAACTTCTTTAGACCTTGAGGAACCCCACCTGAACGCTTGAATCCAACGAGGAGCCAAATCCCCATCAAGAGAAAAAGTGGGACGCCAATGTAAACGCCGATCGCAAGGGTGGCGATCGTATGTCCGAACGATCCTCTCAGGATGAAGGCGCTCAGGATTGCCGCACCAAGGGCTATGATCGCGAAAGTCTTCATTTCTTGGCGAACGTTAAATGTGCGCCCACCGGCGCGTTTGAATTGATGTTGAAATGAGATTGAAAAGCTTGTGGGCGGTTGGTGCGTCACGTTCTGCTGTCTTCATTCTGAGATAAGCTTGTCGTATTCAGAGTGAGACCCGATCCACAACCATATCATAGCACCTTCATGGCGCACTCCCAGAGCACGATACTGGATACCTGCACGAACAGACCAATACCTGCCAACCTTCTTGAAGTGTAGCGAGGGGTGAAACGGGTCAGCCTTCAAAAGCTGGAAGTTTTCGTCCGCGACACTTTGGACGCGCAAAGGTAGCTTATCGTAGGCGTTCCAAAACTTCTTGGTAGCGTGATGGATCAATGGCTTCAGAGGCTACGGGTTCTTCCAGCCACAAATTCCTCGATTCCCTCTGCGGCGAGCTTATCGAGCTTCCCAGCGGAAATGTCGCGCTCAATCTGCGCATCCCACTCGGCGGCCTCGAACGATGAGAACCATTCGCGGAAGACAGCCAAGTCATCGCGACCCAATTGTTCCACGGCATTTTCTAGCGATGCTACGGTTTCGTTCATGAGGGTAGTGTAGCGTCTGGATGCTTTGCAATCAATGCCGATTTTCTTGCCGAACGTAAAGCACATGCGCCCCTAGTAGCAAGGGCGGAAGTCTCAAACACATAAAAAGGTTGAAATCATGATAAACGTCGAAACAGAACGGCTACTAGGGGCTGCATGGTGCGGCTTGTTAGCCCACCCGAATTTAGTCGGAGTATATGAATGTATGACGATTAAATAATCATGTAGATGTTCTTGGACCACCTTTGATTAGTCTGATAAATAAAAGTAAGATCGCAACGGGAAATACTGGCATTGCGATTAACATGAATAGATTCGTTCCCCATACGTAACTAACATATGCGTTGATCTTACGTGGCGCAAGATTCGGAATCATGCCGAAGGCTTCCTGCTCATCTTTACTCATCTTTTCCAAACGGCCAGATACACTTGATGCTTGGAAGTCTGGGTCATGACGAATAAGAATCCTCTTATCTCCATCTTCCAACAAAAAATATCCTTGGATTTCGAGTTTTAGAGTTTTTGTCTCTCCTGATCCTATCTTCCTTATATTACCGCTTCCCTCAACATACCGGATCAATCCGGGAGACGCCAAATCGACTTCAGCAATTTTAGTTGGACCTATAGCTAAGTTATAAAGATAGATAAAGTTGATGGCAAATATTACGATACATATTGCAACAACAGAAAATAGACAGCCTTTTGGATCGCTTGCCTTTTTCTGTGTATGTGGTTCTGCTTCAATTTCGTTTGCTTCCATAATGATTTAGTGTGGTTTGAACTAGTAATGTGAATGTAGTTTTTATAGTGACGAATTTTTTGGGCTAACGTCAAAGTGATGGCACACCCACTAGCGGGAGCCAACGTTGATCGCGGGGTTGAGATTGAAATTAGGTGGGAGCATCGAGAACAGAGGGGCTAGTGCGTGTTGCCATGCACGGCTTGTTCGCCATGTTGGTTTGTTCAGTGGACAAGCCCTCTTGAACCTTCTAGCGACCAAATCAGAGGGATTAAAAACGGTGAAAATGCCGCTAGCACCGAAACCAGTTTATTGCCGACACTGCGACAACGGCTAAAACTTAGGTATCCTGCAACGGAAAGAACTGGAGCTGCAAATGTGAATGCAAACACAAAAATGTGCCATGCATTCGAGAAGTTGAAATTGCTGAGAAAGATGAGCGCTAGAAGCGCGGAAAGTCCAGATAGAAACAGGGCGAAAACTGTGACAACAGAAAAAACAATCCAGACTGCCCTCTCCAATAGACGAGGTTTCTTCTCGATGTTCATTTCAAGCGGTTGACTGACGGATGATCCCATTTTCTTTGGCGAACGTAAAGCACATCCACCACTACCCGCGAGGACGAAAGGCTAAAACAGGGTTGATCTTCAAATTACGGGAAAACATTACAAACTCAGCGGCGGGTAGTGGTTGGATGATGCGACTTGTTGGGCTTAGGTTCGATGTATTCCGTATGATGGGTGTCGCCGCTCGTGCTTGATCACAGTGACACGAATCACCGAATCATCAACAATCCGAAATAGTATCAAATATGGAAATCTCTTCATCAACGCTCTTCGCGTATCCCCACGGACGACCATCCAACGGCTTGGCATGGCCGCAATGCGAAGAACCTGTCTCTCAAATTCGTTGATGAAATCATCACCAAGATGCGGAGACCGCTCGTTGTAGAAATCTCGAATCTCAGCAAGTTCGGCTTCGATCTCAGGGTGATACTCGATCCTCATTGCCTCAAGCGCTGCATCAAATCTTGGTGAGAAATCGCCTGCACCCTTCCGCTCTCAATATCCTGATCCCGCTCCTCTGCGAGTCTCAAAGCTGCTTCGTCGTCGTAATCAACTGGCAGTTCGAATGGATCTTCGATGCTCTCCCACAAGGATGCAGCAAGTAGCGCACGCTCCCGTGCGGGGAGCTTCAAGGCTTCTGGGGCGATCTGGTCGATACTCATATGCGTAGAATATCACGGAAAACTTCTTCGGAAAGTCTGAATTTTTGCCCAACGTAGAGCGCACGCACCGCTAGGAGAGGGGTCGCGTGTCACTCACGGGGGTGATGTTGTAATTACGGAAAATCATGTCAACAGAACGGCTCCTAGCGGTTGCGTGGCGCGGCTTGTTCGGCTTCTCGTTCAGCGAACCCTTGACGCCGATCATCTCCCGCTTCCAGCCATGTCTTCAACTGCTCAGAACCATCTTTTATAGCGCAGATGGTCTGTTCAGGTTCATTGCTTAAATCTCCGTATGTACACCAAGGACTAACCCAATGAGGGGCATCAGCAGTCGATTCTTGAATTAAAGCATTTGCATCAACTCTGTATTCTTGTGAAGTATTAGAATTAGGCTTCCTAGCGCTCCTTATGTGCGATAACCATGCCAGACACCCAATGAAAATTAGTGTCACGATTGATGCTAGAACTGGCTTCTTCATTTTATTTTTTCTGCCGAACGTAAAGCACATCCACCGCTAGGAGCGTGGGCGGAAGTCTCTCACGGGGTTTAGGTTGTAATTACAGGAAATCATGTCAACAGAACGGCTCCTAGCGGTTGGATGGTGCGGCTTGTT
>JBEAZA010000050.1:0-2505 GCA_041170385.1 Verrucomicrobiota bacterium | reverse complement strand
TAGCGCCCCTTGCTGTGGAGGCGGCCGCCTCCACAGCAAGGGCAGGCCTTGGGCCGTTGCTCCTCAGGTTTTAGTAAAAATTCGATCATACGCTTGCTCTGATAGCCGATAATTCGGTATCCCTTGATTCCTATCTCACTAGGTGGGGTCATGGGGCTCATGATTCATTCTTTGCCTCATGTCCCCAATCTTTGATGAAGAGCCCGAATGGCAAGCCCTTGAATCAGTTTCAGGAAGCGAAGAATACTAGCCGGAACTCAAATTGCCGGCTAAAAATATCTTTTTGTAATATGCTGTTGAAGCGATCTGTAGAATCCTGTTAGATTCCCCGTAATATCAGGTAGGCTTACAATCCGGGTTGGAGTGGAAAGATTCTGCGCAACAGGTAGAAGGCGAGTGGGGGAATCGTCAATAGGGAGAGCAGCAAGAGGCAGAGGAACCAACGCTGGACGGAGAGCAGAGAGGCGAGGGGTTTGGTGAACAGATGGTGGAATCCCTCGTCCTGCAGGGCTGATCCGAGTTCGGCACTGGAGAGCTTCGGGTTATGGTCGGTTTGTGCCGCCTGGTTGAGACTTTGGATGAGCCACGTGGGTTGGGATACGGGCGCCGTTTTCTCCTTTTGGCCGAACATTCCGATGAACATCTCGGAAAGATGAGGACGCAATTGAGCATAGATCGGTGAGTTGAAGAGCTCGGATTCCGTCGCGAGCCAGCGTGATTCGATGAGGGGAAAGAGTGATTCGACACCCTGGCGTGAAAGGGTTTCGATCGATGTGGTCAGTGGGAGGAGATCGAGCTGAAGTCCGCCGGTTTCGAACGCAAGGATGGCTGCTGAGGCGGCTTCAGGCAGCTGTTTGGATTCGTTGAAGCGTTTCATCCATTCGGGATTCTGTGCCATGATGAGCGTGGTGCCGATCCATTGAGTGGCGGCCGCTCGGACAGGGGCGAAGGATGCGGTGAGAGCAGGGGTTTCTGAAATCCTGGCCTGCAGGAGTTTTTCCTCGGCTGCGCGCGAGAATCCCCAGATCGAGCCGCTCAGAATTCCGATGATGAGGAAGAACATGCCGACCAACCAGAGGGACGCCAGCTTCCATTTTCCGGTGCAGCGTGCATGGTTCCATGCACCGAGTTTCGACAGGGTGAAGAACAGCGCCATCACGATGGCCGCTCCTGCAACCGCACCGATCAGGGTGCCGATCAGGAGGTTGCCTGCCCAGTTGAGGATGATTTCAAGGATCATGGGATGAGAGGAGATGACAGGTGGAATGGAAATGTCACGTTGACGTCCAACTTCAAACACGTAAGCCTGATGACATGATTTTCAACCGGATTCGGTTCGTTTTTTTGATGGCGCTGGCTTTGATCCCGGTCGCTTCCGGCGTTGCACAAACGAAAGACAAACTTGCCGAGAAGACATTTTACACTCCGGAAGCGGATAAGAAAAAAGTCGTCGATTCCGTCGAGATTGACCCCCATCTTCCGAAGGTTCTGATCCTGGGTGATTCGATTTCCATGGGTTACACCAACATGGTTCGGGCCGGTTTGAAGGGGAAAGCGAATGTGCTGCGCCCGAGAGACAACTGCGGGGATACGGAGATCGGTTTGCAAAAACTGGATCAATGGCTTGGGGACAAGGATTGGGATGTGATCCATTTCAACTGGGGCTTGTGGGATCTTTGCTACCGAAATCCCAAACTGCCGAAAGCGGGAAATCGCGACAAAGTGAACGGCAGGATATCGGTCGCTCCCGAGGATTATGAAGCCAATCTCGATCAGCTGGTGACACGGTTGAAAGCCACCGGAGGGGCATTGATTTGGGCAAGCACCACCCGTGTTCCGGAGGGTGAGGCCGGCCGGCACGCAGGTGACGATGTGAAATACAACCAGATCGCCGCGCGCGTGATGAAGAAACATGGTGTGGCGATCAACGACCTGCATGCCCTCTCTTCTTCGTTTGAGCCCGGGTTGTTCGTCAAACCCGGTGATGTCCATTTGACTTCATCCGGCTCCCAAAAGCTTGCTGATCAGGTCGTGGAGAGGATTTCCAAGGTCTTGGACGGGGGAAAATGAGAAGGGTCGCAGTTCTCCGCCTTGCGCTCCGGAGAACTTCGTTTAGCTTCGCGGCATGAATCATCACCGTGCGCTGATTTTCAAAGCCGTAGCCGTGCTGGTGTTGGTATGGGGCGTCGTGTTTGCCGTCCGTTCCATGGCGGCTTCCAAGAAAGTTACCGCAGACCGCCTTGATCTTGAAGTGCGCGCCCTGCGGTTTGAGGATTGGTCGGAGCAATCGGGGAGCGTAGCCGAGGCGGAAAGACGCGAGGAAGGCATCCGCAGGATCGCCAGCATGGTGAACCGGCTCGATTTCAAAGAGCGCCAGAGAAACCGCGAGAACCGGTCGAATGAGGAATTTTTCCGCAGGCTCAATCCGCGTGAGAAAAACCTGTTTGTGGATCTCACCATCGTGGAATCGATGGGAAAATTCATGGAAGCCTTGGATCAGATGCC
>JBEAZA010000049.1:0-57165 GCA_041170385.1 Verrucomicrobiota bacterium | reverse complement strand
TTGCCGCGAGCATCTTTTGGAAAAGGGCTTCGGGAATCGGATCACCCGTCTGATAGTGACGGGCAAAGAGATCCAGCGTTTCACGCTCCCAACAGAAATTTTCCATGATCTGGGATGGGAGTTCGACGAAGTCCCACGCCACGTTCGTGCCGGCAAGGGACTTCACGGGGACATGCGAAAGCAGCCCGTGAAGAAGGTGGCCGAATTCGTGAAAGATGGTTTCCACTTCGCGATGGGTGAGCAGCGCCGGAATATCGTCAACCGGAGGCGACATGTTGCCGATGATGAGGCCGAGATGGGGCTCACCGAGTCCGCCGGTGTGAAGGGAGTTCATCCATGCGCCACCGCGTTTGGTCTCGCGCGGGTGCCAATCGGCGTAAAACGAGCCAAGATGTTTTCGGGTGGTGGAATCATGGATTTCGTAAAACGTCACTTCCGGATGCCAGGTATCAGGTGCTTCGTTTTTGTCGCGAGCGATAGCGAAGGTTTCCTTCTGGACGATCGTGATGCCAAAAATGCTCGAAGCGATGCCGAACATGCCTTCCATGACGCCGTTGACGGGAAAGTAAGGGCGCAGATCCTCATCATCGATGTCGTAGAATTCTTTGCGTTGTCGCTCGGCCCAATAGGAAATTTCCCAAGGTTCCAGCGGCGCCGCAGCGGTCGATGTTTTTACTGCTTTGTATTCCGAGAGTTGTGCGGTCTCGGCAAGGAACCGGTCGCGGATTTTCGCATGGATGCCCTCGACGAATTCGATAGCGGTTTTCCCGTTGCGGGCCATCCGCCGCTGCAGGGTGAGATCAGCGAAGTTCCGGTAGCCAAGGATTTCAGCCTTTTCCTTGCGCAGTGAGAGGATTTTCCAAACGAGCTCCGTGTTGTCATACGGGGCTTTCGAGCCCACGTTTGATGATGCTTCCCATATGGTTTTGCGAAGCGCTTCGTCATGCGCATGTTGCAGGACAGGTGACATCGAGGGCGCATGCAGGGTGAATCGCCAAGCCGGTGCCGAAATGTTTTTGGAACGCGCGTTTGCTGCTGCTGCTGCTTTGGCGGAGTCTGGCAACCCCTCCAATTCGGATTCATTGGTAATAACCAACTCCCACGCGTTGGTGGCATCGAGAACATGCTCCGAGTATCTCTTGGTGAGTTTGGAAAGCTCCGAATCGATCTCGGCAATACGGGATTTCCGGTCTTCCGGCAATGCCGCTCCTGATTCGATGAAATCCGCAATGGTTTCGTCGATATGACGCCTCTGGATGCTTGTCAGGGATTCGACCGCCTCACTCCGGGCAAACGTGTTCAAGACCCTGAAGAGCTCCGTGTTCAGCGAGAGCGAGGAGTAGAAATCGCTCACATCCGGCAGAAGCCGGTTGATCGCTTCGCGCTGGGCAGGGTGATCCGAAACCGAATCGAGATGCTCAATCCTTCCCCATCCGCGCGACAGGGATTCGGTCGCTTCCTCCAACGCCGCAAAGCTGGATTCATATGTCGCAGCCGCAGGATCCTGTGAGGCGATCTTTTCGATCTTCGCTTTTGCCTCGGCAAGAGCGTGGCGGATCGCAGGTTCGATGGCATCGGCTTTGAATTCGGACCAAGAGGGAAGAAAATCTGGGGATAGGAGAGGATACATGAGGTGAAGCATTCGAATGTTGAAATCTCAAACAGGGGAAATGATTTCACAAGGTTCCTGTGAGAACGAGGATCCCGACCGAGACACCGATGAGAATGCGGTAATAACCGAACCCCTGAAGACCATGGGACTGGAGGAAACTGACGAGCCATTTCACGGCGATGGCGGCGCAAACCGCGGCGGCGATCACACCGGCCGCAAGCGGAACGGGTCCGTAGCTATCCCACATCAGCTTGGATCCACCGAACCAGCTTTCATAACGGGCTCCGGCACCTTCGATGCTCCAAACGGCTTTTTTGGCGGTGGCGGCCGTCAGGGTGAGGACACCCAACAGGAAAGAGTATTCGACAGCGGCCTTCACCGATAATCCGACGATGAGTCCGCCGCAGATGGTCATGAGTGAGCGCGAGGTTCCGGGCCACATCGCAATGCATTGGAGAAACCCGATGAAAAGGGCGGATTGCCACGCCAATTTGAGAATATCCCTGCCATTTCCGCGCGGCGGATGCTTCCTGCGCCATGAAATCGTCCAGATGATGCCAATGCCGCCCACGATCCAGGCGGCGATCACGGGCCAGATCCCGAAGAGCATTTCTTCAATCAGGTCGTTCAGCAACATGCCGAGCACAGCGGCCGGCAGGAATCCGAGAAACACGGCAAGTGCGAGCTTCAAGCCCTCGGGATCCAGGCCAAGGACGCCCTTGATCATGCGCAGGACATGTTTGAAATAGAGTCCGAGCACGGCAAGGATGGCTCCTCCCTGAATACAGATTGCGAAGGCATCGGCGGCGAGTTTCGAGGTTTGATCGGTTCCGATTCCCATCAGGCGTTGAGCCACGATGAGATGCCCCGTGGACGATACGGGAAGATATTCGGTGATGCCTTCGATGATGCCGAGCAGAATGGCTTGCCAGATTTCCATAAAATTCCTGCCCATGGTGGTCACGGATTGCTGGGAGGGCAAGAGCGGGATGAAATATCGAGCCCCAAATATCCGTATTGGGGATTGTGCGCGCCGGAAGGCATGCCAGCTTACATTCCGCAGCTGCATGAAGGAAAAGTATCTAAGATTGGTTCGGAAAAGCTACCGGATGCTCAAACACAAGAGCTTGCGGGACCGTCCATGGTGGCGAGCCATGACCCGCCCGCTGTTCGACCGGCAGCTGTGGGTTCCCTGCCGCGATACCGTTGCCATCGGCCTGTCGATCGGATTCTTCTTTTCGATGATCCTGTTTTTGCCATTTCAGATGCTGTTTGCCGCGGTGGTGGCGATGCGGTTCCGGGTCAATGTTCCCTTCGCGATGCTGGCTTGCTGGACCTCCAATTTTTTCACGAATGTGCCGCTTGGAATGATGCAGGTGGCCTTGGGAAACTGGATGAGGAACTCCATGGGATTTCCGATGCCCGACTTTTTGACCAAAGTGAAGTTCACCCTGCCGGAGATCGGGGAGGTAAATGCCGCCAGTTTCCTGCTGGGAATGATCGTTTCGGGAGTCCTGCTGTCGATGGCGGCCTTTCCCGTGGTGCATCTGTTTTCCGCCATCATGCCGCACCATCTGCCGGTATTGAAACGGCGCGCCAAGCCGGTTCGCAGGCTGAATTGAGGTTTTTTGTTGGACACCGAGGGCGACACCACGCCTCATTTCTCCAGATATGATTCCGAACGTTCTCGCAGAAAGGTATGCTTCCGCAGGTATGAATGCGATTTGGTCCGCCGAGGGGCGGATCATTCTCGAGCGGGAGTACTGGATTGCTGTCATGAAGGCACAGCGGGATCTGGGAATGGGCATTTCCGCAGAGGCGATCGCGGCCTATGAAACCGTCAAAAACCAAGTGGATGTGGGATCGATCATGGCCCGTGAGCGGGTGACCCGTCACGACGTGAAGGCACGGATCGAAGAGTTCAACGGCCTTGCCGGGCATGAGGAAATTCATAAGGGACTGACCTCCCGCGACCTCACCGAAAACGTGGAGCAACTGCAGGTTTTCCGCAGTTTGCTGATCGTTCGTGACAAGACGGTGGCCGCCTTACGGCGGATGAGCGCGCGCGCCGCGCAGTGGAGCGACGTGGTCTTGACCGCACGCACGCACAACGTCGCCGCACAGCCGACGACCCTCGGAAAGCGCATCGCCATGTTCGGTGAGGAACTGCTCTCCGGCCTGGGGGTTCTGGAGACCATCATTTCCGGTTATGCGGTCCGCGGCCTCAAAGGTGCGGTTGGCACGCAAATGGATCAGCTCTCCCTGTTTCAAGGGGATGCAGCGAAAGTGGCAGAGCTTGAAGGAAGGATCGTCAGCCACCTGGGGATTTCCCATCAATGGAACAACGTCGGTCAGGTGTATCCGCGTTCGCTCGATTTCCGCGTGGTGAGCATTCTTACGGAGTTGGCGAGCGGGCCGTCATCCTTCTGCAAGACCCTGCGCTTGATGGCGGGCCATGAAACCGCCAGCGAGGGCTTTGCGCCGGGACAAACGGGATCCAGCGCCATGCCGCACAAGATGAACTCGCGTTCCTGTGAACGGGTGAACGGATTCCACGTAATCCTCAAAGGCTACCTTGCTATGGCAGCAGGGCTGGCGGGCGATCAGTGGAACGAAGGGGATGTTTCCTGTTCCGTTGTGCGCCGCGTGATGTTGCCGGATGCGTTTTTCGCGATCGACGGCATGTTCGAAACCTATCTCACCATCCTCGATCAGATGGATGCCTATGAAGCGGTGATCGCTGCGGAGACTTCGCGATATCTTCCGTTCCTGATGACCACGACAGTGATGATGGAGGCGGTCAAACGCGGAGTGGGGCGGGAAACCGCACACAAGGTGATCAAGGAACACGCCGTCGCCACCGTGACAGACATGCGCGCGGGAACGATTGAGAAAAACAACCTGGTCGAACGCCTTGCCAACGATGCGCGGCTTGGACTGAACCGCGCGGAGCTCGATGAAATCCTGCGCAAGGGCGATCAGGAAGTCGGCGCCGCCAAGATGCAGGTGATCAGGTTTACAGAAGACGTCGACCGCCTGGTGAAGCAATATCCCGAAGCAGCGGCTTACGTTCCAGGCGGGATTCTTTGAAGAGTGAAGGTTACAGAGTCAGATTGAATTTTAGCCCCATGAAATACACGGTCACATCAGCCTTCATGCTGATCGCTGCGGTCATTGGGGCCATGTGTTTCACTGTGTTTCGAAACAAGTCCGGAAGCATTCAGATATCTGACCTGTATCAGTTTCCTGTGATCGGAGAGCTGGGAGTTCCTCTTGGCGAGGTGGCGGCAGTGCAGGCAACCATTGTGGATGGTGACACGCTCCGAACGAAAGAAGACAGTGGCACCTATCGGTTGAAGATCACAAAGGTCAATGGTGTTGAACTGGATTCTCAGCCCATCATGGAATTTTCATTGGATCATGCTCCAGACGTGCAATTGCCGGATAACCACTTCAGTCTGTATCGGTTGAAGAATAAACAGGAGGCAAACGAACTGAGCGGCGATCAGATCAAAGAACTGCAGGCAGGTTATGTAGGTGAGTCCGTTGATCTGTTGGTGTATGAAACGGGTGGATTTTCAGGCATGCCTGATTTGCCTGACGATACGGATCTCTGGCAAGCTCGCGGATACGGATTCCGTACCCACTTGGAAGTATTGAAAAAGACCGAATAGAGACTGATGATTGCGGGCAAAGATTGCTGCTACTGCAACTGCGTCTCCGCGAGATAACGATAGATACCTTTTTGGGCAATGAGCCCTTCATGAGTCCCCTGCTCAACCAGTTTGCCTTTGCTGATCACCAGGATCTGATCCGCATGGCGCACGGTGGAGAGCCGATGCGCGATGACCAGAGAAGTGCGGTTTTGCATCAAGCGCTCAAGGGCTTCGTTGACGAGGCGTTCGGATTCGGAATCAAGGGCGGAGGTCGCTTCATCCAACAGCAGAATTTTCGGATCCGCGAGGACCGCGCGTGCGATGGCGATGCGCTGGCGCTGGCCACCGGAAAGCTTGGTTCCGCGGGGACCCACGGTCGTTTCATAGCCATTGGGAAGATCCATGATGAAATCATGGGCATTGGCCAGTCTGGCGGCGTTTGCTACCTCCGCCGTTGATGCGCCGGGCTTGCCGTAAGCGATGTTTTCAGAAATCGTGCCGCCGAACAGCATGACTTCCTGAGGAACAATGGCGATTTGGGAGCGAAGGGTGGCAAGCGAGATTTCGCGGGCATCGGTCCCGTCGAAACGGATGACGCCCGAAGTCGGATCATTGAAGCCGAGGATGAGTGAGAACAAGGTGGATTTCCCTGCACCCGACGGGCCGACGATCGCCGTGCGCTGGCCTGAGGCGATTTGGATGGAAACTTCGCTCAAGGTGGTGACCTCCGGTCTGGATGGATAACTGAAGGAAATGTTTTCCAATGAAATCGCCCCTTTCAGAGAGATGTCGGCGCGGCCGGTATCTCGCTCTCCCCGCATGTCGAGTATTTCACGGAGCCGCTCGGTGGCGCCTGCGGTTTGCTGGAATTGCGAAATGATTTCCGGAAACGATCCCAGCGAGGCCCCGACGAAAATCGAGAAGATGATGAAGGCGAAAAATGGTTTCCAGAGAATATCGCCGCTGGCGTACATGTGGGCGCCACACCAAACGACAAAGGCAATGGTCCCGAACAACACGAAGATCACGAACGACAGAAACGCACCACGGGCTTTTGCCCCACGAAGGGTGACATTGAGAAAGGATTGGAGGGAGCTTTGGTAACGTTCCTGCTCAAAAGACTCGTTGGTGAATGCTTTGACATCAGCGATGTTTTGCACGGATTCCTCGACGACCGTTGAAGCGTCGGCGAGGGATTGCTGGGCGGCCTTTGAATGGTTGCGGACTTTACGACCGAAAATGGCGATGAGAATGACCACCACCGGGATGCACCCGAGCATGATGAGAGAGAGTTTCCAGGAATTCAAAAAAATGAATGCCAGCCCACCGATGAGGATGACCGTCTGACGAACCGCCTGCGGAACAGTGCTGAGAAGCGTTTCACGAACGATGGCTAGATCCGCCGAAACACGGTTGCTGAGCGAGCCTGCGCGTTGATCCTGAAAGTACGGAACCGGCAAGCTCAGGAGATGTTTGAAAAGATCTTTCCGCAAACGGTTCAATGCGGACTCTCCCGAACGAATGAAACCCTGAACGCGAACATATCCTATCGTTGCCTGAAGGAGCAGAACCGCGATGAGTTTCAGGATGATCTCGTTGATGGATGCCAGGATTTCCTTCGCAGGCACGGCGTCACGTGCTGCATCGACCGGATTTCCGATCAATTCTTTGAGAAAATAGGGAAAAGCAAGCGACAGCCCGGCGGTCAGAAACAAGGCGATAAGAGAAGGCACGAAAATGGCTTTCTCCGTCAGCAGATAAGAGAGAATCCAGCGGTTCGAGGAGATGGGAGATGGTTTTTCCACAACAGGCATGCGAGATGGGAAACGAAGAAGACTTCCGAGTCAATGAAGAGAATGAACGGGCGCACCCTACCACGTGTCATTTCGCCTTTTTGCGACCTTCGGATGGGAAGAGGGGTTGGGGTTCACCCACCCGGCCGGCGGGGCGGGAGGCTAAGGAATTCGGTTTGCCGATCTCGGCTTTCATTTTTTCAGCCAAGGCGGTGAGTTTCGCGACAATTTCCGGATGTTCGGCAGCGAGGTTGGTTTTCTCCCCGATATCCTCATCAAGATGGTACAGGCGCGGATTGGTGTTGGAATCCGTCTCTGTATTGAATCCCATGCTGAGGTTTTGCGAAGCGATCGCCAGTTTCCACGGTCCCTGACGGACCGCTTCGAGAGCATAGCTTTTGAAATAGTAATGCGCCTCGCGGGGAGATGTTTTGGATTTTCCTAACAGAATGTCAGAAATGTCACGGCCATCGATGACGGGCTCGGCGGGAACCGTGCCTCCCGCAAGGGTAACCGCCGTCGGAAGAAGATCAATGGTGCCTGCCACCACATCCACCACTGAGCCTGCGGTGATTTTCCCCGGCCACCACGCGATGGTCGGAACACGCATGCCTCCTTCCCAGGTGCTGCCTTTTCCTCCGCGCAGAGGACCCGCGCTGCCGCTGTCTTCTCTCTTCACCAACCATGGGCCGTTATCGCTGGTGAAAATGACCAAGGTGTCATCGGCGATGCCTGATTCACGTAAGGCATCAAGAATCCGTCCGGTGCTGGCATCGACTTCCTCGATCCAATCCCCCACCCTGCCGTTGCCGGATTTGTCCTGAAAATCTTTCCCGGGAAAAATCGGGGTGTGGATGGCGGTGTGCGGGAGGTAGAGGAAAAAAGGTTTGTCGGTGTTGTCGGAAATGAACTTCAACGCTTCCCGCGTGTAGCGCTCCGTGATTGAAGTTTGCCGGTCATCGGTAATGAGCTCGGCGACTTTTTCATCCCGCAGAACCGGATGAACCAGCTCGCCGTTTTCGGTCGATTTCCTCTGCATGTCATTGGAATAGGGAATTCCGAAGTAATGATCGAATCCCTGCCTGGTTGGCAGGAATTCCGGTTGGTCGCCAAGATGCCATTTGCCGATGCAGGCGGTGACGTAACCTTTTTGTTTGAGGTGATCGGCGATGGTGATTTCCTTCGGATTCAGTCCTTCCGCACTGACGGGCATGTAGACCCAAGGCACATTGACACGCGGTCCGTAACAACCGGTGAGAAGCTGCGCGCGCGATACCGAACAGGCGGGGGCCGCATAAAATGAGGTGAGCTTCATCCCCTCTCCAGCCATGCGGTCAAGATGAGGCGTTTTTTGTCCGGTAGCTCCGAAACAACCGAGATCCCCATAGCCCATGTCATCCATGAAGATGATGATGATGTTGGGTGGTCTTTGATCCGCTGCCTTTGCAAACAAAGAGAGCAGGCCAAGCAAACAGGGAACGACAAAGAATTTCATCACGCGGATGATTGCTCCTCCGGGGAGGCAGATCAAGATCGGGTTTTTGGGCTTACTGCAAGCCCTCGCCCTCCCGGATTTTTTCTCTGTTTGGAAAAAATCCAGAAGTGACTGCTCGGTTGGATTCAGGATCTAACGATCCAGATCCAATCCGTCGAAGTTCGGAACGGGTGCGGCTTCGGGTTTGTGAATTTTCAGGAGGACCTTGCCGGCACGGGCTTGGAGGGCTTTCCACATGGTATACCGGTCTCTGATATCGGTGTGCGCCATGACACCACCGCGCAGACGGGTGACCTCGATGTATTCGATGACATTCTGCAGGGCATCGACCGCAATCTTGGAGTCGGCCGGAGAGATGTTTTTCAGCCCCTCGGCGTTGGTGATGAGGCTGTTGGCAGCTCCCTCGTGGCCTTTTTCCAAACAATACATCAACAACTTGAGCGCGCGCGCCTCGTGGATGTAACCGAGCAATTTGATGATACGCGGCTCGAGCGAGTAGGTGAGCATTTCTTCCGCAAAATCCATGCGCTCCTTGTTGTTCACATCGTTGTAACCTTTCGGGCCGAGCACCATGCGGCGGTCACCATAGAGCGCAACCAGCT
Source organism: Verrucomicrobiota bacterium (assembly GCA_041170385.1). GTDB lineage: Bacteria > Verrucomicrobiota > Verrucomicrobiia > Verrucomicrobiales > Akkermansiaceae > Luteolibacter. The sequence goes on along the minus strand of JBEAZA010000049.1, from coordinate 48,007 downwards.
TGGCGCGTTTCTCGCCGGATTTTGCAAGTTCCAACATGACCTTGTCCGCCTCACGCGAGGGCGAGTAGGAAAGGGCGTGGATGATACGGTCAAACTCCGCAGGATCCTGGGTGTTGGCCGCTTTTCTCAAGACATCAATGCTCTTGGCGTCGCCGACTTTGGCAATCAGGTAATAGAGGCTGTCTTGCAGCTCCGGTGATGCGCCTTTGAGCGCTTCGATGGAGCCGTCACGGGTGCGTGTGGCTACAGCCGCATCGGTGACATGCATCAGAATGCCATCCTCGCAGGCGAATCGTTCTTCTTTGGTCTGTGCGGTTTTGAGATAGGTAAAAATCTCACCGGTGACTGCGGATCCGCCGATGGCGGCATAAGCGTGGATGGCAGCGGCGCGCACCAGATGGGATTCATCTTTCATCGAGCGCTTGACCGCTTCGAGTCCGGATTTGGGAGGCGCCACGATCATGGTTTGCAAGAAACCGGCCTTGATGGAAGGCTCCGGGCAAGCATCCAACAAACGGGAGATTTCAGCCGCCGGAAGAGCCTTGATCAGGGGTGATGCAATGCTGCGGGCGTAATCGCGGATACGCAGGTAGTCATGACCGAGGTAAGGGAGAATATCCTCAAGCGCCTCGGGCCCGAGGGTTTCCACCAGATTATCCATCGCGGCGATCTGGCGAAAGGTGTCCCGGCTATGGGTGTCCGCAAGGACCTCACGGCAGAGTTTCATCTTGCCACCCGCTCCGTCGGCAGCAGCGAGTTCGCTTTGGAACAGCTTGCGGACATCGTCAGCAATACTCGGAAGCTTCGCCGGGCTTTGGTTCGACTCGATGATTTCGAGTAGCCCTTTGAGCGATGCGGAAACCTCGAGCCAGTTCGTGGATTCATCCTTTACCACAATCGTTTCCGAGGGACTGTCGATCAGGATGGTTTTGATTTCATCAGTCAGATCTGCGAATACGCTGGGGTATTTCGCGACGACATCGGGCTTCATCATGGGATCTTTGAATCCGGAACCAGGACGGAAGTCGCGGGGCACCTCGACTCTCGCGCGGATGCGATAGGCGGTGGAATCCACGGCTTCGAGATAACCGAATTTTGAGAGCATGGCCTGGGCCGGCGCGCTACGATTGCTGGACATTTGGTCATAGACCTGTTCCTCGTCGGCGATATAGACGAGCGGGCCTGCGAGACGAATCACCGTATCCTTGTCCCAAACAGCCACTTTTGATTTGACGAGACTGCCTGCGCCGGTCTCTTCAAGGATGGCGTTCGCAAGAGCTTTCTCCATCAGTTTTGGATCGATATCCGATTTGAACGGCTGGTTGACGATCGGGAGCTTGGCTTCGAACAAGTTGGTTTGAAGCGCATTGAGCACGCTGTTGGGCGCGAGCGCGGTGCGGTCTTTGGTCGCGGTTTCAAGCAAGGCGATTTGCACTTCCTGCTGATCGATCGCCTTGGAAACACGTTTGATCACGGCGATTCGGACGAAATCTTTCGGGTCTTGCAGCAGCGGGATGATCTTGCTGAGATTGGAAAGCAACGCATCGTTGCCGCAGGCATCGATCGCGCAGAGCGCACCATGGCGGAACCGGGGCTCCTTGTCGCTGAGGAGGGAGACAAGCCGGGGCAGGATGGCTTGTTCTCCGGCCTGATAACGTTTGCCTAGCTCGGTTGCGACCGCTTCACGGGTTTTCGGCATGAAGATATCCAACAAATCGAAGAGCTCATCCGAACTGCGCTCCGGCCAGGGGGTGCCTACTTTTTTCTTGAGAGATTCGTCATTGAACTGGCCGTAGGCACTGGTGAGGAGATGTTTCAACTCACGCTCGTTTGGATAGAGCGATTCATCGATGTCTTTCCCTGAGATCAGGGTTTGTTTGTGAATGACCACCTGATTGAAAACCTCGGTGGCGGTCGGATCGCGGAGGGTTCGGTATTTTTCACTGGGCGAATGGTAAATGAAGCTACCGTCATACATGCGGCAGAGGGTACGGCGCCAGCGCATGTTGCGCTCGGCGGCGATACGTACTTCCGGACCACAGAGGGTCGCGCCCCAGCTTGACCACTGGGTATGGTAATCATGGGCATGGCCGCCGCGTGGAGTGAACGACGCGTGGGCGGACATCATGGCGAAATATTTGGCGCTGTGGTTGTCGCCGATCAGTTTCATCGCGAAGGCCGTGCCGGCGTTTTTGCCGTTGCTGTCATCCGTGGCTGCAGCGTTGTGATCGCCGTAGGGGATCGCGCCTTGATCGACATATGAGCCGAAGAATTTATGGGAGCGACCGATGGCAAGATCGATTTCCGGGTGTTGAATGCCGAGTTTTTTTGCGAGCGCGATGAGGAAGAAGCAGCGGTTGCCAGCGGCGTTCAGGCCACCGTAGCCGGGGTTCATTTCGTGCAGCTTGCCGCCATTGAACGAGGGGAAAGCAAACGTGTGGCCCCAGGTTCCGGCCTTGCTCTGGCCCATCGCGGCCTCGATCGCGTATTTGCGCAATGCAGGGAGCACGTAATCATCTCCGGTCGCATCGTAGTAGAGCGCACATTGCAAACCGATGAAGCCGTGATGCCACGTCTGGAAGCCTTTGTAGCCTTTGTAATCGGGATGGAACATCGCACCAATAGGTTGGGTGGGAGGTTGCCACGGGCAGTTTTTGGAGCGGACCCATTGTTTGACCAGCTCGCGGTGTTCGGGTTTTCCGGATGCCACGAGAGCCATGGCTTCAAGGATGCCTCCTCTTCCCGAGCCCGGTTTTTTCGGATCAGGAATGAACCGTTGTTCCAACACGGCCCATGCGTCCTCCAGAATTCGTTTGGTTTTCGGGCAATCGTAGGGAGCCGTGTCGGAATAAGCCGGAAAGGTACGGAGTTTCAATTCGACATCAAGGGTTGAGGCATCGATGGGAAACTTCGCGTAGTCCATTTTGGCAACCTCAACCTTACGTTCCTCCTCCGGCTTCCAATCGAAAAGCGAGTTGTCATTTTCAACCTGATTGATGAGTTCATCGATATCGGTTCCCGCGATGTTTTTCGCACCGGAGCGGGCGATGTAATTCCTGTCACGCCAGACATTGAAAACGATTTTTCCTGCGTTTTCCTCTTTTTCAGCTTCGATGATCAGGTTGCCGATGGTGATTCCGAGGTGCCCATCGGCTTGGAACTTCACTCCATTCATACCGGTGATCACGTCGCCAGGAAGGATTTTACCATCCGCCGGTGACCCCTTGACTGCGCCTTTCACAAACAATTGATCGCCGAGCGCCCCCCCGGACATGATGCATTGGACCCCGGTGGGGCCGAGCGTCCAAACGAAGAAATCTCCTTTTTTTGGGGGGACAAGAGCTTCTCCCTTGGTGAGATCAGGGAGGGTGGCCGGGCGCTCGGGCTTGATCGGGATATCTCCCCCGTTCTGGATTGCTTCGAGTTGCTCAGGAGTGGATTCGCGCTCATCGGCAAAGACGAATGCGCTGAGAAAAAGCAGTGCGAGGATGGGTTTCATGATGGTTGGATGAATAGGGTAAATCCGGCGGGGCTGGCAAGGGATTCAAAAGCCGCGATCTCGTGCGCTTGGGGAGTTTGCGCGATGCTCCATACCAAGTGGACGTTGAATTTGGAACGGGCGCGCGCGACGTAACGTTGTTCGAGCTGGAGTTGGATAAAGCGATAAAGCCGGTTGATACGGTCGATCGAATCAACAACGAAGCAACTGCGACCGAACCACACGGCTTCGAAAATGAATTCGTCCGAAATTCGCTCGTCCTCAACATAGATGACATCGATGGGTTTGCCGAATTTTCCCAGACGCGGCAGAGCCTCGGGGATCTGACCGGCGTCCTTGGCGAAACAGATGAAGACATCGCCGCGGCGGACCAGCCATGCGAGCTCCTCGGCTACAGTGCGGCGCGGCGGGTTGGGACAATGCATCGAGGCAGGAACCCGGGTGAACGCGTTTCTCCACGATGCGGGAAAAGGCAGAGGAAAATAGGAATATGCGTAGGAATTGGCGCGCGCAAGATAGTCCAGCGCAAAAATCAGAAGACCTAACAGAATGGCGAAACGTGCCGCATCGATGTTCCAACTGTCGAGACGCTGTGCAATCGACACCTCTTCTGCGGACATATAGATCGGGGTGCGCTCTTCTTCGGTTGGCAACGAATCCGATTCCAAACCGCTGATCGCCTCTTTTCCGCCGATCTCATCCTCAAGGTCGCCGCCCTCCGATTCGCTTTCACCGCGCTTTTTCTTTTTCCCCTTCCATGACGGTTCGGAGGATTCTTCGATGCTATCCAGGTATTTCTTATCGGCATCTTCCATGCCGGCTTTGTCGATGAAATCTTCATCTCCGTCCTCGGCAAACCGGATGTCCGCAACTTCTCCGGCACGTGCGTCCTCGACAGCCTTGCGTTTTGCCGCAGCGACATCGAGCTGATTGACGGCCTCCTCGTTTTGTTGAACTTCGATCCGTTCAACGTGCGTGCTCGAATTGACTTTTGCGAGGATGAGCGAGACCGCAGCCAGAGCGAGAGCCAACCATCCGGGCAAGCGAAAGCGGCGCGCAAGCAGCCAAATGAACGGAACCGCCAGCCAAAGAAGCACGCTGAGGTAGCCAAGGATACTGAAAGAGTTCGGATTCATTTTTTCGCTTTGGAGATCGCGTCATTCCACTGGTTGAAGGAATAGTAGACAAGGTTGACGCCGAGGTTCATGGCTACCTCGCGCATTTCGGGAGTGACGTCGGTGTAGCCTTGGGATTTCCATGCACCGTTCATGTCGCCAGGGTGATAAAACGCGACCCAGCGTCCCTCGTGTTTGATCCCAAGGGCGCGGGTGCCACCCAGGCGCCAGAACGGAGGCGCGCCATCCGGAAAGGCGTAGGGGACCTGATAGAGCATATCGTCATCCGCGATGTCGATGAGCGGCTTGTCCGGGAAGACCGAACGAATAAAGGGCATGAACGAGTTGTGGAATTGCACGCTGCCCGCATCGGCGATGAGCATGCCGCCGTTGAGGCAATAATCGCGCAGAATTTTCTTATCCGCCGCGCTGACATTACCCATGTTGCCGTTTCCGGTCAGGAACACGAAGGGCGGGAAACCGTCTTTGGGATATTTTTTCAGCAGGGAGATGGAGTGACTCTCGCCCTTGTTGGCGATTTTTTTGAAGCCGGTGGCCTCGGCAAACGCGCGGAGGAAATTGATGTCGGCATTGGATTCGTCCATGCCGTCGTCCCAGCCCGCACCGCTGTGTTCAAGACGAATGAAACGGATCTTGTATTTGTCCATGCCCTCAGGCCAACCACCGTCCTTGCCGCCGCCTTTGCCCATTTTTCCTGACTTCGCGTTGTTCGCGGTGTAGGTGGCTTGGGTTTCCTCCTCCATCTGTTGGTCGACCTGCGTGTCGTCGAGATCCGGTTGTTCGAATAAAATGGCTGAGTTGGGCCGCAGCGAGAGGGTTTGCTTCTTTTTCTTCTTGGGTTTGGTCATTTTGACCATAGCGACCACCGGGTTGCCACTGCCTTTCGGAACCTTGTAAGCTTCGACACAGCCACCGAGACTCATGATCCATGGAATGAGAATCAGAATGACAAGGTGGGTCAGCGTACTGAAATAAAGGCTGCGCCGGTTGCGGGGGTCTCTGCCGTGCGTGCGGAGATCTTCCAGCACACGATCCCCGACCATGGCAGGTCCTTTCTCACGGGTGAAGGCAGCATAGACCGAACGACTGCGCAGCATGACGTGGGTCCATGCGGCAAACACAACGATGGCAAGCACCGGCCATGCGACACTCCACCAGAGACGAAGGATCGTGGCTTTGTCCTGTTCCTCTCCATCGATTTTGAGTTGTTGATCGAAAATGGAAAAGCATGCCTGCCAGGTGACCCACAGATAAACCGCGGCCACCAGATAAACGGCGAACAGCGCGAAACGTAATGCATGCCATGCGATGCGGTTAAGGAGCAATCCGACGATCCCTGCCACTGAGCAGAGGATGGTGAGAAGACCAAAGAGCTGGAAGGTGAAGCTGAGCGCGGAGTCCGTGTGGTTGCTCTGGAACAGGATCTGAATTTCGGCATTTCCGGACAGGAATGCCTTCAGTGCCGGCGGAAGCCAGTAACAGGCAGCACCGGAAAGCACCGAGACGGATGCAACCGCGATCATCACCACACGTGCCTTGAAAAGGGACGGACTCGTAGGAATCTCGTCCACCTTGACGGCGGGTATGGTTGGATGGATGTCGCGGATCATGCGGTATGGTTCGAAATGTTGATGCGGCGGGTTATGCTCCTGTTATTGACCGAACAAATCCTCATCCGCCGCCTCTTCAACCTTGATCTCCGGCACGGTGGGGCCGTCCTGTTTGACATCGAGTTCCTGCTCGATCGCGGATTTCGGCTTTTCAGGCTCGGTTGTCTCGGGAGTCACAGCCGGATTTGTGGTTTCCGTCACGGGCGTTTCACTCTCGGCTTCGGGTTTTGCCGTTTCCTCCGCAGCTGGGGATTTGGGACCTGCTCCACCGGCAATGCGGGCACTGAGATCCTGCGGCTTGATGTTGTTTTTTTCGGCGATCTTACGCAGGGCATCCGTGGCTTCACGTGCGGCGATTTCCGTACGCTGCTCTTCGCTCAGTTTTTCCGAGGAATTTTTTCCGAATGATTCGAGGAAGTAAGGAACACTCGTTCCGCCGATGATCACGATGTGGGCGATCACCGTAAACAAAATGATCGACTTGAGGCTGCGTCCGCGGAAGGACTGCAACAAGTGGTCCGGAGTGATGGGTTGGTTCTGGGTAGACATGTGGTTTGGTTGGTTGGCTGATTACGGTTTTTCTCCGACGGCTTCGATGATGCCGCCAGCTTCGGCGATTGCCTTGAGAATCGGTTGGAAAGCTTCCTTGGGTTGCGATTTGTCGCATTTGAACTGAACATGGCGTTGGTCATCCGAGACCGAGTTGGTCAGAAGGGAGCGGACCCCCCACTCGACATCCTTTGCGCTATCCACTTTCTGTCCGTCGAAAAAGATGTTGCCCTCCTTATCGAGCGCCACGTATGCCACCACACTGATTTCCGGTTGCTTCACATGTTCGGAGGTCGGGAGTTCGGCATCGATGTTCGCCTTATCCTTGATGGATTCGCTGCAGACGAGGAAGAAGATGATGAGAAGGAACGCGATGTCGCCCATGCTCGCAACCGGCACGGGAATCGTTCTGCGTTTTTTTCTTCTGGAACGTTTCATGGTTTATTCTTCCTCGACGATGGCCACCACGCCACCGTTTGAGCTGATGCTGGCAAGGGCTTGAAAATAATTTTCGTAAACGGTTCCTTTGGCGGATTCCAACATGATGACGCGCTTTTCAGGATTCTGGCTGGGAAGCTCAAGGGCGGCGAGGCGCTCGTTGAGTTCCTCGAGCTTCACAGGCTTGTCGTTGAAAAAGATTTCCGCACCGCGCAGATTGATGATGGGGGTTTTGTCGGACTGGGCTTGGGTGGACTTTTCCCCGGCAGGAAGATCCGCGGTGACGGTTTTCACCTTCACCAGGGTCGTAGCGACCATGAAATAAATGATCAAAAGGAACGCGATGTCCGAGAACGAATCCACGGGGAGATCGCCGGAACGGTGTTTCTTCTGCTGTTTGGAGCGTTTGAACATCAGTGGTGAGTGAGGATGAATTCCACAACTTCGCTGGTGCTTTCTTCGATTTCGAGCTCGGTCTCGTCAGACCACCGGTTGAACAGGCTCTGGGGAATCACGGCGGCAAGTGCGATGAGCAAGCCGGCCGCGGTGGTGATCAGGGCTTCTGCGATACCTGCCGCAACGACTCCGCCGCCGCCGCCCGATGCGCCGGCTTGTGCCAATCCGTCGAAAGATGCAATCATGCCCGTGACGGTCCCTGTCATGCCGAGAAGCGGTGCGGCCATGCCGATGGTCGTGAGGACATCCAGCCGTTTGTTCACGACGCTCATCGCCTGCGAGCTGTATTCCTCCATCACCTGACCGACAACCATGCGCATGGTTTCCGAGTTTTCGTTTTTGCCGAGCAGCTGTTGGTAGGAGCGGAGGCCTGCGAGAATCACCGAGGCAACCGGTCCGCCGGCGCTCTCGCACTCGGAAATGGCGCCCGGGAGATGGTTTTCCCTGAGGCGGGCGATCACCTTGGAGCGGAGTGATCGGGTATCGATCCGGCGGTTTTGACGGAATGCAAACCAGCGGTCAAACACGACGGCGAGGCTGACGAGGCTGCACAGCATGAGCGGGATCATCATTGGTCCGCCTTTGAGGATTTGTTCAATCATAGTTTTTGGATGTTGTTAGAATGGAGAGGGTTGCTTTTTTAGGAAATCCAATACGCCAAGGGCTTCCTTCGGAGTGAGAGCGAGATGTTTGACACGCAGAGATTCGGCAGGCTCGATCACCAATTCACCCGTCATCGCGGCGTAGTGGCTGGCGTGGCACTCTGCCAACGGAACGCGCTCGGCATAAGTGCGGCGCGCGACAGCGAAAAGAATGAGTTCGGAATGGGTGATGCAGATCCAGACAGGCGTGCGACGCCACCAGCGTCCGGCGTCGATGCGCGTGCGGCTGCGCAGCAGAAGCCTCGGTTGGGCTCCACCTGTCAGTTCGCCGAGCAATACGGATTCAAGCGGGTTCATTATCTCTTTCTGCTGTCTTTGAGTGCTTCGAGCATGCGTTCGCGCGTTTCGTTTTCCTTCCGGATGCGTTCTTCGAACACCGGATCGGCAAGGCGACCGCGAGAGTATTTCGCCCAGATGCTGTCTGGGAAATCAAAAGTAACGCGGCGGTAAATTTCGTAGGCGCTGTCCATGGCCTGACCTTTGCCCCTCCAGTTGTCTTCGGACATCAGGCCGCTGATACGTTCGTAGCTGATGGCACTCCAGTAAAGCGACTGCGAACGGATTTCGCGATCATCGTATTCCTCGTTGGCGTGGACATCGGTGAAAACCTTTACGGCTTTGTCGTATTGATGGGCACGCATGTAGTTCTGGCCGGCACGCAGGCCAGCGAGACCGGCGAGCGAATCATCGGGGAAGCGCTCCTGGAGTTTCTCGAAGACCATCGCGGCGTTGAGGAACTCGGGATAGGAGAGTTGGTCGAGACGCAGGACTTCGGCTTTCGTGGCATCATCGGTCTTCTTCCTCAAGGCATCCGCCTGTTTTTTATACTCCAGGCCGGTTTGTTGGAAATAGGCGCCAAGTCGGGACATGACCGATGGCAGCAGTTCGTGATTGGGGTATTTGTATGCCAGCTTGACGTATTCCTCGACGGCGTTTTGGGTCTCGCCCATTTTCTCATAGACCAGAGCGGTTTTGAACTGCGCTTTGGGAGCGAATTCCGTTTCGGGGAAGTCGGCGGGGATTTTGGAGAAGCGAGCGAGCGCGTCCTGGTACATCGGAAGCTTGGATTCGTCGTTCTTGGCGAGATCGGCGTATTCCTGCGCAAGATTTCCGAGCAAATACTCCGCATGGGCACGGAGATCGTCATCGCGGTGGGTGGCGATGGCCTCGGCAAGCAGCTTGCGTGCCTGGGCGATCTCGCGGCGCGCGAGGCTCTCCTGTTCGAGCTCACGATGTTTTTTTGCGAGTTCGAAATAACATTCGGCAAGCGTGAAGCTGGTTCTGACCGCCATTTCATCACCACTGAACCGTTTGCTGAACGGCTCGATGAAACCATCGGCCCCTTTGTTGACGATGACCGTGAGGGTTTGGGTCTCGTTTTTGGAACCATAGGAAACCTCAATGTTGTCGCCGTAGCGGACCGGAAAACCGTTGAGGGCGATCGGCGGAAGCTTGGCGGGAAGTTTGTCAGCTGCGTAGCTGATCGCGAACATGGATTTGAAAACCCCGCTGTGGGCTTCGGTTTCCTGGAGTTCGTAGCTCGACGTGGTCGTTCCCGCCTTGAGAGTGACCGAAGTTTTGTCGCGTTCCGGGCCGCGATCCAAGCCGCGGTCAATCAGGCGGAGATGGATCTTTTCACCCACGAATGCTTTGGTCAGGTCTTCCGTGTAGTTGGCGTTCATCACATCGAGGAACGGATGACTTTCGACCATGAAGCTGGACGTGATCCATTTGACTTCTCCGGCAGGATCCTTGTAGGGAAACCCGACATGAACGATGTCGCCGGCCTTGACAGCAAGCCCATCGGGAATGGCGGATTCTGGCAGAGACTCCGCCGATTTGGTCGCGAAGCTGCGGTCGGGATTTTCGCCGAGGATGAGCGGCACAGAGAATGAGAACCGACCTTCCTCAAGCAGCGGTTCGTTGCCCGGAGCGGATGGTTCTTGCCCGATTTGATATCCGCTTGGAATTGCGACATTCGCATGATTGAGGGCCCCAACGAGTTTCAGCGTGCCGGGCACCGCGACATCGTAAGGGGGTTTAACCGGTGTGGGCTTGGCTTTGCGTCCCTCCTCGGTCTGGACATAAGCAAGGATCGTGCTGCTGCCAGCGAGGGCGAGGTGCGGGAAAACCACATCGAAGCGGACGCTGGAGCCGAGAACCGCGGTCAGCGGTTGTGTCGGAGATTCCTTGTATTCAAAGCTCAGGCTGCGGCGTGGATGGACGACTTCGGCTGCGGTTGAACGGGTCGGAGTGTTGGTTTTTTTGGCAGCAGGAGTCTCCACTCGAACCGGAATGGGTTGCGTGGAAGCCGTGTAAGCCGCCATCTTGGGATCCGCGTAGATCGCGTGTTGGATCACAATTTCACGCTCGGTGGGAATGCCGGGGCTGAGGTTTTCCGCATCGCGGTAGGAAGCGGTCAGAGTCCCTCCTTCGTTCAGTTGGATTTCGGAATTGCGCGCGGGCTGACCGGTAACCGGGAAAATGCGACCCAGGAAACGCCCGCTCTGATTTTCGGTTTCGATCGCCTGGATCGTGGCTTTTCCACCCGAGGAGGAAGTGACCTGGATCTCGATCATATCTTTTTCAGCGGAAGAATCCATGTCCGGGTCGTCAACCACCAGGGCGACCGCATCATCGAACCGGAACCGGCGAATCGGTTCTAACAACAGCTCGCGGCCGTGTTCGGTCTCGACGTAATTGAGAAACGACGCCGTGAGCTTGGCATCATTGAACGCGACGTTCAGGCGTTGTTCATGACGATCGCGTTTTGGTGTCGCGCTACGCGGATCCTGGTAGCGGACGCTGACGGCGTCTCCGGGAAGCACTTCAAGCTGGGTATTGCCGCGCAGCTCCATGAAATCCTGGGCGACAGGAATGAGATCTTTACCTTCACGGTTGTTCAAGGTGACCTTGTTGATGGTTGGGGCAGCACCCTCGAAGCCATTGATGACCAGGCGAACCATTCGAGCGCGGGTCCGGTCGCCGAATTTCACGTTGAACTTCCCATCGGCGGCAGTGCCGACTTCAGCGGCCTGCGGTATGGCGGATTTGAAATTCTCGGGAAATGTCTCGGGGTCAAACATGGCCAAAGGACATGGCACCAAGTCGGGCGCTCCGTTGTCATCGCAGAACAATACCGGTTCCATGGCGAGAAACTTGTCGCGGCCGTCGTGACGCCAGATTTGAATTTCGTGGATCCCGGGAGCGAGTTCGCGTTCGATACGCAACCCGCTTTGCGCGTCGGCATCAGCAGGAACGCCATTGAGGAGGAAAATCGTATTTCCATCGTCAGGCAATCCTCTGAGCTCGAAAGTGCGGATCGCTGAGGAGGACTGATGGAACATCGCACGGTAGCGAATGAGACAGCTGTAACCGGGGTGACTGGTATTCACAATCGGCAATTTTACGGCAGAGAGGCTGAGCACATCAGCAGACAGATAGTGCAACTGTTCCGAGTTGGATTTCAGATCCATCAATTCCAACCAATCATCCGGAAGCTTCCGATCGGTGGGTTTGGAAACCAACGTGGATTTGTCTCCGTAGCTCGGGAAAGAAGTCACGTGGGGTTTTCCGGTCCAAATCGGAGTGGTTTCCGGATAGCGCGCGCGGGTGGTCCAATGCTCACCATCCAGAGAAGTCTGGAGGACAAACCGCTTGATTCGACTCGAATCGGCTCCGGTATCCAGAGTCATCTGGTTGACGGGAGCGTTGTCATTGAGGTCGATCCCGAAGGTGCGGGATTTACTGTTGTCTCCGACGTTCCCCTGCCAGCCGGGATAATCACGCGAACTAATTGCCATGTTTGGATCACGACCCGGGGCGCTCTCGGACGCGAAAGCGATGGCTTGTGCTCCGGCAGTGGGGACAATCCCCTCGAATTCTCCGCTGTAGGGTGAAGTTTCCTTGAGGGCGAGTTGTCGGATTTCGTCACCGCTGGAAGTTTGAAGGCTGACAATGACTTCATCGGTTCCCGAGCTGATGCTACGGTCGGCATCGGTGACTCGGATGTAAACCGGATTGCCCGGGCGGACCGTGCGGGTGCCCAGAGCAGCCTGCGAACTGGGCAGGCCGAGCTCTTCGATATTCAGGCGGCGTTCGCCTTCACGGGGAGGGAAAGCGCCTGCGGAGAATGAGAGGTAGGCATCCGAGGCGACTCCGATGACCGTATCCGGATCGGCGGGCAGGTCTTTCATTTTGGCGCGGAAGCGCTCGGAGTAACCGAAGCGGATTTCGTCTTCACCAAGGATTTGGAGGACCTTGTCACCGGCCACGGGAGCCCCGAGAGCCGTCGGCACATCGGCGCGGAATTTCTCTTTGCTGTCACCAAGCTGATAGAGCATCACGCGTTCGCGATCACCGGACTTCGCCCAGATTTCCACCTCGATTTCCGATGCCGTGCCTGAGACATTTAGAGTGGGATCGCGGAGGTTGACCTTCACAGCTTCACCCGGAACGATGATGGTCTTGTCTTGTGAAGGTCCGAGTTCGATTTCGCTGGCCTCGACGAGCTTGCGCATCTCGTAGTGGATCTTGCCGCGAAGGATCAGGGCATCCGGATGTTTCGGATCTTGGCGCAGGACTTGTTCGATCGCCTCGAGAGCTTCGGCATAGCTTTCCTGATCCATGAGAACTTCGGCGCGCGCATAGCGGACTTTTTTGCGGAAATCCTCATTCGGGTATTTCATCAGGTTATCGAGCTCCGTGATGGCGGCTCCGAAGTTCTTGGAAACGCGATCCACCCTGACAGAACCCAGTGCGGCGATGATGTGCATTTCGCTGCCTTCGTATTCCGCAGCCTCAGCGACCTTGCGATACCAGGCGCGGGCGGTGGGCAGGGCACCTTTGCGGAAAGCGAGGTCGGCGTAGGCGATTTTCAGCTGGGCGTCTTGTGCAGGGCTCAGGGTGCCCTCGGCCTGGCGCGACCAGATGGTGATTTCCTTGATGAGGTTTTCCGCATCCTCGCTGCGATCGGTCTCGACGGATTTTTCTAACAACCAGAACGCATAGCCAACCGGGAGCGTACGAAGTACGGCGGAGAGTTGGGCGGAGTTGGCGAGGTAGAGCTGCCAGGCGCTGTCGAGGTTTCCGGAGGCAAACTCGGCATTGGATTTGTAGATCGGGTAAGCGGGGTTGCTTTCATCGACTGGGATATCGACCGCACCGATTTCCGCGGCGGCAAGTCCGGCAGTTTGGCGGAGGTTCGCACTGAGCTCGCTGAACTTGGAAATCACCCAGGTAGGACCCGTGATGTTCGAGAAGGCGGATTGTGCGGCGCAGCGGGTGAGGGTAATGGCAAGCGAAGCGTTTCCGTCCTTCACCGAGCTCGCAGCAAATTTTGCATAGGCCGCAACAGCATGGTAATGGTTCGTATCTTCTGTGGTGACTGCCGCAGCCCAGAGACCGGCGGCGATCTTCTCGAATTCTGCGACACGCTTTGCGGCGACCGCATCATGGATGACACGCGTGGCCAGCGCCTCATATCCGTGTTTTTTCGGATAGGCGCCAAGCGGTGCGTTTTCATTGAACAAGGAATGAACCGCCTTGCGCAGCGGATCCGACCACTCCGGAAGTTTTGCAACCTGACCCAGGCCCAGCACCGTGATGACCTTTGAAGATTTCGAGGCTCGATCCACTGCCGCCAGCAAGGCCGACTCAACGGCTGCGGGGTTGGCATTGTCGGGCAGGGCAAGAAGTTCGCGGGAAAACTCGGAGTCCGGATGCGGCGCATTCTGGGCAGGAGGTTGATTTCTGTTCGGATTTTCAGGCTTGGTATCCTTGACGATGATTTGAGGTCGCTCAGCGGTGAGGGCCCGCATCTCTTCCTCGGAAATGAGGTAGGGTACCACCTTGCGATTTTTTGCCATGGCGACGTGAAGATTGACGATGGCATTCGCTTGCTCGGGAGGAAGCTTGCGGAGAACGGAGAGGATCGGAGCGGCTTTTTCGGCACGGCGCGGATTGACGAACGTGGCATAGAATCCGGAGTCGCCCGCACTGAAGTGCATCCATCCTTTTGCAACGATGACGGAGCCTTCGAAAGGCGCAACCGTAATCAGATCGCGAGCGGCCTGCAGGGGTGCGTCCATCAAGGCGTCCGGAACAGGAAGCCTTGCCTGGATCGCTTCCGTCATTTTCTCGATGCAGGGAATGATCGCGATACTCCATTGCAACCTGGCTTTGTTCGCAGGGGTTGTGTGTCTCGCGGCGGCAAGGGATTTGAGTTCATTGAGAAGGGTCGGTTGCCTGTAGGTATAGGTTTCGAGATCTGACAGCAGATTGCCGAATACGGCCTCGAAAGCGGCGCGCGGTTCGTCGCTGTTATACACCGTGGTAAGCCACTGGGCGGTGGCGGTGAGATCCTTGCGCTCGGCGGCTTTGGCGAGGAACCAGGCATCGAACTTGCGATTGTTGCCATAGTTTCGGAGACGAAGCCCCTCTTCACGCATGAGGAGATAAGCGGAGTCGGCATCGCCGAGGTGGTTGATCAGCAAGCGGTAGCAGGAAGGAGCCGCAGTGGCGGCAATCGTTGCATCAAGATCCTTGAGTTTGAGGAGTTTGCGGTAGAAGCTGACCGACTGGCGCCACTCTGCGGCCAATTCGGCGGAGCGGGCGGCGCTGAAAAGGAATTTGGGGTCTTCAGAGGAATTTGCGGCAAGCCAGGATTTCACAGCTGCGAAGGCGAGGGCGGAGCGGTTCTCGGACAATCCAAGTTCGAGGATTCCGGTGACGTCGGCCTCGCTTTGTTTGGAGGCTGCCTTGAAAGCGGTGATACGGTCATCGAGCGGGGCGGCCATGGCGCAGCCCAGAGCGAGGGTCGTTGTGAGAATGCGTAACATCGAGGAGGTGTTTTTTGATTTGTTAGAGATCATTGTTTCTCGCTTTCCAACCTTTCCATCTCCAGCCTGGTCTCGAGATCCAACATGCCTTCCTGGGAGAGCTGGCCACGTGCGAAAGCAGCCCACTCGCTCTCGGGGAAATCATACGTCAGGCGTTTGAAGTGGGAATAGGCCGCCAAGGGTTGTTTGAGATTCTGGTAGCACATGCCGGACCAATACATGGCTTGGGCACGGATGGTGGGGCCGTCATATGCGGGCTCGTCGACGACGCGTTTGAAGGCATCGACCGCTTCCTGATTCTTTCCCGCCCGCATGAAGGACTGTCCTGCGCTGAGTCCGGCCTGACCTGCAAGGGGATCGGTCGGGAAACGTTCCTGCAACCGGCCGAAAATCTGGGCGGTCTTCAGGTATTCCGCTGTGGCGAGTTTTTTGAGTGCCTCACCCTCGAATGCGGCGTCCTTGTCTTGCTCGGCTTTTTCCAAAAGCGGTTTGGATTTGGATTCGTATTCGGCTGCTTTCTTGAGGAAATGGCTGCCAAGGCGAGCCATCGAGACCGCGAGGTATTCGGAGTCAGGATATTTGTAAGCGAGTTTCACATATTCCTGCGCGGCGATATCGGGTTCCTTGATGCGTTCGTAGATCGTGGCAATCTGGTATTGGGCTTTGGATGCGTGCAAGGTTTCGGAGTAGGATCCGGTAACGTTGATGAAACGCGTGAGTGCGGCGCGATACCGGGTTTCCCTGGTTTCGGCATCTTGCGTGGCTTCCGCCTCTTCCAGCGTCAAGCTGGCCAACAGATATTCCGCATGGGCTCGAGTGGATGGGTCGTTGAACTGGTCCATGGCACTGGCGAGAAGTTGTTTCGCGGTCTGGTAATCGAGATCGGCGAGTTCGTTTTCACCCAGTTTGCGACGGCGTTTGGCGACTTCCAGATACGCCTCGGCGAGTGAAAACTGGGTGCGCATCGCCATCTGAGGATCATCGAATTTTTTGGAGAACGGTTCGATGCTGCCGTCAGCACCCTTGCTGATTGAAATCATGCGGGTTTCGGTCTTGATGCCGTTGGGATCGGTGTAGCGCGCTGCGATGGTATCGCCATAGGTCACTGCAATTCCGCTGATTCGGGGATCCTCAGGCGCGGTGCCGTCCTTGGGTTGCGAGGGGGCGGCATCGGCATAGACCAGAGGGTAGGATGCTTTGAAAATTCCGGTATGGGGACCGCTCTCGTTGAGCACGAGTGAGTGTTTCGCTCCGGATTTCGCCTGAACAAGAACTTGGACCGCATCGATGCCATCGGTGGAGTCGGCACCGAGGTCGACAACCCGGAGGTTGAGGTTTTCGCCGACGTATGCGGCGGTTACGGCGGAGCGATAATCCTCTGCCATGAGATCGAAGGCCGGATGGGTGACGACTCTGGTCGAGGCGGTGGACCATGTTTCCTTACCGTCCGGGCCTGTATGCCTGAAGCCGATGTAGATATTCTCACCGGGACGAACGACCAGACCCTTGACCTGCAGATCGACTTGTTGCGATTCATCGAGAGAGTCCTTGGTGGCTTGGACAAGCTCATAGCGCTCCTGGAACGTGAGTGCGCCCTGGGCCGGAAGCATGTCGAGGATGAGCGGAACGGAAGTAAAGAAACGGTCGAAGTTTGTATTTTCAGAGAACCGCATGGGTTCATCCGACTGGTAGATCGGGATGGATGGGACTCCTCGCCATGGACTACTGAAATGGATTTCATGATCAAGACCGGCTTCTAACAAAAGGGTTCCGGGGATATTCTTATCGTAACCCTGTGCGGTGCTTCCGGCAGCGCTCCGGCCCTGGTCCGTCTGTGCGTATACTTCGATTTTGGAGGTGACTCCCAAAGCCATCTGAGGGGCGGTGATTTCCAGGAACAAAGGCTGGCCAAGAACCGCTTGGAAGCCGCCATCGGGGGGTTGGGTGCTGGGCAACAAGGTTTGCTTGAGTTGCCATGACGCAAGGATGAGTTCCGCCGCGGCATCCGGACGCTCATGGGTGGGCCGATCGAAGCCGTGGCGGAGCACAGAAGCAATCCCCTGCCCTGCAACGGGAGTGGCGGTGGAATGGGACAGGCGGATGACGGGTTCGGTGTAAGCGGCGTGACGGATGATGGCAATACGGGGTGTTGGCACACCTGGCCGGTTGTTTTCCTCATCCATGTAGCGGGCGGTGATGGCGCCACCCACTGGGACTTGGATCTCGCCGGCCTTTTTCGCTTTGCCCGCGACGGGCTGGATCGTGAGTTTGAACATGCCGGTGGAATCGCCGGTTTCGATGGCTTCGTACTCAGCGGATCCGTTGGAAGTCTCCATGGTGACCTTGACCTTGTCTGGTTTCACGGTGGTGTCCATGTCGGCATCGTGGATGGCGAGAGAAAGCGGCTCATCATGAATGAAGCGGATGAGTTGTTCGTAATAGGGCATGTCTTCACCTTTGCGTGCGTTAAAGCGCGGTTTCATGTCGGCGAACTCGGCGCGGGCATCGGTAAAGGAGACCTCGAGGAAACGTTCGTGGCGTTCGCGGGTTTTGGTGACAAAGCGGTCATCCACGTAGCGGACGGAAATCTTATCGCCTGTCAGAATTTCAAGCGTATCGTTTTTGCCGAGTTCGGCGAAGTCTTCGCTAACGGGCAGGACTCCGGAGCCGTCGGCTTTTGTCAGAGCGAGTTTGTTGATGGCTGGAGCGGTGCCTTCGTAGCCTACCAATACGAGACGGATGAGGCGGGTGCGGGATTGCTCATTGAACTTGACCTTGAACTCGGATGAATCCGAGTTGGCGGCGATGGTCGCCGGTCCGTTGCGTTGATCCATCAGGGATGGAGGGAAGGTTTTCGGGTCGAAAAACGAGTCCGGACATTCCGTCAGTTGATCGGGGCTGGTGAGGTTGGCGCGAAGCTTGATGTCGCGTCCGAAGCCGATGTTGGAGAGCCAACCGGTGGCCCAGATTTCGATTTTGTGGATACCGGATTTAAGACCAACTTCGCCTTGCAGTTGGGGCTGGTCTTTGGAGGTGATGATCCTGTCGTTGACAGCGATCAGGAACTGGGCCTGTTCCCCCTTCTGTTTTGCATCTGCGGGGATGTTGTGTTCGATGATTTTTCCGAGATCGAGAGCGAAGCGACGGGTGACGTTTTCCTTCTCATAGAAGTAGGCTTGGAAACGAACCACGACCGCGGGGTTGGGGTAAGTGCCGCCGCGTTTCCATTGAATGTCGCCAGGAATCGAATGCGGCAGGGCGGACGATGGACCGGAAACATTTTTGGCAATGGCCTGATCCGGTTGGTGAGCGAGCCAACCGGTGGACAGATGAGCGCGCAGAGCATCGAGTTCATAAACCGAGCGCGCGCCATAGTGATGATTCCGACCGTCCTCGTTGACGACGGTGACGGAAGGTTGCCATGGATCGGCGATCGGGATTTTCGATGCCGGGTACGTGCCAACCGTCGTCCAATCGGAGGGACTCATCGCGGTTTGAACGAGGAATTTCTGGAGTTTCGCTCCTGGCTCCCTGGCGGAGATGGTCAGCTCGCCAAGCGGAAGGTTATCGTTAAGATCAATGGTGAAATCCGGAACGAGGCCCTTGGTCGGAACCGGACGCCATGCGGGGTAATCCGTCTTGGGACTGATGACCATGTTCGGCGCACGACCGGCTTCCGAGTTCTGAGCGAAGGCGCTGGCCTGAGCCCCAGCGGTTGGAATCGTGCCTTCGAAAACCCCGCTGTGACCTGAGGTTTCCCTGAGAGTGGTGCGGGAGACGGAATCCCCGCTGGAAGCGCTTACGCTGACGTTCAGTTCGTCAACTCCTGCAGTACGGCTGCGATCCGGATCGGAGACGCGGACATGGATGGGGTTGCCCGGTTTGACGATGGTGGCGATGTGTTTCTCGTGATCGATTTTGACCTCACCTCTGGCGATCTTCGCTTTGGCTGCAGCCTCGCTGTTCTCGCCTGCGCCGATTTCCTCCATCACCAATTGCATGTCGGCACTGCGCTGTTCCGCCTCGGTCAGAAGCTTGCGTGCGGAAGCCATGAGCATGGCATCCGAGGATATGGTAATGGGGCCGCCGCGTTTTTCATCGAGGTTGTTCATCTTGGCACGGAAACGCTCGGAGTAAGCGTAGAAGACCTCATCGTCACCGATGACTTGGAGGGTGCCATCACCGGCATTGGGGGCACCGAGGGCTGTGGCGACTTCACCACGGAATTTGGTTTTTTCGTCGCCGAACTGGCGGAGGAAGAAGGTCTCGTTGTCACCAGATTTGGCCCAAACCACGACTTCGATTTCCGTGCCGGCACCGGATACCGCGAGCGTTGGATCACTCAGGGTGACTTTGAGACGCTCGCCGGGAACGATGTTGCGTTGGCTGGCGGTTGAGCCCAGCTCGACCTCGGTGGCTTCCATGAGCTTCTGGCGCTTGAGCTGAATTTTTCCTAACAGGATGCGTGAGTCGGAGTGGTTGGGCTCGCGAGCGAGGATGGAATCGACATCGTCCTTGGCGTCGTCGAAGTCCTCCCGATCGAAATAGACCTCAGCCCGGGCAAAGCGAACATCCGTCCAAATTTCCGGGACGCGTTCAAGTTCCAGATCCGTCAGAGTTTGCAGGGCTGCGTCGTAGTTTTTTGCGATGCGCTCGGCGCGAACGCGGCGTAGGGATGCCTGGTGGCGGATGGGAAGCTCCGCGTAAGCGGGGTTTTCGCGGGTGCGCGTGAAGATTTCATGTGCCTGTCGAACTTGGCCACGTTGGAGCGCAATGTCGCCGTAAGCGATCTCGATCGATGCCTTTTCCTTCGGCATGAGGGGCGAGCCGGATTCACCAGCCCAAGCCATGAGAGCTTTGATGAGAAATTCCTGACGGGCTTCATCACGCCCGAAGATGGAGCGTTCGAGCGTCCACATCAGGAAGGGAACCGAAAGTTCCCGGTAGGTTTGGCTGAATGCTTCCCAATGGGTGTCGATGAGTTTCCAAGCGCTGTCCTCGTTTCCCGACATCCATTCGGCTTGTGCCTGATAGACGGCATAAGCGGGATGGTTGGGCGGGACGGGAATGGTGATCAGACCGAGAGTGCCGGAAGCTTTGCTACGGATCGATTTGAGACGCGGGATGTCCGTACCTGCATTGAACCACGTGTGGCCGGTGGTGTGGCGTTCGATTGCAGCGAGGCCGTTATTGGCGAGCGCCAATGATACGGAAGGCTGCGGGTCGAGCAGGGTTTCCGTGAGCTTCAATACTTGCGGGTAAGTCGGATGATGATACACCGGAACAAACGACCAGATGAAACTGGTGGTTCGGATGAGTTGATCAGGCTGATTGTTTTTGACGAGGACTTGGAAGAAACGTTCACCAAAAAGCCGATCGACATTGAGCATCCGGCGTTCATCGAGTGATTTGACCAGCAAGGAAGTCAACCCTTCGTCGGAGAATACCGGATCCGGCAGGGCGGCGATTTTATCGGATCCGATCACTTCCTGAAAAACAGGGGATTTTTTCTGAAGCTCGATCGCTTTCTGGATCGCCGCGATGGTGGTCGCAGCGTCCGCTGTGGCAGGCAGGCTCAGAAGATCCGCACTGATCAAATCAGGATCGGCGGATCGCACGATTTCGAGTTGTGCGGGATTGAGGATAGATTCCGGCGCGACCGAACGCAATGCAATGCGGGCTTCGTAGTTCAGCTTGGAAAATGCGGGTGATGTTGCGATGGAATCGGCCACCCGGATGAATTCTTCCGTTTTGTTCGAATTGAGAGTCCGGACCCATGCGACTACCAACCAGCTCTCGAGTTGGTTTTTGGCAAGGGAGTCCGAGATGACCTTGCGGAGATCCGGTTCAAGCGGATGAGGGTCGGCGGGCTTCGCGGTGTTTTTCTTTTTCTGATTCCCTTTCGTTTTGAGCACGCCATTGGGATTACCGAGATCCGTCTGGATGGCGTTTCTTACGAGGATCTGGATTTCCGGTCGTGGGTCGGGCAGAGCAAGCGAAATCGCATCCGGGGATTCGTTGAGCAGTTTCGCGACACGTGAGCGGACGCCGGGGATTTTCGGCGACGCTGAAAGATAATCGTTGAGCAGGGATCGGAATTGGTCTTCGGGGTCCAGCGCCGGAATGGATTTTGCGAGTTCTTTGGACTTGGCGATGATTTGCTCTCGCTTGGCACCGCCGCCTGGCTTGCCGGTTGTGTGCCAAAGGCGATCGGCAAACGTGCCATTATCCAGCATATTTCGATCGAGGCGCCAGACTTCCGGCCCGAGAAGGACGGACATCCCCTTGTCGAGGTCTTTGGTTTCGCCGATCGCTGCCAGTGCGCGAATGAACGAGGCCTCCGGAGAAGGATTCAGGGCAAGATGGGGAGCGATTTCGGCCGCTTTCTCGGGAGTCATCTTTTCGATCTCAAAAGTGAGGATGGGACCGGAGCGGCGGTTGACGAGCTGCTGATTGGACAGGACGTATGCCGCGGCTTCGGACGGCTGAATCACCTGCGGGCCGGAGTCATAGTATTGGGTTCCCCAGCTTTGCAGGAGGTCCGCCTGGTCGAGCGGCGGGATTTTTGTCAGCGCGGAGCGAATCGGTGCAAGCTTGGATTCGAGTTCGTGAGGCCAATATTTTTTCGGATCATCACGGTAATGGCGGCTGGTGCTGCCGCCGGCCCAATCCGTCTGTACGAGCGTGGCATAGCCGGGAAATTTATCTAACAGCTGATTCGCTTCCGCTGTCGGAGCCTTGGCCTCCTTGCCGTCGATGCGGGCCATGTTGTATGCCTTGACTGAAACCGACCAGTCGAGCAGGAGGCGATATTCTTCATCACCACCGGTTTCGGCGATGGCCTTGATCTTGGCGACGAAATCGGCACTGAAGCGATCCTGTTTCAAATCGTAACGGACCGCGCGGACGGCATCGAGCAACCATTTGAAATCGGCGGCGTAAAGAGCCGTGATTTGATCTTGGGTCGCGCCGCCCTTGATGGAAGCGAGGAGACGGGAAGCCACGGAGTTGTAATCCAGCCGGGTCTTCGCCTCATTGAGAAACCAGCGGTCGAACTGCCGGAAGGCGGGATTGACGGAGAGGCGATCGGCTTCGTTTTGGGCGAAGACATAGGCGCCCGTGTTGTCCTTGAGGCGGTAGAGAAACAGTGTGTGGACAGCGGTGATCGACTCCCCTGCCTCGGCGGATTTGGGATCAACGATTTTGAGGGCTTGCTGGTGATAGGCGACGGCGTTTTTCATTTCACCGGAGAGTTCGGCGGCACGGGCTGCCTGGAAGAGGACGGCGGGGTTTTTGGGGACGTTGCGGCGCAACCAATCGCCCGCGAGGGAGACGGCGGGAGCGGGCTTGTTTTCAGCGATGCCTGCGCGAAGCAGAGACAGAATGGCTTCCTCGGACTGGGTTTCGACCGATGCGGCAACGGTGGCGCGCTGTTGATCGAAAGTGGCCGCGTGCGAGATGCAGAGGGCAGGCAGCAGGCAGAACGTAAGCGTGATGAGATATTTGGATGAGTGGGTCATTTTATTCCGAGAAAAGCGCTGATAGGACTCAAGAGACCTAGAGGACGGTTCATTCTTCTTTGGATTCGGCTGGGCCGCCTGCCGCAGGTGCGGCGTCCTCACCTTCAAGACCGGCGAGCCGTTTCCGTGCTTCGGCAACGTATTGGCTGGTTGGATAGTCGAAGAGGAGCTGCTGAAGTTTTGCTTTGGCGGTGACGGTATCGTTCATGCGAAAAGCAACGTTTGCCCAGAGCAGAAGCATTTCATCGAGGAACGCCGCATCCGGATATTCGGCAAACACGCTTTCCAACAAGCCAGCTGCCTGGGCGAAGCTGTCGGTTTCCACATAATGGCGAACGACACGACCCAGAGCCTCGGCGGCGTAAGAGCTCTCGGGGTAGGTTTGATACGTTTTCTGATAGGCGAGAATCGCGGGGCCCATGCGGGCCTGAAGTGCGGTGACCGGGCTCAGGCCGGCCTTACCCCATTTGCTGTTATGCTCATCGGCGGCGGTGGTGAGTTCCTCGGCTTCCTTGGCAAGGACTTCACCAATGCGGAATTGGGCTTCGGCGGCAGAGATGGGGTTCTCAAGATCCAAAACACGACCATAAACCGAGACGGCCTGTTTGTATTCGCCGCGATCGGCGAGACTGCGACCGAGGGTCATCAGCGCTTGGTCGGCGAGAACCGATTCCGGGTAGAGCCGGTTGAAGGCAAGGCAGGTCGCCATGGCCGAAGTGAAATCGTTTTTGAGCAGTTCGCTCTCCCATTTGAGTTTGAAGGCTTGTTCAACGAGATCACTGGGTAGCTTCTGACGGTTGACGATGATCGGATCGATCTTGTTGAGCGATTCGTTGGCCCGCTCCGCAGCGCGTTGATCGAGACCCATGTCCTTGTAAATCGAGCCGAGACCGACGAGGGCTTCGGCTTCGACCGAGCCTTTGCGCGCTTTGAGAAGCTCCTCGAAAACGACGTATTGGTCCGCAGTGACACCGGAATTCACCGAGCCGGAGACCTTGATACGGGATTCGGATTCACGCGGCTCATCACCATAAAGATGGACCGCATCGGTATAGGTGATGGAGAGTTCGTCGAGCTCGGCGGTGTGAAGCATTTCGTCCTTGTTGGTGGGTTCCACTCCTTCGGTGAGAGGAGAGAGCGGAATTTTCCCGAGGAACACACCGGTGCGGATTTCGGGTCCTTCGCCGGTTTCGGTCAGGGTGATGTTGATACGATCACGCTCGACCCATAAGTCCTTTTCATCATCCTTGAGCGCGAAAATATCCAACATTTCATCCCCTGCCGCCGCGTCTTTGGCTTCGGTTTTGAAAAGGGATCTCACCGTGAGAGTGATGGTTTGGGCTTGGGCCGATGTATCGAGGTCCGCATCGCGAAGCATCACGATCTGGGGTTGGCCCGGATAAGCGATGTAGGCGGGCGTGGAGTTGTCACCGAGATAAAACCCAACGGTTCCGGTACTGACGGCGCGGACCTTTCCCATGCGGGGCACTCCTTTCTGACCATCGAGCGTGCTGTCATCCAGGTAGGTAACCTCCAGCGTGTCGCCGCCGACCATTTGCAGGATTCCGTCGCCGGCCTTGGCATTGCCCAGGATGGTGGGAGCGGAGGCGAGCATTTCGTTTTCTTTTCCGGGGACCGGGACTCCGGTAATGACTTCGGAGTCGCCGCTGCTAACTTTCACCATCGCCTGGATTGGCTGGTTCAACTTGCGCATGACAGGGACGTCGGCATCGACGATTTTGGAATAAAAGCGTTGGCCGATTTCGATACGACCGAGGTCATCGCCCTCGGCGTCGGCCACTTCGGTACCGACAAGGGAGAGGGAGTCGATGGCCTTGTTCCAGTTGCCCATCTGATAGTGACTCATCCCGATGTAGAAATAAGCTTGGTTCGCCCATGGGGTTTTGCCGGCAACTTCCGTCAGGCGACGGAACATGGGGAAGGCTGCGGCGTATTGGCCTGCGGTGTATTGGGTGAGTCCCGCCTGAAAGAGAGATTCCTGATAGAGGGAAATCACATCCTCGGATTGCTCTTCCCCCGGAACGGGAGCGAGCACCCGGGCAAGCAGCATGAAGTGGTTGAGAGCATCCGCAGTGGCGCGCTGATCGAGGAAATGTTTGCCCATCGCCATGTGTGCACGGTGAGCAAGGATCGTTCCTTGGTTGTCGCGGACAATCGAGTTCAGCATGGCTAGTCCGCGCTCGTGCTGTTTGTAATCCATCAGCTCCATGGCTTTGTCGAACAAATGCTTGGCCTGGGGATCGACCTCCGTGGCCGAGGTACGCGGACGTTCTGCGGGGGCTTCATCCTGCGCGATGGCGAAAACAGGGATAAACGTTACGGCCAGTGCCAGGGATGCGGAGACGGGTTTGAGGAGCGGGTTTTTGGACTTCATGCCGGTGGGTCGGGTCAGATACAGGATAGGAGTGAGAGAATCTTACGAGATGGGAGAATTATTTTTTTGCTTCCGCTTCCCCACCCACAAGGGCGACGCCATAGCTTTCGAGGCGGTCGTGAGCGGCGGCGGATTCCTTGGTCTTGGGGTAGCGGCGCAGGACTGTGCGGAGTTGGGATACTTCATTTGCCTTGTCCCCCGAAATTCTGTGGATATCGGCGACCTTCAGGCTGGCGGATGAAGCGACAGCGCCGCCGACCATTTCAAGTTCACTGACGGTTTTGATGGCTTGCGGATATTGTTTGAGCGCTACGAGGCAGTTGGCGATTTCAAAGGTGGAATCTGGCTGTTTGTTTGCCGCACGGAAGGCTTGGATTGCCTCCTCGTGACGCCCAAGGTTTTGCAGAAGGACCGCTTTGGTCCAGGTCAGGCCGTCGGCGTAGACGGGTGATTTCGAAAGCTCGGGGATTTCCGCGAGAGCTTTCTCCATGTAAGGAGCATTCCTGTGGCTTTTCGACAGATAGTAGTCGAAACGGGTCTTCGTCGCCAACATCGGATCTTTGATCCGGGATGCATGGCGGATGATCTCCTCCTCGGTCAGGTAGCCTGCGGCGAGGGGGATGAAGCGTTGGATTTCTGCGTCGCTGAGAGTATCCGTACGGATGGACCGGACGACAGCCTGGGCCTCCTCGTCCATTTGAAGAGGACGACCCTGAAGCCTTGCGATGAGATCCAGAAGCTGGTTGGGCTTCATCGATGCGAGCATCGCTTTGGAATGCTTGGCAAAAAAAGCGGAGCGAAGTTTCGGATACGCCTGATGATACGCGCACCATTGAAGCACGCGCTCAATGGTGGCGGGTTTCAGCGCGAATTGTTTTTCCATCCGCGCTTGCCAGGAATCCTGTTTTTTCTCGTGCACGAAGGTGGCATCGGCCCAGAGGCGCCGTAGTTCGTCATCTTCGGTGAACCGATCGGCTAATTTGCTCGTCCAGTAAAGGCAGGCGCTCTCGCGCTTGGGTGAGTCGGGCGCCATGGCCAGGACCGTCTGGAGAACGGCGGTCCAGTAACGAGGATCCGCCTCGGGGTTATCGGTTTTTTGGCCTCGCCCGTCAAATCCGCTGGCAGCGATGTAGAATTCTTTCAGTTTGTCGTGATTGGGGTTGCGGCCGGCATAATGAGACAGCACCGCCTTGCGTGCCGCTTCGGCGGACGCGGGGTTGGTTTTGAGAAAGGCGACGGCGGTGCGCCATTGGTATTCGGCCGCCTCATCGTGTTTTTCGAGTTTCTGCATGGCGTTGCCGAGATGGATGAGCGCTGTGCCGGAGTTGGGCTGGGTGACATAGCCGTCGTCCTTGACCATGCGTGCCCACACGGCGGTTTGTTTGTCTTCCTCCCCGTTTTGGCCATGGCACTCGCCGATATGGTAGAGAGCGGCGGCCGCGTAGGCGACGTCGTCGGGGTAGTAATCCACCACATCCTGATAAGCCTTGATGGCGGCGTTGCGTTTGTCGACCTTGTGCAGACAACGACCCAAGCGTAGCAACACGTATGGCATGGCCTTGCTCTTGGGAAATTCGAAGGTGTAGGCTTTGTAGGCGGCGTAGGCGCCGTTGAAATCACCGGCTTTGAAGAGTTTGTCAGCATCCTCGAGGTTGACTCCCTCGAAGGTATCGAGTTTGGCGAACGCCGCGCTTGGGTAAAGAATTTCCTGTCCAGCTTGGTTTTGGGCGAACGCGCAGGCAACGGCTAGAAACCAAGCGCCGAGGATAGGCAAAAGGATGGGGTTTTTGGACATGTTTCGGTGATTCGGAAAATAACGCGCTCGTATATATGCAATCAGACAGGCAATTATTTCAAGATCATCACAATTTTTGGATGAAAAGAAAGAATTGCGGCATTTGAAGTTGGTGTTTCCCGCACGTGCGGGTCAAGGCGTTTTTGTCATCCTTATGGTTCACCCAGCGCGAATCGGACACTTGGCACGAACGGATGGGTTGTCGGATTTGTATCGGAAAATTCACTCAATACCAAGAATCGCCATGGTTTCGCGGCGTTTCTGGGCGGCGACCTTGAACTCATAGGCACCGAGATCCGGAGCATCGGGATCAATGAGGATCAGCTGATCTTTTGGAACCCAATATGATTCTGCGGCGCGGTAGATCGGGATCAAGGAGCAGAGTGCCATCGCGCTCAAGGCGTAAGCCGGAAGAACCGCGCCAGCGGTGGCAATCTGAAGGATGCGCGCACGTGCGCTTCCGAGGAAAACGCATCCCGCATGGAAAAACACCACACCGAGCCAACCCACCAGCGGGATCGCAAGGACGATTTGGGTGCATGGGTTGATGTTGAATTTGACCAAGACGGGATAGGCGGCGACAGAGGCGATCATCATCAAGAGGATCACTGGCCATGCGAGCCAATCCCTCCGGGAGCCGAGACGGAATGCCCCGGCTCGGCGCTTCAACCGCCAACGGGTGATGACAGCGGGAACAAAGAGAAGGCTCAGGAGCAGCAGCGTGAGGTGCAGACCGGGAAACAAAAAAAGAAAATGGCCTGCCCCATATTCCCTCCCGCTGACGGGCGAAACACGGCTGAGGTAAAAAAAGATCAGAATCGGGACACCCACGCCAAGTCCTGTGATCCACAGCCAATCGGAACGATGCAAGAGGCTGGCGAAACGTCCTGCGGTGAGGCGGATGCTGCGTGAGACCAGAAAGCGGAAAAGAAAAACCAACAGAGCCCCGAGCAACAGGCAGAGACCGACAGAAATCACACCAAGCCTGCCGAACAACTCATGCTCGGCCATGCGCATCGGCTTCAGATCGGCATCGGTCAGGGGTGGCGGTTGCTTCACCTGATCTCCCAACAGCGGTAGCGCGAGGCGGTGCAGCATGCCTGATTTTTGTTCGATCAACTCCAGCGTGGGGCTTGCTGCAGATTGCGCGATCGAGCGACGGTCGGATTCGGCGATGAACGCCTCGTTCTCTTTTCGATATTTTTCCTCCAGTTCGGTCAGACCAAGCCGTTCCGCAGCGGCGTGGAAATTCGTCGCCGTGGCGGAAGCAACGACCTGATAGACCAGAGCCTCCACCAGAGAGCCGTTGTCAGATTTCAGCAACTGCTCCACACAAGCGTCCCTATCCTTTGCAAGATCAATCAAAGCGGTGGCATCTCCCTTTTTGGAAAGTTCCTCTGCCCGTGCGTTGAGCAAATTCGCAACCCTCCGGAGCGATATGAGGCCGTTGGAAGTGGCGCCGAACTGACAGGCAACCGCTTTGGCATAATCGGTCAGGAACCGCGGCCGCGGAAACAAACGCATTCTCTCCTTCATCAGGGTGATGGAGTAGCTGTCGAACTTGTTCAGGCGGCGCGCGCGCGCGATGAGATGCAACGCCTCGTCATACGCGGTTTGATCTGAGATCAGGAATTCCTGTTCAACCGGCAACGGTCGCAACCTCACGCCATCGGCGTATCTTGGTGCCGGCGGGCGTGCCCCGGTTCTTTTTTGCCAGACATGCACCTGCTCGATCGCCCTTTGCTGATGTCCGCCAGCAGCCCAATAGAGAAAAAAAGAGTTGTCGGGATCGATCCGCGATGCGGTCTCGAGAACATCATCGGGCAGGGTTCCGTGTCTGTCGAAGTAGGCCTGCGCATATTCTGCAAAATAAGCCGGATTGTCCGGATCGCTCTCGAAAAGGAGTTGCTTCTGAGTCAGCGGATCCATGCGCGGATCACCCAAAAGAAACTTTTGCTTTGCGGTTAGATGCGGAGGGAGCGAGGGAGATCCGCCCTGACCGTACATCAGCCCGCCCAACCCGAGCCAGGTCCTGATTGCTGGCGCCTCGGACCAAATGGCAAAAGCCATCACCGCCGCAGTCAACATCCAGATGAAGGACTTGCGAAACCAGCCGCACTCACTCCTGTCCCGGGCATCGAGCCGCTTGATGGCCTCGGAAATGCCCGGATCATCCTGATCGAAATGCTCTTCCAGGATCCGTGCCGCGGAAAACCGGATCTCGGCGTTTCCGGCAAACGGCCGAGTGATGGCTTCGATGATGGGATGACGAGATGGATGCATGGGACGGGTTTGATTGGGAACAATCACTCGCTTTGCTCATAAGCGTATTTCGCGTTCAGCACCGATACGATCGGCGGAATGCGGGTCTTCTCGAACATGTCATGACCGGTTTTGAGGTTTTTCCAAAACTCGTAATGTTCGCTGAGTGAGGCTTGCCGCATGCGTTTCTCGGTCATGCGGAAGGGAAAGATGTGTATGGGGAAAAAGGGCTGACCGCCATCGAGCGCCGCCTGGCAAATGGCATAAATTTCCTCGATTTTCGGATCGGTCATCGCAAGACAGCCGATGGAAACATTCGACCCGTGGATCATGATGAACGAGCCGGTGCGCCCATGGACGCGGTCATAGGCGTTGGGATAACCGATATTGAAGGCGCGGTGGAAATTACTGTCCGGCTTCATGGATGCTTGGCTGGAGGCATAAAATCCCTCCGGCACCTGCAGATCCCCCTCCGCAAGCTTCGGCCCAAGCTTACCGCTTGCGGCGGCGATCGGATAGGTGCGGACCAGATCGAATTTACCGGTCAATGGGTTTTTCATCCACAACTCGAGTTCGCGCTCCTCTTTGAAAGCCCGAAGCATGACGGGGGACCCGATGTTCAGTTTTTTTTCTTTGAGGATGGATTTCAAGTCGGGCTCCCGGTCGTGAATGGCCTGAGACGCACGATACCATGCCACGATGCGCGGTCCAGCCAGAGCGATCAGAAAGATTCCGGCCACAACAGGCAGGATCAGGAACCACATCACGTTGAACGCTCTGCTCATGGCGCGGAAAGATAATGAAGAAGGGTTGTGGCCAGCCAATCCCCGTTTTCCCAGGGCACACGGTGGCCAGCTCCGGGCGCGATCGCCTGAGAGAATCGTGGCGACCAAGCTGATGCTTCATGCGCGATGGAGGTGAATTTCTCATCAAACTCCCCAGCGATCCATAGCACAGGAATGTTGATTTCCGCCAGACGTTCCCATAAATTTTCCTGATTCGCCACGGACCAATCCACAAAACTGCGGGCAATTTCCCGCCTGCGCTGGATCAGTTTTTTGTCTTCGCGTTCGTCACGCAAGGAGCCGCCAAGGATGGATTGAGAATTCCATGCGGACAAAAAATCCGCCCACGAATCGGTAAGGGCTCGGGTCGCCCACAGGGTGTCATCCCGTCTGCGCTGGGCCGCTTCCTCAGGATCGCGAATGCCGGGATTTGCAGAAATGATCACCGCCGCCTCCCATGGCCCGTGCTCCAAAAGCGCATGGAGGGCAAGTCGGCCCCCCATCGAATAACCCATGAGGATCCGCCGCCTGCCGCGAGGGATTTCCCCCATGGCGTCGGCATTGAGCTGTTTTGCGAAATCAACCATGCTCACACTCTCGCATTGGAGAAAGCGCCAGAGATCGACCGCGCGGGTGGAGATGCCGCTTTTGGCGAGTTCCGAGGCAATCGGACGCCAATCCGAAGCCGCGCCGACAGCGCCATGAAGACACCAGCACTCAATCGGCAGGAAACTCTCATCCGGAGCCTTGGCGGACTTTCCCGCAGCATCGAAGCGCTCGTCGGTTTGTTTGGAAGACTGGATCAACGCCGGTTCGGGGTAATGGCTGGCTCGTTTTCCGCGGTTTTCCTTGCCATACGGCCAGTCTGGCGGGCGAGCAACCGATATCCCTCCGCATCGGTGATGGCATTCAGCCATCCCATCGGGTACGGCAGCGTATCCTCAACATCATCTGCGGCACGGCAGATGTTCGGCGCTGCGGAATGTTCCATGAACATGCATTAACAAGCCTCTTGCGCAATGTCAACGGACAGCCTGCCCGTGAATTCATTCTCGACGCCCCGAACGAACTTCATTTTTCTGCTGGCTCAACATGAAACTCATCGCCTCACTCTGCCTGCTCGCCATTGCCGCCTGCGCGCCGACAACACATGATACTCAAAACCGCGGGTGGCGTGTCCTGCGTTGGGTGGAAACCCCCTCGTCACGCGGAGTCTCCCAAGAAGCTGACCCGAAGGACCGAACCCGGTTTGATTTCGTGACCGGCTACGATCAACATCAACCGGATACGTTTGCGGAACGCGGCAACCAGCTGCGTGAGGGCGATCTCGTGGCCTATTGGATGAAAAAAAACGAATCACGCAGAGCGATCCTGAAAGGAGATGTAAACAAGGTCGGTTATCGATTGTTGGAATACGGGCACCTTGCGATGGTGGTGAAGAATCCGGATAACCCGAAAACATTGCTGTTACTCTCGAGCCAGAGCTTCAAAGGCGCAAACACCGAAGAGGACGTCGGCTCGCTCGTCGGTCACAGCTGGGATGCGTATCGCCTGAATCAGTGGCAGCGGGTCGACCTCGCGCGCCTGCATGAGTTTGTCAAACACGCGCGCTCCAGAGCGGGTCATTGGGCGGGCTACGATTTTTCGGGAATGTTTGCGATGTGGAACTCCAACCTGAAACCCGATCGCCCCGACAAGATCGGGCATGACTACATCTGCTCCACCATTGTCGTCGCGGCCCTGTATTACTCCGGACTGGAACTGGACGCCGTAAAAAGGCGCGGTCTGTTCGATCTGGTTTCTCCCAAACAGGTTGTCACCAGCAAAGGCCGCATCATCCCCGTGCCGGAGGTGGAACTGAGGGTGGAATGAAGTGGAATCAATGCATCGGTCCATTCAACGAGCGGTCATCGGAGCAGGACCCATCGTCCCGCCTTCAATGAATATCGCAGGCGTGGTCGTGCTTCGCCGGTCATCTTTCTTCTGGGAAATATTCCGAACCCAGCGCATGGCACGACGCACAATCAAGGCGCTGTCCCAACTGATGTGCGAGATCGCAGGCTGGCACCATGCGAAGACCGGGTCAGGATCAAGACAGATCATCGAAATATCCCTTGGCGCCACAATCCCTCTTAACGCAAGATGTCTGTCGGCTGCGATAAAAAGCGCCGGATAAGAACACAGCAGAGCCGTTGGCGGAGTCACCCGAAACAACGCATCCAGACCCGCGTGGAACTCCTCCCTCGTATTCCCCCAGTTGGGCAGATTGTAGGTGCCCGTCGCAATACCTTGAGCCGCAAGCTCATCAAGAAACACCCTCTCCACGTAGCCCGGATGAGGCAACCGGCGCTCCTCACGACTCAGCATCACGATCCGCCGATGACCCAACCCGACCAAGCGCCTGACCACTTCCGCCACAACCGCCGACTTTCCCGGTCCTGCGCCTGCGAGGGAAACTTGTTTGAGACGGCCGAACAAAGCAAAAACCGGAACTTGCTGATGTGCGAACCATTCAAGCACTTCTCGCGAAGCACTCACCACCACCCACGCATCCGCCTCAGTAGCCTCGACAAAACGCGCTACCCGCACCGGGTCCATACTCAGATCCTGTAAGGTCTTTTCGGCAAAGGCCGAGTTATGCCCCGCTTCCTCCAATTGGTGTCGCAGATCGACCATGTAATCCAGCTTCCGACTGGCCTTTTCATACAGCAAAATCCGCACCCGAAGTCTAGATACACGCAAGGTTTCGGTGAGCGTAATCAGCCGTTGCCGCCCCGCACCCTGCTTCCTCAGCAGACCCTCATGCTCCAGAATCTCGAGCGCCCCCTGCACGGTACGGGGGCTCGCCCCGATATCCGCAGCCAATTGATCCCTGCCCGGCATGAGTTGCTGCCAACGACCCGACCGAATCTGCTCACGAAGATACATCGCCACCTGTTCGGTAATCGTCCTCGTATTCAAACCACTCACGGCAAAACTCTGAACAAAATGATACAGGCGTCAATTCAGTTTCCATCTTGAACGCTTGGGCGGCATAAACATGTTCCAATCCTCCACCCATGAGAATTCTCATCTTCCCGTCGCTCGGCCATGCCAACGCACTTGGCTCGCACTGCCCATGGGATGCTTCTCGCCCAGGCGCGCACACCAGAGAAAAGGTGGAAGAAATCAAAAACAAGACCAATGTCTCGCCAACTTCACCAGCGGCTGCTTCGTCCAGACGCAGACGAAAATCCTTGAACGCATCAGAACAAGCGAGGCTCCCACACCGAAGCTCATCTCCTTCGAGGAAGTTCTCAGATCTGCCAAACCCTGAAACTCGCACGATCTCTCACCCCCCTGATTTCCGGGCCACAAGCCGCATTCGCACGCTCTTGACCAACCTGAACCAAACGATACTGGAAACCCGGGCAACCCACTCTTGTCTCCATGGCCTGAAATCCTAAAACCACGCGATACGACACCTTTCCAGTCCCCACGAACGAAACCCATTCTGACCACCCGTCCAGTCATGAAACCCACATCCGTCCAAGGCCGTTTACTCGCCGCCGCCTGCTTGCTGCTCGTGGTTTCTTCGGTCCATGGCCAGATCATCTGGGATGGTAGCGAGAGCAATCTCTGGAACAACGGCGACAACTGGGTGGGAGGGGTCGCTCCAATCAACGCCAACAGCATCACCTTCAGTGGCACGACCAACCAGACGAACACCAACAACGCCGGCATCACCAGCATCGGCACCCTCACGCTCAGTAATGGCGGATGGGATATCGGCCTTGGTGCCTCCGCTGTCACCATGAACGCCATCACAGCTACGGGCAGTTCGACACTCACCGGGAGTGTCACTTTCGCCAATGGAAGCCCCCGCACCATCACACTCAATGGCACCAACACCACCTTGGATATAACAGGCCAACTCAAACTCTCCAGAAGCAACAATGTCCTGGATCTGCAGGTCAATGGGGCAGGAAACACTCTCCGCGTGGGCAGTTTGACAATGGATGTGGGGAGCGGCAACAAAACCATCAGCGGCACCGGCAACGTCACTGTAACCGGAGCAGTCACCGAAAACATGACTACTGGCTCGTTTGTCAAAGCCGGTAGTGGCACCCTGACCCTAAACGGAAGCTACACCTCCAACAACACAACGATCGTAAGCGGGGGCACCCTGTTCATCAACGGCAACGCTTCTAACGCTACCGGGGCATTCAACGTCAACGGCGGCAACCTCGGCGGCATCGGCACGATTGGCGGCGCAACAACAATCGGTAACACCTCTGCAGCCACCCTCGCCGCTGGCCATAACGCCACCGGCACTCTCACCTTCGCCAACACGCTGACACTTGGAGCCAACGCCACCACGATCATGGAAATCAATGGCTTGGCCGGTGCTGGTGCTACCGGAGGCCACGACTTCATCAATCTGACCGGAGCTATCACAGCTGGAACCTTCACCTACGGTGGAGCGCTGAATCTTGACATCGGCACCCTCTTCACCACCAGCGCCTCTTGGAATCTTTACGATTTCACCAGTGAAACAGGAACTTTCACCAGCATCACACTTGCTGATCAATACTCTGGCAGCTTGCTCGACGGAAATACAGACGGTGTCTGGGAACTGGTCGACGGCACCCATAGCTGGACCTTCACCGAATCCAGCGGAGTTCTCAATCTCACCATCATCCCCGAGCCCTCCACACTCTTGCTCGGCAGCTTGGGTGCCTGCCTCTTTTTCCGCCGCCGCAAAAACTGAGTCGCGCCCAACCACCATCCGATGCGATCCAACAACCTTTTTCCTTACTCATTTTCACCGCGATTTTCCTGTTAGAATTGCAAGCTCCTTGCCAACCCGGGCACATGGGCCAAAGCCGATCCCGCCGCGCAGGTGGAAGACCATTCACAGGGCAGCCAAAGACGCCAATCCGTAGCGCATCGTCTGGCTCACCAGCAATCACATCAACCACGCGCACGTAATCAAGTCCGACATGCATCAGCAGGCGGATCGGATCATGAATGAATCCGGCGACATGAAACGCATCGAGCAAGTCAAAGGCATGATCGGCAAACACACCCGGCTCATCACCTGTCTGGCCCGATGGAACAATCAGGATGCAACCAAAGTCGTTCCCGAGGCTCTCGCTGCCGGCGTCGGTCTCCATCGCTTCGCCGCGCCGCGCAACGATGGCGGCACCATCGGCTTGGAAACATTCATGGAAAAACCCATCAGTGAATTGAAGGAAGATGACCGCAAGATCGCGGTCCTCGCCCGTGCCTACCATGCAGTCCCCATCGAAGCTGTTTGGAACGGAAAGTACGGATTCACCCCCCAAAAACCGATGAATGAGCTGATCGAATGGGGAACGCTTGTCCCTGAATCCCCGATCCATGTGATCCCATGGTCCGGCCCATGGGGAAACTCTCGCCAATCGCACCCGCGCCCCTGATGATGCACAAACCTGAACAAAGGGATACGGGCCCATCCGATGATTTCCAACCATCTCGCGAAAGCTTGATGCCAAAAATCAGGTATATAGTGAATCCTGGATATCCAATCATTCCACATGCCAACCATGAAACCCATGAAACCCACCGCCATGCGCCGCCTCATCCAAACTGCCACGATTGCGGCATGCCTCAGCGTAACCCTCCATGCCGAAATCGAGGTGGAACGAATCTATTTCAACGGCAAGGATTTCAAAGGGGGGCAATTGATCGTTCCGAAACTCAAGCCCGGAGCCGAAGCAACCAAACGCTGGGTGGTGGTCGATGTCCACGGGTTGGGAGGCCCCAAGAAAAACTGGTTCGGTCACCGCCTGCTCAAATGGGTGGGTGAAGACAAGGCGATCGCTCTCGCTCCCGTATTCACGGGCGATTATCACCTTGGGACCGGCGATGCAGCCAAACAACTCATCGAACGCTTCCAGGAGATCCGGAAAACGTATCATGTGCATGATAAGATGTTCATCTATGGGTTCTCCGCCGGTGCCCAATTCGCGCATCGTTTTGCATTCAATCATCCGGAATGGGTGGTCGGCGTATCGGCCCACTCCGCTGGCTCTTGGGCCGGCATTGAAGGCTGGGGAGAAATCAATGACAAAGCGAAATGCATCCCCTTCGCACTCAGTTGCGGCGAGCTGGATACCACCAAAGCATTCGATGGAACCGCACCGCACGGCCGCCTCGACTGGATGAAGGTATTTGCCGGGGATCTTCAAAAGCGCGGATTCGCCGTGCGCACCGAAGTGCATCCCGGAGTAGGGCATGGCGGCTCGCCGCAAGACACCCACGGCACACTCATCCGCGAATGCTTCCTGCTGGCCACCGAAGGAATCGTTCCCGAGAACAACCTGTGGCAAGGCGACTGGAAACAGTTTGTCAAGTAACCCGGGCGATCGCGAAAAATCCCCGATACGTCCCATAACAAGGGAGCCGTCCTCATCCCTTGAAGTCCGGTATCCACATCGCGGCAACCTCAAGATCGCCAATCCGTTGCCGCCGGATGCCAATCGACCTTATCAAACCCGACACCATGAAGACACAACAGAAATTCCGACATCAACCCGCAGGTCTCAAGATCCGATCATCGATGCTCGCCTTGCTGACGCTTGTTGGCGGCGTGGCCATGGCGGAGATGCCTGAACCCGCACTGCCAAAAGTCCTCCTGATCGGAGATTCGATCATGGGAGGTTACTTCCGCGATACGGAGAAAAACATGAAAGGCAAAGCCCAAGTGGTCCGGATCGACGGCCAAGGAGGCACCACTGAAAACGGACTCGCAAAACTCGGCCAGTGGCTCGGCGACACCGATTGGGACGTCATCCACTTCAACTGGGGCCTGCACGATATCTGCTACCGACATCCCCAATCCAAACTCATGGGTCAACGGGACAAGGTCAACGGTCACATCTCGGTCACACTCGAAGACTATCAAAAGAATCTCGAAGAGCTCATCCTACGTCTGAAAAAAACCCGTGCGAAACTGGTCTTTGCAACCACTACGAAGGTTCCCGAAGGCGAGCCAGGAAGACATGTGGGCGATGAGGTTCGATATAACAAGGTGGCCGTGGAGATCATGAAAAAGCACGGCGTGCCCATCAACGATCTCTACTCGCTGACCGCAGGATTCACGCCTGATCTGTTTGCCAAGCCGGAGGATGTGCATTTTTCAGGCAAGGCCAACACGGCTCTTGCAGCACAGGTCACCCAAGCGATCCAAAAAGCCCAAGCGATGGATCCTTGAGACGAGGATCCGAATCGAAGAAATAAGCACGATCCGCACACTAACCCGCACCCATCATGAATCTAAAACCCATCATTCTAACAAGCGCTGCCCTTGCGCTTGGCATCAGCCCCGCTTCCACGAAGCCCCTGAAGATCTATGTTCTCGCCGGCCAATCGAACATGCAGGGTCATGCCGCCGTCCAGACACTCGCAGGAATCGGCTCAGACCCTGAAACCAAAGCCCTCCATGACAAGTTCGCCGATGCCGAGGGCAATCCCCGCACGTTCGATGACGTGAGAATGGCGGCGCTCAGCGGCAAGCTTGATGAACCGACTACCAAAAACGGCCCGCTCACGGTCGGCTTCGGCGGCAACCTCGACGGTCAACCGGGCACTACCGGCAAGAACGTCCTCAAGTTCGGTCCCGAGTTGGGTTTTGGTGTGACCATGCGCGAACATCTCAAGGAGCCTTTCCTCATCATCAAAACCGCATGGGGCGGCAAAAGCCTGCGCAAGGATTTCCTTTCTCCTTCCGGTGTGCCGGTAGTGGGTGGCGATGCGGTGACCGGTGCCCATTACCAAGCGATGGTCGATCACGTGCGCGCCGTGTTAAAAGACCCCGCCAAATTTGTTCCGGGCTACGATCCGAAACAAGGGATCGAAATGGCTGGTTTCGTTTGGTTCCAAGGCTGGAACGATATGATGGGAGCCAAGGATCCTTTCTATCAAGCCACCGAGGAAAAACCGGCCTTTGCCGCCTATAGCGAGCTGCTCGCCCATTTCATCCGCGACGTGCGAAAGGACTTCAACGCACCCAAGATGCCGTTTGTGATCGGCGTCATCGGTACGAGCGGCAAGTCGGATGAAAAGAATCCCTTCCGTGCGGCGATGGCCGCACCCGCTGCTCTCCCGGAATTCAAGGGCAACGTCACCGCCGTACACAGCTCGGAATATTACGACGAAAAACTCGGAGAACTGGTGGACCGCAGCTGGCGCTGGCAAAGGCCGGCGTGGGATCCGGAAAACAAATACGCCGAACTCCGTGAGAAGCTCGCCCCATTACAAAAACAAATGGAAGAAGGCAAAAAGCTCCCGACCCAAGCCGAACGCGCGAAGGTGCATTGGGATACCCAGAAGCAGATGACCGACATCACCTACAGCAAGGAAGAGCAGGAGTATCTGAAGATGAACCAATCCAACCAAGGTTACCATTACCACGGCTCGGGCAAAATCCTCGGCCGCATCGGCGAAGCCTTTGCCAAAGCGCTGATCACGATGAACAAACAGCCGTAACATCCCGAAACGAATGTTGAACCTCGAATTGATCCAATGACCATCATCCGACCCTTCCTCCGGATCACCGCCATCGTGGCGTGTTTGGCTTCCGCCCTGACAGCCCCTGTCAACGCCCAGACCGCGCCCGATCTAACAAAAGGCGAAAAACCGACAGGCCCGACACCGAAAGCAAAAGACCTTCTCATCAGCAATCTCGGACCGACCGGCCTGCTCGGCTGGGTGTATCAACAGGGCCCCAGCACCAGCGCCAGCCGTCAGATTCTGGTCAAGCAGATACTACCGGGCTCACCTGCCGACGGGACCCTCAAGGATGGCGATGTGATTCTAGGAGCCAGTGGCAGTGCCGCAAAACCCAAGCCCTTCACGAACGACGCCCGCAAGAGTTTCGGACTGGCAATCGGAGACGCCGAAGCTCGCACCCCGGCAACTCTCCGCATGCTCATATGGCGCGAAGGCAAAACTTCCACGGCCTCGATCACCCTTGAAACCATGGGTGCCTACAGTGCCACCGCCCCGTACAACTGCCCGAAAACCCTGCGGATTCTCGCCAAGTCACTGGTGCACGCCGATGAAAAAGAGCAGAAACTCGATGGTTACGGAGTCAACCTCATCAGTCTGCTCGCCTGCAACGACGAACGCCTGCCCGGCAATGCCGAGCGAATGAAGCGTGCCGAGCGGTGGGTGATCGACCTGCTGCCCACCAAGGAAACCTTGGACAAGATGACCTCAAACAGGGTGGAAACCGGCAGCAAGGTCGCTTGGATGCGCACCTACCACCTGGTGGCCCTTGCCCAATACTACCTCGCCACCGGCGAAAATCCGAGCAAGGACGGTGTCGACCTGCGAAGCGCCATCGACGCCCACGCGCAGACCGTGGCACGAGGTCAAAGCATGTTCGGCACGATGGGCCACCAGTTTGCCATGCAGAAAGAAGACGGATCCATTCACGGCCCCTACGCCGTTGGTTATGGCCCGATCAACTCCGTAGGCTTGGTCGCTCTGGTCGGCCTCAACCTCGCCCGCGAATGCAACTTGCCCAACCCAAAAACCCGCGCTGCGATTGATGCAGGCATGGAACGCGCCAACCGTTTCTTCAGCTCATACACGGGGCGCGGTTCGATTCCCTACGGCGAACACGGGCCCTGGCAGGGTCATCACGCGAATGGCAAAAACGGCATCGCCGCCGTCGCCTTTTCGCGCGCGATGGGTCGCGACGATGATGCGAAATACTTTTCGAGAATGGCGATTGCCGAAGGCACCGAGCGCGATGGCGGCCACGGCGGCGCATTCTTCAGTTACCTTTGGTCGCCACTGGGCTCAGCGGCCGGTGGCAAGGCCGCCGCAGCGGCTCACTTCAAAATGATCAGCTGGCATCTCGATCTCTCCCGCACCTGGGACGGAGGATTTTACTACAACGATTACGGCAGGTCGGGCTACAATGGAGCGACCTTTGGCAAGGCGGGCATGTTCATGTCCTCACCTGCCCTTCTGACCTACGCCCTGGGATTGGAAAAAATCACGCTGACCGGCAGCGACCCACGAAAGGCCTCCGAACTCAGCGCGGCGGAAATCCAGGAAGCCGTGCTGGCGGCGAACTATGATCCGAAACAACGATCGGCCGAACAATTGCTTGCGGACCTCGGCAACTTTTCGGTGATCACGCGCAAACAGGCAGCCACTGAATTGGCCGCCAGACCCGAAGCACCCACCTTACGTCCGAAACTCGAAACCATCGCCGCAGACCCCGGACATCCCTCACGGCTCGGAGCCATCCTCACTCTGGGCCTGATCGCCAATCCGGAGTCCGCGCCTGTCCTGTTCGGCTTGCTCGGCGACTCACAGGCACTGGCCCGTGATGCCGCAGTCGGTGCGATTGCAACGATGCCGGACGAGATCAAGATGCGAGAGATCGACAAACTGCTCAAGGCCGCGGCCGCGCTGCGGCGTCCACCGATGGAAGTCCACCCGCAAGATCCGGTCAACTCCACCCTCGTCGCGCTCAACCAGATCCTCTTCAATGACAAGAACGGCTTGCTCGCCAGAGGGCTGCAATGCGTCGATGTCCACAGCACCCGCAACCAGCT
This sequence comes from Verrucomicrobiota bacterium, assembly GCA_041170385.1. Taxonomy (GTDB): domain Bacteria; phylum Verrucomicrobiota; class Verrucomicrobiia; order Verrucomicrobiales; family Akkermansiaceae; genus Luteolibacter. Next base: position 7,463 of record JBEAZA010000049.1, on the reverse strand, counting down.
CCACGAGGCGATCCGTGCCGTTGCCTCCCTGCCCAGCGGTGGCGAACGCGCCCACCTCAGAAGCGTATTCCCATGGCTCAGCACCGAGGATGTCAGAACCTTGGCCGACACGCTCCTCGAACTGATCCACGTCGAGTCACCCGCGGATGCCATGTTTGCCGATAGCATCAAGTCCTCCTGCGCATCCTTGCTTCTCGACCATCACTTCATCGAAGGAGTGCATGCGAGCATCCACCTGCACAAAAGCCTGAAGGGATGGACGCAAGTACTGATGATGCGCGCATGGGCGAAGCACGGCGCCTCTCTGGCCAAGCTCCCCGAGGCAGCGGAAATCAACGAACTTCTCAACCAATACAACGACAAAAATTTCATCATCGAGGCACAGAAAGCCATCAAGGGCATGGCGGAAACCGGCGAAGCGACGCCTTATGCCTCCCTGAAATCAAAATGAACCCGAAGCCCGACAAAACCATCTCATGATCCATCCCGCTTCCAAAATCCGATCCGGCACTGCGGCTTGCCTGTGCGTCGCCCAACTGTTCTGCACCATGATCTGGAACAGCAGTTCTGCGCAAGCCGATGCCCCCGCCAAAAAGCCCCTCAAGGTCTTCATTCTTGCCGGACAGTCCAACATGGAGGGACATGGCAAGGTCACCACGTTCGGGCACATCGGAATGGACCCCAAGACGGAGCCAATGTTGAAAAAAATGTTAGGACCGGATGGCAAGCCGCGGGAGGTCGACGGCGTCCGCATCGCCTCGCTGCGCGGCCTGACCTTGCAAGAAGATCAGGTGGGCAAGCTGACCGTCGGCTACGGAGCCCAAAAGCTTGGTCCCAAAATCGGCCCGGAATACACCTTCGGAATCTACATGCATGAGGCATTGCAGGAGCCGGTTTTGTTGATCAAGACAGCGTGGGGCGGCAGAAGCCTGAACTACCATTTCAGACCCCCTAGCGCTGGCAAGTGGACCCCACCTCCGGGACATCCCGACCTGACGGCAAAGGAGGAGGCGAAACCCGCACCGCTTCCGCTACCGAAAGCTTTGGATCTTCCGGTCGGATACACACCGGGCAAAGAGTTTCTCAACCCCTACTCCGGTCTGCCGGGGTTTTTCCTATTCAAAGGCATGCGCGGATGTGCGATTGGCCAGCACAACGGCGTGCATCCGATTTATGTGTGTCAGGATATCAAAGTGAAAGCGGATGGATTTCCCCTGAAAAAAGGGGATCTCATTCTGGGCCTGAATGGCGAAGGACTGCGCGAAGATCCGAAGGAACACTGGCGCAAGGTTGTCTATGGCGAGGTATTGAACTCGCCGGATTGGACGCTCAAAGCGGAACGCTGGCGGGATGGCAAGATTGAATCGGTAGAGATCGATCTGGCCGCAATCGAACTTCCCGGTGCCAAAGCGGATATTCCAAACGTGTTTGAGCAACGTGAACTCGCACGCATCGAACGCGAGAAGAAAACCGGCATGCATTATCATCTGATGATCGATTACACGAAACAGGTGTTGGCCGACATCAAACGCGTTTGCCCGGACTACGATCCGGCACAGAGTTATGAAATCGCCGGCTTCGTCTGGTTCCAGGGCTGGAACGACATGGTCAGCTCGGACACCTACCCCAATCGGGACAAACCGCGCGGTTATGAACAATACAGCTGGTTGTTGGGCCACTTGATCCGCGACGTCCGCAAGGATCTGGATGCGCCGGACATGCCCGTTGTCATCGGGGTGTTGGGCGTAAACGGAAAAAACGAGGAGTTCAGGAATTTCCGGGAAGCCATGGCCGCACCCGCCAATGATCCGGAATTCAAGGGCACGGTGCAAGCAGTCGAGACCGCCGACTACTGGGATGAACAACTCGCGCGCTTGAGCCAAGTCGCCTCCGCGGTCGCATCAAAAAAAACCGAGCTTGCCACAGAGAAAGGACTCAAGGGGGCGGAGTTGGATCAAGCGCTTGCCAACTTCGAGGCTTCGGTCTGGACCCCTGAGGAAAAGGCCGTCTACACGGCCGGCGTATCGAATGCGGGTTTCCATTACCTCGGATCCGCCAAGATGATCGGCCAATTCGGCAAGGCCTTTGCCGAGAGCATGTTGGAGTTGCGGAAGCATCTCAACACACCGGAGAAAAAATGAAATCTCCCATCCGTTTCCGAACGATCCTTGCTCGGCAGCCGGCACCACTGCCATAGGCGCACGAAGGACCCGGTACGGAAAGGATGGCGATGCGACAGGAAACACCCCCCGCATGACTCGATAACCCCCACATCGAACTTTCCATTTGGCATTTCGCCGGATTTGACTACTGTTCATCCGAACCCATGGAATTACAGTCGAAACTCGCCATTCTTGCCGACGCCGCGAAATATGACGCCTCGTGCGCCAGCTCGGGCGCAGTTCGTGGCAATTCCATCAACGGCAAGGGCGTCGGCTCCACCGGCGGCTCCGGAATCTGCCACAGCTACGCACCGGACGGGCGCTGCATCGCTCTGCTCAAGGTTTTGCTCACCAACTCCTGCATCTACGACTGCCATTACTGCATCAACCGCCGCTCCAGCAATGTACGGCGCGCGGCATTCACGGCGGATGAGGTCGTCAAGCTGACCTTGGATTTTTACAAACGGAACTACATCGAGGGCTTGTTTCTCAGCTCCGGCATCATCCGCAATGCGGATTACACCATGGAGCAGGTTATTGCCGTCGCCCGCACCTTGCGAGAGGTGCATGATTTCCGTGGCTACATCCATTTGAAAACCATCCCCGAGGCTTCGGCGGAATTGATCAAAACCGCGGCACGTTATGCCGACCGCATCAGTATCAACCTCGAGCTTCCAACCCAGAAAAGCCTCGATCTCCTTGCTCCCGAAAAAAGCCTCAAACGCACGCGCCAGGCGATGGGGAACATCCGCCAAAAACTGGATGAGGCACACGACCGGCGCAAAAACGGCGACAAGAAACTGCGTCACGCCACCGGGCAAAGTACGCAAGTCATCGTAGGTGCGGATGATTCAACCGATGCGGAATTCCTCGCCCGCTCCGACGATCTCTACAGCAACTTCAGGATGCGCCGGGTGTATTATTCCGCCTTCAGTCCGATCCCCGAGCCCTCGAAAGTTCTGCCACCCAAAGCCCCTCCCCTCATCCGTGAGCACCGGCTCTACCAAGCCGATTGGCTGATGCGTTTCTATGGCTTCAAAACCACAGAAATCCTCACTCCGGATAAGCCCAACCTCGATCTGGATCTCGATCCCAAGCTGGCATGGGCACTGCGCAACCGTCAGGATTTTCCGGTTGATCTCCAAACCGCGGGTCGGGAAACGCTGCTCCGCGTGCCGGGGCTCGGAGTCAGAAATACCGACCGTATCATCCGTATCCGCCGCTTCACCCGCATCCGCCTGACAGACCTGGCGCGACTGAACATTTCCATTTCCAAGGTCCGACCGTTCATCATCACCGCGGATCACCACCCTTCCTCCCTGCTGTTGGATTCCGAAAATCTCCGCGCACGATTCCTTCCCAAACCCGTACAACTCGAACTTTTCTGATTCGATGGAATGCGTCAGCCCAGGAAAAACCTTCAGCTCATGGCGCAACGCGGCGCGTGATTTGTTAGAAAAACGCATTCCTCCTCATGATGTCTTATGGGAAACAGAAGGCTTGTTCAGCTCATCGTTTTTGCAAGAAGATCGGAAACCCTACCCGGCCCGGAGAGTACCGGCCGCTTTTCTGGATCTCGCGCAAACGGTTTCCTATCACCACAACCCACAGCGCTGGGCGCTACTCTATCGGATCCTGTGGCGAATCACCCATGGCGGTGAGCAGCATCTCCTCTCTCTTGCCATCGATCCCGACATCACCTCCGCGCGCCTGATGGAAAAATCCGTACGGCGGGAAATTCATAAAATGCACGCCTTTGTCCGCTTCCGTCTGATCGAAACGGATCCCGAAAGCGGTCGCGAACGTTACGCCGCATGGTTCGAGCCGGATCACCATATCATCGAGCCGGGATCGTCCTTTTTCAAAAAACGGTTTTTCAACATGGACTGGAGCATCCTCAGCCCGAAGGGTTGTGCCTATTGGGATGGGAAAACACTCAGGTTCACTCCCGGGATGGATAAAAATCCCATCGAACATCCGGATCAGATCGAAGCTGCGTGGCTGACCTATTACCGCAGTATTTTCAATCCCGCGCGCCTCAAGATCCAGATGATGCAGACCGAGATGCCGAAACGTTACTGGAAAAACCTGCCGGAAGCGGAACTCATCGGGGAGCTGATCGAATCGAGCAAACTACGCGTGGACCGAATGCTTGAGGAGGAGCTGCGTCCGGTAAAACCGCGTCCGAAACATGCTTATTTGGATCGGTTGGAAAAGATGTCGGAGGAAGAGGAATGATTTCAACGCTGGCTGTTGATCATTTCCAACCCGATCATCCTCGCACCCTCCGCAGGCCTGCTGGCAAAAATTTCCGGCACAAAACCGAAAGCCGCATCGTAGGACGTTGACAAAGCGGCGGCGATGAACCCGGCTCTGGAAGACTCGCAGAGCGTGACGGTGGAGCCACCGAAACCTCCGCCGGTCATCCGCGCGCCAATGACCCCACCCCGTTCGCCGATCTCCGCGGCCTTGGCAACAAGATGATCCAGCTCGGGGCAGGAAACCTCGAAATCATCACGCAGCGAATGATGACTCCCATACATGAGTTTGCCGAGCGCCGAAAAATCACCGGATTTCAGCGCTTCCACCGCTCCAATCGTGCGGGCGATTTCACCCACCACGTGACGGCCGCGACGAAATGTCACCGCATCCATGTTCTCTGCCGCAGCTTCGAGATCCGCCATGGAAACATCACGCCAGCTCGGTTTTCCAATCGCAGCAAGACCCTCCTCGGTGCTTCTGCGGCGCGCGGCATAGCCGCCATCGGATAGCTCGTGGGAAACCTTGGTGTTGGCAATAAGAATCGTCATAGCGGGATCGGTGAAAGGCACCAACTCGGTTTCGCCAGACCGGCAATCGATCAGCACGAGCTGTCCGTCTTTTCCGAACGCCGAAGCGAACTGATCCATGATGCCGCATGGCACGCCCGCGAAATCGTGCTCGGCTTGCTGCGCGAGCAGGGCTTTTTCACGTGTGCTGATCCGTGCACCGGTGAGGTGTTCCAACAAGGTCGCAACCGCACACTCCAGCGCTGCAGAAGAAGACAATCCGGCACCGCCGGGCAGACTGGAAACAATGAAAGCATCGAAACCCGGAACCTCGATGCCGCGCTTGCGGAAACCCTGCACAACTCCCCGCAAGTAGTTTGACCATTTCGGATCGCCGATTTCCTGATCTTCGATGACACAAAAGCTCGCGGGCTCAGGAGCGAACGAGGTGGCGACCCGCGCCTCATCGCTTCCGTTTGGCGCAGCGGCGATCACCACCGTACGCTCAATCGCGAACGGCAACACAAACCCGTCACAGTAGTCGATGTGCTCACCGATCAGATTCACCCGTCCCGGAGCCGCGGCAACGAACGCGGATCCAACCCCGTATCGCTCTTTCAGTCCATTTCTCGCTTCAATGGCTAAATCGCTGACAGGTTTGTTCGGGCTTAACATGGGCAAAGATGTCGAACGGGATTACCAGAAAACGGCGTAAAGCGCGATGGTCAGAACCACCACGATTCCTCCACCCACTTTGGCCCCGAATGATGTGGTGAGTTCAATCTGCTCATTGACAGGCAACTCAACAGGTTTGGCCATCGGTTTGAACATCGTGATCAGGATCCCCATGATGATGACGATGAAGAAGCAAATCGCCATGCGATCCAAAAACGCGATTTCCCCGGCATACCACCACCCGTTTGTGACCAGCCACGGACCAATCAGCCATTTGAACGCCGCATAGGCAATGATGTTGGTGACGATCCCGACCACCCCAAACCAACGCGGGGTTCTTGGCGAAAAGAAACCGAAAATGAACACAGCCAAAATACCCGGCGAGATGAATCCTTGAAACTCCTGAATGTAACTGAAAATCGACGAGAAGTTCGAGAGAGATGGCGCCACAAGAGCCGCCAGAATCACAAAAATCACCACAAAGACCCTTCCCAGGGAGACGAGTTTGGCGGAATCCGTGACGCCGGTGAATTTCGAATACAGGTCCATGGTCGCAATGGTTGATGCGGAGTTAAGCATGGACGCCAATGAACTGATCACCGCACCGCAGAGCGCTGCCAGGACAAACCATGAAATCAGTGGGTAGGGCTTGATCAGGTTGCGCACCAAAACAGGGAAAGCCGAATCGTAATCATACCCTTTGAGCGTGCCGACTGGCACGAGCGCCTTATCCTTCTGCGCACCTGAACCGGCAAGATCGTTGATTACCTTGGCTGTAAGCTCCGGGGTGGCACCAGCCGGAAGACTCGCCGACCCACCGATGATTTTCAGGTTGGCTTCCAGAACCTTCGCGGCTTCTGCCGGATAAAGTTTCACGTAGTCCGCATCCACTTGATACAAAACCGAATCCCCATGTTTCGCCACAAGAGCCCGGTTGCCTTTGAGTGCGCCATCATGGAGATCATTGGAGAAAAGATTGAAGGCAAGTATCCCGGGAATCACCACCACAAAAGGAATGATGAGCTTCAGGAATGCGGCAAAAACGATCCCTTTCTGACCTTCGGCGAGTGACTTGGAACCCAAGGTGCGCTGGACGATGTATTGGTTCAGACCCCAATAGAAAAGATTCGGGATCCAGAGGCCGATCAACAACGCGGTCCATGGGATATCCGAATCCTCCTTGGGCCGCACCATGTGCATTTTGCCCCCCGAAAGGTTCGCTCCGTTGGAGACAGCAGCCTCGCCATTCTTGCCATCGTTGAGCAAGGCAAGCCGCTCCCATGCACCTGCTTTTTCCAAATCCTCAACCGTTGCGCCGGAGTTCACCACCTTGGTCAGGATCAACTCCGATGCCGGGCGCTCGGCCAGCTCGGCCATTGCAAACCACAAGACCACCACTCCGCCAAGAATGAGCGCGGCACCCCAGATGAGATCGGTCCATGCACATGCTTTCAACCCGCCCACAAAGACATACAGGGCAGAGAAACCGGCGATCAGCCAGCACATCGCAGTGAGACTGTTGAGCACCGGCACATCGTTGTAATACTCGGAAATGAACTTTGCTCCGGAATAGATGACCGAGGAAGTCGCGACAAAAACCAAAGTGACGATCGCCGGAATCGCCATCGCAAGGCGCGCGACCCCATTGAAACGGTATTCCAGGAATTCCGGAATCGTGTAGAGACCGGCCTTCAAAAAACGCGGCAGGAACCAAAAGGCTACAAAGACCAGAGTCACGGCGGCGATCCATTCATAGGATGCGATCGCCATCCCGAGCCAGTTCGCGGATGAACCCGACATCCCCACGAATTGCTCCGTGGAGATGTTTGCGGCAATAAGCGAGAACCCGACCAACCAC
>JBEAZA010000048.1:0-63717 GCA_041170385.1 Verrucomicrobiota bacterium | reverse complement strand
GTCAACGACTACGGCCTCAAACAGGAATACATCACCCCATACACCCCACAGCAAAACGGACTTTGCGAGCGCTTCATCAAAACCTTCAAAGAGGAATTCGCATGGTGCAACCGCTTCGAATCCATCCAACACGCCAGACTCAAGCTCCGAGCTTGGATCCATCGCTACAACAACCATAGACCTCACCAATCGCTCAAATTCCTCTCACCTCAACAATACCACCAACACCTATGCAACCAAGCAGCCTGAATAACAATATCGGCTGTCCAAATTTCAGGGGGGCACTACAGGCTTTACAAAACATCGGCAATCACCGGGGCGGGGGAATCACGCCAATCCTCGGGTGCCGGGCGAAGTCGGCTGGGCAAGCATGGTTCAAGCCGTCAATTCAATTTCCCAGACAAATCATACATTTTCCCTATGGGATGTGGGGATTGGGTGATTTAGGAGATGGGTGTAGCCCCGCATCCTGTCCCACATCCGTTTCATGGTCAGCACTGCGGAGGAAGGAGCCTTCGCGGATGATTGAAGAAACAACCCTCTGAACCATTCGCCGCTCATTGCCGCCTTCGGTCGGCTGCACCACCCTTCGCTGCTAATGAGCAAAAAACAAACCAAAGTCTGGTTACACGAACTTAGCGAACTGCAGCGAAAGGGGCAGCGCCGGTTGATCCGTGGCGGGAAGAGTTCCGCGATGTCTTACCCGAGATTCGTGTAGACCGCTTGCACATCATCATCGTCTTCGATTTTGTCCAACAGCGTTTCGACATCGGTCATCTGCTCTTCAGTGAGTTCGATGGGTTGGGTGGGAACGCGTTGAAGGCCCGCCTTGGTTGCGGCGATTCCCAGCGATTCCAGGGAAGAGGTGAGGCTCGCAAAGGAAGTGTATGCTCCGTAGATGGTAACGACGCCTTCGTCGATGGAGAGTTCCTCGAGGCCTGCGTCGATGAGTTCGAGTTCAAGTTCCTCGAGATCACGTCCATCCGGCACGGGAAATTCGATGACGGTTTTGCGTTCGAACATGAAATTCAGAGCGCCGCTTGGGCAGATTTCGCCACCGTTTTTTCCGAGGATCACCTTGAGGTTTCCGATCGAGCGGTTGGTATTGTCCGTCGCACATTCGACAAAGAACAGAGAGCCGTGAGGACCTTTGGCTTCGTAGGTTACTTCGGTGATTTCCGAAGCATCCTTGCCGGCCGCGCGTTTGATCGCGTTTTCGATGTTTTCTTTGGAAAGGTTGGCGGCTTTCGCATTCTGGATCGCGACGCGCAGGGGTGCGTTGGTCTCGGGATCCTGCCCACCGTTTTTTGCTGCGAGCGTGATGGATTTGGCGAGCTTCGGAAAAATTTTGGACATGGTCGCCCAACGCGACTCCTTTGCACGCCGTCTGCATTCGAATGCTCTTCCCATGGGTTCAGGGTCAGTTGGTCACACGCATGGGCATGAGGACATAGAGGAAAGAGCCGTCGATACGGATCACGCCGGGGCTCATTTCATCGATCAGGTCGAGGTAGACATTATCGGTATCGAGCGCGCGAAGAGGGGCTTGGAGGAATTCGGGGTTGAAGGCGATCTGCATGTCCGGGCCGCCGTAGCTGACCTCGATGGTTTCCTGGGCTTCTCCGACATCGGGTGAGTTGGCGGAGACCTCGATTTGATTTTCGGAGAAGATCAGTTTCACCGAGTTGGACTTATCTGAGGAGAGGAGGGAGACACGGCGCACGGTTTCAAGCAGCTGTTCGCGGGAAATGACCACGCGCTCGTTGCTGTCGCCGGGAATGACCTGCCGGTAGTTCGGGTAGTTGCCCTCGATCAGTTTGCTGGCCAGAAGGGTGTCGCCGACGGTGAAGGAGATCTGGCTGTCGCTGAGTTTGACTTCGACTTCTCCGGAGTCGCCCAACAGGCGCTGGATTTCCTGAACCGCTTTGGAGGGAATGATGACGTCGGTTTCATGGGATGCGGGGAATTCCAGATCCATGTCGGCCATGGCGAGGCGACGGCCGTCGGTGGCGACAAGGGCAAGCTTGCCCTCGCGGAAGGAAGCGAAAATGCCATTGAGCACGTAGCGGGTTTCGTCCGTGGAGATCGCGAAAGAGGTTTTCTTTAGGCCGTTTTTCAATTCCACTTGGGGAATTTTGAAGGTTTTCGCTCCATCAAAATTCGGGAGAGGGGGAAACTCGGAATCGCTGAGGCCGATGATCTTGAACGTGGAAGGACCACTTTTGATCGTGGCATAATTTTTGGAGTCGACGGACAATTCGACCTCGCTGGAGGGGAGTTCGCGCACGATGCTGACGAGACGTTTGGCTGGCAGGGTGGTCGCGCCTTCCTTGTCGATGGATGCTTCAACCGAACCAGTGATGCCCACATCGAGGTCCGTGGTGGTGAAGATCAGACGACCACCCTTTGCGACCAGGAGAACGTTTGAAAGGATGGGCAGGGTGGTTCGCGAACTGACCACGTGCTGTACTTTTTGCAAACCTTCGAGAAAAACGTCTTTCGAGATTGTGAACTTCATATGCGGAATGACATCGATGTGCCTTGGATGAGTTTCCGATTTCCGCATATCTTGGCAAGCTTTCAGTCGCTTGAAATCAAGAAATCTTTGCGTTGCACCACAAGATGTGGGATTGCTTGAAAAAATCGCCACATTTTGCGGTTTTACGATGGTTGGTGGGGAGGAAATCGAAACCGGCTGAAATTTCGCCTCGCCCCGCTGCTGGGTTGTTGGCTAGCGTCTGCGCATGCAACGTTTTCTGCCGCTGGTTTTCTTCATCGTGTTGGTTGTCGCTTTTCGTTGGGTGGGCAGTGTATGTGCGGAATCTTTTCCGAATTTCCAGCCCCTGACCGCGCTGTTTTTCTGCGGAGGCATGATGGCGAAGGGCTGGCGCTCATGGGCGATTCCCGCGTTGGCATGGTTGGTGACCTACCCGATCCCGGCCATGCTCCACCAGTCTGCCGGTTATCTTACACCGGATGTGTTGTTCACGACGGCAGCCGCTTTTGTCATCGTTCATTTCATCGGGAAACACATGGCAACCCGTTCCATTTCTTCCATCCTTGCCGGGGCGGTGGTTTCGGCCATGGCCTTCCACCTGGTCACCAACGGCGCCGCATGGCTCGGAAATCCGGTCTATGCGAAACATCTCGGGGGCTTGGTTCAGTCCGTGTGGACCGGTCCGGCAGGCAGTCCGATCCCCTCATGGGTGTTTTTACGTAACATGGTGGCTGCGAACCTGCTGTTCACGGCGATTTTTCTCTATGGTCGTTTCGTCCTTCCGAGGGCCTCTGCGGCGGCTATTCCCGCGGAGGTGAGATAAAACTTGCCGTGGGACCATCACCCCTTTACCCAGCACCTGAATTTACCAACTGCACTTCTGACATGTCTGCCCTGAACTTTGCCGTATCGCCGATCAATCAAGCACTGAGCCCGGAAAGCAAAATCGAGCTCTACACGCAGATGGTGCGCATCCGCCGTTTTGAGCAAGCGGCATTGAAAAGTTACAGTGCAGGTAAAATGGGAGGGTTCCTGCATCTTTACATCGGCCAGGAATCGGTCGCGGTCGGGACCATTTCCCTGGCGGGTGATAACGACCATTTCATCACCGCTTATCGTGATCACGGCCACGCACTGGCGGTTGGCATGGGGATGAACGAGTGCATGGCGGAAATGTTCGGCAAACAAACCGGTTGTTCCAAAGGCAAGGGCGGATCGATGCACTTTTTCGCACCTGACAAGAATTTCTGGGGTGGTCACGGCATTGTTGCAGGGCAGACTCCGCTCGGTCTCGGGCTTGCCTACGGGTTGAAATATCTCGGCAAGGAAGGTTGCTGCCTCTGTTATCTGGGGGATGGTGCCGTCAACCAAGGTGCGTTTCACGAGTCCCTCAACCTTGCCGCCCTGTTTGAAATTCCCGTCGTGTATGTGATTGAAAACAACGGTTATTCGATGGGGACCTCACAAAAGCGCTCGTCTTCCTACACCGGTTGCCTCGCCCAGCGCGCCGAGGCGTATGCGATTGAGTGGGATGTGGTTGACGGTTCCGATCTTTACGAAGTCCGTGCCAAAACACACATCGCGATGGAGCGCGCTCGCAAGGAGCACAAGCCGACCGTGCTGGAAATCGATACCTACCGTTATTATGGCCACTCGGTAGCCGATGCGAACCATAAGAAATACCGCACACCGGAGGAAATTGAAAATTACAAGGAGAACCATGATCCGATCAATGTCTTCCGCCGCAAATTGCTGGAAGAAGGGGTGCTTTCAGAGCAGCTCTCGGAGGACATCAACAAGGCTGCCCAAGCGGAGGCTGCGGAATCGGTACGGTTCGCCGAGGAGTCTCCCGCTCCGACCATCGCGGACATCTCCACCGATGTGTATTGGGAGACTGACAACCGCACCGAGGCATCGGAAATCGGGCATCACTTCTTCGCCTGATCCGTCATCATCCACCCACCCATTCTCCATTTCCTATCCCTTTTCCCAACATGCGCACTCTGACTTACCGTGAAGCTCTCCGCGAAGGACTCGATGAAGAACTTGCCCGCGATGAAAACGTCGTCCTGATGGGCGAGGAAGTGGCCCAATACAACGGTGCCTACAAAGTGACCGAGGGTCTTTGGGCGAAATGGGGTGACAAGCGCATTGTTGACACTCCGATCTCGGAGGCAGGTTTCATTGGCATGGGCATCGGGGCGTCCATGTTGGGTGTCCGTCCCGTGATGGAATTGATGTTCTGGTCGTTTCACTCGGTAGCCTTCGACCAACTGGTCAACAACGCCGCGTGCGTGCGCTACATGTCCGGTGGCCTCTGCCATTGCCCGATTGTGGTGCGCGGCCCGGCGAACGGCGGAACGAACGTCGGCGCGACCCATTCTCATATTCCGGAGGGCCTGTTTGCTGCGTTTCCGGGTTTGAAAGTCTGTGCTCCGGCCACTCCTGCGGATGCCAAAGGGCTGATCAAAGCCGCGATCCGCGATAACGATCCGGTCTATTTCATGGAAAACACCTTGCTTTACGGGAACGTCGGCGAAGTCCCGGATCCGGCTGATGGCGATTTTGTGATCCCTCTCGGCAAAGCCGACGTCAAACGCGAAGGCAAAGACATTTCCCTCATCGCCCACGGCCGTTCGGTGATTCACTGTCTGGCGGCCGCGGAAACCCTGCAAGCGGAACACGGCATTGATGCGGAAGTGCTGGATCTCCGTTCGATCCGCCCGCTCGATGTCGATGCGATCCTCGCCACGGTCGCCAAAACCCACCGCGTGGTTTTGGTCGACGAATCCAAACCTTTCGGCGGAGTCTCCGCGATGGTTTCCCACCTGATCCAGGAGCACGCCTTCGATGAGCTCGATGCTCCGATCAAACGCGTCTGCACGATCGACGCCCCGGCGATTTACTCCCCGCACATCGAAAACGAGCAACTTCCCAACCCGAAACGGATCGTGGAGAAGGTTCTCTCGTTGATGTGAAATCGGGGCGTGCAGGTGTCATGACATCCGTGATACTCCGGTCATGGTCACGGAAACTCCGCATGGGTTGAACTTGAATCCTTTGGACGAAGATTTCTCAATCGCCATGGGGTTGCATCACAGGCAATTGGCTCGGCACGGGGGACAAGAAGGATCGCGTGATGAGGGTCTTCTGCTCTCGGCTCTGGCCAGGCCTCAACCATGAACTTGTTGCGGAAACCCGCCACCGCGTAGGGTTGCTGTCGCCTTTTTCTGCAATGGAACGGAATCGAACTTCTGGCAACCGAAGCCGCGCGATCAAACGGTGTTTGCATTGGCATCCGGTGAAATCTCCGGAGAAGACTTTACCGCTTGGCTGTGTTTGAAGCCAACGGCGTGATATCATGGGCCATAGCCCGAACCCGATGAGGGCTTCTTTTTCCGCAGACTGCGCGGTGGAATGAAGCCCTCAGATATGACCCTTTGTCGGATGAGAATCAGAAGGTTGCCTCGACCCCCAAAAAGAAGGTGCGGGGAGCATTGGCACGGGGTCCGAGAGGAGCGCGGGTTATGATTTCCTGTCGTTCCAGGATATTGTGGACACCGCCGACAAGGCGTATCTTGTCATTGATCCGGTAATGGGTGCTGAAATCAAAGATGATCAACGAGGGAATTTCACCGTCGATCAGACTTGGGTTGGCGATCGTGTCGTTATCGTTGAGACGCGTGCGATCGTTCCAGCCCGTTCCCCACATCGAACTTGAATAGCTGGCGTCCAGATTTACCCCCCAATCGTCGGCTTTGTAGCCGATGCCGTAAGCCAGTTTCAATTCAGGAACATAGGGGATGTCATCACCGTTGACTGCCCCTGCATAAAGCCCCGCGCCTGATCCGAGTCGCGCTCCGGTGATATGAGCAAAGCTCGCGTTGGTGAACGTTGCGCTGAGATACATCGGCAGCCCGAAGCCCCATCCGTTGCGCTCGCCCGCATCGTAGGTCATGAGGGACTCCAGTCCCCAGACCTCTGCGCCACCCCCATTGGTGGATGGACCGAGGCCCCCGCCACCCAGTCCCACCTCAGGGGCGATCAGACTGGTGAAGTCGGTCGCAAAGGCAACCAGTTCCGCACCGAAGCCATTCTGCCGATGACGATAACCTAACTCGACGCCGAGGCTTTTCTCGGCTTCCGTGCCGGCGGCGTAACCACCCGGATTCGCAGGGGACATGCCGCGGTTGATTCCTGCGAAAAGCGAGTTTTCATCGTTTAGCTCGTAGTTCAGTCCCACACCTCCCATGATCAGGTGTTCATTGGAGGAGGCGTAAACCCCCGCGCCCGAGCGGTTCTCGACCTCCAGATGTTCATAGCGGATACCGGGGCGGACCGTGAGGTTTCCGATACGAATCTCATCTTCGGCAAATACTGCGGTGGCGAATACCTCACCCAAGCCCGCATCTGATAGAGCTCCCAGAGTCGGCGGACCAAAACCTCCCGCAAGATCGGAGGCGTAGGTGGTGTCGCGATTGGTTCCGCCTGCACGATCGTAATGCAGGCGAAGTCCGAGAGCGAGATCGTGTTCCAGTGTTCCGGTTTCGAATTTCGTATTTGTCTGGGTCTGCCATCCGTATGACTCGTGATCGCGATAGGCGTCCCGCAAGCGGATGTTGCCCGCACCGAGTCCCTGCAGAACCAGAAGTGCTGTTGGATCTGCCAGGGCCTCGCCGATATTCGTGCGGGTTGTGCCGGTGAGCCCGTCGAGCTTGTTCCAGTTCCGTTCGAACTGGTTGAAATAGACCGCGCTCTCGAGTCGGAATTCACGGGTTGGTTCGGCGATCCATTTCAAATAGGTGCGGTATTGCTCCGCCTTATGGGTGTCGAACCGCGATGCGGCGTATCGCCGGTTTGGCGATTGGGCCAGATCGGACTCGGCCAAGCCGGAATAGGTCTCGTTCGCGTCAAAGCTGGTGTATCCGAGTTTGAGCTCCAGACGCTGTTTCAGCGCCGTATCGGGTTCGAACGACAATTTGAGCATGGGCTCATAGAGCTCGAATCCGCTGTCCTCCCCGCCGCCATCGATCTTGCGGAAGCCATCGGAGGTGTTGGCATGCATTTCAAACAGATAACCGATGCTTCCTCCTTCGGTCTGCTCCTGCCCTCCATACCAGGTTTGGTTGAAGAACGTGTTGTAGCTGCCGTAAGTCGTACGCGAATAAAAACGGTTCTCCCCTTCATCCGGAATCATGGTGGAAAGGTAGTTGACCACGCCACCTGTGGTGTGAGGGCCGTATTTGATCTGGCTGGAGCCTTTCAAAAATTCGATGCCGGACATGCGCCCCGATTTTGGCGAGTAATACGCGGCAGGTGCGGAATAGGGAGAGGGTGCGCTGAGAATGCCGTCCTCCATCAACGTGATTTTCTGGCTGCGCGATCCATCCACCCCACGTAATGAAATATTCGGGAAGTTGCCGTAGCCATCTTCATCACGCACATAAACGCCGGGAACCTTGCGCGCGATCTGGGCAATGTTGGTGTAGCCTTTTTCACGGATCTCTCGCGCGCTCATCCATGCGCCCGACCCCGGCAGTTGGAAGACTTCGTCCTCGCTACCGACCACCGTCAATGGTGCCAAGGTTTTCAGCGTATCCTGCGCTTTGATGGATGGAGCAAATACCAAGCAGAAGGCGATGGCCGAAACGAGGATTCCTGAGCGGTTCATGATTTGGAGGATCATATGATGGAGTAATCTATGTTATTGAGACTCATTCTCATTAATGAGTGGAAACTCCTTAGGAACCTTGGGAGACGAGGTAAAGGAAAAAGATAAAAAATTCCTCTAAGTCAGGTGGGAGGGCGGTTTCGTGCCGTAGCAGGGGGGATGGCGGGATGGCCGCCATGGAGCACCTTGACTTGGAGCAGGGGGTCGAACTGACGGATTTTAGCCGCAATCTGGCGGCTGGTATCACAGGCATGGCTGGAGCAATAGACCACGACGAACTGCTTGGAGGCAATGCGGGTGATGGCATCCGCTTCCATCTTGAGGGCGTCCTCGGATGGATCGAGATTCCAGAGGATGGAGCCGGGATAGCCATCGGCCAGCCATTCGGCCCGGGACCGCGCATCGATCCACAGGGCGTGTTCTGGGACAAGTGCAAAGCAGATTTCGTCCTTGGGGAGGGTATGGGGATCGCAGACGGGTGAGGGGCGTGTTGCGGGTCCGTGAAACAACCAAGTGCCTGTGGAAGCGGCAAGCGCGATGGCGATCAATGCACCGAGCTGGAGGAGGGGTTTCATGGAGCGGTCGCTGGATTTACAATTCTTGCGAAGCCCTGTTGTTTGCGGAATGTTTCGATCTTGAAATCGGTTTCGATCCCGAGGATGCAAAGAGCGGGGGTGTTGGTGGTTTTGGGGGTCACACGAATGTCGTAGATTTTCCCCTTTTCGACCGTGACGATCTCGGTGGAGAAATTTTCGCTGCTGCTGGTGGTGTTGATGACGCTTGCCGCCTGATCGGGATGAAAAGTCACGCGCATGATTTTGGTATCGGTCGGGCTGCCAAGCATCCAGTTCAGCGTTTTGGGTTCGAGTTTGACCGCAGTGGGGATGTGGATGCGAAGCGTGGCGAAGGATGAGGGCTGATCATCCGGATCGCCATCCAGCCAGATCAGGACTTTTTTGTCCACGGTGCCTTGGAAGTTCTGGATCTTGAACGTGACCCGCATGACGCCGGATTCACCTGCGGCGTAGGTGGATTGGCTTTTGAGGAACTCGACAGCCACGCAGGTACAGCCCGCATCCGCGTTACGTATCCTGATGGGTTTTGATTCCTGGTTGGTGAATGGGAACTCGCGCGTCACCTCGGTGGTTTCCAGGCTGGCCTCTGCTTCCTGCAGGGCATCTTCGAATTTCAAGCCTCCGGCATGAAGGCTGATGGAGAGAGCGAGGCAAAAAAAGGCGGATTTCATGAAGGAGACGTGATCAGGATTTGATGGGCGTGAGGTCCAAGGAAATGATGAGTTTGCCGCCACGCCAGGCGGGTCCGAGAATATAAAGAGGCTCGTTTTCCCTGAGGGTGATATCGGATTTGAGAATTTTTTTCAGGCTCAGCCACAATTCGATATTGAGCGGCACGGCTTGTTGCGATGGTTCGGCGCGGGTTTCGAAACGGAGCAAAATTTCGTCGGAAGGTTTCAGGGGTTGTGCCCAGTTTTCATAGGAGCGGAAGATGGGTTTGGATTCCGCTCCCATCTGCCGATAATGGCTGAAACGGAGTTCACGGGTGGCGCTGAGTTTTTTTCTGACCTCCGGCCCGATCTCGATCGGTTTCTCGCCGGCTGCAGTCGGATCTCCATTCGTGGCATAGATCACGGTGACCGCCAGACTCCCGACCTTGCTGCGTCCTAGGTCGTTTTCTTCGGATCCGCTGGAGAATGCGGAGAGAAGGATGCACGGGATCATGCCGAGTCCGGAGATGATTCTGGCAACGTTCATTGGGTGCTTGTGCTGGTAGGTGAGGAAGCGGGATGATGCTGTGCAGTCCGGTTGGATTCGCGATCGGTGGGAAGGAAAACCGTTTCGAGGAAATCGGTGGAATCCGGAATGGCCGCGATGCCCTTGAGCACGATGAGAGAGCTGGATTGATCGGGAGCGGGGATCCATTCGGCCTGCACTCCCTGTTCGGGGGTGTAGACGGCAGGGACGATCATGGTCGGGATATCCTCTTTCGCAGCAACGGTCGGCGCGGTACGGGTTTCTTGACCGATCAGGAAGGCGATCGCCATGCCGGCACATGCCGCAATCGGCATGAGCCAACGTTTCCATCCACGCGACGGTTTTTCTGGTTTCGCAGAGGGGTGAGATTCAGGCGCGCGTGCGGTCAGGCCGCGGTTGATCCGACTGAGGAAAAAGTCCGGATAGGGAGGTTCCTCGGATCGGGGGATCTGTTGTGACATCATGCTGCGGAAGTTTCTCAATGCTTCACGTGCGATGAGTTGTTCGGGATGGCGGGCAGCCCACGCATCCATCTCGGCGAGATCGGCACCGCCGAGCTCGTCGTCCAACCACAGGGCGATTCTGGTATCATCGGGATTCGTATTCATCTTTGAGCAAGGTTTGAAGTTTCTGGCGGGCGTAGAAAAGCCGACTCATGACCGTGCCGATGGTGCATTCCATCACCTCGGCGATTTCCTTGTAGGAGAGGCCTTGGACGTCCTTGAGCAGCACGATTTCACGGTGTTCTGCGGAGAGCTTGTCAAGCGCACGGGAAATTTTCATTCGCAGCTCGGAATTCGCCAGGGCCTGATCAGGAGATTCGATGCGGGCCGGAGCGGTTCTCGCGGAGGCATCGATGCGGTCGCGGTCGAAAATTTCATCCATGAGTTCGCCTGAGCTCTCGATCTTGCGTTTTCTGAGCCAGTCATACACGAGGTTGTGCGAGATACGGAATAACCAGGTGGAGAAACGGGCGCGCGCCTCAAACTGGGGCAGGGCTCTCCATGCCTTGATGAAAACGTCCTGGGAGAGGTCCCAGGCATCGGCATCATTTTTGACCATGTTTCGAATCATTGCGTAGATTTTTCCCTGATGAAGAATGACGAGTTGGTTGTAGGCGTCCGTATCGCCTTGTTGAGCAAGAGCCACCCGTTTCAGGTCTTCAACGGAGTCTTGCCCGTCATCCTGAAGCATCCCGTTGGGAGATGGCTCGGGTTTGGACGGCGTGGAGCGGTCTTTATTCATGGAAAAAATGGAAAAAAGCCGGTTGAAAGCGACGCCGGACATCATGGCTCCATACGGCTGCGTGCGCAACGTCAGAATGCCAGCATTCGCGCTATCCTGAGTGTTTGCATTTTTTTGTCAAAAGTTCAGGATCGGGAACATGGATGTGGAAATTCAGCAGCGGCTTGATGAGTTCATTCGGCGGAAAGGCCTGCGCAGGACGGCGCAACGAGAGCGCATTGTGGGCGTGGTTTTTTCCCGTGATGAGCATTTTACGGCCGAGGAATTGTTTGACCGCGTCCGTAAAGTGGATGCGGAAACCTCCCGGGCGACAGTTTATCGCACTCTCGGATTGTTGGTAGAAGCGGACCTGCTGCGCCAGATCGATCTCGGTGAAAATCAGGTGACCTATGATCCGAATTTTCTCAACAAGCCATCGCACAATCACCTCGTTTGTATCGATTGCGGAAAAGTCGTCGAATTCGAAGATGGCAATGTGGATGTGCAGACCGGTTGTGTGACCCGCCGCTTGGGTTACAGAATGATCCGACAATCGATCAAGATTGAGGCGAATTGCGAGCAACTGCGTCTCAAGGGCCGTTGCCCGAACCTGATCGCCACTCGTTTGTCCGGTAAACGTCTTCGTAAAAAACGCTGATGGGTTTCAATAAGCCTCGCTTCAGAACATCGGCTTTTTCCGCGAAACATGAGTTTCGTCACGCATTGACCGACTGGTTTTCCAGAGAAGGAAAAGATTATCCCTGGAGGCGCACCACCGAGCCTTACGCGGTGCTGGTATCCGAGATCATGCTGCAACAGACGCAGATCGCGACGGTTTTGGGAAAACATCATTATACGAGATTTCTCGAAAAATTTCCCGATTTGGCCGCCCTGGCGCGAGCGGATGATGAGAGTTTGCTCAAGGCATGGGAGGGTTTGGGTTACTATCGTAGGGCACGGATGCTGAGAGAAACCGCAAGGGCTGTGTTAGACATTCATCATGGAATCTTTCCCCATGAGGAGGCCGAATTGCTGAAGCTGCCGGGCATCGGCCCTTATACTGCCGCCGCATTGCGCGCGTTTTGTTTTCGTCAGCCATCGGGGTTGGTCGATGGGAATGTATCTCGGATTTTTGCGCGGATGGCTGCGGATCCGTCACCCGTTGATTCTTCGGCGGTGATCCGGAAGCATCGTGACTGGGCGCTGGACCTCTGTGATCCCGGCGATCCGGCCACGTACCAGCATGCGATCATGGAGCTGGGCCAGACGATTTGCCGGCCAGGGCGGCCCGCATGCGAACGATGTCCGATCGCGTCATTCTGCGCCTGTTCCGAACCCGAAGAACTACCCAGGAAAAAACCGCCGGCAGTCATTTCCGAGATCGATGAGCATGCGCTGTTCTGCCGTGATGATGAGGGCCTGATTCTGCTCCATCAGGAGTCCGGAAGCCGGCGTAACGGCATGTGGAAGCTGCCATTGAGGAGTCCATGCGAATGCGCTGCGCTGGAAGAGATCTACTCGGCGAGCTACATGATCACCCGTTACAGAGTTTCATTGCGCGTCTTTCTGTTGGAAAACTCCGGGGGTCTCGAGATGCGGACCGGTGACCGTTGGGTTGATCCCGATGCCATCACGGCGCTTCCCTTTGCCACACCTTATCGCAAGGCACTCAATCGAATTCTTGAGAATCACTGAATTCATGTGTGACGTCTGCGGAAACCTGTGATTGGATGAAACCTGATGGATCAGATGTTTCGTAAATCAACCGTTTTGTCTCTGGCTCTGCTGCTTGCGGCGTGTCGTCTGGCTCCTCCGCCCGAGATAGACGGCCCGATTCCGGACAAGACCACCCGCCAAATCGTGCGCGAGAGGTTATCCGCCGTTGTCGTGACGGATCGTGCGGAGTTAGGCAAATGGCGCAATGGAATCTTTTCAATTACCGATGCGCCTGATGACGCTGATGGCGGTTCGGCCGCACCGATCACCCATGATGGTTATTTTCTGACGGCTGACCATGTGTTGGCGGAGTCACCCGGCAAAAACGTGTTCATCGTCCATGCGGGTGGCGGGCGGCTTTCGACAAGCCGCGCGCGCGTTGTATGGCGTTCGGAGGCCGATGATCTGGCCCTGCTGCACGCTCCGATTGCGACACCCTACCATTACCAATGGACGGATCCGAGCCGTTGGATCAGAAAAGGGCGCGCGGTCGTTCATGGTGGAATGTCGACAGGTCCCAGATCTCCTCATGGCACCTTGACCACATTCCTGTCTCCCGAGAGATATCTGACCGGGAGCCGCTCCTTCAAAATGGATATGCATCTCGAGCCAGGGGATAGCGGAGGGCCGGTCGTAGATGCCTTCGGCCAACTGATCGGCATCAACTCGGCAGTGGAATTTCTGATACCCTTGGAAACCGCGATTTTCATCGATTCCGAAGGAGTCAGGCCCAACACCAAAAAAATCCGTGAAATGATTGAAAAAGACAGGATCATGACACACACTCGATAGTCGTCTTCATGCGTGTGATCCGTCTTATGATATTGGCAATTGCAGTGGCATCCTGCAGTCCGGACCAGAGTTCCGCATATCTCCGGCGAACAGCCGGAGCTGCCCGGGACCATATCATGTTGGTCAGGGCGGATCCTCCGAGCTTTGGTCATGACCGGCTTTCGGCCTTGGCATCATACTACCCGGATCTTGGGGTCTTTATCAGTCGCAAGGGCATGCCGAATTATTACGCCGAAACGAAAAATTCCGGAAATAGCTATTTCATCCTCTATTATCCCATCAAGCGCCAGGCCTTTGCATGCAGAACCACCCCGGATTCCGGGCGTCGTGTCGAGTTTTCCGGCCCATACCCTGTGACCCCCTATGAGCTCGCCTCGCTCAGGGAGCTGGATGATCAGGGAGAGCAAAACCTGAGGAACTGACATGGGGAGAGCCCGAGACAAATGGCTTGCATCCGGTGGGGAAAAGCCTAGTTTTATAGGTGTCAACCTGTGATTCAGCAGATAGACAACATCCATCATGGGCAATCGCCCAACATCCACAACACCATCCAACCAACCAAATGAAAACCAATCCTAAAATCAATCGTGGTTTCACCCTCGTGGAACTGCTTGTTGTGATCGTGATCATTGCGTCGCTAGCTGCGCTATCAACGCCGATGATCATGGGTCAGATTAAGAAAGCCAACAGAACCCAAGCCACTTCCAATGCGAAGCAAATTGGTATCGCGATGTTCACGTTCGAACAGGACTATGGCTCCTATCCGGATTCCGTAACCTTGGAAGATCTCACCGAGGCATTCCCCGAGGCCGCCGTTACCGGTGAGGCGGGTGAGGACTCGAATGGCTACTTCAAGCAACTGCTCCATGCGGGGATCGCTCCGTCCGAAGAGATCTTCTATGCGAAGGCAAACGGCACGAAGGAACCAGACGGCGACATTTCCACCAATGAAAAAGCCCTGGCGGAACGCGAAGTCGGTTTTGGATACATCCTTGATGGCAGCAAAGGCATGAGCACGGCCGGCAATCCGTCCCGTGTGATTGTCGTGACTCCTCTTGCCGAGAACGGCACCGAATTCGATGGTGACCCATTCGACAAGCAAGCCGTGGTACTGAAAATCGACCAGAGCGTGACGAACCTCAAAATCCGTACATCGGACAGCAGCAGCAAGGGCCCTGCGATCATTGGCAACAAGCCACTCCTCGAGGCGGACTTTTGGGGCGACGCCGAGCCCACCATCAAGCCTCCCAAGCTCTGATACTCTCCTCAATAAGCCAACCGGGTGATCGCGAGATCCCCCGGTTTTTTTATTTGTGAAACCCCCAATCCGAGACGACATAATCAACTCATTTCCCAACGATGTCCTCGCAACCCGTCTCACAGGCATTCATGCCATATCCAGTTTCCACGCTGAGTCCGAAAATCATTCCGACCGATCTCAGTTCATTCAAATCACGAGGCATCTCGGAAGTGGAGCGGGAGCTACAACAAAAGCTGACCGAAATCCGGGAGACCTATCTGGCTGCGATTGATCATTTCAATTGGAACAAGCTGATCTATGAGGCGGATATCAACTTTGAGCCGATCATCGGTCAAACCTATCACCTGTATGAAGTCCGTGGGCGCAGGATGTTATCGATGATTTCCCCGGAGCAATGGCATCACACATACGTCGCCACCGTCCGCCTGAATGTCGACAGGCAGTGGAAGCTGGAGGGGATTTCCGATGGGGTTGACCGGCAAGCCTTGTTCGGTGTCTGAGACGGCTTTACCACACGCGCATCCTTCCCGTATGGGGGTTGCCAATGGATGAAACAGGCTTCCCGATGCTGCGCGACCGGACCCACTCACGAAAAAAACGCCTCAGGAAAACCCGAGGCGTCTTGCGAAGATCTGTCCGCGGATGAAGCTCAGTTTGAAGCGATCACATTGACACGCGATCCTTCGCGGTCGAATTTCACCTGACCGTCGGTCAGAGCGAAGAGGGTGTGATCTTTGCCGCATCCGACACCCACGCCGGGATGCACCTTCGTGCCACGCTGGCGCACGATGATGTTGCCGGCAATGACGGCTTGTCCTCCGTATTTTTTCACACCGAGGCGTTTGCTGCGTGAGTCGCGTCCGTTCTTGACGGATCCTTGTCCTTTCTTATGGGCCATGAGAGTATGTGGGTTGAAGGGGTTGGTTTAGCCAATGGAGGTAATTTCCAGCTTGGTCATGTGACGGCGGAAACCGATCGTTTTGTGAAAGCCTTTGCGGCGTTTGAATTTGAAAGCCACGCCTTTGGGGCCACGAAATTGGTCGATCACTTTGGCAGTCACGCTGCCACCCGCGATGAACGGAGTGCCAATGGTCACACTGTCACCTTCTCCACGGAGCAGGACTTCGTTGAATGTGATTTCGGAATCGACTGCAGCTTCGAGTTTTTCAACATCGAGCTTGTCGCCTTTTTGAACACGGTATTGTTTACCGCCTGTTTTGATTACTGCGTAGGCCATGGCCGTTTAGGGAAAAATGGTTGATCCGCTCTTGGAGCGGGCGCGGAATTCATCACGGATCCTGCTGTCGTGCAAGAAATTTTTGGTCTTTTTCGAAAAGTTTCGAAGAAATGTCCACTCACGCCACAAAACCCGAATTTCAGAGGGATGGTGGCTTTTTTGGAATAATTCTTGATTATAATAAGAACCATTCTAATTTCCCGCCGGAATGAAAGCCGACGCAACAAGCACTCATGAATCGGGAATGCCGGAGGAAATCAACGGCCTCCGGATGACACGGCAGCGACAGGAGGTCTATCGTTTTCTGATGGGGGAGCGGACCCATCCCACGGCAAACGAGGTTTTCATGCGGATCAAGGAGACCTTGCCGAATGTCTCTCTTGCGACGGTTTACAACTGCCTCGAAGCGTTGGTGCAGCACAAAATCGTCCGCCAGGTCAATTTCGACCGCGAGCCGTCCCGTTATTGTCCGAACCTTGATGAGCACGGCCATTTCCATGATGAGACCACCGGCAAAATCCATGATGTGAAATTCAAACCCGGCATTCATCTGGCCGATGTGCTCGATCTGCCGCCAAACACCGTGATCAATGATATCGAAATCACCCTGCGCGGACAACTCGCCTGCGCATCCGATTTCAGCCGCTGAACTTCAAATCTTTTCAACCTATGAGCCTCCAAATCAACAACCTCCATGCAACCCTCGAAAACGGCACCGAAATTCTCAAAGGTGTGTCCCTTGAAATTCCAGCCGGTGAAGTCCACGCCGTGATGGGCCCGAACGGATCGGGGAAATCCACGCTTTCGAAGGTGATCGCCGGTCACGAGGCGTATACGCCCACGGCGGGAAGCATCCTGCTTGATGGGGTCGACATTTCAGAAATGTCGATCGATGAGCGCTCCCGTGCGGGCATCTTCCTGGCCTTCCAATATCCGAACGAAGTTCCCGGTGTCTCCAATGCGAACTTCATTCGTGCCGCTCTGCAGGCCCGCTTGCCGAAAGGCGAGGAAATCGATGCGGTCGCCTATTACAAGTCCCTTTACGAGAAAATGGATCTGCTGGAAATGGACCGCAAGTTCACCGGTCGCGCGGTGAACGAAGGGTTCTCCGGCGGTGAGAAAAAGCGCAACGAGATCCTGCAGATGATGATGCTCAATCCCAAATACTGCATTCTGGATGAAACCGATTCGGGTCTCGACATCGATGCGTTGAAAATCGTTGCCAAAGGAGTGAATGCGATGCGCTCACCTGACCGCGGCATGCTCCTCATCACCCATTACCAGCGTCTGTTGGATTATATCAAACCGGATCGCGTCCATGTCATGGCGGAAGGCCGTATCGTCAGATCAGGCGGCCCGGAGCTCGCCCTCGAACTTGAGGAAAACGGCTATGATTTTCTCAAGGAAGAGCCGGCCCTCGCGTGATCCATGATGCCGCATTCCAACCTTACACCACTTCCCATGTCTTACCAAGATACAGCCGCTGCCGTCCTCGATGAGGAAACCCACGATGCGATCAATGTCGATCGCACCAAGGGTGATTTCACCTTTCCCGAACGCAACAAATTTGACGCCGGTTGGGGGCTTTCATCCAAAACCGTCGATTACATTTGCGATGTCAAAAAAGATCCGGATTGGGTCCGCGCATTTCGTCACAAGGCACTGAATGTTTTCGAAAGCAAACCCATGCCGACGAATTGGGCGACTAAGGATCTGGAAAACATCGATTTCAGCAAGATCCGTTATTATCTCTCCGATGGTGAAAAACCCAAACGCACATGGGATGAGGTTCCTCCGGAAATTCTCGAAACGTTCGAGCGGCTTGGCATTCCCGAGCAGGAGCGGGCGTTTCTTGCGGGGGTGGAGGCGCAGTACGATTCCGAGGCGGCCTACTCGAACATGAAGGAGGAGCTCACCAAACAGGGAGTCATTTTCGTGACTTCCGCGGAAGGCCTCAAGGAACACGAGGCCATATTCCGCCCCTGGTTTGGAAAAGTGATCCCGACGGGAGATAACAAATTTTCCGCGCTCAACAGCGCGGTATTTTCCGGCGGGTCGTTCATCTATATTCCCAAGGGAGTAAAGTTGAAGCAACCGCTCCAAGCCTATTTCCGCATCAACTCGGAATCGTTCGGTCAGTTTGAGCGCACCCTCATCATCGCAGACGAAGGGGCTGAGGTGATGTACATGGAGGGCTGTACCGCCCCGAAGTTTGAAACCGCCACCCTGCATTCCGCGGTGGTTGAATTGGTCGCACTCAAAGGTGCCAAAATCCAATATGTCACCGTTCAGAACTGGTCGTCGAATGTTTTCAACCTTGTCACCAAGCGCGGTCTGGCCATGGAAGATGCGGAAGTCCGGTGGATCGACTGCAACATCGGCTCCCGTCTCACGATGAAATATCCCGGAGTCATCATGAAAGGTGAACGCGCCCGCGGTGAGGTCATCTCCATCGCACTGGCCAATACCGGACAACATCAGGATACGGGTGCGAAAATGATCCACGCTGCCAACAACACCACCTCGAACGTTGTTTCCAAATCGATTTCCGTGGGCCAAGGCCGTTCGACCTATCGCGGTCAGGTCCATATCCCGAAGCACCTCAAAGGTTGTAAAAACAATACCGAATGCGATGCCTTGTTGATCAACAGCAATTCCCGCACCGACACCTATCCGGCGATCACCGTCAAGGGCAACCGTCATGCGACCCAGCATGAGGCTTCGGTTTCGCAGGTTTCCGAGGAAATGTTATTTTACATGCAGCAACGCGGGCTCGATGAAGGTCAGGCGATGTCGCTGGCCGTCAACGGCTTCATCAATGATCTCGTGCGCGAGTTCCCGATGGAATACTCCGTCGAGCTCAAACGCCTCATCGATCTGGAGATGGAAGGCAGTGTGGGTTGAATGCCGATGATCTGGAAATCCGAAATCCCGAAATTATTTCCCATGACTACCACCACCACAGTTCCCGCCTGGCTGGCTCAGCGCCAACAAGCAGCCCGAAAACGCTTCGAAACCATTCCCGCTCCCAAGCGTGGCGATGAAGCTTGGCGCTTCGCCAGTATCAAACAGCTCGATTTTACGAATCTCACCGGCAAGTCGCTGCCGGCCGATCCTGCGGATTTGATCTCGCGTTCGGCGGGGCTTGATGCTCCTGCCGCAAAATTTGTTTTTTTCAACGATCAGACGATCCTTGTGGAAAGCTCGCTGGCTCCCTCCGTCGTCTGCATGCCGCTGGAGAAGGCGTTTGAAACCCATTCCGAACTCGTCCAACGCCATTTCATGAAGCAGGAGACGCGTCTCGGTTCGGTAAAATACGCCGCACTTCACGAGGCATCCGTCAGAAACGGCGTGTTTGTCCATCTCCCTGAAAACGAGATCATCGATGGCACGATCGAAATCCATCATTGGATTTCAGGAGGAGTCACGGTGTTCCCTCATCTGCTGGTGGTGACCGAAAGATCCGCGAAAGTGCGTGTCGTGGAAATCTTTCATTCCGCGGACACGGAAACCGCCGGTTTGGCGATCGCCTTCAACGATCTTTGCGCCGGCCAGGATTCCACTCTGGATTACGTTGCCATCCAGGATCTGAACGAGGTCAGCCGCATGATCTCGATCAACGAGACTTCGACAGCGCGCAATGCACGCGCGAGAGGTTTCGTGCTCAACACCGGGGCCGCATGGGTGCGCAACGAATCGCTCTCCCGCCTCGAGGGTCCCGGCGCTCATTCCGACATGTTGAGCGTATCGATACCTGATCGTGAGCAGGAGTATGATCAGCGCACGTTCCAACATCATGTCTCCGAGGGCGCATATTCCGATCTCCTCTACAAAAACACCCTCTACGGGCACGCCAAGACCGTGTTTTCCGGGTTGATCTTTGTGGATGAAAAAGCGCATCACACCGATGCGTACCAGACTTGCCGCAATCTCCTCATGACCGATGACTGCGAAGCGAACTCCATGCCCGGCCTGGAGATCAATGCGGATCAGGTGAAATGCTCCCATGGTTCAACCACCGCGCAGGTCTCCGACGAGGAGATTTTCTACCTTCAAGCGCGCGGTATCCGTGCCGATCAGGCGCGCCAGCTCATCGCCCGCGGATTTTCGGTGGAAGTTGTCGAGCGTCTCGAAAACAGCGAGGTAGAGGCCTTGGTCCTGAATTACATGGAGCGTAAATTCTCGCGCATCGCAAAAGTTTGATCCTGCGGCTTGCGAACCCTCAAAAGCATCTTACACTTCCCCATGCTTCATCGGATTTTTCTTCCCTCCATCGTATTCGCCGCATCCGCCTACGCGACGGACATTTCCAAAATTCCCTTCAAAACCGCCGACGGCAAGGAAACCAGCTTGTCGGCATATTCGGGCAATGTGGTGCTGGTGGTGAACGTCGCCTCGAAATGCGGCTTCACCAAACAATATGCGGGACTTCAAAAACTTTACGATGATCTCAAGGACAAGGGTCTGGTGATCATCGGCTTTCCCTGCAACAACTTCGGCGGACAGGAGCCGGGCACGATCGAGGAGATCCAGCAATTCTGCTCGGTGAATTTCAATGTGACCTTTCCCATCATGGATAAAATCGATGTGAAAGGACCCGGCCAACATCCGCTCTATGCGGCCCTGACGGCCAAGGACGGTCCGCTGCCGGGTGATGTGAAATGGAATTTTTCGAAATTCCTTATCGGTAAGGACGGGAAGCCAATCGCGCGTTTCGGCTCCACCACCAAGCCGGACAACAAGGAACTCACCGCAGCGATCGAAGCGGCGCTCGCGAAATAAAATCGATTGAGGTGTCAGCCTCAAATGTTATCCTTCTGCCATGAAGATGACAATTGGCCTGCCGAAATCCCTCTTGCTGGGATGTTCGGTCTTGACGATGATGATTTGCTCCTCGTGTGTCCCACTCGTTGCCGGTGCTGCGGTGGGTTATGTGGCGCACGCGGAGGGCTACCGCGCCGAAAATCCACTTAAAAAGAATAACTGAAATGATCCGCCTCCTGAAATATCTTTTTTTCTGCGCGTTCGGGTTGGTCGTCACGAGCTCCTGTGTTCCGCTCGCCATCGGCGCAGCCGGTGTTGCCGGTGGCTATATGGCCAGGAATTCCGGTGTGGGTGTGGTCGAACCCGCCGATTCGCAGAACGGCTACGAATATTGAATCTCACATGCCCAGCCAAGACGACATTCAATACGCCATGGAAGCCACCCGTGTGCTCCATGAGCCAGACCATCGCATCCAAACTTTCGGAGAAACCCGTTTCGAATTTCAACTCCTGAGCGAACCCATGGACCAGATCGGTGCGGTGAGAATCCGCACGGGCGAGGTCGAGGCAATGAAACCACGGATTCTGCGGCCTGATGCCTATCGGGAAATCGAGCTGGAGGGCTTTGATCAGCATGCCCGGCGCAGGTTCGATGCGCTCGTCGAAAAGCTCAAGGCTCAGGGGAGGGATCTGGCGTTTTTGCAATACGGGTTCCGTTTCAGGCGCGGAGCAGTCAATGAAGAGCTGATCCATGATTCCATCGAAGCGGTTCGTGATCGCGTGATGGAGGATATTCGCCGCACAGGCGACCCCAGACGTGCCATTATCGAGGGGGTGGATGACACTTGGGAAATCTCGGTGCTCAAGTTCGCTTTCGAAATGATTCTGCGTTCCCATGAAATCAATACCTTTGATTTGCGTAGAAGAGGGCTGATCTGATGAATATCTGGCTGTCCATCAAGATCATTGCTGGGGTTGCCGTTCTGGGCATCGCCACGTTCACCGGCATGCTTGCCTATCATATTTCGGTCAAATCTCTCGGGGATCCGTTCACGAGATGGTTCCCCGAATCGGGCACGGTTGTCGGAGTCACCAAAGAAGAGGATTTTTCCAAAGTCACGGGTTCTGCCGAAATTCCCGATTTCGAGCCGGGTGACCGGGCTTTTGAGAAAGCACGAGAGCTGATCATACTTGGAAAAATGGCCGAGGGGCGCGAAAAACTCATGTCGATCATTCATGTCTTTCCTTCCTCGCCCGCCGCTCCGATGGCGCGCCGTATTGTCAGCATGATGAATCTCGACGAAATTCTCTCATCTGATTTTCCCAACGGCAAAATGACTTACAAGGTCAAGTCCGGAGATTCCTATTTCGCCATCGCCGGGCGAAATGAAACCTCGCTCGATATGATCATGCATCTCAACAACATGATGGAGCTCAGGAACCTCAAAGTCGGGAATGAGATGATCCTGATGCCTCTCAATTTCCGGATCGTCATCGAGCTGAATCGGAATTCCCTGTCGCTGTGGGATGAGGCGAAATTCATCTGTGACTATCCGATTCTTGCGACCAACGGCCCCATGCCGGGGCCGGGCACCACCACCATTGCGACACGCAGGGCGGATCTTGACGGCAAGGTCATTTTGCCGACCGCCAATCAATACCGTTCCACCGCCAAAAGCATCATGCTGAAAAGCCCGCCCTTGCAGATTCTGCCCCATGACAAGGACGACGAAACCCCTCAGCGCGGCATTTTTCTGCGTGAGACCGATCTGGAGGAGCTTTTTCTCCTCACTCGCGTAGGCAACACCGTGGAAATCAGGTCATCAAAGAAATAATGGGGCACATCGATGATGGCGCATGACACCGAAACATTTCACAAATCATCAGACGAGCCGATGGAAACGGGCGCTTGTTCCGCGGGGCTCTGTTCCGCGTCTCTAATCCTTGTGTCTTTTCCGTGAGCCTCTAAACTCTTTCTCGCCACCGACCCTTACCCAAAGAGACCACCATTCCATTTCCCCAACCATGCAACTCCTCGAATTTGAAAAACCCGTTGCCGAGCTCGAAAAAGAGATCGACCGGCTCCGCACGAAATCGGCGGCACAAAATCTCGACTTGTCGGACGAAATCGCCACGATGGAAGGCAAGCTCGCCGAGACGCGTTCTGCGATTTATCAAAACCTCACCCCATGGCAGAGAGTGCAAATCGCGCGCCATACGCAGCGCCCATTCATGCTTGATTACGTGTCACTTGCCTTTTCCGATTTCAGCGAACTTCACGGTGATCGCCATATCGGGGACGATGCGTCCATGCCGGGCGGCTTCGCGATGCTTGGGGAACACAAGTGTGTGGTGATCGGGCATCAGAAAGGCCGTGATACGAAAGAAAACCTCAAGCGAAATTTCGGCTCGGCACATCCCGAAGGTTACCGCAAATCACTGCGCCTGATGAAGCTTGCCGAGAAATTTTCGATGCCAATCATCGCCCTGATCGATACTCCGGGCGCCTTTCCCGGCATCGGCGCCGAAGAGCGCAACATTGCCGAGGCCATCGCATACAATTTGCGGGAAATGATGTTGCTCGAGACGCCCATCATCGCGGTGGTGCTTGGAGAAGGCGGATCGGGCGGCGCTCTCGGAATCGGTGTCGCGGACCGGGTTCTGATGATGGAAAACGCCTACTACTCGGTGATTTCCCCGGAGGGCTGTGCGGCCATCCTCTGGAAGCATCGTAAACACGCTCCGGAAGCGGCCGAGGCGATGAAGCTTGTCGCGCCCGACCTCATGAAGCTCAAGCTCATCGATGGTGTCATCCCGGAACCTGTCGGCGGGGCGCACCATGACCATGAAGCCACGGCCGCTTCATTTCGGGAACATGTCCTGGGACAAATCACCGAGCTACGAGCTCTTCCCACCAAACAGCTTCTCGACCAACGCTATGAAAAGTTCCGTGCCTTCGGCGAGTGGAACGAGGCCTAGTGCGCCGTCTCGCATTGGACGACCGAAACCGTAGGATTGACGCTAAAAAGAGCGCCTGCGGTCTCTCGGACCTGTTGCGGGGTCATCCGTTCGTAAATTGCCGGAAGCAGCCGGTGGGTATCAGCGGGATGGTTGAAGAGGAGATCAAGGGCCGCATGACGGGAGTTTGATGAGGCGGATTGCTGCTGAATGGCCGCTCCCGAGAGCAACGTCGAGCGAACACGCTCGAAGGATTCATCGGGAATGCCGAGACGCGCGATCTTCTGAATTTCTTTTTCGAGCTCGGCACGCGCGAGATCGATCTGCTCCGGAGAAGTGGCGAGGTAAAAGAAAAACAAGCCGGTGTCATAACCGAGAAATTGGCTGGCACCGACGCGGTAGGCGAGGCCGAGTTCCTCGCGAATCCGACCAAACAACGGGCCAGCCATGTCGGAGGCATATTCCTGAAGAAAAGCGAGCGCATGACGGTGCGCGCCACTGATATCGCTTCCCGGAAAACCGATCGAGAGCACGGCTTGTTTTTTTGGCAGGATCATTTCGCATGTGTTCCCGGCAAGGACTTCCGAGGCTGGGGCTTTCCACGGCATCCCGGCCGGCACTTCGGAAAGATGATTTTCTAACAGATTGATCATCTCCTCCGGATTGAAATCCCCAGCGATGGCGACAGCAAGGTTGGCCGCATGGAAATGCCCGGCGTGGTGGGCGACAAGGGCTGGCCGGTCCAAGGCCCCAAGAGAAGAGGCGCTTCCGAGCAAATCAAGGCCATAGCCTTTGCCCGAGAAATGACTGCGGCGCATCTGGGCGACGCAGGCATGGAGAGGGTCGACTTTTGCTTCCTCGATGGCGGCAAGCTGGGAGGCTTTTTCACGGTGAATGAAGTCTTCCGGAAAGGTGGGATTGAGCAGCACGTCGGCGAAGATCTTGACGAGCACGGGGGAATCCGCTGCCAAACCGCCGGACTGGAGCAAGAGGGCATTGTTGCCGGCCGAAGATGAAATGGACGCGCCGAGGCTCTCGAGGCAGAGCGCGATTTCATCGGCGGTGCGCGTCGCGGTGCCTTTGACAAGCATGGAGGCGAAGAGCTGGTTGAGACCGTTGTTCTCGGAGGTTTCCGATACCAGGCCCGCGCCGACAGCGGCTTGCAAATGAACCAGAGGCACCCGGTGATCCGGCAGCAATGCGATGCGAAGCCCGTTCGACAGCGTGTGGGTGGTGATATCCGGCCGGGAGGGGGCGGCGTTCCTGCTTCCGGATCCCGCATGGACATGTTGCGGATCGAGCGAAGTGAAGACAAGCGTTTGCCCTGTGAGGTTTTCGCATGCGCGGCGGATGTCGGCTGCGCTGACGGATTGGATTTGAAAGAGATGGGTCCGGGTGAAATCAAGATCCCGTGCTTCGTGCCAGTTCGATGCGAGATCGGACGCGCGGCCTGAAGCGCTGGTGAGATTGCGGAACTGCGACGTTGTGATTTGGCGTTTGGCTTTTTCGATTTCATCATCCAGAGACGAAGACGGAAGGCTCTCCAGCTCTTTCAGGATTTCGGCTTTGAGCAGGTCGCGTTTTTCGGGTTGGGTTTCAGCGGAAATGGCAAACAGGCCTTCTTCATCGGGACCGGTCCATGTCCATGCGGAAATCTCAAGTGCCAGTTCCTTTTCGTTTCTCAGCCGGCGATGGAGACGGGATGCCCGACCCCTTCCCAAGATCGCCGCGAGAACATCATATGCTGCCACATCGGGATGGCCGAGCGCGGGGATTTTCCATGAGAGGCAAAGTCGGCTGGTGGGGATGTCAAATGTATCGAAACGCTCGCGCGGGCCGAGCTGTTGCGGATCCCGCTGAAGGCAGGGGTCCGTGCCGCAAACCGTTTGGCATTCTTCTGTCAGGGAGCGCACCAGATCGCTGGCGTGTGCGGGATCAAAATCCCCGCTGATCACCAGGTGGGTGCGGTCCGGAGTGTAACGTCTTCGATGGTATGAAACGAGGTCGGGATGTGAGAGTTCGTCGAACAGGTGGCGGTGGCCGATCACGGGATGCCGGCGTGCATCGTGGGTAAATGCAGTGGTCAGGAGCAGGCGCGTGGACGCATGGTCGGGATCGTCCTGGCCCATATCGATTTCCCTCCGGATCACATCTTTTTCCTTTTCGAATTCCACTTCAGGCAGATTCGGAAAAAACACGATGCCTGTGAGGCATTTCAAAAAAGTCTCCAGAGAGCGGGAGGGCCCATCGATGTAGTAAACCGTGCGATCGAATGTCGTGTAGGCGTTCCAATGTCCGCCGGCTGCTTGAACGGTTTGGGCAAGCTCATCCGCAGAGTAGTCACGTGTGCCTTTGAATACCATGTGCTCGAGAAAGTGAGAGAGCCCCGAGCCCAGCCTGTCGCCCTCGTGGATGCTACCGGTGGATACCCATGCCTGGACGGAAATCACCGGTGCAGAGGGATCGGGGTCGAGGATGAGGGTGAGGCCGTTCTGGAGGGTGAGGCAAGTGGCAGTGGTGAGCGGGTATTGCATGGAAGAGAATCGACGGATCATCAGCCAGCAGTTGCCGAGAGACAAGTCACAAGACCGCATTCATGGCATGGCTGAATCGCCGATCTGCCCGCATGCGGGACGGAGAAGCCGGATACGTCAAACCACGCCTCCTGCGATGGGGGACGCGCCGGGGGAATAAAAAAACCGGCCCCGTAGCGGTGGGGCCGGCCTGAGATCCGGGATGTGCCAGCACAAGATGGAACCTCCCGGTGCCGGGGTTATTTTTGATGGATCGTCCTGCCGGTTGACCGGAGTTCGTCACAGGCCTGTTTCATCCGAAGGCATAGGCCTTGTTCGCCTTTTTTGAGATAGGAGCGCGGATCGTAATGTTTTTTGTTGCCGACTTCACCATCGATTTTCAGCACCCCTTCGATCTGTTCGCAAATGTGCGTCACGATGGGGCGGGTGAATGCGTATTGGGTGTCGGTATCGATGTTCATTTTGATGACTCCATAGTCCAAGGTTTCCTGAAGGTCCTCGGAAGAAGTGCCGGAACCGCCGTGGAAGACCAGATCCATCTCGGCCTGTTTGCCGTATTTGGCCATGACGGCGGCCTGGCCGTCACGCAGGATGGATGGTTTCAGTTTGACCGCACCGGGTTTGTAGGAGCCGTGAACATTGCCGAAGGTGGCTGCGAACATGAAGCGTCCGATGCCATGCAGGGCCTCGTAAACCTCGAGCATGTCCTCGGGAGTCGTGTAGAGTTTTTCGATCGGCAAGCCGGAAGTGTCGTGGCCGTCTTCTTCACCTCCTACGCAACCCGCCTCGACTTCCAGGATAATACCGAGTTCCGCACATTCCTTGAGGAGTTCGCGGGAGATACGCAGGTTTTCCTTGAGATCGACGACCGAGCCATCGAACATGTGGGATTGAAAAAGAGGGCCTTTGCCGGCAGCGATCCGCTCCCGCGAGGCCTGAAGCAAGGGCTTCAGGAAACTCTCGACTTTTTCCGGATGGCAGTGATCGGTGTGAAGCGCGATGAGGACATCATGCTTCTCGGCCAACCGGTGGCAGGCTTCAGCGAGAATGATGGCACCGAAGGCGGCGTCTTTCACCGAAGTGCCCGAAGCAAACTCGCCACCGCCGGTGGAAATCTGGATGATTCCGTCTGATTTCGACTCGGAAAAAGCCTTAAGTGCCCCGTTGATGGTAGGTAAGGAGGTGACGTTGATGGCCGGATAAGCGTAGCCGCCTTGCT
Organism: Verrucomicrobiota bacterium; assembly: GCA_041170385.1. GTDB lineage: Bacteria > Verrucomicrobiota > Verrucomicrobiia > Verrucomicrobiales > Akkermansiaceae > Luteolibacter. Next base: position 36,072 of record JBEAZA010000048.1, on the reverse strand, counting down.
GGGCGGCGTCGAGCATGGCTGCGTATTGTTCGGGTGTTGCGATTGGCATGACGAGGGCTGGGTAGCCCATTCCGTGCCAAGGGGCAAGGCTGAAGGTTCGAGGAACGGAGCTTGGCGCAAAAAGATTTGGGCAAGAGGGCCGGCGTATCCCCCGGGTTCGGAATCCAAGCGATGGCGGCGAGCTCTCAGCTCACCGGAGTCTTGTGCAATGCGGTTTCGATCAGTTCCATCGGATCGAGATCCTGCTCCGATAGAATGCGATGACGCATCACAGCCGGGAAAACTGTTTTCACGTGATCCGGATAAACCGCGGTGGCGGACTCCAGAAACGCACTGGCGCGTGAAGCACGGAGGAGGGCGAGGGCGGCACGGATCGACACACTTTGCTCGGAGCCCGCCAGCTTCCGCAAGCTGCCGCACAAATCCGTGATGTATTGGGCCACCGCACGGGAAACCGGGACGCGGGAGACGGCCGCATGAAGCCGTTGGATGGTTTCCCCGTCCATTCCGAACTCGGGAGATTGCTGAGCGATCGTCCCGGAGGCGTGGGCGAGAAGAATTTCTGTCTGGGTCTCGGGCTCGGGCAAGGTCATCCGAAAAGAGATCAGAAAACGGTCCAACTGCGGTTCCGGCAGCGGGAATGTTCCGGAAGCATGAGTGTCGTTTTGGGTGGCAATCACCATGAACGGCGCGGGTAAAGGATGACTGACCCCGTCGATCGTGACGCGACCCTCGTTCATGCTTTCCAACAGGGCCGATTGGACCCTTGGCGAGGTGCGGTTGATTTCATCCGCCAAGAGATAATTTGCAAAAACAGGACCGGGAATGAACTCAAAAGCCCCCCGATCGCTACGATACAGGTTGTAACCGATGAGATCCGATGGCAGCAGATCGGGGGTGAACTGGATCCGTTTGAAGATTCCGCCCATCGAGCTTGCCAATGTATGGGCCAAGGTGGTTTTGCCGATTCCGGGCGCGCCCTCGATCAACACGTGTCCGTTCGCCAGCAGGGCGGTAAGCAACAGCTCTGCCGGCTTTTCCGCGCCGAATACACTGGATGAGAGGTGCTTCAGCAGAGGCTGGATCAGGGAGGAATTCATAGGCGGAGAGTGCTGGCGTAGTGCGTGATGGCAAGGGGATAGATCCGATGCTCGATGGTTTGCAGGCGACGGTGCAAGGCACCTGCAGTCTCACCGGGAAGGATATCCAGTTTTTCCTGAAGGATGACGGGCCCTGTGTCCATCCCCGAATCAACGACATGTACCGTGACTCCTGTTGCATCGGCGCCTGCGGCAATGGCCTGCTCCCATGCGGCCAAGCCCGGAAACGCAGGCAACAGGGACGGATGGATGTTGAGGATTCTTGAGGGAAAGGCCGTGAGCATGGGAGCTTTGATGAGCCGCATGAAGCCTGCGAGGCAGACGAGGTCCACTCCCGCCTCCCTGAGAACGCCAGCGGTCAGGCTCTGCGAGGTATCCGGAAATTTTGACGGATGACCGCCACAATCGATGACCGCATGTTCGATCCCATGTCGCTTCGCACGCTCAAGAATGCCGGCGTCAGGCTGATCGGACATCACGATGGAAATGTTCGCCTGCAGGCTTCCGGCATGGATCGCATCGAGGATCGCCTGCATGTTCGAACCGGAGCCGGAGCCGAGAATTCCTAAAGTCAGCATGGCTTTGGTTTAATCCGATAAAACATTCTGCCAAGCGGCAATTGCCGGATTCCGCCTAGGTCCGGTAACATCTCACACGGTTCAGGACGGAATCCTTGACCGGATTCGGGTTGCAGAGAAGTTGGATGAGCTTGTTCCATGCCGCGTGACCCGAGAGGATTTCAACTTCGATGCGAAGGAAAAAAATCGGGACATTGATCTCGCTGGGTTTCGGGAAGCGCACCGCATCCTTTTCGGTGGTGAGAATCAGTTCCATGTCCCGCTCCACACAACGTTGCATGAATTGGTCAACGTCGCGACGGTTGAAGCGATGATGATCGGAGAAATGCCGTTTGATCTCCACCCGCGCGCCGAGTTGGGTCAGCAATCGCTCGAAATTTTCTGGCACGGCGATCGCACTGATCGCGCCAACCCATTTCCCTTTGAGCAGATCCAGCGGCATTTGTTCGGACGTAAAAAGATTTTCCAGATACTTCGGGCCGTGGGCGCATTCGATGATGTCTGCCGTGTTGTTGTATTGGCGGATTTGTGAGATGAGTTCCCCGTTCGATGAACCGTCGCATTTGGTGATCAGAATGAAACTCGCGCGCCGCAGGTTTTTCGGAGGTTCGCGCAAGGTTCCTCGCGGCAGAAGGGTGCCCGTGCCGAAAGGCGAACGGGAATCCACCAACACCACGTCGATCGAGTGGGCGAGATTGAAGTTCTGCATCCCGTCGTCGAGGATCAGGGTTTCCGCCTGGAGCTGGCCGATGGCGAAGCGCGCGCCCTTGACCCGATCTTTGTCCACGATCACCGAAACACCTTCCAGATTTTTCGCGAGCATGAACGGCTCATCACCGGCGAATTTGGAATCCAACAACAGCGCCCGGCCAGTTGAGACGACTTTGGGCATTTCGTCAGACGGGATGAGACGGTTGTCGGCATCCTTCCATTTCTGTTTTTGATCGAGCTTCTTGCTTTTGTAACCGCGCGAGAGGATGGCCACGTTGCGGCCTTGTTCACGCAGGGATCTGGCCAGCAGTTCCACGACGGGCGTTTTTCCAGTCCCTCCGACCGTGATATTGCCGACGGACACCACCTGGACTCCGAGATATTCCTGATGCCTCCATCCGTTCCGGAAAGAAGCGATGCGGAGTTGGACCAGCAGGCGGAAAATGCCGGACAGGCCGAGCATCAGGGTTCGTGCGAGGCTGGCACGAAAGCCTTTTGCACGACCAAAAATGATATCGGCCCCCCACTGTTCAAGTTCGTCAATGCGCTCCTTCATGATTTCTAACAGGCTTCCTTCGCCTGCTGTTCACGAATCAGCTGCAGGATGCTTGCGACTTTTTCCTTGAGTTCTTTTCCCGGTTTGAATTTTACCGATGCGCGTGCTGGGATGACCACCTTGCTGCCGGGTTGCTTCGGGTTGCGCCCGATTTTCGCCGCGGTTTCCTTCACTTGGAATGCTCCGAAGTTGCGCAAGACCACGGTATGACCCTGCGTCAGGCTATCCGTGATTTCCTGAATGAGGGTTTGCACGATGTCCTGAACGTCCTTTTGGGTGAAAGACGCGCCTTTTCCCCCCAACTGGTCCGTGATCCTCATGACTAGCTCTCGTTTGGTGATGGTTGGCATAGACAATTTGAGTTGTTTTCCCGATACGGGTCTTCATTCAAACAGGGATGTCCCGGCTTGTCCCGCCAAAAAACCCTGATCTTGCGCGCAACCGATCCGCGGCAGACCCGCAAGACGTTTTTCCTGCCGGTTTGTGTTTTCGCGGTCGTCAGATACCAATTCAGATCCGTAGGTCATCCGCGGCGGATCTTGCCTCGGTTACAGGTTTTCATTGATTCCGGGGCGCCGAAGTGGCGGAATACACGGCAGCCATGAACATGTTTCGATTCCAGATTTCAGCCATCGGATGGATGGGCGCATTATTGTTGTGGGTGAGTTGCGCCCCATCCGGCGGAAGAGGCCCGATGGGTGACATGGCGGCGGATGACGATGGCGCAGTGGGTGGGATTTCCGAGGTGCCCAATCCGGATGCCGGAATGGCGAAGTTGAGCGGAACTCCGCTTTCCCGACTGGAACGCGGTCATGAGGTATACATGTTGAAATGCGGCGAATGTCATCATTACCAGCTTCCTGAGCACCTCGACATCATCGATTGGGAAGATGCGATGCCGAAAATGATCCGGCATGCCGGACTGCCGGCATCTGATGAAAAAGCGGTACTGGATTACGTCATTGCCGTGAAAAAACAGAAGGGTCAGAAACTTTGACGGAAGAGATGACGTTTCTTTGACTGCTGGAGGGGAAGTCGCCTGCCGAATCATCCGTGAAGAGCTATTTTTTAAGACGATTGTTGCTGATTCCGCCAACCTTGTTGGGGATCACGTTTTTCGTGTTTGCGATTTCGAGATTCGTGCCGGGAGGCCCGATGGATCGGATGTTGCAGCAGGCTGCAGGGAATGCCGAGGCAGGCGGGGCGAAGAAGGCATCGGCAGGATCGAGTGGCGGGCTCACGGAAGAACAGATCGAGGAGCTTGAAGAGCAATACGGTCTGGACCAATCCATGCCGGTGGCTTACCTCCAATGGCTTGGATTGTGGCCAAAAGAGGTCATGATTTCCAAGGGCGAATTCGGCGCGCGCGGTGATGAGGCCATCGCCGGAAGCGATGCGGATGTGGATCAACGCGCAACCCTGGTGCTGAAAGGCGATGGCAGACTGGTCGAAGTGGTTCAAAAAGACGGGAAAATTGTCTCCGCAAGGTATCAGGCGGATGGAAGGGATCTTCGCAATGACGGTTGGAGCATCCGTCATGAGACGGAAAAGGACCGGCAAGAGCGCTTCAAAAAAAGAAGTGTGGCGGGAGTCAACATTCCGTCGTATTCGGCGAGAGCGGTCGCCTACAAAACCGAATTCAGCGGCTTGCTCCAAGGGGATCTCGGCCGATCCACCGTTTACAACGAGCCTGTTGGCAAAATGATCGCCGAGCGGATGCCGATCGCGTTGTATTTCGGCCTCCTCACCGCCTTTTTTACGTATACGGTCTGTTTGCCGCTGGGAGTCCTGAAGGCCCTCAAGCACCGCACTTTTCTGGATAGTGCGACATCGGTTCTGATTTTCATCGGGTATTCGATTCCGGGTTTTGCATTGGGCGCGGTCCTTTTGGTGCACTTCGGTGCGAGGATGAACCTTTTTCCGTTGTTCGGAATGACCAGCCCGGATTTTGCGGAGATGAGCCTGTGGGGCCAGATCAGGGATCTGGCGCATCATACCGTATTGCCATTGACCTGTTACCTGGTAGCCGGATTCGCGATGTTAACGATGATGACAAAAAACAACCTGATGGATCAGTTGGCCGCGGATTATGTGCGTACCGCTGTCGCCAAGGGGGTGAGTTTCCGGAAGGCGGTGTTCGGGCATGCGTTCCGCAATTCCATGATTCCCGTTGCGACAAGTGCTGGCAGCCTGGTCGAAATTTTCATCGGAGGATCGCTTCTCGTCGAGACCGTTTTCGACATCCAGGGTTTCGGCCTTTTGCAGTATCATGCCGTTTTGGCGAGAGATGTTCCCGTGATCATGGGAACCTTGACCATCGCCGCATTCCTGATGCTGTTGGGCAAAGTGATTTCGGATTTCATCGTGGCGATGGTGGATCCACGCATCCAATTCAAATGAGCAAGCGAGCAATCGGCACGGTGTTTCTGATCCTGGGGCTGTTGGCCGCAGCGGGAGAGATATTTCAAATCGATTTTCCCACCGCGCGCTGGTTTTTCAACACCAGCCGACAGGTGCCGGTGCTCGGAGTCGGGAACGGGGAAGAGCGCATTTTATGGTTCGGCTGGTTCTGCAGCGTAGGGATGGTGTCTGCGGGAGTCTGGCTGTTGGCGGGATCGATGGGTTGCGGTCCTCCCAATCCGGTGACCTTGCGCCGGATCAGGCGCTTCAGGGAGATCAAGCGGGGTTATTATTCTTACCTGATCCTGTTAGGATTGCTGGCTCTGGCTGCTTTGGACCAAGTAGTGGTCGGCAACGAGGCTCTTGCGGTCCGTCATAACGGCCAGTGGACGTTTCCCGCATTCACGCCAAAGGCGTTTAAAGGAAAGGATTACGGCATCGGGGGCGAGTTGGCGGATGCGCCGGTGAATTACCGGCTGTTGCAGAAGCAGCTGAAGGCGGAAAATCAAGGGAGCGGTGATCGTGTGATCATGCCGCTGATCCCTTATGCCCCGACCCATGACACCCTCGGGCCCAGATCCCGTGCGATGGTTTTGCGTGAGGGCAAGTATTATGAATCAGGGCGCAGAACCCCTTATTTTGGTCTGGCGGCAACCTACCACGACATGGACAAGGGCAGCTTTCATCTCCGCTACACCCTAAGGAACGGTCAATTCAGCGGGGCGGTGGATGGTCGTGATGAAAACGGGAATCCGGTTTACAATGCAGAGTATGCCAAAGGTGTGAAAGTGCGGGAAACCTACACCGGAGCCGGAACGGCAGAGGATTTCCTCAGGATCAGGAGCAGCGACTTGAGGGCGGTGAAATACCATCCCGCCCCTCCTGTCTGGGAGGAACAAAACTGGTTGGGCACGACCACGGCAGGAAGTGACATGGTCGCCTATCTCTATGGCGGATTGCAGGTGAACTTCAAGGCAGCGCTGATTTTCCTCCCCATCGTTTACGCGATCGGAATGGTTCTGGGAATGCTGATGGGGTATCTGGGAAGTTGGTTCGACCTGATCATGGACCGTTTGATCGAGGTGTTTTCCAACATGCCGTTCCTGTTCGTGGTGATCATTCTCTCCAGCTTTGTTCCGGAAACGTTCAGGGGCCTGCCTGTGATCCTGACGATATTCATCCTGTTCGGATGGATGGGCATCACCGCATTGATGAGGACCGCGGCTTATCGCGACAAGGAGCGGGACTATATTGCGGCCGCGAGGGTCCTGGGCGCCGGAACGCCGAGAATCATTTTCAGGCATCTCCTGCCGAATACGGTCGCGATCATTGTGACCCTGTTGCCCTTCACGATGTCCGGTTTGGTATCGTCCTTGACTGCGTTGGATTATTTGGGATTCGGCCTTCCTCCGGAATACGCGACGTGGGGCAGACTGCTCAATGACGGCTTGTCGAACTTGTCAGCACCATGGTTGGTGTCATCGACGTTTGCCGTGCTTGTCGGTCTCCTGGTGCTGATCACTTTCATCGGTGAGGCGGTGCGTGAAGCGTTTGATCCGAAAAAACACAGCTATTACCGGTGATGAGAAACGCGTTATTCAAATGGTGGTCCGTGGGGTTGATCAGCGTCGCCATCTGCGGTTGTGGAGAAAAAGCCGCGGTTGTGAAGCGAACCTCGGGCTTTGACGAATTTCTGCCCCGTTACAACGAATATGTCAGGAGGTGGGTGAGTGAGCAGAGGGCTGCTGCGCTTGAACATCTGAAAGCAAATGACCGGGAAATTTCCAAAGCAGATCCGCTAACGCAGGATGCGCTGAAACGCAAGCAGGCCCAGCTCGGGCGTGAGGTTGAAAAATGGGATTACCGCCTGGCAAGAGGCGACTACTTCCGGTTCGGCACACCTGATGAAATCCCGGGCAATCTGGTCTGGGCGGATGGCATGGAGCATGAGGAGATCGGGGATTCGAATGCGATCAAGGGAGGGACTTTTCACACCCAGATGATGTCTTTCCCGCCTACCATCCGGCCGTTCGGAGACAACTCGAACAATGGTTTCCGGGGTTCTCTGTACGATGAGATCGACATTCCACTCGTAGGACTGCATCCCAAATCCATGGAGATGATTCCCGGCATCGCGAAACAGTGGGCGGTATCCGGAGACGGACGCACCGTCTATTTCCGCCTGAATGAGAAAGCAACTTATTCGGATGGCGTTGGGGTGAAGGCGCGGGATTATCTTTACGGATCCTACCTGCGGATTTCCGACGATATCGTCAATCCGTACGCGAAACAATTCTGGCGCGAGAGCCTTGCGGGTTTTGTGGTTTACGATGACCATACGCTGTCCATCTCGCTGCCAGAGCCGCAGGTATACGCCCCTGCGATGGCCGGAGCATTGACTCCCTCCGCACCCCATTTTTATCAGGACTACGGGCCGGACTACACCGAGCGGTATCAGTGGAAATTTCCACCCACTACCGGCGCCTATGAGGTTCTGGAAAAGGACATCGTGAAGGGAGTCTCGATCACCCAGACGCGCGTGAAAGATTGGTGGGCAAAGGACAACAAGTACTACAGATACCGTTTCAATCCGGACCGGATCAAACATGTGGTCGTGCGTGACGAGTCGAAAAGCTTTGAGTTGTTCCGCGCGGGCCAGATCGACATGTTCCATATCACCCGTCCGATGTACTGGTATGAAAAGTCCGAGATGGAGCCTGTTTTCAAAGGTTACATCGAGCGATATACCTTCTTCAACCAGTATCCGGCCATTCCCTACGGATTGTATCTGAATGTATCAAAGCCTCTGCTGGACGATCGCAACATCAGGATAGGCATCCAGCATGCGATGCACTGGCAGAAAGTCATCGATGTGATCCATCGCGGGGATTACAAACGCCTGAACGCGTTTAACGAGGGCTACTTGATGTTCAGTGATCCGTCGATCAGGGCCAGGCCTTTTTCCGTGAGTCAGGCGAGAAAGGCATTTGCCGATGCGGGATTTGCAAAAGAGGGAAGAGATGGGATTTTGATCAATGAAAACGGAGTCCGGCTTTCCATTTCCGTGACGTATCGTGCCAATCCGACCTTTGACCAGATGATGGCAATCCTTCGTGAGGAAGCGAAGGCCTGCGGATTCGAGCTGCGTCTGGATCCCAATGAGGCGACGGTGGACTATCGGAAAGTCATGCAGAAGCAGCATGAGATGTCGTTTACCGCATGGGTGATCACGCCGCCTGTTCCGGACTACTATCAGTACCTGCATTCGTCGAACGCGCGTGATGAACGGGGAAACATCAAGCAGCAGACAAACAACGTGTTCTGCTGGGCGCGGGAGGACACCGACATCCTGTCCGAGGCGGCAAGAAACGCACGCACCGAGGAGGAGTTGCGGGAGTATTGTTTGAAATTGCAGAACACGGTTCATGACGAGGCGTTTTTTGTGCCCGGTTACCGGGTCGATTTCCTGCGGGTCGGATCGTGGCGCTGGGTGAAATGGCCTGACAGCGAGGAGACGAGATTTTGTCCGCCTGTGATTTATGATCCGTTGGAGGCGCATGTGCTGTGGATCGATGAAAAGGTCAAAGGGGAGACTTTGCAGGCGATGCGCGAAGGCAGGGTTTTCCCGGAAGTGAATCGCGTGTTTGATCATTACAAACATGGGGCCGATTCCGGGGAGGCCGGGATTCCGGAGGCGCACGCGCCGGTCGCGCCCCTGCCATTGGATCTGGAAGAAGAGGAGGCGGCTGATGAGTGAGGGGAATGTTTTGGAAGTGAACCGCCTGATCACGTCTTTCGAGACGGAACGCGGTTTGTTGCGTGCCGTTGATCAGGTGTCTTTCCGCATTCCGAAAGGTAAAACCGTCGGGCTGGTGGGAGAATCCGGATGCGGGAAAAGCGTGACTGCGATGTCAATCGTGCGGCTGCTGCCGCAACCGTCCGGGAAAATTCTGGGAGGCGAGATATGGTTCAAGGGTGAGGATTTGTTGCATTGCGGGGACAAGCGCTTGCGGGAGGTGCGTGGTGGCGAGATCGGGGTGATTTTTCAGGAACCGATGGCGGCCTTGAATCCGGTGCATCGCGTTGGCAAGCAAGTTGCGGAGCTGTTCCGGATTCATAAGATGATGGGTAAAAAGGACGCTTGGGATGCGGCGACCGAAATGCTGAAGTTGTTGCGAATCCCCGCCCCGGAGAAGCGGATGATGGATTATCCGCATCATTTGTCCGGCGGGATGAGGCAGCGGGTGTTGATCGCTCTGGCACTTGCATGCAGGCCGGCGCTGGTGATCGCCGACGAACCAACGACGGCTTTGGATGTTACCGTCCAGGCCCAGATTTTGGATTTGTTAGGTAATTTACAGAGCGAGATGGGCATGTCCCTGATGTTGATCACGCATGACCTGGGAGTGATTGCGGAAACCTGTGATGAAGTGGTGGTGATGTATGCGGGGCGTGTGGTGGAAAGCGCTCCTGTTGATGAGCTGTTCGCCAATCCGATGCACGCTTACACAAGGGCGTTGTTGCGATCGATCCCCACGTTGGATACGCCACCGAAATCGGTTTTGCATACCATTCCGGGCACGGTAGCCGGGCTGGGTGAACACACGCACGGGTGTCGTTTCTGCCAGAGATTGGGATTCACCGCACCAGTGAGCCGGGAGCGCCCTCCGTTCAGAGAAGTCTCGCCGGGTCATTGGCTTGAAATTTGCACCACCTGTTCGGAATGATGAATGAAATCGCCATGTTGAAAGTTGAAGACCTCAAAATGCATTTTCCGGTCCGGAGCGGTGTGTTGCTACGCCAGACCGGCGCCGTGAAAGCGGTGGACGGGGTGTCTTTCGAACTGGGAGTGGGTGAGACCTTGGGCCTGGTAGGTGAGTCAGGCTGCGGGAAGTCGACCTTGGGCAAAGCATTGGTTCGGTTGTTGAATCCGACATCGGGCAGGATCCTTCATGAAGGACATGACATCACCCATCTGAGTCAAAGCCGGTTGCGACCCATGCGGAGAGATTTCCAGATGATGTTTCAGGATCCGGCCGAGTCGTTGGACGCACGCATGAACGTGAGATCGATCATTGAGGAGCCCTTTCAGATTCACGGGATCGGAAGCCGTGAGCAGCGGAAAAAATGGGTGGACGAGCTATTGGATGTGGTGGGCTTGGCAGCAAGCTCGGCCGAGCGTTATTCGTTCGAGTTTTCTGGTGGGCAGCGTCAGCGGATCGGGATTGCGAGGGCGCTGGCGCTGAAGCCGAAGTGGCTGGTGTGCGACGAGCCGGTATCGGCATTGGATGTCTCCGTTCAATCGCAAATTCTGAATCTGCTTGTCGATTTGCAGAAGGAGTTCTCCTTATCCTATCTTTTTATTGCGCACGATCTCTCGGTGGTAAAGCACATCAGCGATCGTGTTGCGGTGATGTATCTGGGGAAAATGGTCGAGCTGGCGGGTTCGGAGGAGATTTACCGGAATCCGAGACATGCCTATACCAAGGCACTGTTGTCCGCTGTGCCTGTGGCGGACCCCCGGGTGAAGCGGCGTAAGATCCTGTTGGAAGGGGATGTGCCATCCCCGATCGATCCGCCAAAAGGAAGTGCGTTCGGGCATCGCCTCCGTCACCCCCGTTATGAGGAGACGGTGGGAATGGATCTTTCGTTGAGGGAAATCGCAGCGGGACATTGGGTTGCCGCGGACCCGACATGTCTGGAGGAAGCGGATTGGAATCTGATCTGCAACAAGGACCCTATTTCACGTCCAGCTCCTTGAGTTTTCCGTTCAAGGCCTCGGCCCAAATCTCGTAAGCGGCGGGTGAGAGGTGCAGCAGATCGGGCATGAGATCCTTGTTGAGGTTTCCAGCCTGGTCGATGAATGAGGCATGGATGTCCAGCAAGTGGACGCGCTTTCCGTCGGCGACGGATTTGAGTTGCTCGTTGATTTCGTTGTTAAGCTTGCGTTTCGCATCATCAGCGGTGGCAGCTCGCGGAAAGACGGACATCAGGATCACTTTGGTGTCGGGCCATTTCCATGCGAGATCATCAAGAACGCGTTGGATGCCCTGGGTCGTCTCTTCGGCGGCAGTCAACTTGTGGCCGGTGTTGTTTGTCCCGATCAGGATGACAGCAACTTTCGGATTGATGCGTTGGATATCACCATTCTGGATACGCCAGATGAGGTGTTCGGTGCGATCTCCCGAGTATCCCCAGTTCAGGGCGCCCAGCGGAGCGAAGTGCTTGTCCCATGCGGCTTTGCCCGGGCCTTCCCATGCCTGGGTGATCGAATCCCCCAGAAAAACGATCTTGGCTGTTTTCGCCTCTGCGGAATCCAACTCGGCATGGCTCCGATCCCAACGTTCTTTCCACCATCTTTCATTCCAACGCTGTGCGGGAAACGTGGAAGAGGTCACTTGGTATTGCCTGCGTAATGTCGCATAGAGCTCCTTCATCTCCGCGAAGACGTCGGCGTATTCGGTTGCGCCGGCGACGTTCTTGAGTTCTTGCGGGTCTTTCTGAAGGTCAAAGAGCATCCACTCTTCGGATGCCGGAAAGAACATCAGTTTGTGGCGAGCATTGCGGACCCCATCGTGAGCCGCGACATGGTGGGTCCACTCCCCGGAGTAGAGGTAATAGATGGCTTCTCTCCAGTCATCAGGGCCCTTGCCTGCGTTTTTCAAAATGGGAACGAGGCTTTTGCCCTGCATGTCAGCAGGTACCGGGGCGCCGGCGACATCAAGAAAGGTTGGGGCGTAGTCGATATTTTGGATCATGGCCTTGCTGCGTGTGCCGGGTTTCACGACACCGGGCCAGCGGATCACGAATGGCATGGCAAGGGATTGCTCGAACATCCAACGTTTGTCATACCAGCCGTGTTCGCCGAGATAAAAGCCTTGGTCGGAAGAATAGATGACAATCGTGTTTTTGGAGAGGCCGGATTCCTCGAGATAGCTCAGCATGCGACCGATGTTTTCATCCACAGCTCGGATGCAACGGAGGTAGTTTTTGATATAGCGCTGGTATTTCCAGCGGGTGAGTTGTTGATCGGTCATTTGGCCGATGCCGTCCATGAGGGCACGGTTTTCCAGGCCGAAGGCGTCATCGAAGGCATTTCGTTGTTTGGGAGTCATCCGCTTGAGTTCGGAACTGGGAAATCCTCCCGGAACGCGGGAGTCGTTTGGTTCTCCCGGAATGAGCAGATCGTTTTCCCACCACAGATGTTTTTTGATTTCCATGGTTTGCTCGGAAAGGGCTTTGATGCGGCCCGCATAGTCATCGAACAGCGTTTCCGGCTCGGGGATTTCGATGTCATCGAAGAGGTCCATGTGGCGCTCGGCGGGCACCCATGAGCGGTGGGGGGCTTTATGCTGTGACATGAGGATGAAAGGCTTGGAGGGATCTTTGCGATTCTTGAGCCATTCAATCGACTTGTCCGTGACGATATCGGTCACATAGCCCTCGAAGCGTTTTTTGGAGCCGTCCATCTGAATGAAGTCCGGATTGTAGTAGTGCCCCTGATCAGGTAAAATCTCCCAATGATCAAAACCGATCGGATTTGAGATCAGGTGCCATTTCCCGATGATCGCCGTCTCATAACCTGCTTGTTGGAGCATTTTGGAGAACGTGGGCTGGTTGCCGTCAAATCGGGAGAAATTGTTATCGATGAAACCGTTGAGGTGGGAGTGTTTGCCGCTGAGGATGGTGGCACGCGAAGGGCCGCAGATGGAGTTTCCGCAGAATGAGCGCTCGAAGAGCATGCCCTCGTTGGCGATCCGGTCGATGTTCGGAGTCGGAGCCACGTTGTCGAAACGCTGCCCATAGGCGGAAATGGCCTCCAGAGCATGGTCGTCCGAAAAAATGAAAAGGATATTGGGTCGTTCAGCAGCGTGCAGGAGCCCGAACGAGGCGGTCAGAGCGAGCAAAAAAAATGCTTTCATGGATAGGTCTAGGATCGGTCAAGACGGTGTCTCGACAAGGAAAAAACTTGCGTTAGGATGAGGCGCAGGTCCAATGCCCGCCTTGCCATGTTTGTTCCCGCATTTCACGATCTACTTAAACCTCAGTGGCTGGAGGTGATGGAGCAATTGAAGCTTTCCGGCGGAATGGCGGTGAGCGAGTTGTCGAAAACCCTGGGATCGGGTTACATGACCGTGAAGCAGCATTGCGAGGAGCTCGGCAAACGCGGTTATCTGGTGAGGATACGCGTCCCGAGGACGGAGATCGGCAGGCCGGAGATCTTTTACCGGCTCTCGGAAAAGGCGGAGGAGATGTTTCCGGCCATGCCGGCGGGGTTTTCAATTGATCTGTTGGAACATGCGCGGCAGTTGTTCGGCGAGACCGCGCCGGAAAAACTGCTGTATCAGTATTTTCACGATAAGGAGCAGCATTGGAGAGCGCAGGTCAGGCAAGGAGCGTCGCTTTTGCAGCGGGCCGGAGCGTTTGCGAAACTGAGGGCAAAGGAGGGGTTGCTCATCAGGTGTGTCGAGGATGGGATTTCAGGCGGGATTCTGCTGCGGGAGCATCATCATCCGTTGCGCTCCGTCTTTGAGAAATTTCCTCGCGCGGTGATGATGGAGCAAAAAGCGATGGAGGAGGCATTGGGTGTGAAAATCGTCCGCATTCAGGGCAAACGAGTAGCCGGCGCGGTGCCTCACGTGGATTACCTGCTGGATGAGGCGGCTTTGCCCATCGCTGCACCTGCTTTGGGTGAGGCGTGATCCCTGCTCATGGTTTTGTCTCGGCCATCGGGTGCATGGATTCAAATTCGCCCTCCATCCAGAATTTGGTCAGCTCCGCTACGGACCGCAGGGCGAGTTTCGTGGTGATCGAAGTCCGGTGAAGTTTTACGGTCCGCTCATGAATGTCGAGTTGATCGGCGATCTGCTTGTTCAGCCTGCCTTTGACCACCTCGGCGAGGACTTCGCGCTCGCGATCCGTGAGCATCTCCATCTTGCTGCGGATATCGGCCCTGCGCTGGCGTTGTGATCTTTGCTGTTCATCGCGTTCCAGCGCCCGCTTGATGGCAGCGATGATTTTTGATTTCGGGGCGTCCTTGGTCAGAAAATCCTCAGCGCCTTGTTTCATTGCTTTGACTGAATCCGGGATGGTTCCCGCTCCGGTGAGAAAGACAACGGGTAGCGGATTGGGATGCTCGTTCAGGGCATCGAGAAGCATCAGGCCATTCATTCCGGGCATTTGCAGATCAGCAAGAACACAGCCGGTGTCTGCGGGCTTCAGGTTCGCGAGCAGCCCTGCGACAGAAACATGAGGCGTCACCAGAAACCCGGATCGCTCGAGAAACCGAGTGATGAAGTCCAGAAAAAATCTGTCATCATCGACTACATGAATTCTGGAGTCAAACATACCAATCACATAGCGGGTTGGCTCGGAAAGGTAAAGAAAAGATATGATGCGGGTCAGACGGGTCTCTCCCGCAGCTGACTCCTGATGCGCAGGATCAGTCGCTCCAACGCGGGAGTGTCGATCCCGATTTCTTTCGCGCGGCGGAGCGGTTCCAACCAGATCGCGTTGAGTTCGATTTCACGTCCTTCGATCAAATCAATCATGGTCGAAGGGCGGTAGGCCCCCATCGGGTAAGTGCGATCGATATTTGAGCGGATGAGTCCGGAATCCAGTTCATGGCCTTCGGCGCGGGCAATGGATATCACCTCCGCCATGAGGGTGCGTATTTCCCGCTCCGTCTCCGGGTTTGCGAGGAGCTTGTCCGTGGTAAGTCCGCCTTCCGCAACGGCAAGGCCATTGAAAGGAATGTTCCAAACCAGTTTTTCCCATTGGGCTCTCGCCAAGTTTGAAACCTGATTGGCCGGGATTCCTGCGGAATTCAAATGTCTGACGATGGTGGCGGTCCGCTCCGGCATGCCGCTTACGAAATCTCCCACAGTAAGCCGTCCTCCGGCAGTATGGGATATTTGATTTGGCCCAAGCCGGTTGATGCACACAAAGCAGAGTCCGCCACAGATCCGATCAGGGCGGACGATGCTGGCGATGTGTTCGCAATTTCCCAGACCATTTTGAAGCGTCAGGATTACGGTGTGCTCGTCAACAAGTGGTGGCAAAAGTCCGGCAAGCTCGGGATTGGAAGTGGACTTCAATGCGACAATCACCAGATCCACAGCACCGATTTCCCGTGTGGTTTTGGATACGGAGACTTGCGGCAAATGGAAGTCTCCTGCGATGCTTCGGGCTACCAAGCCGCTTTTTTCGAGCAACTCAAAACCCGATCTTGCGAGGAAATTGACCTCGAAACCCGCCTTTGCGAGACGGCCACCGTAATACAAGCCAATCGCTCCCGAACCAACGACTGCGACACGTTTGAAATCCCAAGGCATGTTGGAAAAAGATGAAATAGGGAACGGTCAGCCGGCAGCCGCCGCGCTGCCCGGAGAGGTCGCTGCTACCGTCGGTTTCTTCGGGAGACAGAGCCACGCCTCGCTGATGAGGAAGAACAACATCGCCAGCAGGAACGCGCGCCAGACATTGGTATGCAAGGACGGATCACGGGTTTTGCCCTCCTGATCTAACAGTCGGTAGTCCGTGCCCTCCAGCATCGCATCCAGATGTTCTTTCGTGACCATTTCGGGATCGTCTTCGGAGAAGGGACGGTTGATCGCGATGGTGCGCTGGTTGATGGCGAAAACGCCGGCGGCATGATCATGGGTCTCCTTCGAATATTCATCCACCCGCTGGCGGGTTTCTCCGGGAATGGGGGCTGCCATTTCGGAGCCGACCTCGGTGAGGAGAGATGCGTCGAAGCGTTCGGCGCCGAGCACCAAGACACGCTGGATAGCCGGCAAAAGCACGTCGGCATCGCCGAGGTTCGACCATGCGTAATCCGGTGTGCTTCCGATCGTCCAGAGCGTGCCTTGATCAGCGATTTTTCGGGTGATGAACGCTTCCCCATCCTCCCATCTGGCAAGCACGGTGCCATCGCTTTTCGGGATGGCGCGCTTGATGGCGCGAAGGCGTTCCGCCGGGATGGGCGTGCCATTGATCCCGTCGCGGAGCGGGCCGTCATTGCGGCTCCAATCCTTGAGAATAAAGAATTTGCCCGGTTCGGCAACGGTAATGGATTCCCATTGGGTCCCCAGAAACGATTCGGACGAGGCATCCGGAACAGGAATGAGAACTGCCTGCCCTCCGGATGCGATAAAATTTTGAAGCGCTTTGGCATGCTCACCGGTGGGCAGAGGTGCTGCCCAGAGGATCATCGAGACATCTGCCGTCGCAGCCGCTGCGAATGTGTCGGGATCGATCCGAGTGACGGATTGTCTCTCGAAATTTGGCGGAGCTGCGGCGAGCGCGAGGTAGCTGGCAGCCTCGCCGGGTTTGCTCACAAGAAGGGATTTCAAGGGCCGGGCCGGACCATAGGAAAAGAAAGCTGCATTGTCGCGGTTGTTTCCATCGGGAGGGATGGAGATCCATCCGTAACCGGTTTGCTCCGATTCCTTGATGGGGATGCGTTTCTGAAAACGGAGGGACTGACCAGCGAGGGTGACCCGATCGGTTTGCGATGCGCCGTTGATGTGGGTGGTGAACGGCAGGCTGACACTTCCGCGATCATCCGAGGTGCGTGTCATTTCGAGTTCGATCACAAGGGCGTCGTTGTTCCGCCGCGCTCCCAGAAGGCGCAGTGCGGTGTTTGCAGCGGTCTCGCCGCTGAGAGAAAGGATTCGGATCGCTGGCTTTTGGAGGAGGGACTCAACATTGGCACGAACAGCGGCCCAGCGTTCGTCATCGGGTCGCCAGTTGGAACGCTGCATATCGGAAGCGATCCAAATTTCTGCGTTTCCGGTGTGGGTGGAGAGAACCTCGGCCGCGCTGGACATCAGAATCGGAAAGTTGGCAGCGGAATCGGTCGCGGCTGTGGCTGAAATTTCAGGCAATACATCGGGAGACGGGACTTCCTGGGGTTTGCCGGTGGCGCTGTCGATAAGAATGAGACGGGGATTGTCCAGAGCCGCCATGGCATCGCGGATTTTTTTCAAAACGATCTCGCGTCTGGTATCCTGGCCATCGCCCGAGCGGATTTCCATCGATGCGCTGCGGTCAAGGACCAGAACCACCGTGTCAATCCTGCCTGCGCCCCATCCCAGCAACCCCGAGACAACCGGACGTGATGCGGCAAACGCAAGTGCGGCGATACCAAGTGCCCGACAGGTGAGAATGAGGAGATGGCGGAGTTTCTTTTTTCCACGCGATTCACGCGTCGCTTTGAGCAAGAACTGCATGGCCGCCCATCGGACGGTTTTGTGCCGGCGCCTGTTCATCAGGTGGATGATGACCGGCACGCTTGCGGCGGCGGCGAACCATAATAGAAGGGGAGAAAAAAAGGTCATGGATCTTAATGCTTGGCCTTGGGCAGCCTTGCTGTTAGAAATTCGCGCAGCAGTGGCTCCAGTGGCGTATCCGTCGTGACAAGCTGGTAGTCGGCATTTGCGTCATGGGCTTTGTCCCGGACGTTCTTGAGAAAGTCATTCAGTGCCGTGTGGTATTCGTCGGCGATCAGGTTGGGCTCCACGACGAGCGCAGTATTGTCTTCCAAGTCAACGAAGCGGTGGGGTCGGTCGAATGCAAAGCCGATTTCCTGCGGATCCATGAGATGGAAAAGCGAAATGTCGTGTTTGCGATAACGAAGGTGCTGGAGGGCGTCGGCGAGTTCCGAGGTATCGGTGAAAAAATCCGAAAGGATGACGATGAAGGCCCGTTGGCCGATTTTTTCCGCAATGGTGTGCAAGGCCTTCAACAGCCCTGTTTCACCGGAGGGTTCGACGTTTTCGATGGTGGAAAAAAAGCGCTCGAGGTGAGCTGCGCGCCGTGAGGGCGGGATTTCGAGATGCAATTGATCGGTACAGATCGAGAGGCCGGCAGCATCGCCCTGATTCACCAGAAGATAAGCCAGGGATGCGGCAATACGGCGCGCATACTGGATTTTTGACTCCAGCCCCGGGCTGTGGAAATTCATCGAGCCGGAGGCGTCGATCACGAAGTAGGCGCGAAGGTTGGTATCGGCCTCGAATTCCTTGATGTAGAATCGGTCCGAGCGGGCAAAGGCTTTCCAGTCAAGACGGCGCGTGTCATCGCCGGCGACGTATTTGCGATACTCCGCAAACTCCACGGATGAGCCACGGTGCGGAGATCGGTGTTTTCCGGCGACGTTGCCCATCATCGGCACACGTGACTCGATCGGCAAGGCGCCGAGGCGGGAAAGGAGCTCGTTGTCGATAAAACTGTGGGCGGACATGGTTGGAATGCAGAGACCGGAAAAGAGTTCTTCAGAGGGATCAAGCGGCTTGGTGGGATATCTTGGCCCGGGAGCAAGGCATTCGTAATGACTCGCGGGAGTTTTCTACCTTATCTCCTGTTGCAGTGAAAGTGGCGGATGAGAGCTCCGTGCCTGTGGTTTCGTGAATCATTGCCAGGGTTGCGACCCTTCTGGATCCGTGGCTCCAAACTTCCATGATCTCGAAATGATGGGCTTTCATCCGGTCTCTTGCTTCTGGCCTCTCTAATCTCATGCATCCTTCATCTCGGAAATGAGCTTTTGGACGATTTTCTTGGAGGTCATACCCTGGGATTCGGCGGCGAAATTGGTGATGACCCGGTGGTTGAGCACGGATGGCGCGACGGCTTCGATGTCCTCGATGGATGCCATGTAGTTTCCACGGAGCGCTGCGCGGGATTTGGCGCCGAGGATGAGATACTGCACCGCACGCGGGCCTGCGCCCCAGCCCACGGTGTCTTTGATCCATTGCGGAGATTCAGGCTGCCCAGGGCGGGTTTTGCGTACGATATCCACGGCGTAATCGTAAAGGTGGTCCGGCACCGGAACGCGGCGGACGAGTTGTTGGAACGCAATGATCTTGTCGCCGTCGATCAGTTTGGAGAGCGCTTGCTTGGCGGCTCCGGTGGTTTCGCGCGCAATCCGTTTTTCCTCCTCGGCCGAGGGGTATTCGACCTCAATCAGGAACATGAAGCGATCCAGCTGCGCCTCTGGCAGAGGGTAAGTGCCTTCCTGTTCAATGGGGTTTTGGGTGGCCAGCACAAAAAACGGAGGTTTCAGCGTATAGGTTTTGCCAAGTACCGTAACTTTGTTCTCCTGCATCGCTTCAAGCATCGCGGACTGGGTCTTTGCCGGCGCACGGTTGATTTCGTCTGCCAGCAACAGATTGGCGAACACCGGACCTTGAACAAACTCGAATTCCCGCTTGCCTCCGGTCGTTTCCTGAATGATGTCCGTACCGGTGATGTCGGCGGGCATGAGATCCGGCGTGAACTGGATGCGGTTGAAGGAAAGGTTGAAGGTTTGCGCAACCGATGAGACCAGGAGGGTTTTCGCAAGACCGGGCACCCCCATGAGCAGTGCGTGGCCGCGTGCAAACAGGGCGATGGCGAGCTTTTCGATGACATCGTCCTGCCCGACGATGATTTTTGCAAGCTCGGCTCGGAACGCCTTGTAGGTCTTGCCTAATTCATCGATCGCCGCGACATCGTCAGGAGGGAGTTGATGGGGGGAGGAGGAAAGAATCGGGTCTTTGGAGGATTCGACTGGGATATCTGCGTAAGTGTCCATGAATGTTGATGCGTTTCTGACGCTAGATCCGAGCTTTTTTTTGTCGAGTAGGGATACGGAAAAACCTGCGAATTCTTCACAAAATCCAAAAATCTCAAAAATTTCTCAGGGTTTCGCGGAATTTTTCTATTTCCGGCTTGCCAGTGTGCGGGACTCTGGTAAATCACGCCCCCCGCGGCGCTTTCGGCATGAACCGGAAAGTCACGGAAATTCACGCGAAAATCTTCACACCATGGCACGCATTTTAGGTATCGAAATCCCCAATGAGAAGCGCATCGAAGCTTCTCTCACTTACATGTTTGGAATCGGACGCTCTCTGGCGAGCCGCATTCTGGATCACGCTGGCATCGATCCGGATATCCGTACCGGCCAGCTCAGCGAAGATCAATTGGTGAAAATCGCCCAAATCATCCAAGCCGAGCAGATCATGGTCGAAGGCGATCTTCGTCGTGAACGCCAAGCCCAACTCAAGCGGCTGACTTCCATCAATTGTTACCGCGGAATCCGTCACAAGCGAGGCTTGCCGGTCCGTGGCCAGCGCACCCGTACCAACGCCCGCACCCGCAAGGGCAAGAAGAAGACCGTTGGCGTGAAGAAGTAATCCGCTGGAATTGCGAATTTTCCGGGAGCGAACGCTTCCATTGAAGAACCAGATTTATGTCCGAAGAAAACAACCATCAAGAAGCTGAAGAAGTGGCGGGATCCGCTGCCGAGGCCAAACCAGAAACCCCGACTGCCGCTGTGGCGAAGTCGGATCAGAGCGTGGAGGCTCCTGCCGCGACGGCAGAGGTCTCCAAGAAGGAGCAAAAGAAAGATATCTTTGCTGAAATCGGTGGAGGAGAAGAAGAAATCAAAATCCACAAGGCAAAGGGCTCGAAGAACGTTTCCCGCGGTGTCGTTCATGTGACCGCTACGTTCAACAACACGCTTGTCAGCGTGACTGACCAGAGTGGCAATGCCATTGGCTGGTCCAGCGCGGGCAAAATGGGTTTCAAAGGATCCCGCAAGAGCACGGCATACGCCGCACAAGTTGTTTCGCAGGATGCCTGCCGCCAAGCGATGGGCCACGGGCTGAAGGAAGTCGATGTTCGCGTCAAAGGTCCGGGCTCCGGTCGCGAATCCGCAGTTCGCGCCGTCCAAGGTCTCGGCCTGGAAATCCTCTCCATCCGGGATGTCACCCCGATTCCGCACAACGGTTGCCGCCCGAAGAAAGCGCGTCGCGTTTGATCCATCATTTTTAAACAATCAACTTTCCAAGAATATGGCACGTTACACTGGTCCCCGCACCAAAATCTCCCGCCGCTTCGGCGTCTCCCTCTTCGGTCCCTCCAAGTCATTGGAGCGCCGCAATTTTCCACCCGGTCAGCATGGCGTTCGCGCAGGCCGCAAGAAGAAATCCGAGTATGCAGTTGCGCTTGGAGAGAAGCAAAAACTGCGCTTCCAATACGGGGTTCTCGAAAAGCAATTCCGTTCCTATTACCAGGAGGCAGCCCGCCGCCGCGGGATCACCGGCGTGGTGATGCTCCAGTTGCTGGAAAGCCGTCTCGACAACATCTGCTACCGTGCGGGATTTGGCAATTCACGCCAGGCGGCGCGCCAGATGGTCAATCATGGTCATGTTCTGGTAAACGGTCATTGCGTGGACATTCCTAGCTACCAGGTGAAGCCGGGCGATGTGATCAAGGTAGGAGCCAAGCCGTCCTCACAACAACTCGCCCTGCGCATGCTTGATTTGACCCAGGCTGTCCCTTCTGTCGACTGGCTCGAGGTGGATCGTGAGAACATGGTTGCCAGCATGTCGCGCGTTCCCGAGCGTTCAGAAATCGATCCTCTTGT
Organism: Verrucomicrobiota bacterium; assembly: GCA_041170385.1. Lineage (GTDB taxonomy): Bacteria > Verrucomicrobiota > Verrucomicrobiia > Verrucomicrobiales > Akkermansiaceae > Luteolibacter. The sequence continues at coordinate 14,316 of JBEAZA010000048.1, read as the reverse complement.
AAATGAGCAGCTGATCGTCGAGCTCTACTCCCGCTGATTTCAATCGGCAGGACATGATTCCCAAGGCGCCCGGAGGAGACTCCGGGCGTTTTTCGTTGTGCGGGCCTCCCGGTCGTTGGGCTTCTGAAATATCTGGCAAGGCACAAGGACCATACAAAAGGATGCGTGAGGAGCGTCCGCCTTCGATGGTGAAATGGGGCATGTCGATCACGCCTGCTCCGCCAAAAATGACCTGCGGCAGAGCTCGGCATATTTTCCCTCTTTGGCCAGAAGCTCTCCATGGGTGCCTTGTTCGATGACCTTTCCTTTGTCCAGGACAAAGATCTGGTCGGCGTTCTGAATGGTGGAAAGGCGGTGGGCAATGACAAAGGCCGTGCGGTTTTCCATGAGATGGTCCAACGCGGATTGGATTTGTCTCTCGGTTTCCGAATCGACGGATGCGGTTGCCTCATCAAGCAACAGGATCGGCGCGTCTTTCAACAGGGCTCGGGCGATGGAAAGACGCTGTTTTTCACCTCCTGAAAGCTTGACCCCACGTTCACCGACATTGGTATCGAGTTGCATGGGCAGGGAACGGACAAACCTTTCCGCGTTGGCTGCCGCCAAGGCTTTCCAGATTTGCCCATCATTCGCACCGCGATTGGCGAGCTCCAGGTTCTCCCGTACCGTGCCGTTGAAGAGAAACGGCTCTTGGGTGACATAGGCGAGTTGGCTTCGCAGCGAGCCCTTGTTCAGGGTGTCGATTTCCTTTCCATCCAGCAGAATCTCTCCCGCATCCTTTTCATAAAAGCGGGCAAGTAGCGACAAGACCGTGGTTTTTCCTGCCCCCGTGGTTCCGACAAGCGCGATCGTCTGTCCCGGCAGGGCAGATATGGAAATGTCTTCCAAGGTGGATTGGTCCTGGTAGGCGAAGGATACGTTACGAAATTCCACATGGCCTCCGGAGCGGCCTTCGAAGATCGCGCCATCCGTGGCATGAGGTTCCTCCTCCGCGTCAAGGATTTCAAAGACCCGATCTGCCGCGGCGCGTCCCGATAAGAGCATTTGGTTCAGGGAGTTGAGACGGTCGATGGGTTCATAAAACAGCGAGAGGAACAGCAGGAATTTCGTGAAATCACCGAATGTAATGTCCCCGTGCATGTAAGCGGTGCCACCGAAGGCAAGGACGAGCACGTAGCCGATCATTCGGACGAACGACATGCCCGGGGAATAAATCGCCCACCAACGCATCATGCGGAGGGTGGTTTGGCGCAGGGATTCGGACGCTTGGTTGAAGCGCGCATGCTCCACCGTTTCCGCAGCATAGCTTTTGATTTGCCGAATACCGGCGATATTGTCGTGAAGCAGCGAGTTCATGTCAGAGGTCGCCTCACGCTGCTTGCGGTAGCGGTCACGGCCTTTGGTCGAATAAATCCATGCTCCCAGCGCGAGCAGAGGAATCGGCAAGGTTGCCCACCCGGCCACAACCGGATGAAGGACGAAGAGGTAAATGCCGATTCCCATCACCTGCAGAACCGCAATCAAGCCCTGTTCGATGCCGTCAATCAGCACCCGTTCCATGTTGGTGACGTCTTCGACCACGCGAGTCATCACATCACCCGTCCTGCGGGTGTCGAACCAGTTGAGTGGCAGGTATTGGATCTTCGCATAAAGATCCGAGCGAATATCGTAAATGACCCTCTGCTCGAAGTGATTGTTGATGAAAATCCTCGTTCCGTTTAAGCATTCCCGGATCCCGAAGGCGACCAGGGCTACGATCACCCAACGGGCAAATTCATGGTGTCGGGCCGGATTGGGGAGGATTTCATCGACCGCATAGCCAGTGATGGATGGAAAGACAAATAGGGCCGCAGTCATGCCGAACGCACAGAAAAGCTGCAATCCGGCCAGCCCGGGATAGCGCTTGAGGTAGGAGAATACTCGGAGGATCGATTTCATTGCGGCTGGGCACGCTTGGCGAGGGTGGGGCGTTTGTAAAGTCCGGCTTTGTTTCGGGCACGGAAATCAAAAAAATACCACTTTTGGTATTGCCGCAACGCCACAAGTAATTAGTCTCCACACACGTTCATATCCCTCGTCTGATCTCAAACCCTTATGGCAACCGCATTCGGCATCATCACATTTATCGTCCTGCTCGCATCTGCCTTTGTTGCGCAAAAGAACAACGAGCGGATGGCCCATGAAATCGAGCAGCGGGATCAGGCACTGAGAAATCAGAATGCCAGCGAAAAGGAATTGAAGCGGAATCAGGAGACGTTTGCGGCTTTGGAAGAGGAAATCCCTCGCATCCTCGCTGAAACAGAGGCAGCCCGCAATCAGGAAAAGGAATTGCGGGAGGTGAACACCAAGCTGAAGGAAGACATCGAGTTCAAAACCGGAAAAGTCGCCTCCCTTCAGCGTGAATACGATGATGCGAAAAACACCGTCCTGCTGGTTGGTGAGCCTTCCAGCCTCGTCGCCAAAGCCAAGGAAATGAAGATCAAGTCCCAAGAGCTTGACGTGGTGATTGCCAACAAGGAGTCGAAGGTTGAAAACCTGAATGCGGAAAACACGAGCGCCGCTGATTTGGCGAGCCGCCTCAAGGACAATATCGATACAATCGGCAGAGGCGAGTCACTTCCAAACTTGAAAACCAGAATCAGCCACATTTATCCAAACTGGGGTTTTGTTACGCTGTCCGGCGGCTACCAATCGGGAGTTACAGGCGGCTCACCGCTCCAAGTGACGCGAGATGGTGCGGTCATCGCGAAATTGATTGTCAGCACGGTGGAGAGAAGCAGCGCGTCCGCCAGTATCGTTCCGGATTCGCTCGCGCCTGACATCACGCTTCGGGTGGGTGACACAGTCGTGCCCGGTCAGTAAATCACGATCTCCGCATATCGCCCATCTTTTCATTTTCCTGCAATCCATTCCAAAACGATGAAATTTGCCATTCTACTTGTCTCCATCGCAATTTCAGGGGTCGCTTCGTATTACACGTTGACCCAGACCGAAAAATTCCAAGAGATCCAAGCCGCCAGGCTGAATTCCATCAACATCAAACAGAGGGTTGATGCCAGCAATACCAAACAGCTGGCCCAGATTGAAGAAAAAGAGAATGAGAAGAAGATCGCCCAGAATGACCTCTCAGGAGTCCAGGCCAGTGTCTCGAATTTCAAGCTTGATAACAACGCGATCCAGAATCAGGTGACAGGTCTGGACGAGAAACTCGCATCACAGCAGGCACAATTGGATGAGATTACCCAAGTGGTTGCGGGTGTGAAAGAGGAGTTGGCGCCCTTGAACATCGATATCACATTGGGCACGCTCAACGACGGATTCAAAGGATTGGAGACATCCATCCAGGCCCTTCAGAAAAAAGACGAAGGGTTGGATGAAACGATCGCAGTCGAGGAAAAGCGCCTGGCTGACAAGCGTGCGGAAATCGACCGTTACAACGGCCGAATTCAGGCTCGTGATTTGCGGATCGCACAAAACGAGGTTGAGGCAAGGGTGACGGCGGTCAACCATGACTGGGGATTTCTCGTGATTGGTGCCGGATCAAACTCAGGCTTTGCGCCGGATACCAACCTGCTGATCAAACGTCAGGGCCGTCTGATCGCCACAGTTCGTCCTTCCGCCATCGAAAAGACCCAGACGATTGCCGACATCGATTTCAGGACATTGTCGCCAGGCGTTCGCATTCAGCGGGGCGATGAGGTGATGTTGGCCAAACCTTCTCCTAACTGATTCCATTTCATGAAACGTTTCACATTTTTATCGCTGGTGTGCGCATCCCTCGTCTCTTGTGCGGATCAGACTCCGCCGAAGCCTCCTGGCCCGCAGACAACCAGCACCCGCATCCCTTGGAATGCGCCACAAAAAGGCCAGGGCGGTGGCCAGTTCGGCATGTTGCCGCAGAACCAATACCGCCGATAATCCGTCCGGTCTTTTCAGTCCCGATGGTAAGGACTGCCTGCATGAATCGTCTCGATGCGGTAAAGCTGTTCCAGAAGCACGACGAGTGCGATCTCGTGTTGCATCGTCATGCGTGAAAGCGAAAGTACCATATCGCATTGCTGGCAGAATTGCTGCGTATGGCCGTCAGCGGCTCCGATCATCAGCGCGATGGTTTTGATTTCCCCTGCCATTTTCATGATTTCGAATTTTTTTGCGAGTTCGCGGGTGGTAGGCACCTCACCTCTTTCATCGAGTGCGATTCGGTAACAATTCACGGAAGCGCTCAACAGCCGCTCCGAGACATCTTCTTTATCGCCGGCTTTTACGGTTACCAGTTCATAGCTGCCGTATCTGGTGAGACGTCTGAGGTAATCCTCCACCGCTGCCTTGGAGTGTGGAAGCGCGGGTTTGCCGGCAACAATGATTCGGACGTGCATCGGCACAAGGTGTATCCCGGATTCCTTGCAGCTCCAGCTTGTTTTGGCTGGAATCGCTCACAAAGCGGCTCAGGCTGCAGGCGATGAGCGATATTTACGAACAGGATCACATATTGGCTGAGTATCTTTTGTTTCACTATGGCACGGCGGATGAAATATTGGATCCGGAGGTAAGGTGGCCGGATGGCATGAGACAGGCTTTGGATTTCGCAAAACGGACTCCGCAGCATTTTTCTCAGCGGCCCGTGGCCAGGGGGTTGGATTTGGGATGTGCCGTCGGAGGGTCGAGTTTCGAAATGTCGAAACGGTGCGATGAGGTGATCGGTTTGGATTTCTCACATCGTTTCGTCCATGCTGCCAACGCGATCAAAAACGACGGCAAGTTGGCGTATTGGCGATGGGATGAGGCGGGTTTGAAAACCTGTCTTTCGGCCCATGTCCCCAGCGGAGCGGATCCGGCACGCGTTTCGTTCGTTCAAGGTGATGCGATGCAGCTGCCTGAAGGGCTGGGCAGGTTTGACCGTGTGCATGCGGCCAATTTGATCTGCAGGTTGAGCCGCCCCCAATTGCTGTTAGATCGGCTACCCGACCTGATGGTTCGCGGTGGCGAGCTGGTGATGGCAACGCCCTGCACATGGTTGGAGACATTCACGCCGAGCGGCCTCTGGCCCCGGCCTGATACCATGACATGGCTGAGTGAGCAGCTGGCGGGTACATTCGAGCTGAAGACAAAAACCGACGAGCCGTTCCTCATTCGCGAGACTGCCCGGAAATTTCAATGGAGCCGGTCGTTGGTAACCGTCTGGGTCAGGGTCTAGATTTTTTTCTTCCGCAGGAACGGTGGCAGGTCCAGATCCTCACCATCGATCATGTTTGGGTTTTCCCCCTCGAACCGGCCCCGTGGCACTTTTTTGAAAGAAAGTTCGTCCTGATCCTTGTCTCCAGCGAGCTTGGGCTCCAGCTTGAGTTTGAGAGTTCCGCTCAGATCGAGCTTCCTTTCATTGGAGGGTGGTTGAACCGGCTGCTTCTGTGCAACGCTGGGTTTTTGAGTCTCAGGAGCGGGCGGCTGGGGCTCTCTTGCATTCTGAGCGCTTTCGGGATCCGGCTTCGGGAGGACAGGCTCCGCAAAAGGCAAATCGTGATGTTCCATATGGACGGGTTTCTGCTTCCGTATTTCCTCCGGATCAGGCTCGGTGGTGGTCGCTCTTGGAGCCGGGATATGGCTCTTGAGAGGCTGGACGACCGCTTTGACGGCCGGTGGCTCCACCGGGCGGAGCTTCGTTGCATCAGGCGTCAATGGCAGTTTGGGTTCTGAATCCTCCTCGGGGATGGTCACGGGTTCGGTCGGTTTCTCCGGGCCGGACTGCGGGGATTGACCCGTCGCCTTCGTCTCTCGCGAGATGGGGATATCGGTTTGAATCTCAAGAGCCCGCGTGGGTTCCGCCTTTCGTGATCCGCTGAGTGATTCCTCAGGCAACGAGCTGATCAATGTGACCGAGAGGAAATCTCCCATGGATGAATCGATAGCCGCACCGAACAAGATCTGTGCATTTTCAGGAACATGTTTTTGGAGTGCCTGCATGAGCAACTCGATCTCGAACAAGGTCAGGGATTCGCCTCCGCAAAGATGAACCAGAACGCTTTGTGCGTCTCTGAGCAAGGCACCCTGATCAAGAAGCGGACTGGTCAATGCGTTGCGAAGAGCCTTGGAAGCACGGTCTTTCCCATCCGCCATGCCGGATCCAAACAAACATCTCGAGCGGGTGGCGCGCAGCGCCGTAATCAATTCATCCAAACCCACATGGATGAGGCCGGGCTTAGCAACCAATCGGATGACAGCCTTGATGGATTCAAAAATCATTTTGTCCGCCGCTCCGAACGCCTCGTGGATCCCCTGTTTGGCCAGCACCAATTCACCCATGCGGTTGTTATCAAACGTTACCAATGCATTGGACAGAACCGCCAGTTGGTTGAGCGCCATCTCTGCCTGGTTTCGCCTTCTTTGGCCTTCAAAAAGAAACGGCATGGTGGCAAACACGATCACGAACGCACCTTCCTCACGTGCGATGCGCGTGACAATCGGTGCCGCACCCGAGCCGGTTCCTCCTCCCAGACCCACACAGAGGAACACGATTCTCTGTCCTTTGAGAGCCAGACGGATTTCCGCCTCGGCTTCCAATACTGCCTGCTGCCCCAGATCCGGATCACCCCCGGTGCCAAGCCCTTTGGTCAGATTGGTTCCGAGTTGGATTTTATCTTTCGCCAGTGATGCTCCAAGCGTGCGGATATCGGTACTCAAAGCCAGCAACTCGGCACCTTCGAGGTTGTCCAGTGCGACGCGCTCCAGCATGTTTGAGCCGGCCCCACCGAGACCGATAATCTTCACCGCGGTGGCAGGAATCTGTTGTTTGGGATCGCGAGAGTAAGGAATCATGATGGGATAGCAGAATGATGGTGGCAGGTCTAACGGCCGAACGGCCAGAAAAGGCGGAAGATTCTGCCGAAGAATCCCGGGGGACGCCGGGTTTCGGCTTCGATAATCTGTGCATAACGGATGAGACCGATGGCGGTGGCGAATTGCGGATCTTTGATCGATGGGTGGGACGGATCCGTGTGGTCCGGAGGCTCCGGCCGGTAGATGTCGCGGCGAAAAATATCATACGCGAGTTCTGAAAAACCACGCATCAGGGATGCTCCTCCCGTCAGATAAATGCCTGAGCCGATCGATTCGATGGAGCCTTCGGGCAGGCGCTCCTTGACCAACAGGAGAGTTTCTTCCAGTCGCTGACGGATGACCTCGTTGAGAATCGAGCGCTTGACTTCCACATCAGCAAAGCCGTTTTCATCCGTCAGTTTGGCGACACCCACCGACAGCGCAGGGTCTGCGGAAGCATTACCCTCCAGAATTTTGAGTTTTTCCGCTTTGGAAAAAGGAAGCCCGGTGACGAGATGGATGTCATTGGTAACATGGTCTCCACCGACCGGCACGCAACCCGATGCGGCGATCGCGCCATCGAGATACAACGCGTAATCCGTGGTTCCTCCTCCCATGTCGATTAGCAGCGCGCCACGCAGGCGATGTTCGCGATCAAGAGCCATTTGTGCGGTCGCGATGGGTGCGAAGACGATGTCATCAACTTCCAAAGGGCATTCACGTACCAGTTTGATCGAATTTTGAATTCGATTGCTGATGCCATGAACCACATGGAAATCAACCTCGACGGTTTTTGCATACAGTCCAAGAGGCGATGCGGTTTGCTCCAGCCCATCGACAAGATATTTGCGCACAATGGTGTGGAGTGACGCATGGTCTGCCGGGAAATGGACATCACGGGCCATTTCCCGAGCCTCTTCCAGGTGATCGGGCTCGATCGATTCGTCACCCTCCGGAAGGCGGAATATCCCGCGGTTGTTGACACCCTGGATGTGCGCTCCGGTAACGGACAGAAATACGGATCCGATTTCAACATCACTCGAATGTTCAGCTCGGTTCAACGCATCTTTGAGACAGGCTCGGGCTTGCAGGAAATCAGTAATTTCTCCTTTGCGGATTCCAACCGATTTCGTGGAGCCGATCCCAAGGATTTTGACGGAGTCGTCGGGTTTCACCTCACCAACCACAATGCACGTCTTGCTCGTGCCTATCTCAAGTCCGACATGAATTTTGCTACGGCGTGCCATGGGTTCAGTTGCGATTCAGTAAGGATTGCAGATCGGTGTTGCGGCGTGGATCGCCGGGCTTCGTGGCCGGATCCAGGGTGACGGGGATGGCGCGCGGCGGAGCTTGCTCCGTGCGGATGGTCACAGGAACGTTTAGTTTCGGGATCAAATTGATGGTCGCGATTTCATATCCTTTTTTTCTCGCATGCTCGAGGGCCTGATTGAAGTAATCGAGTTGGCGGTTGTGATCATCAAGCCCGAAGGTGGCAACAGCACCCGAGCGGGTGATGAGTTCGATCGACCACGGTTGGGGCTGGCGTACGGAATCGATGAGTTTGATATCCTCAGGGAAAGTCGCGCGAAACGCCTTCAGAAGCTGATGACAACGACGATATTCGGGATGCTTCAGGGTTTCCCCCGCCCGGATGGGATGCTCGGGATGAGAGTTGAGGTGGAGGATGGGAAGATCCGTGGCTTCCTCAAGCTGCTGTGTCGGGCACGGATACACATAACCCGTCTCATCAACCAGAAGCTGCGCGACCGCACGCGTTGTCGTCAGACCTGATTCGGGAGATGAAATCCACGCCCGGGGCGTACGGGTGGTGATCTCGAAAATCAGTGAACCGGGCAGTTCTCTTTCCACACTCGCAGAGGAAACCGCGGGGATTTCCATCAACTTCTGTGCCATATCCTGCAGATGGAGATCGAAGATGTTCGCGTCCAGATCAATACCCAGATATTCGACAACGGCGGCTTCATCGATGACATCATTCTCATTCAGCCGTATTGCCTGAAGTTTGAAATCCGGATTCTGGTGAAAGGTGTATTGGATGGCCTCCCGTATGGCGTAAGCGAGCGCGAGGAGGATGCCTGACCACATGGCAACTTTGGTGATGAACTTGAGAAACGAGAGAAAATTCAACCAAGCGATCCGCGGCGACATGATCTCGGACCGGAGCACCTGGACCTGGTGCCGATGCCGTCGTTTTCTGGTACTTGTGAATCGCATGTCGCTCAAGTCAGCCGTTGGTGATTCGAGTGTTGGGGTTGGGATATTTCCGTAATATCCGCCGCAAAAAGTGGATCAATGGCTTAAGAACGCATGATATTAAACGGATCTTTAATGTCAATGCAGTTAAGGGTTTTCTGATGATTCAGGCGGGTTTTCGCCATGCCGGGGGGCTTTCGCTTCCAGCCACAAACCCTTACGTCCTACCTAGCCGTCATTGGAGCGGGAGCGCCTTCGAGCCTCGAACTCGGAACCTGCGATGCATCCGTCACCATCGGCGGCGATGCGTTACGGGATGATCTGGTTTTTTAAAAAAATCGCCGGATAGGGAGAGAAGATGCCGAAAAAACCTTGCAAATGCCGAACGATCCGGCTTCATTCCGCGCAACTAGGACGGTTTGGCGACGAACGCTGGACCCATCCCTTACCACCATGAGCACAAATACCGTCATCAACATCGACCTCAAGTCGTATCAGGCCCACGAAGGAGACACCGGAAGCACCGCCTATCAGGTTGCTCTTCTGACCCAACGCATTCTCGACCTTACCGAGCATCTTCATCTTCATAAGAAGGATTTCTCGTCGCGTCGCGGACTTTTGAAACTCGTTTCCCAACGTCGCAAACTGCTGGATTACCTCAAGCGCAAGAACGAAGGGAAATATCAGGAGCTGATCACGAATCTCGGCCTCCGCCGCTGATGATCCGACCATTTCGTAAAATCAGCCACGGGAAAACTCCTGTGGCTGACTAGCAAAAGGGGTGTGCGTGGGTTTCACCACATCCTCGGGACAGTCCCGGAAACCTCCATAGCCAGGGCGGCACAGGGCTGCCCTGCTCAGACGTAAGCAAAAGAAGAAATAAGAAAATGAATATCCATTCCACCACGATCGACATCGGTACCCATCCGATGACCATCGAAACAGGCAAACTTGCCAAACTCGCCGATGGCGCAGTCACCGTCCGTTGCGGCGAAACCATTATTTTGGTTACCGCAGTTTCACAAACCAAAGTAAAGCCGGGCCAAACCTGGTTCCCTCTGTCCGTAGAATATAAGGAGAAAGCCACCGCTGCTGGCGTGTTTCCCGGCGGATACTTCAAACGCGAGGGCCGCCCTACCGAAAAGGAAATTCTCACCTGCCGCATGACCGACCGTCCGCTGCGTCCGCTGTTTCCTAAAGGTTATCTGTATGAAACCCAGATCGTTGCCATCTTGCTCAGTGCGGACGGGATCAACGATTCCGACATCCTCTCGATGAACGGTGCTTCCGCCGCTCTGGCGATTTCCGACATTCCTTTCGATGGTCCGATCGGTGCCGTGCGTGTTGGTCGCATCGACGGCCAATTTGTCATCAACCCCACCCACGAACAGCGTGAGAACAGCGATCTGGATCTGATCTATGTGGGTAACAAAACCGACGTGATCATGATCGAAGGCCAAGCCGATGAGATCCCGGAAGACGAATTCATCAAGGCCCTTCATTTCGCTCAGGCCGCCGTGACCAAAATTGTTGCAGCCCAGGAAGAACTCGTCTCGAAATGCGGCAAGCCGAAGCGTGAATACGAACTCACGCTGGCCAAAGAGCACCTTCTCGAAATCGCTTATGAAGTAGCCGGAGACCGCATCGAGGATGCAATCTACGCACCCTCGAAAACGGAGCGCTCCAAGAAAGTCGGCGCACTTCGTGACGAGGTCGAAGCCGCGATCAAACAGCGTGCTCCGGATGCGACCGATTTCGATGTCGAGCAGGCCTTCGAATACCTTCAGAAAAAGGCGTTCCGGATTTCCATCATGGACAAAGGCGTGCGCGCCGATGGACGCTCCGTGGGCGATCTCCGTCCGCTTTATGGTGAAGTCGGCACTCTGCCGCGTGTTCACGGCTCCGCAATTTTCGCCCGTGGGGAGACCCAAGCCCTTGCGATCACCACGCTTGCGCCAGCTGACGAAAAACAACATTTCGACAACTACGCGGGCGGCGAAAATGAGAAACGTTTCATCCTGCATTACAATTTCCCTCCGTTCTCGGTGGGCGAATGCGGACGCATGGGCGGGATCAACCGCCGCGAAATCGGCCACGGCTCGCTCGCCGAGCGCTCGATCGAACCGGTCATCCCTGCCGAGGAAGATTTTCCTTATGCGATTCGCGTTTCCTCCGAGGTCATGGAATCCAACGGCTCCACCTCAATGGCTTCGGTTTGTGCCGGCACGATGGCGCTTCTCGATGCCGGCGTCCCGCTGATCCGTCCCGTGGGTGGCATCTCCGTCGGACTTGTGACCGATTTCAACGAAGATGGTTCGCTCAAAGCTCACAAGATGCTCCTGGATATCATTGGTTCCGAGGACTTTTACGGCGACATGGACTTCAAACTCTGTGGCACCAACGAAGGTGTCACGGGCTATCAGCTCGACCTCAAGCTTCCCGGGCTTCCGCTCGCCATGCTCGAAGAGGCGATCAAAATTGCCAAAGACGGGCGTACCAAAGTCATCGCGAAAATGGCAGAGTCCATCGTTGAGCCGAAAGAACTCAGCGCGCATGCGCCGCGGATCGTATCGGTGAAGATCCCTGCGGATCGCATCGGCGAACTCATCGGGCCTGGCGGCAAAAACATCAAAGCCATCCAGGCGGAATCCGGCGCCGAGATCAACATCGAGGACGATGGCACCGTTCATATCTACGCTTCCAAACAAGCCGGACTGGATCGTGCAAAAGAGATGATCGATCGCATGTTCCAGGAGATTGAAGTCGGCCAGACGTACACGGGTCGGGTTGTCTCGATTACCGCTTTCGGCGCATTCATGGAAGTGTTGCCCGGAAAAGACGGATTGGTCCACGTTTCGGAGTTGGCCGAGGGCCGCGTCGAGAAGGTAGAAGATGTCGTCAAGAAGGGCGATCTGCTGACCGCGAAATGTTTGGGCGTTGACGAAAAAGGCCGCGTGAAAATGTCACGCCGTGCCTGGCTCCGCGATGAGAAAGCGAAAGAGGCGCAAGCCAATGGCGCTGCTGTCGAAGAGGTCACCACTCCTCTCGTCTAATATGGAGAAGGGTTTTCAAATCCCTCTCTAACAAAAAATTATCAAGCCGGCATCCGAAAGGGTGCCGGCTTTTTTGTTCCAGTTTAAGATAGTTGCCGCGTCATGAACCATGTCGTGCTCACGATGCCGAATCCCCCACAAAAAGAGCGAAGCATCGCCACCGGGACCGCGAGTTCGTAACTCGCCGCCATGGTTGATCCAAAAAAGCCATAGGACGAACCTTTGATCTCCTGATCCATCCGCGCGTCACCGGCTCGCACTCCCGGTTCGGCATCCGTGGCGTCGATCATCGGTCGCCACTTCAAGGGACGGACCATTCGCTCCAAGTGGAGTGGCGGCCACCATCCGCCATGACTCGCAATAGCCGTCTCTGACCGCGTATGGACAGCTGGCAATCCGCCTTTGCGATTCATGGGTGTTCATGCTGCCTTGCTTGTTTTGTCCGATACGATCGTCCACACATTCCCGCCAACCTCAGATTTTTCTTGAAATGTTCTTATGAACACTCTAACGGTTCGGCATGTCTTTCCCTCCGGGACACAATCCGAACGATCCTTCACTCTCTCCGGCGCGCCTCCAATTCCTCCAGCGACTCTCCGAGAAGCACATCAAACCCGCTGCTCACGAATATTACGTCCGTTGGGCGGAATCCTGGACCAAAGCACGCGGCCACCACTCCCCCCAACGCACCCAAGAATGGTTCGACACCCTCGGCCGCTCTTCCTCCATCGCCGACTGGCAAATGCGACAATCTATCGACGCTGCCCGCATCCTCGCCTGCGATATCATGAAGATCGCATGGGCACGGACCTTTGACTGGCAGGTACTCTCCGACCAAGCGAAATCGCTCGAACTCGAACACCGCACCCGTGCCCGTGAGACCATCACCGTCCGCGCCGATCTTCCGCCACCTTGCGATCCTGAAAACCTGCCTGATGTCCATGAGGAAGTCGCCCGCATCACGGATGCCCTTCGTCGCGCCATTCGCCTCAAAAACATGGCCATGGCCACTGAGGAAACCTACGTCCACTGGAGCACGCGTTTCACCCGATTCTGCCTGATCAAACTCAAAAACCCACCTCAATCCGCCGTTCCAAAGGCGATCACCGCCTACCTCGATTACCTTGCCCTTGAGCGCCACGTGGCACCTTCAACCCAGAAGCAAGCCCTCAACGCCATCGCGTTTCTTACCAAAAACATCCTCGGGCTTCCGGAATTCACCCTTGAAAACCTAACACCTGCGACTGGCCAACGCCGTCCTCCCGTCGTCATGACCCGTGAGGAAGTACGCTCGGTCATCGCACATCTGGAAAATCCATGGAAACTAGCCGCCCAACTCATGTATGGCTCAGGCTTGCGAGTCATGGAAACCCTGCGCCTCCGTGTTAAAGACATCGATTTCGGACAAGGCACCATCACCATTCACGACGGCAAAGGCGGCAGGCATCGGGTCGTTCCTTTGCCCAAAGCCCTTGAAGTCCGCCTCCGCGAACATCTCCAAACCAACCACGCAAAACATCTCCAGGATCTTGTCGTCGGCGCAGGGGATGTCCATATGCCGGAAGCCCTTTTGCGCAAATGGCCAAATGCCAGCAGGGAGTGGCCATGGCAATATCTGTTCCCATCCGCCACGCTCTGCCCGCACCCACGGACCGGTAGAGTGGCACGCCACCATCTTCATGAATCCTCCATGCAGCGACAAATGAAAGATGCTGTAAGAAAAACCGCCGTTCCCAAACGCGTCACCTGCCACACCATGCGCCATTCCTTCGCGACCCATCTGCTCGAATCCGGAACCGACATCCGCACCGTACAGTCGCTCATGGGGCATTCCAGCGTCGAAACCACCATGATCTATCTCCACGTCATGAAACGCCCCGGCGCTGGCGCTCCCAGCCCTCTCGATCTCGATTGATCGAATCCCAAAACCAATACCTAAAACCAATCATAGAGGCATTACCCCAAACATAAAATGATCTTGCTCATCCTCATTGAGATGATTTAAAAGTCATCCAATGAACGGAAGACCCATAGCTACGCACTTCCGTGCGGCATTTGTAGGTAATATACCGCACGCTGCATTTGCAGGACAAATACCGCGTGCGGCTCATTAACACTGTTCTGCAATATAAATCCATGACATCTCAACGGCACTTCGCAGTGAAGATCGGTCTCGGACTTCTGGTGATCGCGTCGTCTCTTGCGTGCATTGTGCTTCCTTCTATTGGTGCTCACGGCT
>JBEAZA010000047.1:0-33726 GCA_041170385.1 Verrucomicrobiota bacterium | reverse complement strand
TCCACGCCGCGCTGGAGCTCCTCACCGAACACTCCGCCAATCCCGAACTCGCCGCCATCGACCTCAGAGAAGCCCTCGACGCCCTCGGAGAGATCCCCGGCAAAGTGGATACGGAAGATCTACTGGGCGTGATCTTTTCGAGTTTTTGTATCGGGAAGTGAATCCTTACACAACGTGGCGGCAATGGAGCGAAGCGACATGGATGGACTATCCCCCCATGCCTCACTCACCCATTCTTCCAACCATGCAAGCGATCGAATCCAGACCCGACATCATGATGGGAAAACCCGTCATCGCAGGCACGCGGATTAGCGTCGATCACATCGTCGAGGCCCTCGCTGCCGGTGAAAGTTTCGATCAGATCAGTTCCCGACACCCAAGACTCACTCGTGATTCCATCCTGGCTGCGATTGATTTCGGAGCCAAGGCACTCAAAGCCGTTGTCGTCTGTCCGCTTCCGGAGCACGCAGCATGAGACTGATGGCTGGCGAAAAGATCCATCGCCCGGTTGAACATCTGCGGACTGCGGGCCATGAGGTCATTTGGATCGCTGAGGAGCACACGCATAAGACCAATAGGAATCATAAGACCACTCTCCCACAACCCATGCTCTGCGCCCCTCCGCGACTCCCCGGTTAAAAACTCTTCAACGAGGAACCAAGAACCAAGAACCAAGAACCAAGAACCAAGAACCCTCATTTTGATGTTTCCAGTTCAAAACTTAACGTTTCTAATCTCCCCGCATGTCTTCAAGCTCATCCCAACCAGGAAAACTCCTCGCCGCAAACCGTGGCGAAATCGCCATCCGTATTTTCCGCGCCGCCACGGAACTGGGACTCCGCACGGTTTCCATTTTCGCTGAAGAAGATCGCTTCTCCATCCACCGCTTCAAAGCCGACGAAG
Source organism: Verrucomicrobiota bacterium (assembly GCA_041170385.1). Lineage (GTDB taxonomy): Bacteria > Verrucomicrobiota > Verrucomicrobiia > Verrucomicrobiales > Akkermansiaceae > Luteolibacter. The sequence goes on along the minus strand of JBEAZA010000047.1, from coordinate 32,823 downwards.
CCTACCAGCTCGATTCCTCGAAAGGCCCGGTCGGCGCTTATCTGGATTATGAAGGCATCGTCAAACTCGCGAAATCCAAGGGCGTCACGATGATCCACCCGGGCTATGGTTTCCTCTCGGAAAACCCGAACTTCGCCCGTGCTTGCGCGCGCGAGGGCATCACCTTCATCGGCCCCTCCCCCGAGCTTTTGGAAAACATGGGGGACAAGACCGCGGCCCGTGCACTCGCCCACAAGTTCAACGTCCCCACTCTCCCCGGAACCGAGGAACCCATCACCGACCCGAACGCCGCGACCGCCGTCGCCCACACCATCGGTTTCCCCCTCATCATCAAAGCCGCCTTCGGGGGCGGCGGTCGCGGCATGCGCGTCGTCGAAACCCCGGAGCAACTCCCCGGCCTGCTGGCAGAAGCCCGTGCGGAAGCCGAAAACGCGTTCGGGAACCCTGCCGTATTCCTCGAGCGCTACATCAAACGTGCCAAACACATCGAGGTCCAGATCCTTGGGGACCAGCACGGCAACGTCGTCCATCTTCACGAGCGCGATTGCTCGGTCCAGCGCCGTTACCAGAAAGTCGTCGAGGTCGCACCTGCGATGCATCTTGATCCCAAGATCCGCAAGGAACTCTGCGACGCCGCTGTCAAACTCGCCGATGGCATCGGTTACAACAACGCCGGCACGGTCGAGTTCCTCTACGACATGGATCAGCAAGACTGGTTTTTCATTGAGATGAACCCGCGTATCCAGGTCGAGCACACGGTCACCGAATGCGTCACCGGCATCGACCTCGTCCGCTCGCAAATTCTAGTTGCGCAGGGAGAATCCCTTTTCGGGGAGGAAATCGCGATCCCGGAACAGGACAAGATTCCCTGCAACGGCTTCGCCATCCAGTGCCGCATCACCACGGAGGATCCGGAGAAAAATTTCGCACCGGATTACGGCCGCATCCTCAACTACCGCTCCGCCGCAGGCTTCGGCATCCGCCTCGACGCCGCTTCCGGTGATGCTGGCTCAGTCATTACGCCTTATTATGACTCGATGCTGGTGAAACTCACCGCCACAGGTCGTTGTTTCACCACCGCCTGCCAACGCATGGACCGAGCCCTCCGCGAGTTCCGGATTCGCGGGGTGAAGACCAACATCCCTTTCCTCGAAAACATCATCGCGGATGAAACCTTCCGTGCCGGACAAGCGCACACGAAACTCATCGATACCAAAACCGAGCTGTTCAAATTCTCCAAACGCCGCGACCGCGCCACCCGAACCCTCGCCTACCTCTCGGAAATCACGGTCAACGGCAACCCCCATGCGAAAAACTACCGCCCCGCGACGATCCTCACTCCGGCTCCGGTGCCTGCCCTGAATCATCAACCCGTCCGTCAGGGCGTAGGCGAAGTCGGATCGGCAATCCTGCTGAAGGAACTCGGCCCCGAGAAATTCTCCCAATGGATTCTCGATCAAAAACGCCTCCTGATCACCGACACCACGATGCGGGACGCCCACCAATCCCTCATCGCCACGCGCATGCGCACCCGCGACATGCTCAATATCGCCTCAGCATACTCCAATCGAACACCCGGGTTGTTCTCGCTGGAAATGTGGGGCGGCGCGACCTTCGACACCGCGATGCGCTTTCTCAACGAATGCCCATGGGAACGCCTCCGCAGCCTGCGGGAAAAAGTTCCCAACATTCTTTTCCAAATGCTCTTCCGCGGCTCGAATGCGGTGGGCTACTCAAACTATCCCGACAACGTCGTCGCCGGCTTCATCGGTCACGCCGCCGATTCCGGAATGGATATCTTCCGCATTTTCGATTCCCTCAATTACCTGCCCAACATGCAGGTGGCGATGGAGGCCGTGCGCGAACATGGAAAATCCATCTGTGAAGCCGCGATCTGCTACTCCGGAGACATCCTCAACCCCGCCCGCTCGAAATACGATCTCAACTACTACATCGCGAAAGCGAAGGAGCTTGAGAAAATGGGCGCGCACATCCTTTGCATCAAGGACATGGCAGGCCTATGCAAACCGCAGGCTGCCTACAATCTCGTTCACGCCCTCAAACAGGAGATCGGCATTCCCATCCATTTCCACACCCACGATACCTCCGGCCTCAACGCCGCGTCGGTCATCGCCGCATCCCGCGCCGGAGTCGATATCGCCGACCTCGCGATCGCGTCCATGTCCGGCTCGACCTCCCAGCCAAACCTGAATTCGGTTTGCGCCGCACTCGCCTCCTCGGAACAAGATCCGGGTCTCGATCTGGATGCGCTCAATGAAATCTCCGACTACTGGGAACACGTTCTGAGCTTTTACAAACCGTTCGACTCCGCACCACGCGCCGGCACGGCTGAAGTGTACGAACACGAAATGCCAGGCGGGCAATATACCAACCTGCGCGAACAAGCCAACGCCATGGGCCTCGGCCACCGCTGGCGCGAAATCGCCCGCACCTACGCCGAGGTGAACCAGCTCTTTGGCGACATCATCAAGGTGACCCCGTCCTCCAAAGTCGTCGGTGACATGTGCATGTTCCTTGTCACCCGCGGCATCAAAGCCTCGGACGTGACCAAGATCAAACCCGGCTCCATCGACTTTCCGGAATCCGTCATCGACATGCTCTCCGGCGGCCTCGGCCAACCCGATGGCGGCTGGCCCGCGGACGTCCAAAAAGTCGTCCTCGGTCCCAACCACAAGATCACCACGAAACGCCCCGGCGAACTCGCCGATCCGGTGGACTTCAACGAAGTTGCCAAACTCCTCCAACTTCCATCTTCCATCGACAATCCTCAATCGGCGGACGCCATCTATTCGCACCTGATGTATCCCGGCGTCTACAAAGACTTCCAAGCATCCCGCGCGAGATACGACGACCTCTCCAAACTGCCCACCCCCGCGTTCTTTTACGGCTTGCAGATCGGCGAGGAAATCGAAGTCGAAATCGATCCGGGAAAAATCCTCATCATCAAGCTCATCTCCATCGGCGAGGCGGATAACGAAGGCCGGCGCACCTTGTTCTACGAACTCAACGGCATGCCGCGCGAATCCGTGGTCGTTGACAAATCGCTCGTCAGCACCACCGCCGCCACTCGCCAAAAAGGCGATCCTGCGGATCCGAACCAAATCTGCGCCCCGCTTCCGGGCATGATCACGGAAATCGCCGTCTCTCCCGGAACCGAGGTGAAAGCCGGTGACAAACTCATCACCCTCGAAGCGATGAAAATGCTCACCACCGTCTCCGCCCAGGCCGACGGCATCATCAAGGACATCCTCGTCAAAAAAGGCATTCAGGTGGATACGGATGATTTGCTGGTATGCATGGAGACATCCGGCTGATCAACACAGCAACCCGTGGACTGCTGCGCTCAGCGAACTCGCGGCATTCCGTTCACTCGCCTTCCGGAAAGATTTCTTCCGGCGTCATCTCGATCCTTTCATCCATCCATTTCTCCAATGCGGTACGCATCGCTTCGGTGATATGCGGGTGGTTTGCGGAAACATCTTCCAAACCAAAGCCTTCGCCCTGACGGGCGAACAAACCGAAATGACGCTTGCCTTCCGCGGTGGGAGTGCAAACCAACATCCACCGCGAAACTGCCAGACATCGTTGCTTGGCTTCAATCAACGGCTTCTCGAACTCCTGCTTGAGCACGAACTGATAATTGAACGTATGATCAATCCGCGTCATCTGATCCATGGGCGGGAGCTTGGGTCGATCGATACCTTTCACGCGGAACTGGATGAACGGAAATCCGGTTTCACCATAGAAAGCACGATGCTTCGGGGTTTCGCTTCCGTCCAACCATCTCGCGTAGCTCTTCCCTTCCCAGTTTTGCGGTTTTTCCACTTGCAGCAGATCCGCCAGCGTCGGCATGAGATCAATCAACCTGATCTGTTCCGGAATGGTTTTCGAACCGCCGCCGGGGACCCGGATCAGCAATGGGATATGGTTTGCCTGCAGTCCGCCATTGAAGGTAAGCCCGTGCCCGAGCGTGACACCCTCTTCATACAGATTGTCACCATGATCCGCCGTAACGATCACGATGGTATTTTCATCCAGACCGCTGCGTTTCAATTCAGCAAGAATCTCTCCCACATGATAATCGAACATCCTCGTACAACCGTCATAAAGATCACGTATCTGACGGATTTCCTTTTCCGGCAGAGCCTTCCACTTGTCCTCAAGATCCGTGCCACCGATGAATTCATCGATATCGAATGCCACACCGTTTTTGTTCGGTCCGCTGTATTCGGGATCGGTGAACATGCTCGAATACGGCTCGGGATTCCGATATGGAAGATGGTTGCATGAATAGAACACATGCCAGAAAAAAGGCTGACCGGATCGCGCGACGCGGCTGAGCCGGTCCTTGACCCGGTTGGTCACCACCTTCGGAGTCACAAATTGCGCGAACGATTGAAGCTGCGGGAAAATGTCATAGCCGAGATCATGATCGAAATACAAAGGAATCACAAAATGGGCCAACACCACGGCCTGACTCATGTAGATTTTGAAGTTATCGTAGCTCGAAACCGATACATGCTCGAACCCGAGCGGCATCAGTTCATAATACCCAGCACACCAGTCCCCGATCGCGGCGGTATCATAACCGGATTCTCGTAACACCTTCGGCATCGGGGTGATGGCGGCCTTCGCCGCCTTCACGGTCGCATCACTGGGATACATCTGCCGCAGGCCATGAGTGTGGGGATATTGCGAGCTCATCAGGCTGGTGCCGGACTCCAGAGTCGAGGCAATGGGCGTGTAACAATGCGACAGATTGAACGCTTCCCTGGCCAGCGCGTCGATGTTCGGGGACACCCCGGCTTCCGCCGCGCCATCGTTTCTCCGCGGGCGGTATCCCGCATAGCCCAATTTATCTCCACGCAGGGAATCAGAACCGATGATGATCACATTCCAGCGCTTGGCTTCATTCTCACGAACCGCTGTCCCGTCACCCTGCCCCGGCAGGTAGAATTTCCAAACCAACGCACTTGGAAGCGCGACCAAAACCACCGCCAGCGCAACTCGACCACGGGGGGTGAAATGTTTTCCATACCACCACAACGCATAAGCCGCCACCAGCACAGGCAAGGCGGTGAAAAGCAGAAAAAGCACCACCGGTTTGGCCACATCCGGAACCACATGGATCGCCTCGAAATACCAATATCCGAACTTCGCATCATCGAGAAAATAGGGACGGGTTTGCACCAGCCTCATGACAAAAAAACCATGCAGAAGAAAACTCCCTGCCAAAGCCGCCACGATATCCACCCATCCTGATCTTTTGGTCATTCTGCCTGAAAAACCGACCACGAACGGACAAAGCACCCACGTGAAAAACAGCACCAACAAGCCATACCCGAGCAAGACATACACGTTTTGCATGATCAGGAAACTCAGGTATTGATCCTGCGCCAGCGCGCTGAACTTGTTTTTCATCGAGCCGGATCCGGTCCCCAACCGGTACAAGGCGGTGATGTATTGAAACCCGAAAAAGATCGTCACTCCGCACATCACCCTGCGGAACGGATCCTTCAGGATTGTTTTTTGGGTTCCATCGTCTTTCATTTTTCCAGTTCCTTTTCATCAATCACCAGCCAACGGGGGGCAAGCAATCGTTCAATCACAACCCCACTCTTTGATTGCAATCCCTCAGGCAGATACAGCCGCAGAAACATGGGAACAGGTTGTCCTTCCCCATGAAGCAACGACTTCTCCATCAATGGATATAACGGACCATCCCGCCGCACGTAACCATAAATGACTTCATGGCTGTTCTTCGCACGGAGCTTGTAGGATTGATATTCATCGCTTTTGGCAAATTCATAATTGTAAAAATCATCTCGCTCCACATAAACGCGGAAGTCCCCTCTGAAATCCGCCGGTCTGTTTTTCACAAAGGCATCCCAATCCATCGGCTGATAAGACACGAAGGTCTCCCAATCGATCTTGATGTCATCCGGTCCTGCTACCTGGACAACGACTTTTTCCTGCTCCCCTGATTCATTTCGGATCAACACCACCCAAAAATCGCTTCGCGTTTCAATGGTGAGCGGATTCAACCCCTCCGCCATGGGGGCCTCAGAGGCGCGCAAGGGCGTTTTCGAGTAATATTCCTCCATCAACGGGCGAACCCGCTCCGGATGCCTGACCTCTTTCAACATCTCATCCAATGATGCCGCCGCATAGAATCGATCCACTGTGGCGTAAATGGACTTGATGGTCTGCCTTGCCTTCTGCTCGAGCTGTACCTCGTTCCGGTCAGAGGTCTTTGCCGACGTTCGAGTGAACAAGGGCATCCCCATGGGTTCCGGGACATGGAAAAAAACCGCGACCATCCAGCCTAAAAACAGTACCAACACAAGGCCGATGACCCACTTCCAGCCCGGAGGAAGGCGCGCCACCTTCTTTTCCACCGCCCACGCATCCTCAAACGACGGCTCGGAAAAGCTGCCAACCTCCTGAACCTTGGGCTCATGGGTCCGGAATTTCATCTGACTCCGGTTTTTGACTTCCAGTCTCACATGGCTTTTTTCTGTCGACTCATCGGCGTTGGGCAGCAACACAAATTCCTCGACCGCCGCTGGCTCCACCGGTCTCAATTCAGGTTGCTTTCTGTGTTTTCGCATCGACCACCCAAGGAAAGCATAAAAGTCCATCGACGCAATGCCACACTCTGGTTTATGCTGCTTTCAACGAAACCAACGATGTTGCCAAAAAAACGCATATTAATCGTCACCGCAGCCTTTGGTGAGGGGCATAACAGCGCCGCGCGCAATCTGGCCATGGCTCTCAACCGCCAACATGCCGAGGTCCGTGTTGCTGACCCCTGCATGCTCTCCGACCCCCACTCCACCGCGGCCATCCAGTGGGGTTACCGCCTTGTAACCACCCATTTTCCAAACATTTGGGAGAAAATCTACCGTGCCACGGATCAATGCGATTTCTCCAAACCCAGCCTTCCGCTGATGCGCCAGCCGGAGAGCTTTCTTCAAACACTCATCAATGAGTATCAGCCAGACGCCATTGCCTCAACCTACCCGATTTATCCCTACTTCCTGGAGCGCCATTTCCAGGAAACCGGAAAACGCCTGCCTGTGTTCACCATCGTGACCGACTCGATCGAGATCAATGCCTCATGGCTCCGTGCTCCGACGGATTACTTTCTTGTGTCCGACAAGTTCACGGCCGAAACCTTGCGCGATTGGGGGATCTCCGGGGAAAAGATCTTCAGCCCGGGTTTTCCCGTGCATCCCGTGTTCTCATCGCTGACACCGATGGACGTCAACGACAGCTGCAAGCCGTTTCGGATCCTTTACTTCCCGACAGCAAAAAAACCCCATGTTCGGCGACATTCACGCGCCATTCTGAATTCCTCCCCCGATGTGCATCTCACGATAGTGATGGGGAAAAACTTCCGCACCCTTCTCTCCCGCGCACGGGAAATCAAGGCGGCTTACCCGAATCGGGTCAGGCTTCTGGGATGGACAGGAAAAGTCCCCCAGTTACTCCATCAACACCATATGGTCATCGGCAAAGCAGGCGGTGCAACCGTCCATGAAGCCATCGCCGCACAATGCCCGATGCTCATCCATCACCTTGTGCCCGGTCAGGAGGAAGGAAATCTCAAGCTCCTCCAACTCCTGCGTGCGGGCGACCTCGCCGAAGATCCCAAAGATCTGACCAAGGCGGTATACAAACTCCTGGCCGATGGGGCGAAAGGTTGGCGGGAAATGAAAAAACATCTCGCAAACCACCATTGTGACGACGGAGCCATCCGCTCCGCCACATTCATCCTCGATCAACTTTAATTCCTCATCATCGTGCCAGATTTCCTGTTCGACATCGGAAAAGTCCTCCTCGACTTCGATTTTGAAACCTCCCTCCGCAAGTTTCTTCCTGCCGACCACCCGCATCCAGCTTACGCCCTCGATACGCTGCTGGCCCGTAAGGATGAATTCGAAGCCGGCAAGGTCAGTGTGGCGGACTATACCGAATGGGCGATGGAAGTCCTTGGAACCCATGCCTCCGTCGCGGAATTCCACCACGCTTGGCAAAACATCTTCACCCCCGTCCGGCCGATGTGGGATACCGTTCGCCATCTTGCCGCCGAAGGGCATCGGCTTATTCTTTTTTCCAACACCAACGGGATCCATTGCCCATGGATTTTTCAAACCTATCCCGAATTTTCACTCTTCCACGGAGCCGTCCTCTCATACGAAATCGGTTCCATCAAACCGGAACCCGAATTCTACCAATACGCGATCGACAAATTCTCCCTCGTTCCCGAAAACACTCTCTACATCGACGATCTTCCGGCGAATATCCGAAGCGGTAGAAAGTTCGGTTTCATCACCCATCAGTACGAGCTTCACAACCACAGGGAATTTGAGAATTGGCTCGATCAGCAACTTTCCAAAACCTCAACAATGATCTAGATCGTCAAAAATCCAAAGTCTTGAAATCAAATCCACAACCGCTGGTGCAGTTTGATGAAAAAGACCCTCAACTTTGGACTTTCCTACCTCTCCCACTCTCCCACTCTCCCACTCTCCCACTCTCCTAATCGCCTCAGCGATTCAAACTCCGACTTTCAGACCTTCGACTTTCAGACTCTCAGACTTCTTCCCCTGATCCTCCATGCTTACCATCGCCGATCGCACTTTCTCCTCACGCCTCTTTCTCGGAACCGGAAAATTCCCTTCCAACGAATCCATGCGTGACGCCCTCGCCGCCTCGGAAACCGAAATCGTCACGGTCGCACTCCGCCGCGCCGACCTCTCGGGAAAAAACGATCCCTTCGCCAACATCCTCGATTATGTCGATCCCGGTAAATATCTCCTGCTCGCCAACACCAGTGGCGCGATGAATGCCGAAGAGGCGGTCCGCCTCGCCCGTCTCGCCCACTCCGCCGGTTTGCCAAAATGGATCAAACTCGAAATCCATCCGGATCCCACCTACCTCCTTCCCGATCCCATCGAAACCCTCAAAGCTGCCGAAATGCTGGTCAAAGAAGGTTTCACCGTACTCCCCTACATCAATGCCGATCCGGTTCTCGCCAAACGACTTCAGGAAGTCGGCTGCGCCACCGTCATGCCGCTCGGCTCACCCATCGGCTCCAACAAAGGGATCACCACCCGCGAGCAAATCGCCATCATCATCGCCCAAGCCACCGTGCCGGTGGTCGTCGACGCGGGAATCGGGACCCCCTCCCACGCAGCAGAAGCCATGGAACTCGGTGCCGACGCCGTCCTCGTCAACACCGCCATCGCCATCGCATCCGATCCTGTGCAAATGGCCATCGCCTTCAAGCAAGCCGTCCAAGCCGGCCGCACTGCCTTCGAGCTCGGACTTCCGGAAGCTTCCTCACACGCAAACGCGACTTCACCGCTAACGGCGTTCCTGAGCTCCAAGCCCTGAGCTCCGAACTACTGACCCCTCAACAAAAAAAATCACCCCGGCCATCTCTCGATGAACCGGGGTGATTGGTTGAATGATCGCATCAAGCGGAGACCACGTCCTCTTCGTCTTCGAAGGTTTCCGGTGCCTCGATGACTGGCTCGGGCTCTTCCACAGTGAACTCGAATTCCGAATCACGATGGTGATGGAAACCCGTGCCGGCAGGGATAAGGTGACCCATGATCACGTTTTCTTTGAATCCGGTGAGGTAGTCGATACGGCCAAGGGTCGCTGCTTCGGTGAGAACACGGGTGGTGTCCTGGAAGGAAGCGGCGGAAATGAACGAATCGGTCTCGAGGGAAGCTTTGGTGATCCCGAGCAACACCGGCTCGCCTTCCGCAGGCTTGCCACCGTTGGCAACGATCTCGGCGTTGATCTTCTTGAAGGTCGTGCGCTCGACTTGGTCGCCCCAGAGGAACTGATCGGCATCGCCAGGATCGGTGATTTTCACCTTGCGGAGCATCTGACGAACAATGACTTCGATGTGCTTGTCGTTGATTTCCACGCCTTGGACGCGGTAAACCGACTGCACTTCGTTGACGAGGTGTTCCTGGAGTTCGGTCGCACCGCATGCTTCGAGCAAGTCTTCCGGAGACACAGGACCCTCGGTGATCTGATCGCCGCGTCTCACTTTGTCGCCTTCGGTCACGATGATGTGTTTGCCCATCGGGACAAGGTGGTCGACCTGTTCGCCGGTAGTCGGATCGGTAACGATGACCTTCTTTTTACCGCGGACGTTGCTGCCGAAGGAAACCTCACCCTCGATCTTCGCGATGACGCAGGACTCCTTCGGCTTGCGGGCCTCGAAGAGCTCGGCTACGCGTGGCAGACCACCCGTGATGTCCTTGGTGCGGGCCACTTTACGTGGGGTTTTCGCAAGCTGCGTTCCAGCGGTGATGGTTTCACCTTCCTTGACGGAGAGGTGAGCGCCAACGGGAATCGAGTAACTGATGACCACTTCACCGGTTTTCGGATCGGTAATGCAAACCTGCGGATGGAGATCCTCCTTGTGCTCCGTGACCATGGTACCCTTTTTACCGGTTTCCTTGTCCACTTCAGCAGCAACGGTGATACCGAGGATCATGTCGCGGAATTCAACCTTACCGGCTTTTTCCGTGAGAATCGGGACGTTATACGGATCCCATGTGACAACGGTATCCCCTTTCTTCACATCCTCACCGTCTTTGATGGAGATAATCGATCCGATGATGATATTGTGGCTTTCAAGTTCAAGGCCACCTTTGTCACGGATCGAGATCGATCCGTTCTTGTTGAGTGCCACCCAGTTACCATCGGAGTCCTGAACGACGCGAAGGTCTTTGTAGACGAGGCGTCCGCCGTTTTTGGTCTTGATGATGGGCTGTTTGAACGTTGCCGCAGCGACACCACCGACGTGGAACGTACGCATGGTCAGCTGGGTTCCGGGTTCACCAATCGACTGCGCGGCGATGATGCCGACCGCCTCGCCGATCTTGACCGGAAGCCCCGTTGCGAGATTGAGGCCGTAGCAGTTGGCACAGCAGCCGCGATCGGCTTCACACGTGAGAACCGAACGGATCTTGAGTTTCTCATGGCCAATCTTCTCCAGCGCGTTGGCTTGGGATTCCGTGATGACGTCGTCGATTTTGACGATCACTTCGCCGGATACGGGATCTTTGACCTGCTCACAGGAAACACGTCCGTAGATGCGGGTGGAAAGCGATGCGACTTCCTCGTCACCGTCATAAATGGCCTCGACGCTGATGCCGTTGGCGGTGCCGCAATCCTGTTGGAAAACGATCACATCCTGGGCAACGTCAACCAGCTTGCGGGTCATGTATCCCGAGTCGGCTGTTTTCAGTGCGGTATCGGAGAGACCTTTGCGGGCACCGTGAGTGGAGATGAAGTATTCCAACACGGAGAGACCCTCACGGAAGTTGGAAATAATCGGGCGCTCGATGATTTCGCCGGATGGCTTGGCCATCAGACCGCGCATCCCGCCGAGCTGCTTGATCTGGGATTTGTTACCCCGCGCACCGGAATCGACCATCATGAACAGAGGCGATGCCTTTTTCTTGCCTTCGTTGAACTCAATCTTGCGATAGAGAGCATTGGCGATCGTGTCGGTGGCTTGGGTCCAGATGTCGACGACTTTCTGGTAACGCTCGCCGTTGGTGATCACACCGTTGCGGTACTGTTTGGAAACCTTTTCGACTTCCTCGTATGCCTTGGCGATGACCTCGGGTTTTTCTTCCGGAATGAGCATGTCGACGATACCGATGGAGATACCGGAACGCATCGCTTCCATGAAGCCGAGGGATTTGAGTTTGTCGAGAACCTCAACGGTTTTCTTCTTACCGGCAGCCTGCGTACAGCGCCAGATGATGTCACCGATCTGTTTCTTGCCAACGGTCTTGTTGTAGAAACCGAGTTCAGATGGCCAGATTTCATTGAAACGAACGCGACCCGGTGTGGTCTCGATGATCTTGAGATCGGGTTCTCCATAAACGGTTTTCTTGCCATAGTCCTGGTTGCGGATGCGGATCCAGGAATGGTAGTCGATCTTGCGGGAAGCAATCGCGAACTCCACCTCGGAGGAGTTTTCAAACAAGGGCAGATGCTCTTGTTTGTCGCGATCCACCTGAGTGCGGATGCCGGCCCATGTGAGGTAGTAGGTTCCGAGAATGATGTCCTGCGATGGAACGGTGATCGGGCGACCGGATGCGGGCGAGAAGATGTTGTTAGGAGCCAACATCAACTGACGTGCTTCCATCTGTGCTTCCACGGAAAGCGGAACGTGCACGGCCATCTGGTCGCCGTCGAAGTCCGCGTTGTAAGCGGTACAAACGAGCGGGTGAACGCGGATGGCGGAGCCTTCGATCAGCTTCGGTTCGAACGCCTGAATGGACAAACGGTGAAGGGTCGGCGCACGGTTCAGAAGGATCGGGTGCCCTTTGGTAACTTCCGCGAGGATGTCCCAAACTTCGGTGGTCTTGCGATCGATCATTTTTTTCGCGGAACGAACCGTGTGGCAGTAGCCGAGTTCTTTCAGGCGGCGGATGATGAAGGGCTCGAACAAGGTCAGCGCCATTTTCTTCGGAAGTCCGCACTGGCCGAGCTTGAGATCGGGACCGATCACGATGACCGAACGACCGGAGTAATCGACGCGTTTGCCGAGAAGGTTCTGACGGAAACGTCCGCCTTTTCCTTTGAGCATGTCGCTGAGGGATTTGAGCGGACGGTTACCTGCGCCGGTGACGGCACGACCGTGGCGGCCGTTGTCGAAGAGCGCATCGACCGCCTCTTGAAGCATGCGCTTCTCGTTCCGAATGATGACCTCCGGAGTTTTGAGAAGCAGCAGGTTCTTCAGACGATTGTTACGGTTGATCACGCGACGATAGAGATCGTTGAGGTCGGACGTCGCAAAACGTCCGCCCTCGAGAGGAACCAGGGGACGAAGGTCGGGTGGAATTACCGGAAGCACCAGTTGGATCATCCACTCGGGACGGGTCTTGGAGGCGGCAAAGCCTTGGGTGATTTTCAGACGCTTGGAGAGCTTCTTCTTGTTCTGCTTGGACTTGGTGGTCGCGAGTTCCTCTTCGAGTTGGGTCGCAAGGGCAGCCAGATCAATCTGCTTGAGCAGCTCCATGATCGCTTCGGCACCCATCATCGCTTTGAACGAACCGTCACCATAGGTGTCTTCCGCTTCACGGAGTTCGATTTCGGTCAGCAATTGGCCAACTTCCAATGCGGTGTTGCCTTGATCGGTCACCACGTAATCTTCGTAGTAAATCACGCGCTCGAGCTGGCGCGCGCTCATGTCAAGCATCAGGCCGATGCGGGACGGCATGCACTTGTAAAACCAGATGTGGGAGACCGGCACGGCCAATTCGATGTGTCCCATACGCTCACGACGGACGCGGCTGAGAGTCACCTCGACACCGCAGCGGTCGCAGACAACGCCTTTGTGCTTGATGCGCTTGTATTTTCCGCAGGCGCACTCCCAGTCGCGGGTGGGACCGAAAATGCGCTCGCAGAACAGGCCGCCTTTTTCGGGTTTGAACGTACGGTAATTGATGGTTTCCGGGTTTTTCACCTCACCCTTGGACCAGCTACGGATGATTTCCGGAGATGCAACGGTGATGGAAACTTGATCGAAGGCTTCGGGACGCTCGTCCACGCCAAAGATTTCGCGAAGGTTGTTATCGACACTCATAATAGGTAATTGTTCGGGATCAGGGGTTGGTTTCGCGTTTCAAATTAGAGGGTGAGATCATCCAGAGAGAAATCATCGATGCCGCCGGCAGAGAGTGGCGAACCGTGATTCGATTGGCCCTGACGTCCGGGACGGACATCGAGTCCGAGCGATTGCATCTCTTTGATGAGAACGTTGAACGATTCCGGAGTGCCGGCCTCGAGGTTATTGTCGCCTTTGACGATCGCCTCGTAGATCCGGGTACGGCCTTGGACGTCGTCGGATTTGACTGTCAGAATCTCCTGAAGCGTGTAGGCGGCACCGTAGGCTTCGAGCGCCCAGACCTCCATCTCACCGAAGCGCTGACCACCGTATTGCGCTTTACCACCGAGCGGTTGCTGGGTGACGAGCGAGTATGGACCCACCGCACGGGCATGGATCTTGTCCGCTACCAAGTGGCCGAGTTTGAGCATGTAGATGTAACCGACCACAACCGGGTTGTGGAACGCCTCACCGGTACGACCGTCATACAAGGTGGATTTGCCGGCCGTGCTGCCGTCCTTGCCGTCACCGATCCAGGTATATCCGGGAGTCTCAGGCTCGCTGGCTTTCCGCGCGCGAGCCTTTTCCCCACCACCGATCATTTTCACACCGTCGACTTTCTTCGCCTCGGACATGAAATTCCAGATGATGTTTTCCTTGATCCCGTCGAAAATCGGGGTCGCAACCTTGAAGCCAAGGGCTTTTGCGGCGACACCGAGGTGGGTCTCGAGAACCTGACCGACGTTCATCCGGGAAGGGACTCCGAGCGGATTGAGGCAGATGTCGACCGGCGTGCCGTCATGAAGATAAGGCATGTCCTCTTCCGGGACGATGGTGGCAACCACACCCTTGTTTCCGTGACGACCGGCCATCTTGTCACCGACGGAAAGCTTGCGCTTGGCAGCGATGAAGACCTTCACCTCCTTGATGACACCGGGATCGACGTCGTCACCGGACTCGAGCGAGTCGAGTTTGCGCTCGCGGTCGGTATCGAGTTCCTGGAACCGGCCTTCGAAGGAATTGATGATTTCCACAATCTTGTTACGGATCGGGGAAGGATCGATTTCAATGTGGTCGTGCACCGATGCGAGTTTGCGGAGCAGGGTCTTGGTGATCTTGCGGTTCGCGGGGATGATGATTTCGCCGGTTTGGGCATTCACCACATCAAGCGGGATTTTCTCACCCAGCAAAATGTCGGAAAGCTTTTCGGTGAGATCATCGGTCAGTTTGTCCGCCTTTTTCTTGTGCTCGTCGTTGATCTTCTTCAGCTGCTTCTTCAGCTCGGTTGGGTCGACTTTTTCGGCTCTCTTCTTGGCGAGGCCATGTGAGGAAACGCGAACATCCTGGACGATACCGGTGCAACCGGATGGAACACGAAGCGAGGTATCTTTGACGTCCGCAGCTTTCTCGCCGAAGATGGCGCGAAGGAGGCGCTCCTCGGGAGCGAGTTCGGTCTCCGACTTCGGAGTGATTTTTCCGACGAGGATGTCACCGGGTTTCACTTCCGCTCCGATGCGGATGATGCCGTCGTGGTCGAGGTTGCGTAGCGCTTCCTCACCGACGTTCGGGATGTCCCGGGTGATTTCCTCGGGACCGAGCTTGGTGTCACGTGCCGCAACATCGAACTCGGAAATATGGATCGAAGTGTAGATATCGTCTTTGACCACGCGCTCGGAGATGACGATCGCATCCTCGAAGTTGTAGCCGTTCCAGGGCATGAAGGCGACCAGAACGTTGCGACCGATGGCCAGCTCGCCATTTTCGGTGTTCGGTCCGTCAGCAAGGACCTGGCCTTTTTTGATTTTCTGGCCGAGTTTGACGATGGGCTTCTGGTTGATGCAGGTGCCGGCGTTGGAGCGCATGAACTTGCGCAGCGGGTAGGCGAAGATGCCTTTGGCCACGTTGGTTTTAACCGACTCCGGCTCGCTGAGAAATTTCTCATCGGAAACCGGAAGTTTGCCATCCGCGGTGGTGATGATGATTTCAGCCGTGGCAGCCGCGACAATGCCGTCAGCTTCGGAAACGACCACAGCGCGGGAGTCGCGTGCGGCCTTGCCTTCGAGACCGGTTCCGACGAGCGGAGCTTCGGAAACAAGAAGCGGAACACCCTGGCGCTGCATGTTCGAACCCATCAGCGCGCGGTTGGCGTCATCGTGCTCAAGGAAGGGAATCAGACCGGCGGCAACCGAGACCAGCTGCTTCGGTGAGACATCCATGTAATGAACGGCGTCGGGCGTGGATTCGATGAACTCGCCACGCTCGCGGGCGTCGATACGGTCGTTTTCGAATCTGCCGTTTTTGTCGATCACGTTGGACGCCTGCGCGATGAGGTAGTTTTCCTCCTGGTCCGCGGTCAGATACTCAATCTCGTTGGTAACCTTGCCGTTTTTGACCTTGCGGTAAGGAGTCTCGATGAAACCGAACTCATTGATGCGCGCATAAGTGCACATCGAGTTGATCAGGCCGATGTTCGGACCCTCCGGAGTCTCGATCGGACAGATCCGGCCGTAGTGCGAGGGATGCACGTCACGGACTTCGAAGCCGGCGCGATCGCGGTTCAGACCGCCTGGTCCGAGTGCGGAGAGACGGCGTTTGTGAGTCAGTTCGGCCAGAGGATTGGTCTGGTCCATGAACTGGGAAAGTTGTGAACGGCCGAAGAAATCGCGCACGACAGCGGAGAGCGCTTTCGGGTTGATCAGTTTCTGCGGAGTCATGCCCTCGATGTTGACATCGAACAAGGTCATGCGCTCTTTGACCAGACGCTCCGTGCGGGCGAGACCCACACGGCACTGGTTGGCAAGCAGCTCACCGACCGCACGCACGCGGCGGGAACCAAGGTGATCAATATCGTCGATCACGCCCTCCCCTTTTTTCAGTTTGAGGATGTAGCGAACGGCTGCGAGGAAATCTTCGGGAACCATGATGCGCTGATCGGAGTCAACGGAGATACCGAGTTTCTGGTTGATTTTGTAGCGACCCACACGGGTGAGGTCGTATTTCTTCGCGTCGAAGAACAAACGCTTCAGCAGCGCGCGTGCATTGGATGCTGTCGGCGGATCTCCCGGACGAAGTTTGCGGTAGATATCCTTCAGGGCGGACTCCTCATCCTTCGCCGGATCCTTCCGCAGGGATTTGAGAAGGATCTCATCTTCCCGACCGTCGATCACCTGAAGTTGTTTGTGTCCCAGGGTGACCAGTTGTTTCACGATGCCGGCAGTGAGCGGCTCGTAAGCCTTTGCAATCACCAGCTCACCGTCCATCACATCCTCGAACGGAACCTTGTGACCGAGTTCGGACTCATCAATTTTACTGGACAGGGAGAGTTGCTCGATCGAGTAGAAATGGCTGACGATCTCACGATCGGTCGGATAACCCAACACACGAAGGAATGTCGTCGCAAGGAATTTGCGGCGGCGACGGCGGCGATCAAGGTATACGTAAAGCAGGTCGTTCGTATCAAATTGGACTTCAAGCCACGATCCCCGGTCAGGGATGATGCGGAAGCTGTGGAGCATCTTGCCGTTGAGATGCTGCGAGGTCTCGAAACAGATTCCGGGTGAACGGTGAAGCTGGGAAACGATCACACGCTCCGCACCGTTGATGATGAAGGTGCCACGACGGGTCATCATCGGGAGCTCGCCCATGTATACGCGCTCTTTTTTCGTGCCCGTCTCGTCTTTCAGCTTGAAAGTCACGTAGAGTGCGGCGGTGAAGGACTCGCTGTTGCGGAGCGAATCCAGAGAAGTAATTTTCGGGTCCTCAATGTCATAGGACACGAAATCGAGTTCGATCGCCTCATCATAGGATTTGATCGGAAAAACCTCCCTGAACACGGCTTGGAGGCCGGCATCTGAGCGATCTCCCGGAGCAACGTCTTTTTGCAAGAAATCGTCGTAAGACCTGCTCTGGACTTCGATGAGGTTGGGTGGGTCGATGACCTCTTCAAATTTACCAAAATAGAGACGTTCAGCCATGGGTGCAGTGTGGTTGGTGTTACGAGTTTGAGCCCGAGCCAGTGATGGCGCGAGCGGAGTTGGAATCAGGAGATGAGAGATGGAGACAAATGGGCGAAAGCGACGCGAAATGCCGCAGTTGAAATGGTGTCACGCGTCGGTTTCGTAATTTGCAAGGTAATGGAAGTGGGGTTGAACAATGCCCGGAGCGGTGGGACCGCTCCGGGTAAAATCCGTAAGAATTACTTGAGTTCGACTTTTGCGCCGGACTCTTCGAGCTTCTTCTTGGCAGCCTCGGCGGCGTCTTTGGAGACCGCTTCGAGGATGTTGGCAGGAGCGCTTTCGACGAGCTTCTTGGCATCGGCAAGGCCGAGACCCGGAGCCACTTCACGGACCGCCTTGATGACAGCGATCTTGTTGGCACCGGCATCGGTGATGACGACATTGAACTCGGTTTTCTCTTCGGCGGCTTCGGCAGGACCGGCAGCAGCGGCAGGGCCGGCGGCTACAGCGGCTGCGGCGGACACGCCCCAGGTTTCTTCGAGTTGTTTGACCAGTTCGACAGCTTCCAGAACGGTGAGCTTGCCGAGTTCTTCTACGAGGTTTGCAATATTTGACATGTTATGTTCTCCGTTGCGGTATCGTCGCCCCCGGAGCTTCCGGAGATTTCAATTTCCCAGCTGGGAAATCGACGAGGAACCATTGTTTATCAGGTCATTGCGTGGAGACGCGACAGACCATCCTTTCAAATTGTTTGTTATTCGGCAGCTGCCGCTTCGGCTGGGGCTTCTCCTGCGGAATCCTTGGATGCCGAGGACTGGAAAATCGCGCGCTCCGGATCGAATTTCTCGAGGAGAACGCGGGCGATGCGGGTGGCCGGCTCGTTGATAAGCCCGAGAAGCTGGGACAGCACGGCCTCGCGAGATGGAATGTCGGCAAGCATTCTGAGCTTGGCGGAATCCAGGATATCCGTGCCAAGAATGCCGACTTTCATTTCAGGCTTTTTGAATTCCTTCTCGAAATTCTTCAGAATTTTGGCGGTGGAAAACACTTCGGAGTTTCCGGTCACGAAGGCGGTCTGACCGACGAGATCGGCACCGACATCCGGAAGGCCTGCTTCGGAGAGCGCCTTGCGCATGTAGCTGTTCTTGGCGACAGTGCATTTGGCACCCGAATCACCCAAGCGGTTGCGGAGCTCGCTGAACTGGGGAACGGTGAGACCGGTGTAATCGATGACGATCACGTAAGGTGACTCGTTGACGCGTGACAGCAGTCCATTGATGATGATTTGTTTGTCTGGATTCATGGTCGTTGGTTGCTGGGGTTATGCGGTTGCTTTGATGGCATATGATGCGGGATCAAGGGCGAGACCGGGCAGCATGGAAGCGGCAAGGGTCACGGATTGTACGAAATTTCCTTTTGCGGAAGCGGGCTTCGCGCGGATCACGCTGTCAAGGAAGGCACGGGCGTTTTCCTCGAGTTGCTTCTCATCGAAACTTGCCTTGCCAATGGCTCCGGAAACATTGCCGTTCTTGTCGAGCTTGTAGTCGATACGGCCGGCTTTGACTTCCTTGACGGCTTTCGCCACATCGTCGGTAACCGTTCCGGTTTTGGGGTTCGGCATCAGGCCTCGCGGTCCGAGAACACGGGCGATCTTGCGAACTTCCGCCATGGCATCAGGGGTGGCGATGGCGGAATCGAAGTCAACGAAGCCATCCGAAATTTTCTTGATCAGATCCTCATAACCGACGTGTTCCGCGCCAGCAGCCACGGCAGCTTCGGCTGCGGCACCTTGCGCAAACACAACCACGCGCACGTTCTTTCCGGTTCCATGAGGAAGCGAGACGGAACCGCGAACCATTTGATCGCTTTTGCGAGGATCCACACCGAGACGAAACGACAGCGTCACGGTTGGGGTGAATTTGGGTCCGGGAAGACTCTTCATGGTGCTGATCGCATCCTTGAGGGAGTAGGACTTGTCGGTGCCGACCTGCTCGGCGGCTTTGGTGTAGCGTTTGCTTCGTTTTTTGGACATATGCTTATTTGGTTTGCAGTGTTAGCGGATGAGCCGGGTGACCCACCCTCTTGCGGCGTTTGGTGCCGGTTTTGCCGGCTCCAACATGAGAATGTTACATTCCTTCGACTTCGAGACCCATCTGGCGGGCGGTGCCGGCAAGGATGCGGGCTGCCGCTTCGGGATCTTTGGTGTTGAGGTCGGGCATCTTGATGTTGACCACCTCCATCAGTTTGGCCTTGGAAATCTTGCCAACCTTTTTCTTGTTCGGCTCACCCGAACCGGATGCCAGACCGGCTGCTTTTTTGAGCAGGTTACCTGCTGGCGGACGCTTGGTGATGAACGTGAAGGACTTGTCTTTGTAGACGGAGATCACACAGGGAAGGACATCCCCGGCTTGTGACTGGGTCGCGGCATTGAATTCCTTGCAGAAGCCCATGATGTTCACTCCGGCCTGACCGAGGGCAGGGCCTACTGGCGGAGATGGATTAGCTGCTCCAGCTTGAATCTGGAGTTTGATGATTTTGATAACTTCCTTGGCCATGATATTAGTAAATGAAAATTAGATGATGAATGGTCTGGTTGATGGATTGGAAATGCTCCGGTTTCACTCGCGTTCGACTTGCCAATATTCGAGTTCGACCGGGGTTGTGCGCCCGAAAATATCCACCGCAACACGCAGCTTGCCGCGCTCTGGGTCGATCTCCTCAACAATCCCGCTTTGGGATTGGAACGGGCCATCCGCCACCTTGACGGTATCGCCTACTTCAAAGGAAATCGCAGGCCGGACGGTTTCTTCACGCTCTTGGATCTGGGAGAGCATCGCTTCAACTTCGCGAGGACGCATCGGCGTCGGACGATCTTTCGTTCCGGCAAAGCCGATCACTCCCTCGATTTCCTTGATGAAAAACCATGTTTTCTCAACCAGCTCATTGTTCTGATCGGCAAGATACATGTTCACGATGATGTAACCCGGGAAAAATTTCTTTTTCGTCTCGGTTTTCTTTCCACGTTTGATTTCAGAAACCACCTCGGTCGGGACCAAAACCTCGCGGATATAGTCCTGCATTTCCTCCGCTTCAACCTGACGAGCGATGCGATCTCGCACTTTGCCCTCCATGCCCGAGAGGACTTGGACAACGTACCATTGGTCTTTGTATTCTTTGGAATTTGGCATGTGGAAAATGGGTTGGGCGGAAATGATGGAAAATTAAACGAAGAACTTGGTCAGGAAACCGACCACATAGACTTGCACGAAGTCCCAAAACTGAACGAAGCCTGCGAGAAGAATCATCGCGATGAGAACGACGATGGTGGAGTCGACCAGTTCCTTGTATTTTTTAAGTCCGCGTGCTTTCGGATCCGATTCCCAGGGCCAGCTGGCCTTGCGCAGCTCCCCTTTTACCTCGACGATAAATTTGGAAACCCGGGCAAGATTGCGAAGCAACAAGAAAAGGACCAGGGCGGCGAGGGCGTAAACAATCCCCGTGCTGATCCAACTGTCGTCAATCTTGATGTATTCGAGAAATTTCATTCGATGTGAGAGGATAAGAAAACATGGCACGCCAGGAGGGACTCGAACCCCCAACTTTCGGTTTTGGAGACCGACGCTCTACCAATTGAACTACTGACGCGTTTTTAGATGATTGGTGGAAGATTTTGAGGCGACTTAAGGGCACCCCGGTTAGCGGGGTGCCCCAAATGCTTGGTTCATCGGTTGATTCGCAGCAACCCATGAGACCGACGGTTCGTCTTACTTGATGATTTCACCAACACGGCCCGCACCGACCGTACGGCCGCCTTCGCGGATCGCAAAACGCATGGTTGGCTCCATGGCGATCGGATTGATGAGCTCAACCTCAAGTGTGATATTGTCTCCTGGCATGACCATCTCGACTCCCTCGGGAAGCTTGATGCTGCCGGTCACGTCGGTCGTGCGGAAATAGAACTGCGGACGATAGTTCGAGAAGAACGGGGTGTGACGTCCACCTTCTTCTTTGGAAAGAACGTAGATCTCGGACTTGAAGTGGGTGTGTCCCTTGACAGTACCCGGCTTTGCCATCACCTGGCCACGCTCGACATCGGTCTTTTTGAGACCACGGACGAGAAGTCCGACATTGTCACCCGCGCGACCCTCATCGAGCAGTTTGCGGAACATTTCGATGTCAGTGACGGTGGTTTTCTGAGTGTCACGGATCCCCACGATTTCGACTTCTTCCATCTTCTTGATGATGCCGCGCTCAACACGACCGGTGCAAACCGTGCCGCGACCTTCGATCGAGAACACGTCCTCGATGGGCATGAGGAAGGTTTTGTCGATCGGACGCTCAGGCTCCGGGATATAGGAATCCACAGCATCCATGAGCTTGCTGACGTTGGCCATGTGAACCGGATCACCCTCGAGGGCTTTCACAGCGGAGCCGGCCACGATGGGGATTTCATCACCCGGGAAATCGTAGGAAGAGAGAAGATCGCGAATCTCCATTTCGACAAGCTCGATGAGCTCGGCGTCGTCGACAAGATCCACTTTGTTCATGAAAACGACAAGTGCGGGAACACCCACCTGACGGGCAAGCAGGATGTGCTCACGGGTCTGAGGCATCGGGCCGTCAGCAGCGGAAACCACGAGAATGGCGCCGTCCATCTGAGCCGCACCGGTAATCATGTTTTTGACGTAGTCAGCGTGTCCGGGGCAGTCAACGTGGGCATAGTGACGCTTTTCGGTTTCATACTCAACGTGTGCGGTGTTGATGGTGATGCCGCGCTCACGCTCCTCGGGGGCTGCATCGATGTCAGCATAGGATTTCTTCTGGGCAAAACCTTTTTCCGCAAGCGTGTTGGTGATCGCTGCGGTGAGTGTGGTTTTGCCGTGGTCGACGTGACCGATGGTGCCGATGTTAACGTGCGGCTTGTTGCGTTTGAATTGTTCTTTGGCCATTTTCGTATTGGTTTCGCTGAGACGTTATTGAGATTTTAGCTAGTGTATCATGGAGCTCGTGGGGGGAATTGAACCCCCGACCTCATCCTTACCAAGGATGCGCTCTACCCCTGAGCTACACGAGCAATGTGGATTGTTGTGAGCTCATCCTTTTGCCGACAAAAGAACCGCGACCTGTCACATGTTGACGTGAGACTGGGCGCGGAAACCGCTGTTGCTGTTGGGAAGAGCGGGCGGAGATTAGCAAAGAGTCGCACTCTGTCAAAAAAAATGTGGTTCTTTTACAACTTTCTCTGAAATCCCTGATTTCTGGGGAATTCAAACGATTTTGGCGCCCAAAAACCCGGCCTCTCAGTCGATCGCCTGGCTGAACCGCTCGATTTCAAGGCAGCGCCCGGTTGACGGGTCTGCAGAAACCATCACCCCGCAGAGCTGGACACTGCCTTTCGCAACGGGAAACCGCGTGGGCATGCCCGTTTTGAATCGCCAGACCACGGATTCGATGCAGCGCCCGAGAACCGACTCCCGCGGACCGCACATGCCGGCGTCGGTCAGGTATCCGGTCCCGGCCGGAAAGATGGTCTCATCGGCAGTTTGGACATGGGTGTGGGTTCCCACAACCAAGGTTGCTTTCCCGTCGAGCATCCGGCCCATGGCGATTTTCTCTGAGGTGGTCTCCGCATGAAAATCGAGCACGATCACGCGCACTCCGCTCGCTTTCAGACGTTCGATTTCATGCTCGACGGCGAGGAAGGGGTTATC
This sequence comes from Verrucomicrobiota bacterium, assembly GCA_041170385.1. Classification (GTDB taxonomy): domain Bacteria; phylum Verrucomicrobiota; class Verrucomicrobiia; order Verrucomicrobiales; family Akkermansiaceae; genus Luteolibacter. Next base: position 9,478 of record JBEAZA010000047.1, on the reverse strand, counting down.
CATGGGAGGTTGGATAAAGCTTCTGCCCTGGGCTTGAATGACCGCAACCTTGCAGGTTGACGTCTCCAGAACGACACTGCCATGACCCGGAGTTCCTTCCGGGTAGTTTATCGGTCTTAGTAGTCTGGGTTCGTTAGGGAAATATTCGATAATATCGGGCTGATCCCAGACGTGATCCCCCGTCGTGATCACCGCAGCTCCCGCACGCAACAGATCGATCGCGATTTTGGGGGTGATGCCCTTTCCTCCCGCTGCGTTCTCACCGTTGACGATGATGAAATCAATGCGATGCGCCTCGCGGATTGCCGGCAGATTCCGAATGACAGCCTCACGTCCCGGCTCGCCGACGATGTCGCCCAAAAATAAAATCCGAATCGGTTCCGTGGACTGCGTGACGTTCATGGGTGAAGAGTTGTCGGTGATTTGCCATTCCAGACAATCCTAAACTGTCATCCATATCGGGATGACTCAGCGTCCGGGCAGGCGTTCCGTACGGAAACGCTCATGCTGCAAACGGATCATCTCGTCGAACGGGGCGCGACAAAGGGAGCGCTGGGACCAATCCAACGCCGCTTTCCGATCGCCTTGGGCGAACTTCAACTCCGCCATCGTGTCAAGATACGCTGCCTGATCCGGAGACATTCGGATCGCCTCCGCGAGATAGGATTCCGCTTCGGCAAGTTTCAACCGCGCCCTGGATGCGAACCAAGCTGCCGAATTCCTCGAATGATGGGACTGAGGATAGGTTTGGATCACCGATTCGAAATGGTTCCAGGATTGGGAAAACCATGTCTGCAACTCCTTGTTCAAGCCCGCCGCTCTGAGCGCGGGAAAAAAATCATCCGCCAGGCTCGCATCCGGCATGAAAGCCTGATGGATGTCCCGAAGGATCTCCACGGCATGCTCCCTGTCCTCCGGCAAACGCGCCATCGCCCTGGCGAGGTCGGCGTTCATTCTGGTTTTTACCAAATCGGCACTCATGCCTTCACGAAACTGCTGACCCACCTGCATGTGCAGCAATGCCTCATAGCATGAGGCCGCAATTTGCCAGTTGCGGTTGCGCAAGTTGTGATCCGCCGTGATTTTTAACACTTCAACAAATTCCGGTCCGGAAACCTGCGCCTCCATGGCCGCCCTCCGATACCAGAGATCCGCACGTTGGAAATCCCCGGCGTAAGCATAATAACCACCCGCACGAATCGAACTCAACGGCGATCCCAACACCAATTTTTCCACCCAAGCATCGTGTCTTTCGGCCTCATGTTCCATTCCGGCACGGCGAAAAGTTGCCGCAAGATGAGCATGAATCTCAGGACTCGAAGAGGTGCTTGCTTCGCGGTTTTTCCGAATCAGCTCCGCAGCATCTTTCCAGCGCCCGGCAGCAGTCAGATACATATCCATGGTCCCCCATTGCGCCGCCTGGCGCGCATCCTCATCCAACATATCCCATGCCCTGAGGGCGTTACCCACATCCTGGAGTTGGATACTCAACGACAAGATCCGGTTCAGATACGCTTCCTGTTGCGGCTTCTGCTTTTCCTTATCCACCACCGTCCAAATCCTTTTCATCCAGATTTCGCGCAATGCACCCGGCTTGGAGCTGCGGTGAAACATCGCCAGCATTGCCTCAAGCACATCGCGATTGCCGATTCCCGGCTCAATCTTTCTGATCCAGACCAGCCATTCGTTCACGATATCCTCCTCACCGAAAACAGCCGTGAAAACATCTCCCCACCGATCCTCATCCGCTGCCGCCCATGCTGAAAGCCGGGCTGTCGCATACCGCGTCGCATCCGCCTGTGACATCATGAACTGGGACACCACACGCAGATACTCATCCGGATCCTTGGCCTGCAGTGCATCGAGATGAGGGGAATAACAATGCTCAAGCTCCTCATCAAGACCCATCCGCTCCAGGTAACTGGCCAACAATCTCAGTTTGATCAACACGAGGTCGGAATACTCGCCATCCAGAATCTCCCGAAACTGCTGCTCCGCCCATTTCGCCGCATCCGTCTCGCCAGGCCTGATTCCCAGCGCCTCGAGCAGTTTGTCATGCTCTTCCCGCATCAGATGCACATCATACAACCCAAGCGGGTTTTCTTTCTTCTGCATTTCATAAACGGGTTCCACCATGCCCAATGCGGACAAGCCGTTCATTGCCTGCATTTGCGAGAAACGGCTGTTAGAACGAAGTAACTTCAACAGTGGCTCGATGTCGCTCTTGTCGATCCCATCTCCGCGCCAGCGCTTCAGGGCCAGTTCCGCATACGTACTGTGGGAACGGTTCGGTTGATTGCGGTTCGCGTTACCGCTCTCCAGCCACATGACAGGATTGCCAGCCAACACGTTCAATGCGGCCAACCGCTGAGCATCCCGGACTTCAGCCGTATGCCGGATCGCACCACCGAGGTCTCCCTTGGCTCGCAGCAGCACACCCTTCCACTTCAACGGATCAACACCCTGCGGCGGATCAAGTGCCGATAGCTGCTGATCCAACTGGCCCAGAGCCCGATACAAACACGCCAGCCCGGTCAACTCTGCCTCGCTACCCGACATCAACCTCAACATGTGGATCGCGCGATCCACATCATCGGCCACGATGGCCTCCCGCGCGGCCGTGACTGCCACGTTCTGAACGGCCGGATACAAGGTCTTGCGCTCGTTCGCATCCTCCATCGAATACAGCTTCAACAGTTGGAAATAAGCCTTCTCATCCCTCAGCTTCCTCAAGATACCCGGCTTTTCGCCAGACGGACCGGTGCGATATGCGTCGATCAGACCAAGGATGCTCGCGGACGTATCGGGTGAAATACCCAATTCGATCTTTTCTAACGCAACTCCGGCCCTCATGGCCACTTCCGGATCCTCGGATAACTCCGCTTCTCTCAATAACGGAACAGCCTTCAGGCCCAGCTTCCATAATTCCAGGGAAGCGTTTTCCCTGACCTTGAACCCATCCGCGGACAAATCCGCGATCCACTTCTCCGCGCCGGTTGGCTCATCCTGCGCCCATCCCGCACTCCCCATCAGAAAACAGCCGGCCATTCGGATGATGGAGATCACAACACGGGCTTTCATGGTTTCAAACGTGGGCAACTGGGCGAGAATGAAAGGTTCGGAATGAAAAAGAAAAAACCGCTGTGCCGTCCTTGGAGCTATGAGCCACGTTCCGTTTGCTCAACAGGTGGGATCGTCCAAAGGGTTGCATGTCTTCCTGAGAAGGCATGACAATGGCCAGATGGATAATGATCCCGTAATGAATTCATCGGTCCGGGCATGCTTCCAAAATAGTCGAACACAGCAGTAGGTTTCCAACCTATCCCGCCTGCTGATTTCCGCAAAGGAAATTTCCTCAAATCTTCGAAATACCCGAATCCGACGAAATGCCGAAGTCGGTTTTCCATTCCATCAGACTGCTTGCAACCCACCTCAAGTTCTCCCATCCTTGCCGTGTGTCACATCCCGCCGACAAATTCTTCGAACTCATGCGAGGCGCTCACGCGCGCAACCGGCTGGCTCATGCATATCTCATTTCCGGTGCTAAGGGCTCCGGCAAAGAACGGCTCGCATCACGCCTGATCTCCTTCATCAATCCATCCCCCAAGATCACCGAAATGGATTTCCTGGATGACCCGGCTCAGGAACATATTTCAGCGCTGGACGAACTCGAAAACAGCTGGGTGCGCATCATCCGTCCCCGATCCAAGAGCCAACGCATCGTCATCGACGATATCCGTGACCTGGAGTCCACGCTTCATCTCGCGGCACCCGCAGGCAAAACGAAGATCGGGGTGATCGCCGATGCCCATTGCATGACCGAACAAGCTGTCAACGCCTTCCTCAAAACCCTGGAGGAACCGCCGAACCGCACCCTGCTTCTTCTGCTCAGTTCTAAACCCCAGCGGCTGCTCCCCACGATTCTCTCCCGCTGCGTCCATGTCAAACTGCTCGGCGGCCACCCTCTGGTTCTCGATGACGGAGGCGAGCTCATCGCCGCGTTGAACCAGGCCGCGAAAAACGGCTTCGGAAACCCCGTTGCCGCTCTCCGCATCAAATCTGCTTTCAGTAACTTCCTCACCGTGAAAAAATCCGAAGTCGAGGCTGCTGCCAAAGCCGCCGCGAAAGAGGAATCCGCCGCCTATAAGGATGCGACGGATGGCAAATGGCTCAAGGAACGCGAGGATTTCCACGCTGCCGCCGCCCAAGCGGATTACCTCGAAGCTCGCGGTCGATACCTCGATATCATTCTGGCATGGCTGGCTGATATCATCCGGATCAAAACCAACTCCGGCGGCTTGGATTTTCCGGAATCCGCCGCACTGCTCAGATCCATCGCCGAAAAGGAATCCGCCGCAAGCATTGCCAACCGACTCGATGCTCTGGAAAAACTCCGCCAAACCCTCGATACCAACGCCTTCGAACCCATCGCACTCGAGGTCGGTTTTCTCAAAACCTTCGGCTAACCCCTTCCTCCCATCCACCTCGTGAACTATTTCATCACCGGCACCGATACCAACGTCGGAAAAACCTACGTCACCAAGCTCATCATCGATTCCCTCCGTGCGGCGGGAAAACATGCTGCAGGCTACAAACCCGTTGCCTGCGGTGACCGCGAAGACGCGAGCCTCCTCGCCGCCGCATCAGGGCACCTTTCCCTCGACGAGGTCAATCCCATCCACTTCCCCACACCCGTTGCCCCGTACGTTGCCGCCCTCTTGGAAAACAAAACCATCGATCCCCGACAGCTCATCTCGTCCTACGAAGCCCTTGCCACATCGCATCAAACCGTCCTCGTCGAAGGAGCGGGCGGATGGGAGGTCCCCATTACCCGGGAATATTTCATCTCGGATCTCGCCAAGGACCTCAACCTCCCCGTCATTCTCGTGGCCGCAAACCGCCTCGGCGCACTCAATCACATCTTGCTCACCCTCTCCGCCATCAAAGCCAAGGGCCTCACCTGTGCCGGCATCGTTATGAACCAGCTTGAAGATGAAATGGACACCCCGATGATCACGAACAAAGGCATTATCGAATCCCTCACCGACATCCCGTTGCTCGAACACATCATCCACAATCAGGACTTTATCTCTCCGGAACTCATGAATCTCCTCATGAAATGATCGGTCCTGTTGCCAGAGCCGACACCTGAAATTTATGCCTGCGAAAAACTTCCATGTCCGCCAAGCCGCCGTGTCCGCCCTGCGCGCATGGTCCAAAGGCCATGACTACGCCGACACTCTCGTCGAACGCCATTCACAACGCCGCAAACTCTCGCCGGCCGATCGCTCCCTGCTCCAAGCCATCCTCTTCGGCGTCCTCCGTCACCGCCGTGTCCTAGATCACTGGATTTCAACCCTCCGTGATGGCAAACTCGATGCGGACACCCGCGACATTTTACGCGTCGGCCTCTGTCAGATCCTCATCCTCAACATCCCTGATCACGCCGCAGTGAATGAAACCGTCGAGGCCGGAAAAACCAGCGTTCGCCCTCTGATCAACGCGGTCCTGCGCAAGGCCATCACCGCACGCAAACGCCTGCTGGAGCAACTCGACGACCTGCCACCCGCCATCCTCCACTCCCACCCCGACTGGCTCTACAACCGTTGGCGCAAATCCTTCGGGAAATCCAAAGCCATCTCCCTCATGGAATGGAACAACCAACCCGCCGAGACGTATTTCCGCCTCAACCCGCTCCTTCCAACCGACGCGGAAATCCCCGGAACGGCGGTCGCGAACGCGCCCGGTTATTTTCTGTTAGAAGGAAAAATCCCCTCCCGTCTGCTCGCCGAGGGCCACCTCTACATTCAGGACCCCGCCACCCGGCACTGCATCGACCTTCTGGATCCGCAACCCGGCGAAAAGATTCTTGATGCCTGCGCCGCCCCCGGCGGAAAAGCGTTTCTTATCGCGTCAGCACTCGGTAGCGGGATCGGCCTCACATGCACCGATTCCAATGAAAAACGCATCCCGCGCCTCCGGGAAAATCTGGAACGCCTCGGAATCGCGGCCGATGCAGTCTTGTTACACGACTGGACCCAACCCGCTCCCAAAGCATTCCATCAGGCCTTCGATGCGATCCTGTTGGATGTTCCATGCTCCAATAGCGGAGTCATCCGGCGCAGGGTCGATGTCCGCTGGCGCATCCGGCCAGCCGACATCGAACAACTCACCACCATCCAAACCCAAATCCTTACCAACGCGCTCGCCTGCCTGAAACCGGGCGGCCGCATCGTCTATTCCACTTGCTCGATCGAAGACAGTGAAAATTCCACACTTGTCACCGCATTTGCGGAAAAACACCTGCTCAAGATCGCCAAGAGCATCCAAATTCATCCTGTCGACCACCACACCGATGGCGCCTTCGCCGCTCTGCTCATCCCATAACCCATCAACACCAACTCCTATGAAATCCAACCTCCTTGTCCTTTTCATCGCACTCGTCACCATCGCGGTCGTTGCCGTCGCCGGACTGCAATTCTACCTGAGCAAGACATCTGAATTCTCACGCGCCGTTCCCGCCCGCAATCCGTGAATCCGGAGAGACATCACAACAGGCGACCGTAAATCCCACGCAAGGTCGCACGCCATTTTTCCAAAAACACCAGATCCCGCATGATGACAGCGGGATCGGATGTACCCGCCTCAACGGCCGCAAAAAGCCCCACCCGCTGCTCCACTTCAGCCGCCACATGTTCTAACAAATTCTTGATCTCCTCGCGCTGGGTGATCAGGCTGACCTCGGTGAATGCCTTGACCAAGGCGGAACCCGCCTCCGCGTGTTTCCTGATCAGGATCTCAGCCGCGGCACCAGCCTCGGAAACTTTCCGGAATAAGTCCATCAATCCGCCGGCAATCTGCCCCCTCTGCTCGGCTCCGATCCCCCTCACAAGCATCCATTCCCTCAGCCTCCTCGCCGGACTGATCAGTATGTCCTTCGCTTCCTTCAATCGGGCAAATTCCGTCCCGTCACCTCCCGAATCAGGATGCAACTCCGCCGCCCGCAAACGAAATGCCTCCCGAATCTCCTCTTCAGAAACCACCAAGCGGACCTTCAATCCCAATCTCTCAAACGCGCTCAAGTGCTTGGGTTCTATACCTTGAATCCGAAATTCGAAACCTCAAAATCAAGGGCCGATACCATCGATGCCGGGTACATGCAGGAAATACGAGGTTTCTCCGATGAATCCTTGATCCACGGAGCGGATCGTCAGGTGAAACGGATCGCACATCACCGGCAATCATCCGCATTCATGCGAAGCCGGAACCCGGCTTCAGGCCGCGAAACTCTCGCCACAGGAACAGGTCACCACCGCATTCGGATTGCTGACTTTGAATCCTCCCTGCTGCAAATCATCCGAGTAATCCAACTCGCTGCCGCTCACGAACAACGCACTCTTCGGATCGACCACGACATTCACCCCATTGCTGCTCACCAGAATATCCCTGTCCCGGGGACCATCCACCAAGTCCATCTTGTATTGCAACCCCGAACAACCTCCGCCAATCACGGCGATCCTCAACGCGCCATCGGCGCGCCCCTGCTTCTCCAGCAACCCACGTAGATGGGCGGATGCCAAATCAAGCACCCTCACCAACTTTTCGTTGCCAATCTTGTAATTCACCATGGTCAATGCCAACAACCTGCAACCGTCCCGGCCCTGCGTCAATGCGTGTCTTCATCGGGAAGACATCTCATCGCTTGGCACATGGCTCTCTTTCCGCTAGCCTTTTCCCATGCCCGACGAGCTGGACCTCTTCTCTCCCATCCCCACGCCTGCGAAACGCATCGGGGAACTGCGCCAACTCATCGACCACCACAACACGCTCTACTACAACCGGGCCACTCCGGAAATCTCGGACGCCGATTATGACAAGTTGTTCCGTGAACTCGAGGATCTCGAAAAAAATCACCCCCAACTGTCCGACCCCAACTCCCCCACCCAACGCGTCGGCTCCACCCCCCTCGATGGCTTCGCCCAAATCACCCACCCTGTCCAAATGCTCAGCATCGATGACGTGTTCGAGCTGACCGAACAAGCGGTGAAATCCCTCAGCGACAAGGAGGTCGAAAAAGTCGGTCGGCGCTGCGGTGAGCACGAACTCATCCTTTTTTACCAGCGCCTCCAAAAAAACCTCGGGAACGAAGCCATCAGCGTCACCCTCGAGCCGAAAATCGATGGCGTCGCCGTCTCACTATACTACGAAAACGGATCACTCAAATACGCTGCAACCAGGGGTGACGGAACAACCGGCGACGACGTCACCAGCAACGTCCGAACGATCCGCAATATCCCCCTGTGCCTTACGAAAAAAGGCTCATCCCCGATCCCGACGCAGCTTGAAATCCGCGGCGAGATTTTCATGCCGAACTCGGCCTTCGCCGCCATGAACGAGGAACGCGACGAAGCCGGACTTCCCACCTTCGCCAACCCTCGCAACGCAACCGCAGGAACCATCAAACAACTCGATCCGAAAATCGTGGCACAACGGCCTCTCGCTTTCCTCGCACACGGCCTCGGCGCTTACAACGGAGAAAAGCTGGATGCCGAGACCGATTTCCATGCACTGCTGGATACCCTCTCCATCCCACGTAACCAACCCGTCCTCATCGCCCGTAACCTCGACGAACTGCTCGCAGGCATCGCGTTCTTCCGTGACCACCGCCACAATATCGATCACGCCACCGACGGAGTCGTGGTGAAAGTGATGGGTCGCAACGAGCGCGAACAACTCGGCTTCACCTCCCGTGCCCCGCGCTGGGCCGCCGCGTACAAATTCCTCCCCGAACAACAGGAAACCACCCTCCTCTCCATTTCCATTCAAGTCGGTCGCACGGGCGTGCTGACACCGGTCGCCGAACTCGAGCCTGTGCTCATCTCCGGCTCGACAGTCTCCCGAGCCACCCTCCACAACCAGGACGAAATCACCAAAAAAGGCATCTACATCGGCGCGAAAGTTCTGGTCGAAAAAGCCGGCGAAATCATCCCGGCCATCGTCAAGGTCATCAACCCCGATCCTTCCAAACCTCCCTTCTCACTCTTCGATTTCGTCGCGGGAACATGCCCCTCCTGCCACGCACCCATCGCCCGGGAAGATGGATTCGTCGCCTGGCGCTGCACGAATTTCGAATGCCCGGCCCAAGCGGTGACGGCCATCTCCCACTTCGCCGCACGCAAGGCCCTCGATATCGATGGCCTCGGAGAAACCGTGGCCGAAGCCCTCGTCCGCCACGGCCATGCAAGAAGTCCGCTCGACCTCTTTTCACTCTCGGAGGAAACGTTGGCAAATCTCAACCTCGGCACCGAGGATTCCCCACGCCGCTTTGGTGAAAAAAACGCCGCAAAAATTATCTCCGCTCTCGCAGCCGCCCGCACCAAACCCTTGAACAAATGGCTCTTCGCCATGGGCATCCGCCAACTCGGCGAGTCGGCCGCCAAGGAACTCTCCCGGCTGCATCAGCGCCTTTCGGAAATCC
>JBEAZA010000046.1:0-44912 GCA_041170385.1 Verrucomicrobiota bacterium | reverse complement strand
ATCAGGAGGCCGGGCGGGCCGGGCGGGACGGAGAGGCCGCATCTTGCGAATTGCTTTTCAACTATGCGGACACACGCACTCAGGAATTTTTCATTGAGGGTGCAAATCCATCCGCCTCGGTGGTGAGGCAGGTATACCAATATTTGCAGGGTGATGCTGACGTGAATCACGAAGTGCACCGCACTCTGGAGGAGATCGCGGATCATGCGGATGTGAAAAACAGCATGGCAGTGGGCAGCGCGCTGACGATCCTCGCCAGGTCCAGGGTGATTGAGCGTTTTGATGTGAAGGGCAAACGCATGCGCGGAACCCGATTGTTGCAACCGGATGTTCTGGCGCACGCGCTTTCACTTGATGAGGATGCAATGGAGAAAAAAGATGCGCGTGATCGCGAGAAACTGAAGTCGATGGTGGAAATGTGCTACGCCAGGGTATGTCGCCAGCAATGGATTCTGGGCTACTTTGGCGAGCGCGAACCGGGTGCCTGTGGGAATTGTGATGTTTGCCGCGAGAAAAATTCCGGAGAATACCGAAAGCCATCAGCCGAGGAGGCGATCATGGTGAGGAAGGCGCTGGCCGGAGTCGCAAGGATGTCGCATCGGGACGCGAACGGCTGGGAAGGTCGGTATGGGAAGGGCAGGATCATCCAAATGCTGTCCGGAAGTAAATCGCAGGAGATTTTGCAGCATCGGTTGGATCAATTGAGCACGTATGGAATTCTGGCGGATAAAAGCACGGGGTATCTGAATGCTTTGTTCCGGGGAATGGCGGAGGAAGGTTTGGTCATGACTCAGGCCGGGGAATATCCGCTCATGACGTTGTCGGAAAAAGGTGACGCCGTGATGCGTGGGGATGCCACCTATGAATTGCGCTGGCCGGACGATGTAGCGAAACCCAAGGGCTTGAGAGCAGGAAATGTGGACACGTTTCTTTACGAAATGCTGAGAGATTTGCGAACGAAAGTGGCGAAAAGAGCAGGCGTTCCTCCGTTCGTCGTTTTCTCCAATAAGGTGCTTGAAGCCCTTGCGACCTTCTTGCCGGTGAGTGTGGAGGAAGCGCTGCAGATCTCCGGAATCGGAGAAGGGAAAGCGGCGAGCCATCTGCCGGCGTTTTTGGAAATGATCCGGACCTACCGCGCGATGAAATAGCTCATGAGGGTGGCGGCAGTTCGATGATGATGGCACGTTTCGGAGCCTCGGGTTCGCTCGAGGCGGGTTCTTCCGGATCGATTTTCTGGGTAATCGCCACGGACGTGATGTTTTCCGAGCGGGCAACGGGAGCGACTTTGGGCGTTGCTGCGGGTCGTGATGCCTCGAGCTTGCTGTGGATGTTGTGGGCGAGCATCATGATGAAAACCACCGAGCTGACGATCAGGAGTGGCTTCGAATCCGAACACCAGATTCTGAGGCGGTTGAGGCAACGCTCCGCTTTTTTTCTGAGGCTATCCATCCTGACGAGATCCGGAATGGTTTCGTGTTCATCGGGTTTCGAGACAATCTTCGGCGAGAATTGTCCCAGCCAAGTCTCCACGTCCAGATTCAGACATGCCCCATACTGCCTGAGAAAACTCTGGGCGTAGAGTGGACAATCGAAATAATCGATGCGGTCCGATTCCAGCGCAGCAATGACATCCCGGGGGATTTTTGCGGAGCGGATGACGTCTTCAATCAGGAGATTGGAGGCTTCGCGGGTTTTTTTGAGGGTTTGACCGAGTGTTGGATCCATCGAGCGATTTGATTTTTTACTTCGCACCTGAATCGATTTTGAGCGCGGATGCAACCTCTCAGCATGAGATTTGGCAAAAAAAGCGGTTTTGCCGCTCCGGACCGGCGAAAAATCGATCAGCTATTCACCTTGACGACAGGGGGGGATAACGGGCTTTATTCACTGCAACCAATCCATTATGACCCTGCCAACCATTTCATCTTCATTTGCAAAATCGCTGCTGAGCCGTCTCGCGCTCATCACCTCAGTCTTCATGGCCATTGGCTCAGGAGTGCTTTGCGCTCAGGATTTCGAGGGGAAAAACATTACCGAGGTGTCCATCCGTTACTCGGGGGTCAAGACGGTCGATGAAGCGCGTCTCCGCAACCTCATGTCCATCAAGGCCGGTACGGTCTACCGTGCGGAAAGCCTGGACAATGACATTCAGACATTGTTCGAATCAGGATTGATCGACGACGTGAAGTTTCTGGCCGAGCCGGTCGGGGAAGGTGTGCGGGTGATTGCAGAGGTCAAAACCCGTCCGGCCATTAACGGAGTGGGTTTTGTAGGTAATACCGTTTTTTCATCGCAAAAACTGGCAAAAGAAACGAAATTGAAATCGGGTGGCACTCTGGGAGACGCCCAGATTCTTGAGGCCCGTCGTAATCTTGAGGAGTATTACAGTGGTTACGGATATCCTGATGTCCTGATTACGCATCGCACGCAGGCTACCGGACAAGACGGACTTTCCGACCTGATTTTCGTGATTGATGAAGGGTTGAAAAACGAAGTGAGAAAAATCCGTTTTGTCGGTAATTCGGTTTATGCCGCGGCGGACCTGAAGAAAGAGATGAAAATCAAGGAAAAGGGCTGGTTTTCATGGTTGACCAAATCGGGCAGGTTCCAGTCAACCGCATTGGATGAAGATCTTGATGCCATTTTGGATTTCTACCGCAGCAATGGCTATCTCCGTGTGAGCAGTCCGGGAATTCGTCGTGAGCCGGTAAAGGACGGTCGTGTAGATCTGGTGATCGAGATTTCCGAAGGGGAGAAATACACCGTGTCCGGAATCAGCTTCGGCCAGATGACGGTATTTCAGCCGGACCAACTTTATCCCTCCATGACCTTGAATCACGGCGATGCCTATTCTTCGAAGAAAATGCGCGATGATATCAAGATGATCCGGAGCTTTTATGGCTCGGAGGGTTATGCGGACGCGGCGGTTTCGCCCGACATCCGGGACGCAGGCCCCAATCAGGTCGCCATCAAGTATCAGATTACCGAAGGATCCCGCTATCGGGTCGGGCGGATCAATATCCAGGGCAACTCCAAAACGAAAGACAAGGTCATCCGACGTGAAAATTCGATGAATCCCGGTGACTGGTTCAATACGGTTGAACTTGAGACGACCAAGGCACGGCTTCAAAACCTTCAGTATTTCAACGATGTTCAGGTCAATGCCTCACCAAGAGGCGCAGGTTACCGTGATATCGATGTTCTGGTGGAAGAGCGCAACACCGGTTCGGTGGGAATTGGTGTCGGTTTCAGCTCGGTGGACAACGTGGTGGGTTTCCTGAGTCTTGAACAGACGAACTTCGACATCACCAACCCCTGGAACTTCACGGGTGGCGGTCAGCGTTTCGGAATGAACCTGCGTGCCGGTTCCGAGCGCAGCGACTTCACCGTATCGCTTGTGGAACCGTGGTTCATGGATCGCAAGTTGGCATTGGGTGGAGAGTTGTTCTATCGCCAGTCATCCTATTTCAGCGATGTGTATGAGCAAACCAATGCCGGTGGATCCCTTTTCATCCGCAAGCCAATTACCGAGAAGTCTTCGTTGAAACTCGCTTACACCCTTGAGACGATCGAGGTGGATGTGGAGCCTAAGGCCAGTGCCGAATTCCAGGATGAGGATGGGAAATTCACCCGTAGTGCGGTCACCCTCAGCTACCTCTATGACAGCCGTGACGCCACCGTTACCCCACGAAGCGGCGAGAAACTGGATGCTTCCCTGACGTTTGCCGGGTTGGGCGGTGACGTTGAGACGATCTCTCTCTCGACGCAGGGTTCGAAGTATTGGAATTTGAAGTGGGATACCATTCTCACGCTCAACGGAGAGGTTGCCTTTGTCGACGCGATCAATGGGGATGTGCCGATTTTCGAGCGTATGTTTCTCGGAGGCGGAAGGACCCTCCGCGGCTTCGAGTTTCGTGATATCGGTGGAGAGAGGGATGGTCCTTCCGGTGAGGTGTTGGGTGGCAAATCCCTGGCCTTCATGAATGCCGAGTATACGATTCCCGTGGTGGACACGGTCCGTGCCGCATTCTTTTATGACATGGGATTTGTGAACGATGGTTCCTGGGACCCCGCCCCGACTGATGTCTACAGTGACGTCGGTATCGGTATCCGCATTCAGCTTCCCATCAGTCCGCTGCCGTTGGCATTGGACTACGCCGTTCCTGTAAGCTCCCCGGATGGAGACGCGGACAAAGGCGGCCAGTTCAACTTTTATCTCAGTTACGAGTATTGATGCCGGCTTAAAATCGTTTCCAAGAACGGGATGACCTGAGGGTCGTCCCGTTTTGATGTTTAGGAATCGACTCAGAGTTTCATCGACAGGATTTTCATGGGTGCTTAGGTTGCGTTTATGCCATCATTGATCGTTTTAGCAGCAGGAATGGGTAGCCGTTATGGCGGATTGAAACAATTGGATCCGATGGGACCCAATGGTGAGACCGTTCTGGATTACTCGGTGTATGACGCGATACGCGCCGGTTTTGACCGCGTGGTTTTTGTGATTCGCGAGGATTTCGCGGAAGCGTTCAAACATGGAATCGGCGGGCGTTTTGCCAGGTCGATTCGGGTGGAATATGCCTATCAAAAGCTCGACGATTTGCCTGAGCCCTATTTGCCACCCCCGGGCAGGACCAAGCCCTGGGGTACGACGCACGCCATTCGTGCGGCCCGGCATGCGATTGACGGGCCGTTTGCGGTCATCAATGCGGATGATTTTTATGGTCGGGATTCTTACCAGCGCGCGAGCGGATTTTTGAGAAAGACGGATTCCGGGCGTTGCGCGCTGATCGGGTATCCGTTGGAGAACACGCTATCTGAGCATGGAAGTGTGAACCGTGGAATTTGCGAGGTGAATGATGCGGGGATGTTGGTCGGGGTGGAGGAAGTGGTCAAGATCACCAGGCAATCGTCCGGGGAAATCGTCGGAACCGGATTGCATGGCGAGCGTAGGGTGCTGGATTCCAAGGCATCGGCATCGATGAATTTCTGGGCGTTTCCGCGCCAGTTCATGTCGGATCTGGAAGAGGAATTCACCGGCTTCATGGCTTTGCACGGAGACAAGGAGACCAGTGAATTTTACATTCCAACCGTGGTTGATGCCCTGATTCGAAAACAAAAAACCGAGTGTGAGGTGATTCGAACCAGTGCGACCTGGTTTGGTGTTACGTATCCGGAGGACAAGCCTTTCGTGGTGGAATCCATTTCCGGGCTGATTGCCAAAGGAGAATATCCCGAGAAACTCGCGTGATATCTAGTCCAGCGTGATGTGGAAAAAATCCTTCATCACCGCACGATAGACATCCCGCTTGAATGAGGGTAACCAATCGAGATCGAACTCGTCCGGTTGAATCCAGCGGTAAGCCCTGAATTCTTGCGGTGTTTGGTGCACGTTGATCTCCGGTGCATGAGGTTTCAGCTGGCAGAGGAAATAAGTCTGTTGTTGTCCGTGATTTCCATGCTTCTGAAGTTTTTTGGAGCGGACATCCGGTGGGTAGAGATAACGGTAGCCATCCTTGCGTTTGATAACGTCATAATGGTTGCTTGAGAGGCCTATTTCCTCTCTGATTTCACGGTACAGCGCTTGCTCGATATCCTCGCCATCGTCTACCCCTCCCTGGGGAAATTGCCATGCTCCCGGAACCGATTGACGTTCACAGATCAGAAGGTTTCCATGCGAGTCGAGCATCAAAGCCGCAACATTGGGGCGGTATCGAACCATGGGACCAATCTGAGCCAAACCCGACAGCCGATCAATCCTTAACTTATCCGAACAATTTTAGGGACTGGTCAAAATCGACCATCGGTTGTAGACCTAATCTGAAATGAAAGTATCCATTCTTGCGGTTTCAGCCTTCTTGGTTTTGTGTTCCCCGGGATTCTCGCAAAACACCAATCCGGGCGGCTCGACAGATCCGAACACAACAGGGCAGAACCAAAACGACCAACGGGGTAGGCGTGGATTCTGGGAGGCGAATCTGAGTGGCGGGAATTATGTTGTCGCGTTATCGCGGATTACCTCGGTGAGTCGCCATCGATATGTCCTGGACGGATCCATCATCGTGGATGAGGTGACCATCGATACCGAGGGCCAGGCACTGGCTCGTTTTTATTTTTTAACTCCTGCGACTACTTCCGGCCCGACTTCCTCCACCGCGCAGTTGGCGGAGCGCGCGCTGGAGATCGCTCAAAACGTGGCGAAGGAGAAAGGCAGCACGTTGCAGGATATGGTGGTGAAAAAATATCCGGAAACAACGCATGCGAGAACTGTCGAATACCGGCTGGGCAGCGAGGCCCAGTTATCGGCTCTTTACCAGAGTGCGAAGACTGCGTGGCAGACGGGAGACGGTCGGATCTATCGCGGACAATGAGGATTCAAAGTCCCAAGGATGCGTAGATCTGGCGGGTCGCATGCGATTTGTTCAGGGTGTAAAAATGGATGCCCGCGACGGATTGATCCAGGAGTTCCGCACATTGTTGGGCGGCATAATGAATTCCTGCGCGCTCCACGCTCTCCGGACTGGAGTTGGCGCGGTCCAGGGCTTTGATCAGTTTGGCGGGGTAGCGGGCTCCGGCCGCGAGTTCGGCCATGCGCTTCATGCTGGAAATCGAGGTCACCGGCATGATGCCTGCGATGATGGGGATATGAATGCCGGCGAGCTGGCAGCGCTCCCGATAATCGAAGAAATCATGGTTGTCGAAAAATAGTTGGGTGCAGATATAATCAGCGCCGGCGTCCACCTTCGCCTTCATGAAATCCAGCTCCATGACCCGGTTCGGCGTGGCCGGATGACCCTCGGGGAATCCAGCGACTCCGATTCCGAAACCGCGCGGATCGGGATGGCGACCAGATTGGTTGAACGTTTTGATGTGGGCGACAAGATCTGCGGCGTATCGGAAATCGCCCTGTGTCCAGTCGTAATCCGGTTGATCTCTCGGAGGATCTCCCCGCAACGCGAGGATGTTTGAGACGCCTGCCTCGGCGTAACGGATGAGGATCCGATCGATTTCCGCTTTTGTATGCCCGACACACGTCAGGTGGGGTACGGGCGGGATATGGGTGGTTTGCCTGATTCTCAGGACCAGATCGTGAGTGAGCTCCCGCGTGCTGCCTCCCGCGCCGTAGGTTACCGAGACAAAGGAGGGAGAGAGTGTTTCGAGGTTTTGGATGGTTTCATAAAGCTCTTCCCAAGCGGCGGGAGCGCGTGGCGGAAAGAACTCGAAGGACAGTGATGCCTTGGGAGCGCTTAGGATGTCGAGAATATGCATGAGGTCCGGTCGGAAATTTGAGTGAAACTTTTTGTGGGAATGGGTGTTTACCGATAGGATTACGAAATCATCTTCCTGATTGTGCAAACTTTAAAACCATATTTTTCGATGAAATCACAAGTTCTGTTGAGTATCTGCCTCAGTGCTTCAATGGCTTTTGCGCAGAAAGAGGGGGAGTTGGAGCAACAATCCGGGCTTGTGTCGGAAAAACGGATGCAAGAGAGGCAGAGGAATGGGGACAGGAGTCCGCAGGTTCGTGGGTCATCGGTGCACCGGGATACCTTCAAGTTGCTGGATAAGAATGGAGATGGAATGATCAGCTCGGAAGAGTTTTACCAATCACCGCGCATGCAGCGGTTGCCTCAGGAAAAGCGGGAGGTCATATTTTCAAGGATTGATACGGATGCGGATGGCCGGATCACGCCGCCGGAGATCAGGAAAATGCGGCAGGAATCGCATGAACGCCACATGCAGGAATTGCGCAAGCTGGATGAGGACCGGAGCGGAGGACTGAGTTTTTCCGAGCTCAGCAAGGGTGAGTTTTTCAGCAAATTGCCGGATGAGAAGCGGAAGGAAATTTTCGACCGGATGGATACAAACCGCGACGGTCAGCTCACACCCGACGACAAACCGCGAGAACCTCGCGGTCCGCGTTCGGAGTCGGGCGGAAGAGAACACGGGGAGTCTTTTAGAAACCGCAAGCACAAGGATGAGGCTGCGGGTGAGTTGGATTAGTTGATTTCCGCAGAGATCTGCCGAATACGGTAAAATCGGCGATATGAGTTCGGGAAACCGGATGGCATGGCCGGATGATAGCATGTTGTTCAAATCCGTAGCTGCCGGAATGTTTTCTTGGGTTGCATGAGCGGCTGCGCCGTTGGTGGTAGAGAGAGCGGAGTCTTTCGGCAATTGCTGTGTGGTGGTTAAGTCGTGGATGCTGATCCGCTCCATCGAACCGCCTCGTCCTTGCCAAGATGTTCTCGTTCCATCGGCTGCACCGTTTCACAAACTGCTCCAGTATCGGATGATCATTTTGGGTCATGGTATCCGGTCAGAGATGCAGAAATGTTTGATCTGCAGTCGCCGCAAGCTTTCTGACCCGCAGATCGACTTTCCTCCGTTTGAACGGAGGAGGGAAACGATTTTCCTCGCTGGTTCTGGCAAGGACACCTCAGGCATCCGCCTTGACGGACTCCGCCGCGAGAGTGGTGGCGAGCACATCCTTCCGCAGATTTCCGCCTTTGCGTTGTGACCACCAGAGAGCGATGGGCGATGCAACAAAGATCGAGGAGTAGGTTCCGATGACGAGTCCGACGAGGATGGTCATGGAAAAATCACGCAGAGCCGCTCCGCCGAAGATCGCGAGAATGATCACGGTGAAGATTGTGGTCGATGAAGTGAGGACAGTTCGGGAGAGAGTTTGATTGATTGCCTCGTTCATCACATCCCGCACTTCCCCGGTGCGGATCAGAACCGTTTCGCGGATGCGGTCGAAAATGATGATGGTATCATTGATCGAATAACCTGCGATGGTGAGAATTGCCGCCACGTGGATCTGGGAAAGTTGTTCTCCCAGCATCACGACGATACCGACGGCGATGAGCATGTCGTGCAGGACAGCGATAATGGCACCAACGGCGAACGATATTTCGAAGCGGATCACGATATAGGCGAAGATGCCGAGAATGCCCACGCCCAGAGCAATCAGGGCTTCCTTGAGGAAGCTCAGGCCCAGAGTGGATGAGACGATTTCCTTGGATGCGTCGAGCAGGTATTCGTTTTGCTCGTCTTTTTGGCCCAGTAGGGGAATTTCCTCACGCAGGGCCCGGATGATGTTGTCACTATCTTCCAAGTCCGCACGAATCGTGAGGAGGGTGCCGCTTCCTGCGATATTCTGTTCCTGAGGGATGGCTGTGCGTGACAGTTGAATCTTGTTCAGAACAGACTCGACTTCGGATATCGGCAGGCTTGAGTTGCCGAGATCAAAGGTGACCAATGTGCCGCCTGTAAAATCGATTCCCAGGGCGGACTGTTGTTTTGTAGCAAACGTAGCGATGGATGCCAGCATCAGAATGAGAGAGAACGCCAGCGCGGTTTTGGTTTTACCCATGAAATCGAACTTTGTGGCCTTGATGAGATTGAAGAAAGTCAGCTTGCGCAGCATGCCGGAGTCAATACCCCATCGGAAAAGCACCCGGGTTCCGAGGATGGCGGAGAACATCGAAGCAACGAGTCCGATGGTCAGCGTGATGGCGAAACCTTTGATGCTGCCGCTCGCCATGCCGATCAGGATGATGCATGCGATGAGCGTGGTGAGATTGGAGTCGAGAATGGAAGAAAAGGCTTTTTCATAAGCCGCTTGGATCGCCGATTTGAGTGATTTGCCATTCGCAATTTCTTCCCGCAGGCGCTCGTAAATCAGCACGTTGGCATCGACCGCCATACCGATGGTGAGGATCAGGCCCGCGATGCCGGGAAGGGAGAAAGTGAATCCGAACATCGCCATCACACCGAATAGAATCACGGAATTGATGAGGAGCGCGACGAGCGCGACAATGCCGGCGAGGTGGTAGTAAAACAGGATGAAGATCGCCGTGATCGCCAGTCCGGCGAGACCGGAGAAAATTCCCTGTTTCACGAAGGACGAACCGAGCGTGGGTGAGACCGTGCGTTCCTGCTCGATCTTCAGCGGGTTTTCCAGAGGGTTCATGAGGGCGTTGATCAGTTCCTTGACTTCACCGGGTTCGTTCAGGCCATTGATCACGAAATTCTTGCTCAGGGTATCCTGAACCTGAGGTGCGCTGATGACTCGCTCATCGAGAACGATGGCAATCCGATCGATTCCCTTGCGCAGGTCCTTGGTGAGATTGAACATTTTTTCCGCGCCTTTGTTGTTCAGGGTGACGTCAACCGCATCAAAGCTGGATGATGATGGTGTGGCGATTTCGATGTCGGATCCACCGAGCGAGGCGGCACGCTTGAGTAGAATCGGTGTTGTGTATTCATTTCCCTCCTGATCCTTCACCGGCAGGGGATATGCACGGTAGCTGGGCTCGATTTCTTCGCCGTCGAGAACACGTTGTGCGAGGGATTTGCCATTGGATCCGATTTCGTCGTTGCGTGGAGATACTTGGCGAAGCTCGAGTTTGGCGACAGTCTCCAATTTTCTGCGTACTTCCGCGGACTCTTCGGGTTCGATTCCGGGCATTTGAACGAGAATGCCGTCGGTACCTTGGGCGGCGATCACCAAGTCTTTTTTACCATCGGGATCAAGGCGCAAGCGAATGACACGAATGGCCTCATCAACCTGATCCTTGGTAATCGGAAGAGGATCGCCTTTCCCGTCTGTTTTTGGCTGGATCCTGACGGAGAAAGCGGAGCCACCCACGATGTCGATACTACCCTTGAGGCGTTCATGGATGGGAAAAAGAGCTGCGGAGCAGAGCGTTACGATCCCGATGATCAGGAAGGTGCCGATATTGCGTTTTCTTTTGTCGATCTCCGTGGCGAAGTACCAGAAGAACAGGATCAGAAGGATGAGTCCTGTCAGGAAAATAATCAGCGGATCACTGAAGAATGACTTGATAATAGGTTGGATGAAAGACACAGCGACGGTGGGTTGGATGGTGAAATGGTGGGCGGGAGGCGGAGGGGTTGCTGCGCAGGGCTAGACGGTCTCCTTGCGTGAGACCGTGATGATCGCCGCTTTGTCGAACTCGAGGTTGGTTCCCTCGGCAACCTTGAGCATGACCGTATTTTCCTTGATGCTGTGGACCACGCCGTGAATGCCGGCGTTGGTCACGACCTTGTCGCCTGTTTTCAGAGCCGCGATGCGGGCGGCCTGCTCCTTGCGCTGGCGTTGCTGGGGACGGATGAGCAGGAAGTAGAACAGCACGATCATGATGACCATCATGAACATGGGATGTCCGATCAGGGACTGGGGGCCTTGCGGTGCTGGAGAGTTGGTGGCGATGGTGTTGAAGAGGGAGTTCATGATTCGGTTGGTTTGGCGTTGTAGCGTTGGATGAAGGTTTGTTTGTAACGTTGAAAGGTTCCGTTGGCAATGGCTTCTCGCGCGTGGCGCGTGAGGGATAGGTAGAAATGCAGATTATGGAAGGAAAGCAATCGTAAAGCGAGCATTTCGCCTGCACGGAACAGGTGGCGGATGTAGGAGCGGGAAAAACGGGAAACGTGGGGATGGCTGGATTCGCAGATCGGTTGGGGGTCTTTTGCGTGGGCCAGGTTCTTGATGTGGATGGGTCCGTCGAGGGTGAAAGCGACTCCATGGCGGGCCATTCGGGTCGGCATCACGCAATCGAACATGTCCACGCCACGGGAAATCATTTCCAGAATCTGGGGTGGAGTGCCAAGACCCATGGCATAGCGGGGTTTGTTTTCGGGGAGGAAAGGGACGGAGTTATCGATGGCGCGGAACATTTCTTCCTCCGGCTCGCCGACAGAGACGCCGCCGACGGCATAGCCGTCGAAATCCAGCTCGACGAGTTCGCGGGCCGATTGCTCGCGTAGGTCCGGGTAGATCGAGCCTTGGACGATCCCGAAATGGTGTTGTGGCAAACCGGCCGTGAGGGGACGGTTCGCCACGATCCATGACTTACAGCGTTTCGCCCATCGGGTGGTCAAAGCGAGCGAAGTCGCGGCATATTTCTCATCGCATGGATAGGGTGGGCATTCGTCGAAAAGCATGGCGATGTCCGAGCCCAGCAAGGCCTGGATCGACATCGATTTTTCCGGGCTGAGCATCATGTGCGAGCCATCAAGATGCGATTGGAAGCGAACTCCCTCCTCGGTGATCTTGCGCATTTTCGCGAGCGACCAGACTTGGAAGCCTCCGGAATCGGTGAGGATTGGTTTTTGCCACGTGGTGAAATCATGGAGTCCCCCCATGTCGCGGATCAGTTCGTCGCCCGGTCGCAGCCAGAGGTGGTAGGTGTTTCCGAGGATGATCTGGGCGCCGAGTTCTTCCAGCTCGGCGGGGTGCAGCGTTTTGACCGAGCCCTGGGTTCCGACCGGCATGAATATGGGTGTGCGGACCTCGCCATGGGGAAGGCTGAGCGTTCCTGCACGGGCTTGGCCGTCAGTATGATCCAGAGTGAAAGGCATGGGGTGAACGCTGCAGAGCTCGAAGCTAGGGATGAATCAGAGATCGAAAAAGCGTTTCGCTTTTTCCAGGAAACTTTGGTGAACGGGTGAGTTTTGTTCACCGATCGATTGGGCGAATTCCTGAAGTTTTTCCTGTTGTTCCCTGCTCAGTTTGGTCGGGACCTCCACTTGTACGGTGACATTCAAATCGCCTTTTGAACCGCCGGAGAGGGACGGCATGCCCTTGTCGCGGACTCGAAACGTGGTGCCGCCCTGGGTGCCGGCGGGGATTTTGATGGAGGATTGGCCGTCGAGAGTGGGGACCTTGAGTTCTCCGCCGAGCGCTGCGGTGCTGAAGGGCAGCGGCACATCGCAAAACAGGTTGGTGCCATCGCGCTCAAAGACATCGTGATCCTCAACATGGATGAAAGCATAGAGATCACCGGCGGCTCCGCCGCGGACCCCTGCATCGCCGTTGCCGGTGGAGCGTAGTCTGACGCCTGTGTCAACGCCGGGAGGAATGCGGAGTTTGATGCGCGTCTCGCGTTCGACGCGGCCTTCTCCACGGCAATCGCCACAGGGATCCGCCACCAATTCTCCAGCGCCCCGGCATTCCGGGCAGGTGGATTGCTGGATGAAAATGCCGGCTTGGCGACCGACGACTCCTCGTCCGCCGCAGGTGCTGCAGGTTCTTACTCCGCCGGAACCTTTGGAACCGCTCGCGTTGCATCTGCCGCATGGAACATTGCGTTCGATTTCGAGTTCTTTTTCGACGCCTCTGGCAGCTTCTTCCAGAGAAATTTCCAAATCATAGCGGAGATCGGAGCCACGCTGTTTGCCGGATTTTTTGCGAGGGCCCGCACCGCCGAAAAACTCCTCGAATCCGCCGCCGAAGGCACCACCGAAAACCTGGGAAAAAATATCCGCGGGGTCGTGGAAACCACCGCGACCGCCCATGCCACCGGAGAAGGCATCATGGCCGTAACGATCGTAAGCCGCACGTTTGTCGGGATCCGACAGCGCCTCGTAGGCTTGGCCCAGTTCCTTGAATTTTTCCTCGGCAGTGGGGTCGCCGGGGTTTTTGTCCGGATGGAATTTTACAGCGAGCTTGCGGTAAGCTTTTTTGATTTCGGCGTTGTCCGCGTTGCGGGAGATACCGAGAATTTCGTAGTAGTCGCGGGGCATGAAATGGGAATGATGGGATGATGAACTTCAGGGATTAGAGGCCGGTTGGGAATGTTCCGGATTGGCGGAGACGACCACGCTGGCGGGACGCAGCAGGCGGTCACGCAGTTTGAAGCCACGGCGAGATGTGCGGATGATCTCCCCCTCGGGCTGGTCGGACGCTTCCTGAGAAACGGCATCGTGGAGGTTGGGGTCGAACTGACCTGTAGTCGGAATTTCCGTCACGCCTTGATTGCTGAGGAACTCGTTGAGTTGTTTGCGCACCATGTCCATGCCGATGTAAATCATCGAGGAGGTGTCTTGCGCGGCGGCCATCATTCCCATTTCGAAATTATCGATCACAGGCAGGAGATCCTCGAGCAGGCGTTGGTTGGCGTAGCGGATCGCTTCCTCGCGCTCGCGGGCGGTTCGTTTGCGCAGGTTGTCCATTTCCGCGGCAGTTCGGAGGGAGAGTTCCTTCCATTTGGCCACCTCCGCCTCGAGTTGCTGCCAAGGATCGGGCTGGGTCTGCGTTTCGGTGGAAGAATCCGCGGAAGAGAGCGACGGATCCTCGGAATCAGGGGTATCCGGGATGGGTTGCGAGTGGTCTTGCTGCATGAGGCGTATGTGTATTCAGGAATTGGGCGAGGTCAACCCCCGTTGCGCTCGGGTAACGTGAGAAATCTCCCCATGGATGGCAGGTCCGATCGTCCCCGTGACTTCCATGAATGTGGGACGAGCCCGCCGAAGGATGAAGCCATTGACAGGGGGATCCTGATGATGAGAGAGACCCGATGATTGAAGTTTTGGTTTTGGAGGCTTGCGCAGGCAGGCAGGAATCATTTAGATATCCGAAATAAAACATGGCTGCGAATTACACGGAAGACGATATCAAGAGTTTGGATTGGCGGGAGCACATCCGGTTGCGACCGGGCATGTATATCGGCAAATTGGGCGACGGCGCGGCAGCGGAGGATGGAATTTATATTTTGCTCAAGGAGGCGGTGGATAATTCGATTGATGAGCACATCATGGGTTACGGCAAGGAGGTGCAGATCGATATCGATGAAGAGGGGCGTGTCGAAGTGCGCGATTACGGGCGGGGAATTCCTCTGGGAAAACTCTATGACTGTGCGGCGCAAATCAATACCGGTGCGAAGTATGATAGCGAGGCGTTCAAGAAATCCGTGGGTTTGAACGGTGTTGGTATCAAAGCGGTCAACGCGCTTTCCTCGTTTTTTGAAATCCAGTCATGGCGGGATGGTGAAACCAAAGCGCTGGAATTTTCCAAAGGGCAGCTTACTGTGGACATGAACAGGCCTCGCAAGGATGACGGTCTCAACGGTACGAGACTCGCATTTGAAATCGATCGTTCGATCTTTCCGGCAAAGACACGTTTTCGTGAGGCTTTTGTGGAGAAAATGTGTCGCTATTATTCCTACCTCAATCCCGGGCTGACCATCGCTTTCAACGGGAAGAAATTTCGCTCGAAGGATGGATTATTGGATCTGTTGCGTGAGGAAATGGAATCGGAGGCCCTCTATCCGCCGATTCATCTGGTTGGCAAGGATATCGAGATCGCCTTAACGCACAGCGTTGAGAGTACCGAGGATTATTACACGTTTGTGAATGGTCAGAACACTTCGCAAGGCGGAACACATTTGGCTGCTTTCCGCGAAGCTCTGGTGCAGGTGATCCGCGGGTTTTACAAAAAACAATACGATCCCTCGGACATCCGTGCCGGGATTGAGGCGGCAATCTGTGTCAGGATCATCGAACCTGTCTTCGAATCCCAAACGAAGACGAAGCTCGGATCGGCATCGATTTCCCCGGATGGCGAGTCGCTCCGTACGTTTATCGGTAATTTCCTCAAGTCATCCCTCGATAACTATCTGCACAAGCATCCGCAGGTGGCGGAAGCGATCCAGAAACGCATTCTGGTCGCGGAGCGAGAGCGCAAGGATCTGAAAGGGATTCAGAAGATGGCGCGCGAACGTGCGCGGCAGGCAAAAGTGCACAATAAGAAGCTGCGCGATTGCAGGGTGAGATTTGATTCCAAGCACAAGCGCCGGGAGGAAAGCACATTGTTCATCACCGAGGGTGCCTCCGCATCCGGCTCGATCACCAAAAGCCGCGATGTGGAAACCCAGGCGGTGTTCTCGCTGCGCGGCAAGCCTCTCAATACCTACGGTCTGCCGAGAAAGATCGTCTATGAAAACGAGGAATTCGCCCTGTTGCAGGCAGCGCTGAACATCGAAGACGGAATTGAGGCTTTGCGATACAACCAGGTAGTGATTGCGACTGATGCCGATGTCGACGGCATGCACATCCGTCTTCTCTTGCTGACATTTTTCCTCCAGTTTTTCCCCGAGTTGATCCGTGATGGCCATTTGTATATTTTGCAAACCCCGTTGTTCCGGGTGCGCAACAAGAAGGAGACGATCTACTGTTACGATGAAGATGAGCGGGTGAATGCGATCAACAAGCTTGGCAAAAACGCCGAGATTACCCGCTTCAAGGGATTGGGGGAGATTTCTCCCGATGAATTCAAGTTCATGATCGGGCCGGACATCCGTCTCGATCCGGTCGAGTATGAGGAGGGTAAAGGAGTGAAGGAACTCCTCGCGTTCTACATGGGCAAGAATACCCCCAGCAGGCAGGATTACATCATTGAAAACCTGCGTGAAGATGTCGACAGGCAGGTGGCTTAGGCCGGTTTCTCCCGATCCTGTCGAAAATGAAAGCGGTTGCAGGATTCGTCTGACTCGGTCTAGTCTTCCGTGTGCCCGAAGTGGAAATCCAATCGTTTGTTCAAATGCCCTCCCTTGACGCCCAGTTCTTGCGTTCGGTATTTCGTTCGATGCTGAAAGCGCGGATTCTTGAAAACAAGTTGTCTTCCCTTTACAAAGCCGGAAAAATCGTCGGTGGCGTCTATCTTGGGAAGGGTCAGGAAGCGGTGAGCGGATGTCTCGGAACCGCATTGATCCAGGGGAAAGACTGTTTCGCGCCGCTGATTCGCGACCAAGCGGGCAGGACGGCGTTTGGCGAACCGCTGATCGACTGCACACGCACGTATCTTGGCTCGGTCGAAGGCCCGATGAAAGGTCGGGACGGAAATATTCATCGGGGGCGTCCCGACAAAGGTGCTCCGGCGATGATTTCCCATCTCGGAGCGCAGGTGCCGTTGATCGCGGGCATGCTTTTTGCCAAGCGGCTCAGAGGAGTGTTGCAGGGGTGTGTCGGCGCGACTTGTGTCGGAGACGGGGCAACTTCCACCGGAGCGTTTCACGAGGGTTTGAACATGGCTGCGGTGGAAAAGCTGCCCCTGGTTGTGGTCATAGCGAACAATCAATTCGCCTACTCGACGCCGAACAATCGCCAGTTTGCGTGTGCCGATTTGGTAGAGCGCGCACGGGGTTACGGAGTTGGCGGATATTCGGTGGATGGTACGGATTTCCTCGCATGTGCGTCGGTCATCGGTGAGGCGGTGAAGCAAGCCCGTCTGGGCAACGGCCCGCAAATGGTGGTGGCGCACTTGTTGCGTCTCTCCGGACATGGTGAGCATGATGATGGTTCCTATGTGCCGGACGCCACAAGACGCGGTTGTTATGGCAGGGATTGCATCGAGGTAGCCTCCGAGCAATTGGTTCAGGGTGAATACGCGACTGCCGCCGAACTCGATGCATGGCGTGAAGAGATTTCCGAAGAAGTGCAGCGGGCTGTCGCGCAAGCCCAGCAGGAACCCTTACCGGACCCGTATCGTGAACATTGGTCCGCGCTATCCACAACCTTTCCCTATTTTCCATCGTGAGTGTGACCTATATTGATGCGATCCGCGAGGCTCAGGAGGATTTGCTCCGCGAGGACGATCGGGTGTTTCTGTATGGTCAGGACATCGCGAGTTTCGGCGGAGCGTTCAAAGCCACCAAGGGCTTGGCAGATGCATTCCCGAATCGTGTGTTTGACAGCCCGATTTCCGAGGATGCGATGATTGGCATGGCGGTTGGTGCCGCCATTGAGGGGATGCGGCCGATCATCGAAATGCAATTCGCGGATTTTTCGTCGATCGCGTTCAACCAAATCGTGAATCAGGCAGCCACGCATTTTTACCGCACCGGCATGCCGATCCCGATCACCGTTCGGCTTCCATCCGGCGGAACACCCGGTTCCGGACCATTTCACAGCCAGAGCATGGAAGGGATTTACGCGCAGTATCCCGGATTGGTGGTGGTGACTCCTGCCACCGTTTCCGATGCTTATCACATGTTGGTCGATGCGGTCAAAATGAATGATCCGGTGATCTATTGTGAACACAAGTTCCTTTATCGCTGGTTGAAGGCCAAGACCATCAAGGGCGAGCACTTGCCCATCGGGGTTGCTCGAATCGCCCGACCCGGAAAGCACGCCACGGTGGTAACCTACAGTGCAATGGTGCATGAGGCCGTACGCGCGGCCGATCGGTTACAGCAGGATGGGTGGGAGATCGAGGTGGTGGATTTGCGGTCGGTCAAGCCGTTGGACATTGACACGGTACTGGCGTCGGTTGCGAGGACGGGGCGCTTGTTGGCGGTTGGTGAGGCCTTTCCATGGGGAGGGGTGACCGCTGAGGTGGTTTCACGGGTTGCCGAACAGGGATTTCATTTGTTGGATGCGCCGCCTCAGAGATTGAATTCCCGCGATACACCGGTTCCCTATCATCCCAAACTTTGGGCGGCTCACCGGCCGACTCCGGAGTCGATCTGTGAAGCGTTGAGAACACTCCTATCCTTCTGACTTTTATGCCAACCGTTCCCATTCTTATGCCACAACTCGGAGAATCGATCGCCGAGGCAACGGTAATCCGACTTGCTGTCAACGTCGGTGATGCGGTGAAGACTGACCAAGAAATCATCGAAGTGGAGACCAATAAGGCGACCATGGGCGTGACGACCCTCTGCAATGGTGTGGTTTCGGAAATCCGCGCGGTGGAGGGCGTGTCGTACTCTGTGGGATCCCTGCTCGGATTGTTGGAAGTCACCGAAGAGGAAGTGTCCAGAACCGGGGTGGATACTTTGGAGACTCTGGAAATGAAAAACCAGGCAGAGCCTCAGAAGCAGGGAGCGGGAGAGCAAAACTTGCACTTTGCCCTGGATGGGGATTCGTATGAGGAGAATCCCAGCATCATTCCGAGTGTCCGCGGATTGCCGGTTCCGACAGGGGTCATGGGTGCCCATTACATTTCTCCCAGAATGCGCGCGCGCATGAATGACATGGGGCTCCGTGAAGCCGATATTTCCGCGATTGTTGGAACGGGTGCGGGAGGTCGGGTGACCGTCGAGGATCTGGAGAGATTTTTGGATTATCTGGAAGATTGGCCAAGCACGCCGGCATCGCCGATGCGTCTGGCGGTTGCCGATGCGATGAGAAGGAGTTGGACCCGCCCGCTGGCAACGGTAGGTCTTCCCGTTTTGCTGGATCGTTTGTTGTCACATCGCCGTGAACAGGCACGCAAACCGGGATTGACCCTGTATCTGTTGCGTGCGTTTGCGATCGCCCTCAAGGAGCAACCCATGACCGCCGGTTATCTGATCGGCCAGAAGGTTGTTCATCCGCGATCGTTTGATATCGGAGTGGCTGTGCAGGTGGATGACGGAGTCGTCGTACCCGCCATGCGCATGGTGGATCAGAAATCCCTTTCGGAGTTGGTGGATGAATATGATGATTTGGTAGATCGCGCGCGCCGCCGCCGACTGACCGAGGCGGATTCCAAGGGAGGAATCGCCACGGTGACGAATTTCGGAACATTCGGCCTGACTACCGGGACCCCGATTCCTCTGCCCAATGAGACCCTGATTTTGGGAATTGGTGCGGGACGTAAAAAACCTGTCTGGAGCGAGCAGGTCGAGACGTTCCTGCCTGCAACCGAGGCGGAGTTGTTACTGACCTTTGATCACCGTGTCGTGGACGGTGGCGGTGCTGGCTTATTGCTGAACCGGGTTGCGAGCCTGTTGCAAACCCCCGAAACCCTCTGATCGATATCGAACGTGGATTCCCCAGCTGATAAGAACGAGAAGATTGATCTCCCCAAAAAGGCGATCTACCGGCTATCGATCTATCTGCGTTGTTTGCAAAAGCTGAGTGATTCCGGCCAGAAGACGGTGAGTTCGACGACCTTGGCCAAGGCGGCGGGTGTGAAGCCCGCGCAATTGCGGCGGGATCTCGGGTATCTCGGGCAAATCGGGACGAGAGGGTTGGGTTATCCGGTAAGCAGCTTGGTGAGTACGATCCGAGAGGCATTGGGACGCCAGCAATTGCAGCCGGTTATTCTGGTCGGTGCGGGAAATCTGGGTTCCGCGTTGCTGAGGTATCAGGGCTTTCAGAAAGAGGGTTTCGAAGTGGTGGCTGCGTTTGATGCCAAACCGGAGGAGGCACGGGCAAGGGAGCTAAAAATCCCGGTCCATGGGATTGCTGAAATTGAGAATTTTATCGGGCGAAACCGGGTGAAACTCGTCATTTTATGTGTTCCGGTAGGCAATGCCCAAGAGGTGGTCAATCGACTCGTGAGCTGCGGAATCCAGGGTATTTTGAATTTCTCTCCGATCATGCTGGAGGTCCCTGCTGATGTCACCGTGAACAACGTGGATTTGGCACTGGAGCTGGAGCATTTGAGTTATTTCATCAGGTAATTGATTTTCGTGAAAAGAAAAACTAAGAAAGACAGCCTTGAAATCGTTGATTCAGGGACTGATCGCACGGAAGATGAGATGGGTATGGATCCGCAGGAATACGAATCATTCATCGAACAGGCGGTTGCAGAGCACGAATCATCATTAATCGGATATGCCAGAACGTACCTACATGACCTGGATCGGGCGCGGGATGTCGTCCAGGATACCTTTATCCGCCTGTGCAGGCAGGATCCTGAAAAGGTGCGTGGAAATCTCAAGAGCTGGCTTTTCACGGTATGCAGGAACCGTTGTCTGGATGTGCTGCGGAAAGACAAGCGTATCGAGCCGATGGATGAGGCGGGTTGGCAGAAACTCGCCGTCTCCAGAGCGTCGCCTGACAAGCAGGCGGAGCAGGACGATGGTTATGTGGATGTCATGCGTTACATGGAACGGCTGTCAGGGAACCAGAAGGAGGTCATTTTGCTGAAATTCCAACAAGGGATGAGTTATGAGGAAATCCATCGGGTGACCGGCCTCACAACCGGGAATATCGGTTTTCTGATCCATGCCGGACTGAAGCGATTGAGAGGTTGGATGCATGAGAAAGGAGAGACCCATGAGCATTGAGAAGGATGATCCCAAGCTAACCGCCTACGTGTTGGGTGAATTACCTGCTCCGGAAGCTGAGCAGATCGCGCGTGCGATTGCTGCTGATCCTGCGCTTCAATGGTTGGTGGGAGAGATGGAGCGCACTCAGCTGGAGTTGCTCAAGGCCTTTGGCAAGGAGGAGGAGAAGCTCTTGCCAAGGCAGAAAGCCGCGATCATGCGGGTGGCGCGGGAAACGTCGCGTGGGCATAAGAACCGACAGTTGGCATCACATCGCAACGCCGGGTTCAATGTCTGGACCTGGCCTTTGGCAGTCGCTGCGATGGTGATTGCCACGTTATTCATCGTGTTCTTGTTCCCCGCTCCGGAAGGAGGAAACGGACAGCGCACGGTAGCCACGAACGGTGCTAAGCCGATTCGGGATGAATTTGTCGCCGTGGATCGCCAAGGGAAAGCCATGGATGTGATCGGGTTGCCGCTGACCGCGGGCAACAGGAGTCTGCCGCGGATCATCGAATCCATCCGTAGCCGTCGTTCGCTACCCGTGAAAACGGATGTCCGCATCGAGGAGTTGCTCAATGCTTTTCCTCTGGATGTGAAACGTTCGGTTGCGGTCTGGCAAGGTTGTTCGCTGGGAGTCGAGACTCTCCAGTGCCCTTGGAGTCCCTCCGGCACGTTGGTATTGATCAAGATCCGCGCAGCAAAGGACCATGCATCGCGGGTCTCGCTGGAATACCGAAGCAATCAGGAGTCGGTCATTTCCAACCGGCTATTGGGGTATGATGTTGAGGAAAACAAGCGGATACGCAGGCCGATGCCTCAGGATATGGCTGCGGGTTCTGAGGTCTTGCTCGCGCTTTGGGTGGAGTCCAGGAATCAGGATTTGGGAGAGCTTGTTTGGAGCGTGGATGATTCTCCCGCTCCGGAAGTCTCCCTTTTCGGGGATCATCAGACGGAGGTGTCGGCTGACAGCCGGTTTGCCTCATTGATCTGTGCCTTCGGCCTTTGGTTGAGAGACGAGCATGCGCATCTGTTGGATGATGCCTTGGTTTTGGGACTTGCACGGCAGGTTGCCGCAGACAGCCTTGTGCCGGATCGTTATGATTTTCTCGAATTGGTGGATCAGGCGGTCAAAGCCAGAGATAAGTGACCGGCCAGCCGGATTAGAACGATTGCTTGGTGAAGCGGATGACAATCTGGTAGCCACCCTCCATTTTGGAACTACCGAGAAGACAACTTCCCCCCTGCGGCAACCTCCATACGTGACTGGGGAGCATTTGGTCATCTCCGAGCTCGCTGATGCGCGCCATGCTCCCGATGGTTTTTGGTTTGCCATAGATGGTGACCAAGATCGCGGATATTTCCTGCCAGCAGGACTTCAGTGTGGTTTCATATTCCGACGACGGCCTCGTTTCCGATTGAAGGGTGATTTCGATCAGTTTGCCGTTCTCATCCCAGTCGAAGCTCAGGGAATGGGTGAATCCGCCGATTTTTTCTGTGGTATGGAAAATTCCGTTGAGTCCGGTCCGCCCGAGGAGGGTGTCTGCAAATTTGGTGCGGACCATGCTGCTGGCCTGGAGTTTTTGGGTCACACTGTCGCGGTGATCCCCGAAAGTGAGTGTATCGAACACCGCATCCGGGTTGAGGTTCTCGATTCTGGCGACTGAGCCGTTCGGATTTCCAGCTTGGCCGGGTTGGTGGGAGTGAATCCACGCCTGATCGTCGGGATGAAGCTTGTCGATCGTGAAAGTGAGGTTTTTGTGATTTTTGAGCCGGATTGTGACCTGACCCTCATCGATCCTGACGAATTGCCCCTCAAACGTCTTTGTTTTATCGGCATTCGACCATGTTCTGAAATCGTCAGCGATGGCAAAAATCGCCGAAAACAGCAGAAAACAGAAGGGATGACGAAACATAACCGGCAAGCGGATCTTGAGGTTGATTTCGTTGGATTTGCAAGATAGAAAAAACACCCGAAATCCGCCTCCCGCATCGAATTTATCCCGAACATGATCAGGTCTGTTGCCAGAAAGCTTTGCCAAAAAATGCCCGGTTTGATCCTGTTGGTTCTAACCACATCGGTCGGTTTTTCTCAGCAGTACAAGCCGGTGGAGGGTGAGCCGCGTGTGGTCATTGCCACAGGGAAGCGCTCAGCGTCACAGATGCGTTATACTCATCCGTCTCCTCCCGTGAAATATCCCTGGAAGACCTATGTGACAGCGACCATTTTCTGGTGTGGGGAAAAGCCTACGCAGAACAACCCGGTTCCGAATTGCAAATCCTCATGGGATGTGAACTGGAAACTCAATTTCGGAGGATATGACAATCCCGATCCGGCTCAACGGATTGCCGATCACAACACCGGAGAATTCCGTCCCAAGGGTTTTGTGCCGAAGTTGAATCCGTTTTATATCGCACTGCCTTACAATGACGTCCTGACCTGGAATGCCCACAAGCCCGAGGCATCCAAAGTGATTCCGTGGTTTTCCAAAGTATCGCCACTGCCCGGAAAAACGGTTCTCAAAGGCCGCTGGATCCAGATTTTTATCAATGGGCGCAGCTGCTACGCGCAGTGGGAGGATTGCGGGCCTTGGGTCACAGATGACTGGCAGTATGTGTTTGGTAACAAAAAACCCAAGACAAGCCAGAACGGTGCGGCAGGAATCGATGTCTCGCCCGCGGTGCGGGATTATCTGGGGATCCGCTCGGGTGACAAGGTTCACTGGCGTTTCGTGGAGGAAAGCCATGTGCCTTATGGTCCTTGGAAAAAGTACGGAGCCCGGCCTCCCGCAGCGAATGAGTTCGTGCGGGACACCTCATGGGTGAACAAGGATGTCTCACAGGCCGAGAGAGAATACGTGGAATACATCCGTGAGCTGCGGGAGCGTCAGCAGTCGAAAAACAGCCGTGAGTAAACTCGGAAATCCGGATAGGTCCGCCCATCGGGTCATCTCCTCCGCGGTCTTATGGCTACGAAACAAGGAAGAAGCCTTCAGGTTCTGCCTCACCCTGTGCCTTTGATCGGGAAGAACGTCGGGAATTCCGATGATCTGATTTGAAAACCCGTCAGGGGAAGCATTTCTTATCAAAACGACCTAGAGCAGATCGTAGCTTCTGCCACCGACACCCTCATGCCAACGGATGTAGGCCTGATTGACCATCGAATAGCCGCCGGGTGTGGGGTAGTCTCCCGTGAAATACCAATCGCCGCATGGGCCCTTGATGGAAGCACGGAGGTTGTCGATGGTTTGATAGATCACTTCGACTTCGCCGTGCCAATCGATGTCTTCCGGATAGACCATTCGGCTGATCTCCGCGGAAATCTCATCCGCAGTGAAGGCCGCATATACTCCCTGAACGCGGTTCCGGCGCTCGATTTCGGGTTTTTTGAGCTCTTCTTTGCACTCGTCGTAGATCCGATCCAGCAAATGTTGACGTCCAGCCCGACGGTGGAGCGCGACGGCGGCGTTGAAGGCGATGAATTTTCCGAGCTCGGACATGTCGATGCCATAGCAATCCGGATAGCGGATTTGCGGGGCGGTGGAGCAGATGACAATTTTGGACGGATGGGTGCGGGCGAGAATTTTAAGAATCGATTTCTTCAGGGTGGTCCCACGCACGATGGAATCATCGATAACAACCAGATTGTCACCGGGTTTCACTGCTCCGTAGGTGATATCATAGACGTGGGAAACGAGTTGGTCGCGTCCTTTTTCCTGGGTGATGAATGTCCGCATTTTGATGTCCTTATGGGCGATTTTTTCGCCGCGTGGCCAATTGCGCAGGATGAGTTCATCTACTTTTTCCGGTGTCAGCGTTCCGTTTTCAGAGCATTCGAGGATTTGCATGCGTACCTGTTGCCGGCGGTAAAGCCGCAGACCGTCCATCATCCCGTGGTAGGCCGTTTCGGCTGTGTTGGGGATGAAGGAAAACACGGTTTTCTCGAAAGCTTCGTCGATTGATCTGACCACTTGGTCGACCAGGGCCGAGCCCATCGCCTTGCGCTCGCGATAGATCTGCGGATCGTTACCGCGCGAGAAGTAGATTTTCTCGAACGAACAGGGGGTGTATTTTTGGGGAGAGTGAAACTGGACGTCGGTAATCGTGCCGTCCGCTTTGATGGTGATGACCGAACCCGGATCGAGGGCCTTGACCTGATCTGCCTCGGCTTCGAACACGGTCATCAGCGGCACGCGTTCCGAGGCGAAGGCGATGACTTCGTCGGTGATGAGCATGTGGCAGGGGCGGATACCGCGGGGATCGCGCATCACGAACATATCTCCGTTGCCGACAGCACCGCAGATGGCGTAACCTCCGTCCCACGGCTCAGCGGACTGGCCGATGATGCGTGGGATGTCGAGTGCTGCTGAAATGTGTTCCGGAATCTCCGCACCCGGCATGCCCTGATCCCGCAGTTTGTGATAGAGATTCGTATGCGCCTCGTCGAGATGGTAGCCGATTTCCTCCAGCACGGTTTGGGTGTCGGTGCCGAAGACCGGATGCTGTCCGCGTTCGATCAGGGTTTTGTTTAACTCCACCGCGTTGGTCATGTTGAAATTGCCCATGACCAGTAGCGTGCGGGTGGGCCAGTTGCTGCGGCGGAGGTATGGGTGGCAGGAGCCCTCGTCAAATTCACCGCTGGTGCCGTAGCGGAGGTGTCCCATGAGGATTTCACCGCCGAAATCGAAATGGTTTTTGACGCTGTCCGGATTGCTTTTGTCTAACAGACCTTTGCGATCCATTTTGTAGAAGGATTTCACCTCTTTGCGGAAAATCTGGGCGAGAGCGTCGGCCTCGATGCCGCGGCGCCGGTGGACATAGGGTTTGCCGAGAGGCATGTCCAGTTTCACGCAACCGATGCCAGTTCCATCCTGTCCGCGGTTGTGTTGCTTTTCCATGAGTAGGAAAAGTTTGTTCATTCCCCACAGACAAGTTCCGTAGCGGTCATAATAATAAGCCAGAGGTTTCCTCAATCGCACGGCGGCGATTCCACATTCATGCTTCAAGAAATCGCTCATATGCGGGTATTATGCGCTGAAAAACTGAAGAGGTTCCGGTTCATGATTTGACTTTCACCCTGACGCCCTGTTGTGCATTCATCTTTCCAAGGATGTGGCCGCCGGGGCCTGCCTGAAGAGCCTGGCCGACTTCTTCTTCGCTGACGATCGCGACCCAGCCGATGCCCATGTTGAAAGTATGGAAGCGATCCTCCGCATCGACATGGGCGAGCAGTTTTTCGATCCCCTTGAGATTCCATGCGGGGATTTCGAGATCCGCGCCCATTCCAACGAAGAGGCGCTCGAGGTTTTCCGGTAGCCCTCCGCCGGTGATATGTGACATGGCCTTTGGCTTGATGCCGGATTTCCTGAGATCCTTGACGACATCGTCATACAGGCGTGTGGGTTGGAGCCATGCGGTCAGCTCCTCCCGGGTGACGGTGCCGGGTGGCATTTCCGCGAGCACCCTGCGGACCAGCGACCAGCCGTTGGCATGGATGCTCTCGGAGTGATAACCAATGAGCACGTCTCCGATGGCGATGGTGGTGGGATCGATGAGATCGGATTTTTCCGCACACCCGATACAGAAACCGGAGAGTTCGATCACATCCGCAGGCACGATCCCCGGCATCTCGGCGGTTTCTCCACCGGCGAGGATGCAATTGCACGCCTCAAGGTAATCCGCCATGCCGCTGATCAAACGGGTGATCTTTTCCTCGTGTAGGGCTGCGATGCCGATGTAGTCGAGGAAGAGGAGAGGATCGCCGCCGGTGGTGAGGATGTCGTTTACCGACATCGCGACCAGATCCTTGCCGGCGATTTCGAGCAGATCGTGCTCGAGCAGGAGTTCAAGTTTTGTTCCGACTCCGTCACAACCCGTGACGATCACGGGTTGTTTGTATTCCGAGAGATCATAACAGGCGGCAAAGAGCCCGAACGCGCCGAGAAGTTTTCGCTGTTGTTGGGTGCGTGTGACGTGACTTTTGATGTCGCCGACGAGTGCTGCCGCCTTGCGCGTATCGACTCCTGCTTGCTGGTATGTGAGCTTTCCTGCCATTGCTGTGCAGTGGTTCTAGATGTAAGCAGGGCAGTGGTCACGCAGAAAAGATTTTTTAGCCGGATTACGGCTCATTTTCCGTTGATTTGAGGGATATGAGGACGGAGGACAGGAGCGAGTTTTTCAACGGTTTGCGCAGGCCAGTGATCTCTCGGGGTGAGAATCGCGCTACTGAGGGAGACATGCTCAGGCCAGTCAGGCCTGGTTGGAATCGAAGCGACCGCACTGGCGATGATGCATTTCGCGAGTGCGGAATTGGCGTGAAGGTTGGAGATGACCGATGCCAGATCGACCGCGGCTGCGTCGATTTTCCATGCGTCGTAATCCGTCACGAGGCAGAGGGTTGCGATAGCGATTTCAGCCTCGCGGCAGAGTCGGGCCTCAGGGGCGTTGGTCATGCCGATGAGATCGAAACCCATGGCGCGGTGCATGGTGGATTCGGCACGGGTTGAAAATGCCGGTCCGTTCATGCAGACATAGGTGCCGCCGTTGTGAAGGGCGTTGGTATGTCGGGATGCGGCCTCGACCATGATGGTTCGCAGCGGTTCACTGTAGGGATCCGCAAAGGAAACGTGAGCGGCGATGCCGTCACCGAAAAACGTATGTTCATGTGCCCGGCCGGTGCGGTCGACCAGTTGGTCCGGAACGACCACATCCCGTGGTTTCATTTCCGCACGTAACGAGCCAACGGCCGTGACCGAAACGACCCATCGTGTTTCCAAGGATCTCAGTGCCCAGATGTTGGCGCGATGATTGATTTCGCTGGCGAGCAGGCGATGCCCGCGGCCATGTCTTGGCAGGAAAAAGACCGTGCGACCGGCGAGCTTTCCTTCCACGATGTCGTCGGATGGTGATCCGAACGGAGTCTTGATGCGATGGGTCCTAATGATTTCCAACGAATCCATTTCATAGAGACCGGATCCGCCAATCACGGCGATGGAGGGAGTGAGCATGTGTCTGTTGGGTAAATGTGATGGGCGGTTGCGTTGTGTTGTGGAATGTCTGCCTGAAAACGGAAACGATGATGCTCTAAAAGCCTATCGGTCCGCTGCCAAGGGAGAAAATGATGTTTTAAGCAGTTGGGCGTGGTTTGGACGGGGTGCAAGAAGGTGGGTGGGGTGCGATCCGGATTTTCAGGCGATACGCGGCGATTTCCCGATGCGATTCTCCGGATCAGTGACGAATTTCCGTTTTCGATCCGGGGGATGGTGCGAACCTCTGGAATTCATGGTTTTCAGGGTTGTCGAACCGTGGGATGTGGAAATGATGGGGTCGTGAAGGATCAGAGAAAAGTGCGGGATGTGGTTTTCGCGGGGATTGATTTCGAGGGAGCGGGGGCCCAGCGTGGCAAGGAGGATTGGCCGGTCCAGATCGGGATGGCAACCTGGTCTTTGGACAAGGGCTATGGAAATTATTATGTCTCGTTTTTGGAGAGAGATGGTGAAGTGGATTGGTATGCGAAGAAGATTCACGGCATCGGGGCCGGTCACCTGGAAGGGGCACCGAGTTTGCTCTCGCTCTGGCCGGAAGTGAATGCCCGATTGGGTGGGGAAGCAGTACCGGTGGCTCATGCGAAGGGTACGGAAAAGCGGTTTTTACGGGTTTATCCCGGCAATCCGTTCGATCCTTGGGTGGATACCCTCTTGTTGGCCAGAGCGGCGATGCCGGCTCAGAAGAAGCATTCGCTTGGCGCTCTATGCGAGGAAATTGGCGTCGCCGGGCGGGTGAAAGAACTTGTTCCGGATCGGGATTGGCATGACGCGTTGTTCGATGCGGTAGCTTCCTTGGTTTTGTTAGAATGGATGATCCGCGAATACCATCTTGAAGATCTGCCATTGTGGGCCTTGGTTACGCCGAACACAGGTGCCTGGTACCGCTTGCGCAAGGCGATGGGTTGATGTTTCCTGATCATGATGAAGCGGAGGATATTGCAGATCGTGTTCGGTGGGCTGGGCGTCGGCTTGCTGGTGTTTGTGCTAAGCCGTGAGCCCAAACAACCGGCCTTGCCTCGATGGGAGGTTCAGGGTGAATTGCTGAAAAAGGCCGAGGTGAGTGCGAAAAAACAGGCCAATCATCAGGCCGATCGCGCCATGTTGAAAGGGTTGTTGTTGGAAAAACGGAATGGCAGAACGTTCGGTTTTCCGATGGTGGTTGAGGTGGTATCCGGCAAACGGGTGGTTCCGCTCACGCAAATGGAATCGGGCGAGCGTGTGATGGCTTTGCTTGATGGCGCGGTGGAACAGGTGCTCGCGAACATGAATGGGCACGGCCCAACGTCCATGGGGATGGCGCGTCTCAGCGAAGCATCGGCATCGTTTGAAGATGCGTTGCTGCGGGCATTGGACGGCATGAAGGGATTGCGATGCGGATCCGTGAAAAAACCCGATACTGTGAGCCGGACATGCGGTCATCCGGATTTGGTGGTGGTGGATGAGGCCAGCGGGGAGGTGTTTTATCTGCATGC
The DNA here is from genome assembly GCA_041170385.1 of Verrucomicrobiota bacterium. Taxonomy (GTDB): domain Bacteria; phylum Verrucomicrobiota; class Verrucomicrobiia; order Verrucomicrobiales; family Akkermansiaceae; genus Luteolibacter. The sequence goes on along the minus strand of JBEAZA010000046.1, from coordinate 15,611 downwards.
GACGTTTGTCCGAGCGAGCTCCGGACAACGCGGTATTGAGGCGTTCTGCTTCGACCCCGAGGCTGGCGAATTCAACATCAACCGGGATGCCGCGCATCTCCTGATCGGGATCGAGCACGATGACACGGATGAGAAGGGGAGCTTCGGAGGATATCGGCGCGTTGATCTGTCGGAATCGAAGGTCCGTTTGCAGGTCGGATTCATGGCATCCGAGCGGGATCTGTGTCCGGTTCGATCCGTTCTTGAAACCTCCGGGGATTCCGGACAGGATGGCTTGAAATGACAGAGTTCAAATCGAAGCGGACCAGTGGCTCGGTGGCGATGGATGACTATCTCGAGCAGATCCTCCATTTGATTGAGGAGAAGGGTTATGCACGTGCGGTGGACATTTCCGCCAAGCTGGGCATTTCCCAAGCCAGCGTGACCAACATGCTGCAGAAACTGGATGGCGAGGGTTTGGTGAAGCATGAAAAATATCGCGGCACGGTTTTGACAGCCGAAGGGTTGCGTATCGCCGGGGCGATCGTGGAACGGCATGAGACCCTGACCCGCTTCCTGCGTTTGTTTGAGGTCAACGAAGAGACGATTTACCGCGATGTCGAGGGCATGGAACATCATGTTTCGAGGTCAACCCTGGAGGTGATCCGCTGCGTGGCTGATGCATTGGAGGGAAATCCCGGATTCCTCCTGGAGGTGAAGCAACGCATGGCTGCAAAGAAAAAGAAATGAGTTTTTTGTCATTTCCTGTTGGAATTCCGGCAAACTCTGCTCCATAGTGATAGATGGGTAATGGATATTCAGCATTACTCGTTTTAACCTCATAACCACGAAAAACTATGCAAACTGCGAATGTCAATCTGCCTATCACCGTGACGGTGCGGCATGAAGAAGTGACCGAATCTCTCCGTGACTATGCCCACAAGAAAATCGAGGGCCTGCATTTGGATTACCCGAAAATCATCGAGGCGAAAGTGATCCTGGATGTGCAGAAAAACCGCCAAATCGCCGAGATTATCCTTTTCTGTACGAATCATATCACCATCGAGGCGCATACCGAGGGTCGGGACATGTATGCCGCCCTTGACGAGACGATCGAGAAGATCGCGCGCCGGATGAGAAAGCACAAAACCCGTCTCATGAAGAAAAACCGTCCGCATCGTAATGAGTCGATCCGTTATCTCGACGAGCGGCACTTCACCGAGGAGGCGATGGATCACCCGGAGGAATCGGCCCACGATCCCGAGCCTTTTATCGTTTTTCCCGAGAAAGTGGCGGTCAAAACCATGTTCAAGGAAGATGCGATCATGGAGCTGGAGTTATCGGATCGGCCTTTCGTGCTCTACAAAAGCGCACGCCGTCATTGTCTGACGATCGTTTATCGGAGGAAGGACGGCGAGTATGCAGCAATCGACATCCATCAGTGAGCCGAATCCGGCAATGCGGAGGTAGCGAGGGGGTGGCCGCAAGGCTTCCCCTGGTTTCGCGATGCAGAAATCAGTTGAAACATCCGAACCCGCCTTCCATGAATCTGCGGATTCATCGATGCGCACTGACCAGCGCATGGGATTCCGGCGGATACGCCTCAGTGGTTGGTTTCCCATCCGGGATGCCGCTACCTGTGTGACCATGGGTGAAATTCCCAGTTGCGGGTGCTTTGAGCTTTACCCTGCAGCAGGCTGGTTTAGACAAGTCCTGCCACGCTTTACCAAAGATGGATTCTTTTTCGATATGGATATTCAAATTGCGACACTTTGTGATTTTGCAGCGGACTACAACGGCAAGCTGGTGGTTTCCGGGACATTTGACACCCTCGCGGCTCGTGCGCTGCCGGTGGTGCATCCGGCCTGCTCCCTAGCCATGCGTTTTTGCTTCACACAGGAGGATGTGGGAAAACACAAGCTCTCGATCAACATTATCAATGAGGATGGGGAATCACTCGATCCCGACCATATGCCGATCGAGCCCGAATTTGAGGTGAAGCTCCCGAATGATGCTCCATTCAACACCCGCAACATGGTGATGAACCTGCAGGGTCTGCGGTTTCATCAGGATGGGATTTACTCGGTTGATATCGGTTATGATGGCGAGCTGATGATGCGCCTGCCGCTACGGGTCCTGAAGGTAAACGGTTGATCGGTTTTTTATGGAAACGCGTTTTGCTTGTGCGGTGGTGACCGGAGCTTCGGCCGGCTTGGGGGAAGAGTTTGTCAGGCAGTTGTCCGCGCGGACGGAACGCATGGTTTTGGTGGCTCGACGGACAGATCGCCTGGAGCTCTTGGCTGCTGAGATTTCCCGGCAAGACCCCCAGTTCAAATGCATGCTGATCGGGGCAGATCTGTCCGATGCTGATGCGCGGTTGAGAGTGAAGTCACAAGTGGATGCGGCGGGTTGGATTCCTGATCTGCTGGTCAACAACGCGGGGATGGGGGACTATGGTGAGTTCGTTACCGCGGACTGGGCGGTTCTGGATCGGATGTTGCGGGTCAATATCGATGCACTGACCCATCTCACCCACTTGTTTTCGCCGGAAATGATGAAACGGAAACGCGGATGGATTCTAAACGTTTCCTCCCTTGCCAGCACATTGGCAATTCCGGATTTCGGGGTCTATGCGGCGACCAAGGCCTACGTGAGCAGTTTCACCGAAGCGTTGAGGATCGAACTGATGGGTCACGGTGTGCATGTGACGGCCTCCTGCCCGGGACCGGTGAAAACCGAGTTCGGTGATCTTGCGAGACGCGCGGGTTCCGTGTCTGAAATGCCATCCGCAAGGACGTTGTTTTATATCAGCAAAACACGGGTGGTTGCGGAATCTCTCAGGGGATTGCTCGCAGGCAGAGCACGGGTCTTTCCGGGTCGTCGTATCGCACTGATCGGTTTCATTCTCGGAGCCATGCCGGTATGGTTGATGAGACTGATCATGCGCAGCCGACCGCGTCGCTGAGCATTTCACTTCACAAATCCGTTGCGGGCGGTAGTTTGGTCATCGTGTTCCGGGATGTTGCGATCAGGCTGGCATTGATACTCGCTCTGACAGGGGCGGGTTGCGAACCGGTTCCTTATCGGGCAGGAGGATCGGGATCATCGGGCGGGGCAAGCAGGATTTCAACTTCCGCCCTCATCCGTGAGGTGAGACTGAAAGTGGACATGGTGCCGCGTGGGAAGCACGGTCGCAGGGTCGTGAGGCCGATGAATCCCCGATACATCACGATCCACAGCACGCAGAATTTCACAGCAGGAGCTGAAAAGCATTCCCTTGCGCTGAAGAGCGGGGCCTTGCGCGCACCGAAACGCCGCGGAGGAAACCGGATCGGATATCTGATCTGGCATTTCACGGTGGATCAGGGGATGGCCATTCAGCACATGCCCACTTCCGAACAGGGGGAACACGCCGATTTCGATGGGCCGGGAAACCGTTATTCGATAGGGATTGAGATGTGTGAGGAGCGCGGATCAAACAAGGCCGCGACGATCGAACGGACGGCGAAGCTGACAGCCGTGCTCATGAAAAAACACGGAATTCCACTGAGAAATATCGTTCCGCACTATCATTGGCCGCGCCGTGGGGCTAGTCCGCCAAATAAAAACTGTCCGCATTTTCTCTTGGATAACGGCCGTCCCGGCAGAAAATGGAAATGGTTTCTGGGTCGGGTTCATTCATATTATCAACGGCTCGAATAGAGTGAAATGCCCGAATCCCCACATGGCAGTCCGATCAACGACCAAACGGTTCTCGAGCCGGGTGTGAATTACGTATGTCAGCGCTGCAACGCTTGCTGCAAATGGCCGGGCGATGTCAGGATCGAAGACCGAGATGTGGTTGCCATATCCGAATTTCTCAAGATTCCGCAAGAGGAGTTTCTGGAGAAATACACGCGATTGAGGATGAACCGGCAGGGGTTATCGCTCCTTGAAAAAGAGAATCACGAATGTGTGATGTTGGAAAATGGTGGGTGCCGGATCCATCCCGTGAAGCCGGCCCAGTGTGCGGGATTTCCAAACAAGTGGAATTTTCCGGGTTGGCACGATGTCTGCGAGGCAGTGGCCGTTGCGGTGAATAAAATGTGACAAAGACATGGATTTTCTTGCTAGGGAACGCCTGAGTCGAGAGAATGAATGGAAGTGTTGCAGTTCACTTCCCCCCAGATTTCATTGACATCGCTGAACCATGCCGAAGAAGAATCACTCCAAGAATCCGCGCATTCTCATCGTCACACCTGAAATCACGTATCTGCCGGCGGGTATGGGCAATATGGTCCAGAGGATGTCGGCGAAGGCGGGCGGGCTTGCGGATGTGTCCGCATCCTTGGTCTCAGCCCTGTTCAATTTGGGCGCGGATGTGCATGTGGCGATGCCGAATTACCGGAAGCTGTTCCAAGGCGATGTGTTCAATCTGCACGAGAAGGAGTTGAAAAAATACCACGAGGTCCTTCCGGAAGACCATATTCATTTGGCCGAGGACCGGATTTTTTATTATCGCGACAGGGTCTACAGCAATCACTCGGATGAGGCGATGCGGATTGCGCTGGTGTTTCAGCGTGAAGTCATCAACCACATCGTCCCCAAGGCACGGCCGGATTTGATCCATTGCAATGACTGGATGACGGCCCTGATTCCGGGAATGGCGAAACGCAGGGGGATCAAAAGCCTCTTCACCGTGCATAACATCCATACCCGACAGGTCAGTTTATCCCAGGTGGAGGATACCGGTATCGATGCCGCGGAGTTCTGGATGAATCTGTATTTTTCGGAAAATCCCCAAAGCTATGATCACGCGCGTGCGCGACTTCCGGTCGATCTGCTGACATCGGGAATTTTCGCATCGCATTTCATCAACACGGTCAGTCCCAGGTTCCTCTGGGAGATTGTGGAGGGCTGGCATTCGGTGGTTCCATGGTCGGTGCGTCAGGAGATTCGGAACAAATATCATGCGGGTTGTGCCTCGGGTATCCTCAACGCTCCGGACGGATCCTACAATCCCGAGACCGATGACTCGCTGGTCCGTGGATACACGGCGGAGGATTTTCCTGAAGCCAAGCGAGCGAACAAGAGGGATTTCCAGCAGGAGATGGGGCTGGATCAGAATCCCGATGCCCCCCTGTTTTTCTGGCCATCGCGGTTGGATCCGGTTCAGAAAGGTCCTCAGTTGGTGACGGATATCCTGGTCAAGACGGTCTCCGATTACTGGGATCGTGGACTGCAGATTGCCGTGGTGGCAAACGGTCCGCATGAAGTTTATTTCAAGCAGATCATCAAGCAGTTCAATCTTTGGAATCGCGTCGGCATTGCGGATTTCGACGAACGTCTGTCGCGGTTGGGTTATGCGGCATCGGATTTCATGCTCATGCCGTCTCTGTTCGAGCCATGCGGACTACCGCAGATGACCGCTCCGCTTTATGGTTCCCTGCCTGTTGTGCATGGAACGGGCGGGCTTTATGACACGGTGCATCCATTGAATGTGGAACGCTCCTTGGGAAACGGGTTTCGTTTCAGCGATTATGACGCCAACGCACTGCGTTGGGCGATCGATCAGGCGATGATGTTCCATGGGCTTCCGGCGGAGACGAAAGAGAAACAGATCCGTCGTATCATGAAACAGAGTGCCAAAGAGTTCAGTCATGAGGAGGTCGCGAGAAGATACATCGCGATTTATGAAGATATGTTGGCTCATCCGCTGGTGGAGGTTTGAAATTCACCCCCTAACGCTTCGGATGCATTGGCTTCAGTGCCCGCTTAGGCGGGATTTGAGGTGTGAGATTCGGACGACAAGCTGATCGGCTGTGGCTGAAGGCGGAGCAAGGGGATCATGTCGGAGTTGTTGGTGGAGTTCACAGGCGAGTTCGAGCTCGTCTCTTGGTATCCGGTGATGTTGCAGCCCCATTAGCCATGTGACGAGGGTCTCGCCGGGTTGACGGGGCGGCAGAAGTGCCCGTGCTGCGTGTTCCAAGTCGTTCAGGGGGGTCCTGATGTTCTTGAAGTATGCAGTTTCGGGCGTGTTGTCGCTTCTCATGATGATACGGGATTTTCTGAGCCGATGCATGATATAGAAGACAAGACTCAGACCCATGGCGGAAAATCCGGTGATGATTCCGATCCGGTTGTGGCGCTGGTTGCGCCAAAGGAAAAAATCCTCCTTGAAGCCCTGATAAGCATCCATCAGCCATGGATGGTTTCCACCGCTGCGGGTTTCCTGCAACAGCCAATCTCCGGGGGTCGGATCGAAATCGACCCAATCATTCCGTTGATGATCCCAAAAACGGGTCCATGCATGGGCGTGGATGCCCCGTGCGATCCATTCATCGGCACCGGCTTTTTTCTCCATGATGGAGAAGCCGATGGTGTATCGCGCCGGAACATCCGCAGCTCGCAGGAGAAGCGTCGCCGCCGTGGCAAAATACTCACAGTGTCCCGAGCGATGGGTGGTGAGAAACGTTTCAAGGGCAGTCGGGCGTTGATGCGAGGTGGTTACTCGTGGAATCTTCAGGTAGCGGCTGTATGTGAACTCGGTTTGGAAAAAGTGGTTGAGACGACTGATTTTTTCCTGAGTGGTACGAAGTTCTTTCAGCCCCAACTGTTTGGCGACCTGGTCGATCCCGACCCATTCCAGCGGATCAATCGCAAGGTCTTCGACCCGATAGGGCGGGGCTTCGGTCGGTCGCGTGTCGTTCCATCGCACCGTGACCCGAATCACAGGTTTTTCCGAGACGGTGCGCACGGTTCCCATCGGGTTGATGCTGATCTCATCGAAATCTGCATGCTGCAGGGTCGCGGCGTTTCCAGGCAGGGGTAGGGCGGAATCAGGGGCAAGGGCACCCCGGATTTCAAACTGGGGAAGTGCGCTCCTTAGGTCGGACCGACTCATGTTCTCGCGCATGAGATAGTAGGAATCGTTTTCGGTAAGGTCGAGTGAACTGATCTCGCGAAAGCTTTCCTCATCGCTGATGATGGTTTTTGGGTAGAGATTTCTCCAGCTAATGCCTTTGTAGCGATTGTAGGATGCTGTGCGAAGCAGACGTGGTACGTTCCGGCCATCTTTGGGAAACAAACGCCATTGAATCTTATACGACTGTTTAATTTCACCCATGGAACCGATATTTGTACGGTTGATCGTCGGTGCTGCACTGGCCGAAACGCTGCTGTTGAGACCGCGAGTTGTGACCCAATCATACAGCTTGGATAGCCCAAGCTGTCCCATGATCCCCATCCCTGCTCCAGTGAAGATGATGAGAAAAGTTGCAACCATTCGTGCTCTGATCTGGCCATACATGATCCATGACGTCAGGATCACGATACCCAGATAAAACAGGGTATGTTGGGCATGTTTCCCAAGACATGAGGCGATCAGAATCGCAATGAAATAGACAACTCCAAAGTGGAAACGAACGTTGGTTTCGTGATTTTCGGCGGCAAGATCTTTTTGATTTATCTGATTGAAGAATAAGTAGAAGGCATTGAGGTTCAGGTAGTTATTTGATCCGAATGATTGAACAAATTGGATGGGGAATAGAAGCAATGGCAGCCAGATGAGGAGTTTTGCAAGTGCGGTGTAACGATGGCCATCAAACCAGATGATCGCGGCGGTGATGATTGAAATGGTGAGACTGAGTTGGACGGCGCGGGAGCAGGCGGAGTCGTTGAAATGCCACCTTGAGCGAATCCAGTGAGAGCTTTCAACGCTTATGGCGGTGATCAGTCCGACGATGGGAAATCCGATCATCGAGCCCCAGAAGAGGAGCGCGGCACCCAGCAGGAGTCGGGGGATGGGTTGGATTTCCGGTCGGATCATGAGGTTTCAGATGGCGGTGAGTTGGGTCGGGAGACGCATGAGATATCGGGCAACGTGTTTTGAATCGATCCAATGGCCGATGAGATGCTCGGGTTTTTCTCCCGAGCCAACGATGATGGGCACGCAGGGGATGTCGGCTTTGCACATCTTTTGGATAAAATCCCGGCGTGATTCATTCCAGCCATTGAGGATGACCAAGCAGGAAGTGATGTGGTCCCGATGCCCGATTACGGCAGCAGACAGATCATTAAAACGTTCGTTTGGTTCTATCTGTAGCCCTGCCAGGACTTCGAGAAGTTTTTCGGTTCGTTCCAAGCCACGTCCGGCAGTCACGGTATGAGCTTTCTCTGCGATGAACATGAGATCGATCAGTGATCGCTGCTGGTTCAAGCCGCTGATGAAGGAGGATGTGATAGAGATCATCTCCTCGAAAATCGTGGGATCTGGAGAGTGGGCGAAGGTATCGAGAATCATGGCGTAGCGTGGGAAGCAGGTGTCCTCGAGTTCCTTGACGATGGGTTTGCCGGTGTGAGCCCAGCTTTTCCAGTGGATGGTGCGCAGAGGATCGCCGGGGCGGTAGTCCCGCAAGCCGATGAACTCGCCAGCGTTTCCGATGGAGTTGCTGGTGTCCTCACCACCGATCCGGAACGTGCCTGAGCCCGGCATGTCAAAAGGAGGCAGTCGGTAACGTCTGGGCAGGGCAATCAGGTGAGCCGGATCGGGGTTGAGAAACTTGCATTTTTGGAAAAAGCCCAGCGGATCCGGCATGAGCAGGCCCAGTTGATCCAGAAGGTAAACTCCGCGTCTGCAGGGAGTCAGACTCAGGTGGACGGTGATCCTCTGGCGGGGCGGGAGGTCAAAATTCCTTGAGGTTTCCTCTGCGGTAAAACTGCGGCGTCTTGAAATCAGCCAGCGCCATCGGAAATAAGCCATTTTCCGGTCATAGAAATTGCGCCTCCGTTCGTATGGTTCTTCCATCTGGCTGAACTCGCTGAGACTTGGACGGGGGTCCGGTGGGATTTGTAACAGACGCAGTCCGCGCAGGATCCTGCGGTGATGGTGGTAAAGAGTGGCGGAATAATGGAATGTCTCGCCGACGGTCGCGTATCTGGCGGTTTCGAGCGAAGCGTGGACCTTGGCACGCCGGAACAAGGTCCATAAAAGGGTTGGCACGATCAGGCCGAGGCCAAAACAGAACAGCTGGAAGACGGGTGCTTTCGGGTTGCCGACCGAGAGGAAACCAGTGACCGATGTGGCGAACAGGGCGCAGATCCCTGCTCGGCGGATTCGACACCTCAGCCAGAAATGGATGCTTGCACCAAACGAGTAGCAGGCATGCAGCAGACGGAAACGTCTCGATACCGCGTTCATCAGGATGGGACGGGTGTGTGTTTCAATAGCTCTGAGACAATTTGGCGAGCGTTTGCACCTGAGTATCTCGATTCGGGTGAAAGTACCAACCGGTGGGCGATGACATCTCCGGCGATGGATTGAATGACCTCGGGAGTGACGAATTCACGGCCTTCAAGCAGGGAAATGACTTGCGAAATTTTCATCAAGGCCAGCGAGGCACGCGGGCTTGCGGGAAGTTGGACCTCCCGCAGTTTTCGGGTCGCGGATACGACGGAGACCGCGTACTGCCTCAGCTCCTCGCTGAAGCGGATGTTTCGCGCCGCGGCAGAAACTTCAAGAACCTGCTCACGGGTGATAACCGGCCGGATGGAGTCAACCGGGTGAGATTCGATCTGGTCGCGGAGGATATTGGCTTCCTCATCCGCCGAGACATAACCCAGTTGGCATTGCATGGCGAAGCGATCCATCTGGGCTTCCGGCAGGGGGTAGGTGCCGCGGAATTCGACCGGGTTCTGGGTGGCGATGACGAAGAACAAACCATCAAGATCATGGCGTTCACCCTCGATGCTGACCTGGCGTTCACCCATGGCTTCCAGAAGGGCGCTTTGGGTTCGGGGAGACGCACGGTTGATTTCATCAGCAAGCAGGATGTCGGTGAATACCGGGCCTTTGTGAAAACGGAACTCCTGAGCCTTGGGGTCGAGCACCGAAACCCCGAGGATATCGGAGGGAAGGAGGTCAGGGGTGAATTGCACGCGTTTGAAGTCGGCTCCCCCAATCGATTTCGCGATCGCCTTGGCGAGGGTGGTTTTACCGGTTCCCGGGTAATCTTCTAACAGTACATGGCAACCGGCAAACATGCAGGCGAGAACCCTTCGGATGGTCTGTTGCTGCCCACGGATCACGGTGGCGATGGAGTCTTCGAGTCGGTTGGCCAGTTCGGTTTCGCGGGTCATATCCGTTCATCTTCGTTGTTGCCTGAATAGATTCAATGTTCATCTTTGGAGAAATGAGCATTATCACCAACCGCGGCGATGACGGGATGACAGACCTGATGTTCGGCCGGCGTTCGGCCAAGACCTCCGAGAGGTTTGCAGCACTGGGCAGCATCGATGAGTTGAATGCGGCCATCGGACTTGCGAGGGCGGCGGATGCGGATGCGCGTCACACGCCGATCCTCGATCGGATCCAACATGTGCTGTTCGGTCTCATGGGGCAGCTTGCCTGCATGCCGGAGGATCTGACGAGATATGCGGAAAAAGGCTACGCGCTTGTGCGCCAGGAAGATGTGGACTGGTTGACGGAGACCGCGATGCGGATCGAGGGTGAGGGGGTTCGATTCACTCACTGGGCCGTGCCCGGCGAGGATGGGTCGATACTCCGTGCTCATCTTGATGTTGCCAGAACAGTCGCGCGCAGGGCTGAGCGGCATGTTCTCCTTCTCCATGAAGCGCAGGGCCACGTGCCCGAGGTGGTCCGTCTTTTCATGAACCGGGTTTCGGACCTGTTGTGGATTCTCGCGCGCAGCGGGCAGGAGAAACCGACAAGGTGATTTGGTATTGCGTGAAATGAAAGGGTCGCTAGTTTGGGCGGCATCATGATTGTCTCACCGAAAATTCGCGGATTTATTTGTACGACGGCTCACCCCGAGGGTTGTGCCAAGCATGTACAGGAACAGATTGCTGTGGTGAAAGGCAGGGGGCCGATCGCGAACGGGCCCAAGAAGGTTCTGGTGATCGGTTCATCGACAGGCTATGGGTTGTCATCGCGAATTGCCGCGGCGTTCGGATCCGGAGCGGCGACCATCGGAGTGTTTTTCGAAAGGCCCGGCTCCGAGGATAAAACCGCGACCGCGGGCTGGTACAATACTGTGGCGTTCGAGCGCGAGGCAAAGGCGGCGGGATTGTACGCACGATCGTTCAACGGTGATGCATTCTCCGATGAAATGAAGCAGGAGGTGATTGCCGCAATCAAGGCGGATCTGGGTCAGGTGGATCTGGTGATTTATAGCCTGGCTTCACCTCGCCGGACCGATCCGAAAACCGCAGAAGTCTACAAATCCGTGTTGAAGCCGATTGGTGAAGTGTATACCAACAAAACCCTGAACACAGGTACTGGTGCGGTCGATCAGGTGACCATCGAGCCTGCCGAAGGTGACGATATCGAGCAGACGGTGAAAGTCATGGGTGGTGAGGACTGGGAAATGTGGATCGACGCAATGATGGCCGCCGGGGTGTTGGCTGAGGGCCTGCGGACGGTTTCCTATTCCTACATTGGGCCTGAGGTGACCTGGCCGATTTACAAAAACGGCACCATCGGCAAGGCGAAGGAGGATCTGGAAAAGGTGCAGCGTTCGTTGGATGGCAAGCTTGCGAGCATTTCCGGCAAGGCATGGGTTTCGGTCAATAAAGCCCTGGTCACCCAGGCCAGCTCGGCGATTCCGGTAGTGCCGCTTTACATTTCACTGCTCTACAAGGCGATGAAAGCTGCTGGCAACCACGAAGACACCATCGAGCAGATGGACCGGTTGCTGCGCGAGCGTTTGTATAGCGGTAATCCGCAGCCTGACGAGGCCGGACGGATCCGCGTGGATGATTGGGAAATGTCGCCGGAAATTCAGGCTCTTGTTGGCAAACGCTGGCAGGAAGTCCGCACCGAAAACCTCAACGAGCTTGCCGATTTCGACGGCTATCAGTCGAGTTTCCTGCGCCTGTTCGGCTTTGGCCTGGAAGGGGTGGATTATCATGCCGACAGCGATGTCGCGGTATGTGTTCCATCGCTTTCGTGATCCAACTCCGTATGCCATCATCCTCTTTCTTGCCCGCACCATACTCGCATCATTATCCGATCGCGAAAACCTATTCCAAGAGTGTGGCGTATCTTTCGTGCGAGTTCGCGATCGATCAGAGCTTCAAGATTTACGCCGGCGGATTAGGGTTTCTGGCGGGATCTCACATGAGATCCGCAGCGGATTTGGGGCAGAATCTCGCGGGGGTCGGAATTCTCTGGACCTATGGATATTACAACCAGGTACGGGGGGATGAGGGCGAGCTTGCCGTTCAGTTCCGCAAGCAGCATTATTCCTTTCTTCAGGAGACCGGTATCCGGTTCACCGTGGACGTTCACGGACATCCTGTCTGGGTGAGAGCATATCATTTGCCCGGTGAGGTTTTCGGAACCGTACCGATGTTTTTCCTTTCCACGGATGTGGATGAGAACGACTTCCTATCCAGACAGATCACACACAGGCTTTATGACAACGATGAGTTGAGACGCATCGCCCAATACATGATCCTCGGCATCGGTGCCGCGAAGTTGTTCGACGTGCTCGGCGTCAGCCCTGAGATCATGCATCTGAACGAGGCTCACGGTTTGTCCGCGGCCTTCCATCTCCTGAAGAAACATGGCAACTTGGAAGAGGTCCGGAACCGGCTGGTTTTCACCACACACACACCTGAGGAGGCGGGAAACGAAAAACATCATTTTTCCGTGCTGCGCGATTTTGGTTTCTTCAGCGGATTGGACGAACCATGGGTCCGCGATCTCGCGGGGGTGGAGGGGGATGTCTTCAATCACACTCTGGCCGCCTTGCGCATGGCCAAAAAAGCCAACGGAGTTTCCAAATTGCACGGCCAAGTATCCCGCAAGATGTGGAAACATGCGCGCGGAATCTGTGAAATCACTCATGTCACCAACGCTCAGAATAAGAAATTCTGGGCGGATCACGGAATGGAACGGGCGCGCGTCGATGCGGATGCAGATGCCCTGACTCGCAGGAAACGCGAGCTGAAATCACGGCTATTCCGCATCGTGGCCGATCAAACCGGGAAATTATTTGATACCGGGATCCTGACCCTTGTCTGGGCACGGAGGTTTGCAGGTTACAAACGGCCGGATCTGATCACCCGGGATCTGCGTCTGTTTCGTGAAATGTTAGGTTCCAGCAACTATCCGGTGCAAATCATATGGGCGGGCAAGCCCTATCCCTTCGATGATACGGCTATCCAAACCTTCAATCACCTCATACAGCTCACCAAAGATCACCCGAATGCCACGGTTCTTACGGGTTACGAGCTGGAGTTGTCACGTTCGCTCAAATACGGCGCGGATCTCTGGTTGAACAATCCTGTCGTCACGCGCGAAGCCTCCGGAACCTCAGGAATGTCCGCCGCCATGAATGGAGCGGTGAATTTCTCCACCTTGGATGGCTGGATCTGCGAGTTCGCCAAGGATGGCGAAAATAGCTTCATCATTCCGCCGGTTGCACAGGGATTATCGCATGAAGATGAAGACCGGCACGATCTTACCGGTTTTTACGCCAAACTCAACGGAGAGATACTTCCTCTGTATTACGACCATCGGGATAAATGGAACCAGATCGTTTTGAACTCGATGAATGATGTCGTGCCTTACTTTGATTCGGACCGGATGGTGAGGGAGTATTATGAAGTGATGTATCGATAGAGATCCGTTTTTTTCGGCGAGAGGATGGAAACCTAGGAAAATCCCGAGTCTGCATGGAGCGCGCAAATGAAGGGAGAGATTGGAATCGCAATGCAAGTTTCATATTCGTTCCGACAAAACATCCGAAGCAGAAAAGAGGTTAAGTCGATGCAAAAGGTGAGGATTTGCTTGGGAATCCTCAGACAGTAATCGGGCGCGCTAGGCAATCCAACCATGAACGGAATCCGGATCGTTCGTTAGGAATATCATATTTTCTAACAAATTTCAACTATTTGAAGATAATGGGTTGACCTGGCATCGGAACTGCTCTAACAGTCGTGCGCCAATGCAACGCAAGCTAAACATCCCCCTGTTGGCTTGTCTGGTTAACGCGTTGAAGATCCTGGGCATGATGCATGTCTGCTCGGTTTCAACAGCACTAGCGAACACGGACAAGCCTCTCGCACCCCAACCGAAATCTCTTGCCCAACAGGCAAGGGAACTGATCCTTGCCTCCAACGGCCCGCGTGCCGAAAGCCTGCTGGTTAAACATTTGCACACCCAGCCGAATGCCCCGGATGCCGCGGAATGCACCTTGCTGTTGGGCCAGATTCAGCTGAAAAACCAGCGCCTTGACGATGCGTTGAGGTCGTTTGCCCACATCACCTCACGCCACCCGAAAACCGAATGGGCGGCCCAGTCTCTCGCGGAACAGATCCCCATTCACCTGCAACGCCGCAATGCCAACGCCGCCCAACGCTGCCGGGATGATCTGCTTCGCCATCATCCCAAAAGCCCAACCACCGCCAGAATCTGGAGCGCCATCGCCTTCAGCACTTCGCGACACAAAGATACAAGGAAGCGCTGAGCATCTACCAAGCCATCGAGCCGTCTCTCTCGAACGAAGCCGCGGACAAGCTCACCTTGGCGAAGGTGTTTTCCGATGGCAATGGTGATCCCGCCAAGCTCATTCCCATCGCTGAAAAAGCCATGGATCAGAATCGGGATGCGTTCGCCCGCCTGATCTACGAACACCTCTTGCCCTCCGCTCATCCACGCCATCTCCCTCAAATCCGGACCCGCCTCGGCTGGTGTTTGTATATCGACCCCACAAAGGAGAGCCTCATCCGGGCCGAAACCCTGTGGCGGGAGGTGATCAAGACCACGCGGCCGAGCGACCGCTGGTATGCGGAATCCAAATGGCATCTCGTGCAACTCGCCGCAGGCCCCCAGAATGATTGGAAAAAAGCCGTCGCCATCTGTCAGGAAATCGAACGCGAACAACCGGTCGGCTCCATCCCTCACGAACAGGCCCTGTTTTCCCGCGCATGGCTGCTCACCGTGCAAGAGCAGGGACAGGTTGCTGTCGATGCCTTCGACCAACTCATCGCTTCCTATCCGGAAAAAGCAAAACAGCCGGTGATCATCCAACACCGCGAGCGCGCGCTCGCCGGCCTGGCCAAACAAAAACCATCCCCATGATCCGGCAGACGTGCATATCCCTGATGGTGGGTTTCATGGCGGTTGTGGCACAGCTCCAACCCGTGGCCTTCGACAAGAATGCGATGTTCGAGATGATCCGGGAGAGCCAGATCTTCCTCGCAAGAGCGATGCCAAAGGAGGCCGAAGAACAACTCATCATCTGGGACAAAAACCATCCCGAGGTACGCAAAGATCCCTTGTTCTGCTATCAGCGGTTTTTTGTCGCACTCCAAGGCCATGGAGACCGAAAAACGGCGAAACTCATGCTCGATCGGATGAACGCCCTCGTCCAAAGCGGCAAACTCGATCCCTATCGCGCCGAATACCAATCCGTCACGGAAGCATGGTATCGCGGACTCCAACATGCCGATTCGGACTTGCCCCGCCGCGCCCATCACATCATGTCCACACGCCTCGCCAGCAACCCCCACTGGGCGGACGGCTCCTATTTCAAACGCTAATCTGTATCCATTCCCAACCGCATGCCCCCCCGCAGCATCTCCCGAGTCCTGACGGCCTTGGCCGTCACAGCCACCACCCTTCTGGC
>JBEAZA010000045.1:0-8955 GCA_041170385.1 Verrucomicrobiota bacterium | reverse complement strand
GGGTGGGAAGGGGTCGGGGTTCGCGTGTCAGTTGCAGCCGCGCCTGGTCGAGGTGGTTCTGATAGAGGTGGAGATCGCCGAAGGTGTGCACGAAGTCCCGAGCTTCGTAATTGCAGACCTGTGCGATCATGTGGGTGAAGAGCGCGTAAGAAGCGATGTTGAAGGGCACGCCCAAAAAAAGGTCGGCGCTGCGCTGGTACAGTTGGCAGGAGAGGCCGGGACGGGCGCCATCCTTGGCCTCGTGCACATAGAATTGAAACAACAGGTGGCATGGAGGAAGAGCCATGCGGTTGAGATCGCCGACGTTCCATGCCGAGACGATGTGGCGGCGGGATTGCGGGTTTCCGATCAAGCCGTCAATGAGCAGCGAGATCTGGTCGATCGTGCGTCCACCATCGGCTTGCCATGAGCGCCATTGCTTGCCGTAAACCGGACCGAGCTCGCCTTCGGCATCCGCCCATTCGTCCCAGATCGTGACGTTGTTTTCTTTCAGATAGGCGATGTTGGTCTCGCCTTTCAGAAACCACAGCAACTCATGAATGATCGAGCGGAGATGGAGCTTCTTGGTGGTGACGCATGGAAATCCCTCTCGCAGATCGTAACGCGCCTGTCTGCCAAACACCGAGAGTGTTCCCGTGCCGGTGCGGTCACCACGGACTTCGCCGTTTTCCAACACATCGCTCAACAGGTCGTGGTAGGCTTTCATTTCGGGAAACTGTAAATTTTAAACTTCAAATCTCAAGGAAGATTGAACCGGAAAGCCTTGCCTCTCAACCGGGTTCATGGATGGAACAGCCGGTCAGAGAAGCGGCTCTCCGGTGCGTTTTCGCTTTGCAAAAAGCTGGGTTTCCCGATATCCGGCAGCGGTTGCGAGTTCGCGGGCTTTGGGGAAATCGCGTGCGACCTCATGGGGGGTGTGCGCGTCCGAGGAAATCACCAGACCGATTCCGGCGGAGGCGGCGAGCTCGAGGAAGCGTGGCGCAGGATAAGCTTCGGCGCAAGGCTTGTTTAGCCCGGCGGTGTTGAGTTCGATGACCGAGCCGTTGGCCGCGATCGCTTCGATCACCGGGTCGTAAAACCGATCGAGATCCCCGGCTGGGGTGTAGGAAAACTTTTTGATGAGATCGGGGTGCGCAAGGATGTCGAACATGCCACTATCCGCCATTTCCGCGTAGGTTTTCCAATAGGTGCTCCATGCGTCCTCGATATCGGTTTGTGCCCATTTCCCCAGCCAGACCGGATTGTCGAAATCCCAATCGCCGAGGTAATGTACGGAGCCGATCAGATAATCCCAATCGGATGCTTCGGCCAGCTCCTCGATGAAACGTTCGCAGCCTTTCAGCCAATCGCACTCCAACCCGGAGCGGATCGGAATCGTGTCACCGGCGGCTTGCTTGGCACGAGCGATCCAGTCGAAATATTCCGGCAGTTCGCTTTCCAGCATCCGCCAATCGTCAAACGGCTCGGGTCGACATGGAGCGTGATCGGAAACGCCGTATTCCGTTAGGCCGGCAGCGATCGCCGCCGCAACGTATTCCTCGGGCGTGCCCGTGGCGTGTTTGCAAAGCGGCGTATGCGTGTGGTAGTCGGCGGGCATGGGTTACGGTATCCGCACCCTATTTCGGCCGTCATTTAGATCAAGTTGAAACACCCATCGGCGCTTCAGCAAAGTCCCGCAAGTTTCCAAATCACCCACAATCCACTTGCAAAAGACAGCCATGTCGCTTTTGTCGTAGAACCCATGTCCATTCCCTATCTCATTGTTCCAATCCTGTTGTTGATGATTGTATTGGCGGCGGTTTGGCTGGAACGTTGGAGCGTGCCGGTCATCCTGATCGCGCTCGGAATGGGAATCGTTTTCGACAGTGATGTCCTCAATGTCTGGCATTTCGACAACACCCTGGTCGCCAACCAGGCCGCAAATGTCGCGCTGGTTTTCATTTTGCTTCACGGCGGGTTCATGACCAAAAGCTCGGATTTCCGACCGGTGGCTCTGCCGGCCGGCGGCATGGCGACGTGGGGCGTTGTGATCACCTCGGCGGGGCTGTTCGCATTACTCTACTGGGGCTTCGGTTGGAGTTTCACGAATGCGCTGCTGCCTGCGGTCATCATTTCATCCACAGATGCGGCAGCGATTTTTTCCATCCTGAAAAATCAATCCCTGCCACGGAAACTCAGATCCACCATCGAGATCGAGAGCGCGGCGAACGACCCGATGGCAATCCTGCTCACCACCGTAGCAGTGGCGAGTTTGGTCTCAGGGGCGGAGTTTGGATGGCATTCCGTGGTCTCGCTGCTCTGGCAATTCAGCATCGGTCCGGCGGTCGGCTATCTAACAGGAAAATCCGCCGTGTTTCTTTACAACCGGCTGGTTCCCGAAGACAGGGGTTACTATTATCTGTTGTTCATCGCCACCGGGCTGCTGGCGTTCGGCCTCAGTGACTTGGTGAAAGGCAGCGGCATGCTCGCGGTTTTCACCACCGGCTTCGTGATGGGAAATGCGCAGTTCGTACACAAACAGGGCGTATTGAACTTTTCGGAAGCGGTCTCGACCATCGCCAACATCGGCATGTTCGTCATGCTAGGCCTGCTGGTGTTTCCTCATCAATGGGCGGAGATTTGGTGGAAGGGAATCCTGCTGTTCCTTGCGCTCACGTTTGTCGCACGTCCGATCGCAACCTTTCTCGGGACAGCCGGGATGAAGCTTGGCTGGAAACACAGGGTCTTCATGTCATGGGCGGGGTTGCGTGGCGCCGTGCCCATCGTCCTCGCGACCTATCCAGCGGCTGCGGGACTGAAAGGTGGCGATGATATCTTCAACCTCGTCTTCTTCGCCGTCTTGCTCTCCATCCTGGTTCAAGGCTCGACCCTGGGTTTGCTGGCGCGTGTGCTCAAACTGGCTTTGCCGGCACGACCCAAACCCCTGGTCAGCCTGGAGCTGATCACCATGGCTCACAGCGATTACGACCTGGTGGCGGTGGAAATTCCTGAGAGTGAACACGCCAGCTTCCCGCGCATCCGCGATCTGAATTTGCCCGAAGGTGCGGTCATCATCCTGATCACGCGGGGGCGCGAGATCGTTTTGCCAAAAGGCAATACCCGCTTGCAGGCATGGGATGAGGTTTCCGTCCTCGCGCACGCACCGGATGTCGAGCTGGTGAAATCCGCCTTGTCCGGTCCGTTTTCGATGGAGGATGAAGCTGAGGACACGGATGGATTTCCGCCTGTTTCCTTGGCAAACGCGGAAAATCCCTCAGAGTGACCGCATATGAAAAACTCCGAGAGCTTTGCCGAATCCTCATCCAGCCTGACCCGTCGTCGTTTGTTTCAAGGTGCGCTGTCCATCGGCGCACTGGGTGCCATGGGCGGTTCGCTGCAGGCGGCGGAAACCGCATCAGCCAGAACCACTCTGAAAAAAGGTGCGGTCATTCTTTTCCAAGGCGATTCCATTACCGATGAAGGCCGCAAGAAGGACAAGCTCGACGCGAACGACACCGCCGGATTGGGTCGCGGCTATCCTGCCGATGCCGCTGGTCTGATCATGGCGGATCATCCCGAACTCGCGCTCAAGTTTTATAACCGTGGCATCAGTGGCAACAAGGTGCCGGATCTGGCCGCGCGTTGGCAGGCCGACTGCATCGACCTCAAGCCCGACATCCTCAGCATCCTGATCGGGGTCAACGACATCTGGCATACGATCGCTTTCGGCGAGACTTACAAAGGCACTCTGGCCGACTACGAGGAGGGCTATCGCCAACTCATCAAAACCACGCTCGCCGCAAAAGCGGACACCCGCGTGGTGATTTGCGAGCCTTTTACCACCCGTGAAAATTTCAAGAGCAAGGAAGGCAAGACCGTCGCGGAATTCAGTGCGATCGCCAAACAAATCGCCGATGACCTGAAACTGACCTTCGTTCCCTTCCAAGCCGAAATCGACAAGGCCTGCAAGGCCGCCCCCGCGAACTTCTGGCTGTGGGACGGCATCCACCCCAGCCAATCCGGCCACGCGATGCTCGCCCAAGCATGGCGCAGGGCGGTGGGGATTTGATTCTGCGTCACGCCAGCCTTGCAACCTCATCCCTGTTTCAACTAACCTGCCGACCCGCCGCTGATGGTGGTCCCGTTATGAAGCCGAACAGCCTTTCCAAATATCGCCCGTTTCCGGCGATCTCCCTGCCCGACCGTACTTGGCCGGATCAGGTGATCACCCGCGCTCCGATCTGGTGCTCGGTCGATCTACGGGATGGCAATCAGGCCTTGCCCCAACCGATGTCGATCGAGGAAAAACTGGAGTTCTTCGAGCTTTTGGTCGCGATTGGCTTCAAGGAAATCGAGATCGGCTTCCCCTCGGCCGCGGACACGGAATTCAATTTTTGCCGGCGTTTGATCGAGGAAAACCGCATCCCGGACGATGTGACCATCCAGATCTTGGTGCAGACCCGCGAGCAGCTCATTCGCCGCAGTTTTCAGGCCATCGCCGGGGCGAAACGCGTCATCGTGCATATTTACAATTCCACCTCACCGCTGCAGCGCCGCGTGACCTTTGGCGATGCCTCGCGCGAATCGATCAAACAGATCGCCGTTGATGGCGCGAAGTTGGTGAAAGAACTCGTCCCGACCATTCCGCAAACCGAGGTGGTGTTGCAGTATTCGCCCGAATCCTTTTCGGACACGGAACTCGATTACGCAGCGGAAGTTTGCAACGCGGTGATCGATGTCTGGCAGCCCACGCCGGAAAAGAAAATGATCATCAACCTGCCCGACACCGTGCAGTGGACCACGCCGAACATCCACGCGGACATGATCGAGTGGATGGGCAGGCACCTTCACCAGCGTGATTCCATCATCCTTTCCCTTCACACCCACAACGATCGTGGCACGGGCGTTGCCGCCACCGAGCTCGGCCTGATGGCTGGCGCGGATCGGGTCGAAGGCACCTTGTTTGGAAATGGCGAGCGCACCGGCAACCTCGACATCGTCACGGTCGCCCTGAACATGAACAGCCATGGCATTGCGACCGGACTCGATTTCTCCGCTCTAACAGACATCCGCCTGAAGTATGAAACATTCACGCGCCTGATGATTCCGGAGCGCCATCCCTACGTTGGCGAACTTGTCTTCACCGCGTTTTCCGGCTCCCACCAGGATGCGATCAAGAAAGGGCTCGACCGCCGCGAAAAGGAAATCAAAGACAACCCCGAACTGGTCTGGGGCGTGCCGTATCTCACCATCGATCCACAGGACATCGGCCGATCTTATGAAGCGATCATCCGCATCAATTCCCAATCCGGAAAAGGCGGCGTCGCGTATGTGCTGGATCGCGAACACGGGTTCGATCTCCCGAAATCGATGCATCCCATCGTTGGTAAATACATCTATGATCTTGCCGACAAGGAAGGCCGCGAGCTCAGCGTCGATGAAATCCGCGAGGCGTTTTTCGATCACTTCGTGAATCAGGAAACCCATCTGGGTTTGATCGCTTACGAGTTGGTTCATCAGCAAACCGGCGGCATCGTCCGTTGCACCGCGACGATTTCCATCGATGGCAAAACCCAGCAAATCGAGGGCGACGGCAACGGCCCGATCAATGCCTTTGTTCATGCGTTGGAAACCGCGGGCCTGAAAAATTTCAAAGTCACCGACTACCGCTCTCACGCCGTACGCGGTGGCTCGGATGCCAGTGCCGCCGCCTACGTCCAGCTCCAGCACGACGACGGACGCATCCTCTGGGGCGCAGGAGTCGATCCATCCATCGAAATGGCGGGATTGAAAGCCCTGGTCACCGCATGGAATTTGTTGAGGTAGGATGACCCCCTGCCTCGGATCATTCTTTCTCCGCCTCCAGCGCTTCGATATGTCGTCTCACGCCTTCGGTGATTCCGCTGTCGCTGTATCCGCCTTCTAACAGGGAAACGATGCGTTCATGTCCCTGCTCTTTGCAGAGTCCGCGCAGAATCCCGGTGAGTTTCGCATAGCAATCGCTGGACCAACCGAGCGCGCCGAGCGGATCGGCTTCATGGGCATCGAAACCTGCCGAAATGATCAAAAGCTCGGGTTTGAATTTCCGGAACGCGGCCGCGAGTTCGGTTTCAAAAGCTTTGATCACCGCTTCATCCCCGCTGCCCGCTTTAAGCGGTACGTTGAGATTGAAACCCTCGCCCCTGCCGTTGCCCTTGATGTCTGGTGAACCGCTGGGGCCGGGATAAAACGGGTATTGATGCACGGAGAAGAAAAACACCGATGGATCCTCGATGAACATTTCCTGCGTGCCATCGCCATGATGCACATCCCAATCCACGATCATCACGCGTTCCAGCTTGTGATGTTGCTGCGCGTAGCGGGCGGCGATGGCTGCGTTTCCGAAAAAACAAAACCCTTTGGCCCGGTTCGGCATTGCGTGGTGACCCGGCGGACGCAGCGCAGCGAACGCGTTGGTGACCTTTTTCTCCATCACCAGATCCACTGCCGTCAACGCCCCGGACACGGCTTTCACGGAAACCTCATAAGTGCGTTTCGAGATCGGTGTGTCGCCGCTGTTGTGCATCAGCGCTTCGCCCGCTTCACAGGCGCGTTTGAGCTCCGCCACATATTTCGGATCGTGCACGTTGTGAATCCACCGCAAGGCATCGATCTTTTCGTCGGGCTTGGCCCACAGCAAGCGCTTGGAAATTTCATTTTCCCTGAGATGCTTGGTCAGTTTGCGCAACCGATCCGCGTGCTCTGGGAAGCCGGGTCTGGTGTCATGCTCCAGAAAGACCTCGTCATACACCAGTGCGGTGCGGAATTTCTGCGTTTCCTCGGCCTTCAGCATCTCGGCAGTGAAGGACAAACACACGGGGATGAAAAGCAACAAGAGGGAGGAATGGATGGGTTGAATCATGGCTGTGCGAAACATGGAAGGGAAACTTTCGGCGATTTGCGGAAGTTCGCAACCTTGCATTTTACACAGCCTTTACGGACCGATTCCCGCGACGGGGGTAAAAAAGGATCGTTATCAAAACCAATCCGCTCCGAACGCTCGCCGTCATGGCCGCACTCCTCGGCCTTTCTCCAACCAACACTGTGCTACTGGCCAAGGACGAACCAAGCTCTCCAACGGTTGACAAGTCCATGGCCGAAGCTCCCGAGAAACCCGAAGTTGACGCGGAAAACAAGATCCAGATCGCACGTTTGTTAGATGCCTCCAACAGCATGGACGGCCCTGTCGAATCGGCTCGCCCGCTCGATGAATGGCAAATTGAGCTGCGGAAACAGAACCGATGGGAAAACGGGAGCCGTGTTTCCCCTGATTTTGTCGGTTTGACATCATTCTCCCCGCGTTCATCCTGCGGAGGATGAAACTCACGCTCCTGTCAGTTCTGTTTGCCGGTTTTGCACTAGCGGCTGAAAAACCCCTGAACGTGGTGGTTTTCCTGGCTGATGATCTCGGCGTGATGGATCTCAACCTCGATGGAAAACATCCTTTCTACGAAACCCCCAACCTTGCGAAACTGGCGAATTCGGGCATCCGTTTTTCTAACGGATATTCGAGCTGCCCGGTTTGCTCTCCGACACGCTCCGCGATGCTGACCGGTCAAACTCCCGCCCGTACCGGGAATACCGACTTTTTCGGCGCTCCGAACGAATGGTCCGGAGAAATCCCCAAAGACTACGAGGCGGCACGGGATATCCGGATCAAAGACCCCGGCAGGCTGAAGCGACCCATCTGGCCCGCACCTTATTTGGGCCATCTGCCGAAGCATACCCTGACCATTGCGGATGCGCTCAAACAACAGGGCTATGCCACCTACTTTGCCGGCAAGTGGCATCTCGGCTCCAAAGGCAACCTGCCCACAGATCACGGGTTTGACGTGAACAAAGGCGGCACGGAAAAGGGCGGACCCTATGGGGGGAAAAAATATTTTTCACCCTATGCCAACCCGTTTCTTGATGATGGCCCGGAGGGAGAGCATCTTACCGAGCGCCTGGGACGGGAAACGGCGAATTTTATCAAACAACACTGGGACAAGCCGTTTTTTGTCTACCACTCGTTTTACGCCGTTCACACGCCGCTGATGGCCCCGGAGGCTCTGGTCAGAAAATATCAAGCCAAACGTGAACGGCTCGGTTTGAACGATGAGTTCGCGCCGGAGCCTCCGCGAAAAAACCGCACCAATCATTCCCATGCCGTTTATGCCGCAATGATTGAGAGCATGGATGCCGCGGTCGGCCAGGTGCTTGATACGCTCGAGGAGCAGGGGCTGGCCGAACATACCTTGGTCATTTTCTCGTCCGACAATGGCGGGCTGTCTACCTCCGAGGGCTCGCCGACCTCCAATCTCCCGTTCCGGGCAGGAAAGGGCTGGCTCTACGAAGGTGGCATTCGCGTGCCCCTGATCATTCGTCTCCCCAACACCAAACAAGCCGGCAAAATCTGCGAAGTGCCGGCATACACAACCGATTTTTTCCCGACCATCCTTGAGGCCACTGGCCATGACTTGCGCGCCGATTACCATCAAGACGGGATCTCTCTCCTTGGTTATCTGAGGCATCCCGCCGCGCCACCGTCCGGTCGCAAGCTCTTCTGGCACTACCCCCATTGGGGCAATCAGGGCGGTTCGCCGGGAACCGCCATCCGCGACGGCAAATGGAAACTCATCCGCTGGGCCTGGCCAGCCCGTTCCGAACTCTTCGATCTTGAGACGGATCCCGGCGAGTCGACCGATCTCGCGGCCAAGCATCCGCAACGCGTCGCGGAACTCGAAAAAGAAATCGATTCTTTCCTAAGGGAAACCGGAGCGTGGTCGTTCACAAAGAATCCGAACTTTTCCGGCAAGTTTGACGAATGGTAAGAATCGGCCGGAACCAACCAAAAACATACGAAAGCTTGCGAGAAGATCAGGCATTTTTCGCAAAAATCTTCCTTGCCGACCCGACTGAAATTTCCAAACTCATCAAATATCCGAGCAAACGTGA
>JBEAZA010000044.1:0-59556 GCA_041170385.1 Verrucomicrobiota bacterium | reverse complement strand
GAGAATTTTGTTTCTGTCAAAATCAAGCACGAGGCCGATATCCGGATTGACGAACTGCAGCAGGAAAACGAGAAGGTGAAAAATCGCGTAATAGCGGAGGAAACCCGGAAAGGAAGCCCAGCCGAATTGTCGTTCCCATTTGCTTAAAAACTGCATGGCCGCACCTTTGACCAAGTTCGCTTGGTTGACAAGCCTTGCTCGCAACGACACGTTGTTCGCGTGTCAGACAACGTTCTTCATTCGCCTCTGGAAGCAGCCCATCTCGCGCTAGGCGCAAAACTCATTCCGTTCGGGGGTTGGGCGATGCCGGTGCAATACACCTCCATCCTCAACGAGCATGCGGCCGTGCGCGAAAAAGCCGGGGTGTTTGACATTTCCCACATGGGCCAGGTCTTTGTGACCGGAGCCGATCACCTCGCGTGGCTGGATCGGATGCTCACCAACCGTTTTTCCAAACTCCAGCCGGGTGAAGGCCAGTACACCATCATGCTTGATGAGAAGGGCGGAGTGATCGACGATCTCATTGCCTATCGCCTGACCGCCGGGGAAGCCCTGCTGGTGGTCAACGCCTCGAAGATTGACGAGGATGTGGCATGGTTGGAAAGCCATCTTACGGGTGATGTGAAACTCCGCAACGAGTCTTCCGCATGGGCCGGCATGGCGGTCCAGGGGCCGGATGCGGTGGCCACGTTCGCAAAACTCTATCCTGATGAAACGCTTCCGCCGCGCAACGGGATATCCAGAACCCGCTCCGGGGAGATTCTCTGCCGCACCGGTTATACCGGAGAGGATGGATTTGAGTTTTTCTGCCCGGCAACCGAGGGAAGCGAGCGGTTCAACGCCTTCATCCATGCCGGCGCCACCCCGTGCGGTCTCGGTGCGCGCGACACCCTGCGCTTGGAAATGTGTTACCCCCTGAATGGCAACGATCTCTCGCCGCAGCACTCTCCCATCGAGGCCGGCCTCGGTGTGTTCTGTGATCTGGACAAACCGGATTTCATCGGCCGCGAGGTGTTGATCCATCACAAACAAAACGGTGCGCCAACCCGTCTGGTCGCGATCGAAGTGACCGATAAGGCCCCGCCGCCGCGCGCGCATTACCCGGTTTTGAGCGATGCGGGCGAAGTGCTTGGCGAGCTCTCCAGCGGGGTTCTGTCCCCGACGCTCGTCAAGGGCATCGCGATGGCATACCTGCCCGTTCCCTTTTCCAAACCGGGAACCCCGCTCAAGATCGATATCCGTGGCAGGCAGTTTGCGGCGGTCGTGGTGAAAAAACCCTTTCTAACATCCACCCATTCATCCAAGAATCCTTCCGCATGAGCGCTTCACAAATCCCAGCCGACCTCCTTTTCCAATCGTCCCATGAATGGGCACGCATCGATGGCGACATCGTCACCGTTGGAATTTCCGATCACGCGCAAGCGGAGCTGACCGATGTCGTGTTTGTGGAACTTCCCCCTCTCGGCAAAACGGTTGATGCAGGAGACCCGACTGCCGTGGTCGAATCCGTGAAAGCCGCTTCCGATATCTATTCGCCACTCTCCGGCGAGGTCGTGGAAGTGAATCCGGCGGTTGAGGCCGATCCCTCGCTCGTCAACACCGCGCCTTACGGTGATGGCTGGATGTTCAAAGTGAAAATCTCCAGACCGGATCAAGTCGCGGGCTTGCTGACTCCGAGCGCTTACGCCGCACTGATCGGTTAGTGATGCCGCAGTCTCTGCGCAAGCTCTGCCGAACTCACAAGTAGTTTTGGATTCCGTTCAGCGGCGATCACTTCGCGTGGGGTCGATTCTACCTGTTGAACCGGATGCGGCCCGTGCCAAAAACGGAAACCATGACGGGATGATGCGGATCCGTTTTCAAAAACGAACAAAAGTGAAACCGGTGGTTTTGAAGGCGCACTACTAAATATGCCGTAGTTTTTGCATTGACGCTACCATATCGAGGGGTAGCATCGGTCCCATCGATTCACGATAGCCCACATGCGATGCGTTCAATGCGGTTCTTTAAAGGACAAAGTTCTCGATTCCCGATCTTCGAAAGACGGGACGACCATCCGGCGTCGGCGCGAATGTCTGAAGTGCGGGTATCGTTATACCACCTACGAGCAGATCGAGCGGACGGAACTTCGGGTGGTGAAGCGGGATGGCGCAAGGGAGTCGCTCAATCGCGAAAAAATCATGAGCGGTTTGATCAAGGCCTGCGAGAAGCGGCCCGTTTCGATGGAGCGGCTGGACCGGGCTGTGGAGGAGATCCTAACAGATCTCCACAAGGATCACCTCAGCGAGGTGCCATCGGCATCGATCGGAGCCAAGGTGATGGACAAGTTGCACGAGATCGATCCCGTCGCGTATGTCCGCTACGTTTCGGTTTACCGCCAATTCGAAAACGTCAACGAATTCATCGCCGAGATCCAATCGCTCTCGCGACGCACCGCACGTGACACATTCCAGCGCAGGTTGTTCAAGGAATAGCCTCTGCCATTCAATCTTTTCCCGATGTTTCCTCATTGATCGCCTACATCAACCAACGCCCCGCCATCCAGATCGGTCCCTGCCAGGTGATCGACTACGATACCATGTGGTTGGAAGATGCGATCCTGCGCGCCGCGAAGGATGCGGATCATGAGAATTTCTCGATGGCCCCGGAAATCCGGCAGGGGGTGGAGATGTATTTGGAAAGCCGCTGCTCCCTGCGTTTGCTGCAGCTTGGAGACTTGTTTGACAAGGTCCGCAAGATGCTCGTCAAAATCGGCTGCCGTCCGATTGCGGACAAGCTTCAACCCGTTGCGCCCCCTGTCACCCTCTCCCTGGTCACAGCAGCGATGGCGGCCGGCAACGGATTTGAGTTGGCATTTTTCGAGCATCTCCGCACAGCTCTCGGCGAGCTGCGCGAGGCAGGAGCGGAAGAAGTTCATTTCACCGGATTGCGCGAGAGCGCCCAAATCCTTCGCGGGACCGATAAATGGACCAAGCGTTGCGATATCTTGTTGGAAGAAATCGAGATCTTTCTTGATGCTCTGGGAAGGCAGGGCTGACATCCGCATGTCTGATGGGGATCCGGGCGGGTTGCCACAGCATCGCGGGGCTGTACGTCCCGGAAGCGGGTGATTGCTGACCAGGCAGATCCGTTATTCCGTTTTCCTTACCTCGGTGTAGTAGGCACCGTGTTGTTTGCCATCGGGTCGGGTCAGCCAAGTTTGTAGCATGGTTTCCCCCGCGTTGAGTTGCAAACGGAAAGAGGCTTTGGTGGCGGTAACGGGAATGCTCTGGGTCAGCTCGGTTCCACCGATGCTCAGGCGCGCTTCGTTGGCTCCCATCTCTTTCCGAAGATAAGGAGGCCAGCGGTAGAGGGTGATTTCATATTCTCCCGGCGTCTTCACCTCCACCGCCCATGGGCCGTTGATCAGGTCTCCGCGCTTCACATGTTTCTGATGCCAGGCCGCCTGATCCTTGCCGGGCATGAGCCAGTCGTGGCTCATCAGAAGCATCGGGTTTTCATCCCCACCGAGCCGAAAGCGGGCGGTTTGTTTCATGTCCTCTTCCAATGAAGCCCACCACGTTTCGTAATCCGCACGCAGTTGTTTCACGACCTCCGGGTGCGTGGCGGCGATGTCCGTCTTCTGACCGGGGTCGGCTAGGATGTCATAGAGCTGCTTCCCATCCATCAAACGCCATCGCGGAGTCATTGCGACCGATTCGGTCCATTTCGGCGGGAGGAATGCGCGCTGCACATGCACAAACAAGCGGCGATCCTGCCACATCCCTTCCTTTGCGCCACGGAGCGCTTGCGTCAGCTTCATGCCATCAAGTGCCGGCCCCGCCGGCTTTTTCAGTTCAAGCAGGTCGATCAGAGTCGGCAGGACATCGATATGTGCCGATAGGTTCGGGACATCGCGCCCGCCTGTCAGCAGTCCTTTTGGGAAATGCCAGAAGCAGGGAACGCGGTGGCCACCGTCCCATGCGAAGCCCTTCCAGCCGCGCATGCCGGCATTGAAATAATCATACGGTTGCTCTTGGGCGATCCAGCCGGCCGTTGTGCCATTGTCGGTCATGTAAATGAGCAGCGTGTTGTCAGCGATACCCAGTTCGGCAAGTTGATTGCGAAAACGGCCGAGATTTTCATCAATATTGGTGATCATCCCGTAAAACCTGGCCATCTCGTCCGGCAATCCCGCATCGCGATAGGGCTTGGAATAGGAATCCGGAACAATGTGCGGCGAGTGGGGTGCATTGGTGGCAAGATAGAGAAAAAACGGTTGGTCCTTTTTTCCCTTCACATAGCGAGCGGCCTCGCGGAACCACACATCGGTGCAATAACCGTCGTAATGTTTCCATTCGCCATTGGCGAGATAGGTGTCGTCGTAGTAATCGTTATCCCAGTAATCCGCGCCGTTCCCGACTCCACCTCCGAGATGATGGATGGTGTGCCCGAAGCCCTGGTCCTGCGGACGAAACGGGTGGTTGTCTCCGAGATGCCACTTGCCGATCATGGCCGTGGCGTAGCCGTTCGCCTTGAAGACCTCCGCCATCGTGAGTTCACCGGGATTCATGAGGGAGCGACCATTGATGGTGTGCCAAACGCCGCTGCGAGTGGAGTATCTTCCTGTTAGAAGCGCGGCACGGGTCGGGGAGCAGGTGGGATCGACATGGAAATCCGTGAGCCGGACGCTCTCGGCGTGGAGTTTGTCGAGGTTCGGGGTCTTGATCACGCGATTTCCGTGTGCTCCGACTTCGCCATAGCCTTGGTCATCCGTGATGATCAGGATCACGTTGGGTTTGGCCGCTGTTGCGGAAAACGCAACATGACAGAGTGGAATGGAAAGAAACAGACCGAGGAGGAGTGACGGTTTCATGCGGATGACCCTTATGCCATCACGCGGGTGAACGCACGCAAATTCGATCCGGTGGTTATCGGAAAAAGCGCCGATCCAAAAAATCTAGCAAATCCCGGCGTGTGGCAAAACCATGTTTGGATGCCGAATCAGGCAAGGGCGGCGGTGTCCAAGCACGGGCGACATCCATCAGTCGCAGCGGAATTCCCATGGCGATCGCATCCGCGATGAATGTCTGATCCGCGCACGCCCCCATGCACAGCAGCGCGTCCGACCATTCCAGGATGGGAGAATGACCCTGATCCGCGGAGATCGCATAGTGGGCGAGCGAGACACTCAGCAGGGTTTCTAGCAGAGATGTGGAATCGGGATCATTGCGGAAAAGCCCGTTATCGGGCAGAAATACGATCGTGGGAATGCGGAGCTCGATACAGGTACGTAGAAAAAGGAGATCCGTGCGTGTTCTTGCGCAAGCGAGGGTGGCGATGTTTGAACCCAGCAAATTCCTCGCGGCCACCAGTTCGCTGTGAATCGTGCGGGCGAGGCGGTCAGCGCCGTCCGTTTCCTCCCATGAAGCAAAGCCGAGCAATTTGAGCGACATTTCAATCCTCCACCGCGATGCTGGCCGGATCCCAATTCACGGTGGGCAGCTTCATCTTGAGCTTTCTCATCGTATCAACCATGATTCGGGCAACACACAGGTTCCGGTACCACTTGCGGTTTGCCGGCACAACATACCAGGGAGCGTGTGGAGCTGAGGTTCTGGAGAGCAGATCCTCGTAGGTTTTCATGAAATCGTTCCACAAAGCTCGGTCCTGAAGGTCATCCGGATGAAATTTCCAATGCTTGTCCGGATTATCGAGACGGGAAAGGATGCGCCGTTTCTGCTCATCCTTGGAGATATGCAGGTAGATTTTGACGATGGTGGTTCCCTCCTCCGCCAGCATGCGCTCGAAATCCACGATGTGCTGGTAGCGCTGTTTCCATACCTTGTCGGGAAGCAGTTTCTTCACTTTCACCGCAAGGATGTCTTCGTAGTGGCTGCGATTGAAAATCACCATTTCACCGTTGCGCGGAACTTTCTTGTGAACCCGCCACAGGAAATCCCTGGCAAGCTCCTCTTCGGTGGGTTTTTTGAACGAACGAACGTGAATCCCTTGGGGATCGATGCGTGAGAAAACGTGTTTCACGCATCCGTCCTTGCCACCCGTATCCATGGCCTGGAGCACGAGCAGAATCCGGTGCTTGTTCTGTGCGTAGAGCACTTTTTGCAGCTCCTGCAATTCATCCCGAAGCTTGTCGAACGCTTTCATGCTCTCGTCCTTGCTGCCTTGCTGGAACAGCGCGCGCTCATCCGAATCGATCTTCGCAAGGTCGACTTTTGCGCCGGGTTTCACCAAGTACCGCTCCAATGCTCCGTGAACTGCCATGCTGTTTTATCTCTCCGGGGAATCGATGTGACAAGCTTCGTCTTGACCGAAGTCGATTCTGTCACACATTCGTCATTGAAAAACCGCGTGTGAGCGGTTGTGATCAAGCATGGCTGTTGCAAGGAAAATCCGCGAACTTCCACATGATGATCGGGTGAATTTGTTGACCGCATTGCATGTCGGAGCGAGCTCGGTATCCATGATGATCGCCGAGCGGCGCAAGGACGGGATGTTCGAGCCGGTGGATTTTCTCGAGCAGCCGGCCCCCTTGGCGCATGATGTGTTCGGAGGGAATGAGGTCTCGAATGACACCACCGAACGCATCGTTTCCATCATTCGCGGTTATCAGCAGAACCTCACGGAACTTGGGCTGGATCCCCATCGGTTCACCCGTGCGGTAGCGACCAACGTGTTGCACGAGGCAACAAATCACGAGGCCGTGCTCAACCGTATCCGCATCGCCTGCGGCATCCCCGTTGCGATGATTGATGATGGTGAAATGACACGCCTGATCTATCTCAAAACGCGCCGGCGCATCCAGCATTTGCCAGCCATGACCCAGCGTACCGCGTTGGTTGTGCATGTCGGCCCGGGAAACACCCGCGCGCTGCTTTTCCAGGAAGGCCTGACGACCCGCTACACCAGCTACCGCATGGGCACCCACCGCACCCGCGAGGCGGTCGAGGCCTCACATGCCGAGGGGCCGTCGCTATTGCGGGTCATCCGTGAGCACGCGGCGGGAAACCTCGCACAGCTTCGCCATGACTACTCGGATGTGACGATCGACGGCATCGTTTTGATCGGGTATGAGATCCAATCTGTCGCCAGTTTCGTTACCAAGAGCAATGAAGCCTGCTCGCTGAAAAAACTGCGGGCTTTCACCGCAGATGCCGCATCGCTCTCCGATCTTGAGGCGGTCAAACGTTTCCAGCTCGACTACCAGACGGCCGAGGCGCTGATTCCCGCGCTGGAGATCAACCTGGCCATTGCCGAGACACTCTCGCTCAAGGAAGTTCATATTCCGGTGAGCGAGTACGAGCAGGGCTTATTGCATGACTTGCTCGCCTCGCGCGAGCTGAGCCACACATTCGCGGCTGAGGTCCTGCGCTCCGCACGCATTCTGGCGGAACGTTATCAGTCGGACCCCGGCCATGGCGAATATGTCGGAAAACTTTGCGAGCATTTCGTCTCGAATCTCCAGGATCTGCATCAACTCGACGAGCACGACATCCTGCTGCTGAAAGTTGCGGCCATCCTGCATGAAGTCGGGACTTACGTCAGTCCGCGCGCGCATCACAAGCATTCGGAATACATCATCCTGAACTCAGAAATCTTCGGGCTGGATCGGCTCGACGTCACGATCGTGGCACTGGTTTCTCGCTACCATCGTCACTCGGTTCCGCGCATGGATCACCCGGCTTACGCCGCACTCACGGCGGAAGACCGCATCCGTGTTTGCAAGCTCGCCGCCATCTTGCGTGTGGCGGACGCGCTGGAGCGCACCCACGCGCAGCGCGTTTCCAAAATCGAAATCACCCGCTCGGCGAACAAGCTCCACATCCGGCTGGTGGGACTCGAGGACGCCGCGATCGAACGCTTGGCCATGGACTCCAAAGCCGATCTGTTCGAGCAGGTCTTCGGCCTCAAGGTCATTGTCGATGAAGATCATGGGTGATGCCGGCGTCTCAGTTTCTCCATGATTCAGCGTTTACCCCAACTCCCATGTCCGAATACCACAACCGCGAACTCTCCTGGCTGGAATTTAACCAGCGTGTGCTCGATCAGGCGCTGAAGGAATCCGTTCCTCTGCTTGAAAGAGTGAAATTCCTCGCGATCACCGCATCGAACCTCGACGAGTTCTTTCAGGTTCGCGTCGGATCCCTGATATTGCAGAAGCGCAGCGGCCGCAAAACCCGCGACAATTCGGGATACACGCCGATCCGCAACCTCTCCGCCATCCGCGAAAGGGTCTTGAAAATGAACGAGGACCAATATGAGCTTCTCAACCGGCAGCTCATTCCGGCTCTTGCTCAAAAAGGGATTGTCCTGCTGGACGCCACCCAGCTTAGCGATGCCCAACGCTCCCAAACCGGGGCGATTTTCGAAGACAACATTTCGCCCTTGCTGACACCTCTGGCAGTCGATCCCAACTCTCCGCCGCCCGTGGTTCCCGCGTTGCACATCGTGATCGCCTGCCGTTTGTCGGACCCTTCCGATCAATCATCCCGCCACGTCCTGATTCCGATCCATGAGAATCTTCCGCGCCGCGTCTCCGTGCAAACGGATGACGACACCCACGCGTTTCTTCTCATCGAGGATCTGGTGGCCGCTCATGCGGACCGCCTGTTCCCCGGCGAGAAAGTCACGGCGACGACGTCATTCCGCGTCACCCGTAACGGTGATATCGCGGTGGAGGAGGAGGACGCGACGGATCTCGCCGATGAAATGGAAGACGTGCTGACCGCCCGGCGTTTTGCCGACACCGTGCGCCTGGAGATCCGCGCCGATGCCCCGCGCGACTTGTCGCACATGATCCGTGTGGCGACCGGAAGCACGCAGCAGGAAATCTACCGCCACGACGGCCCGCTCGGGCTTGCTTCCTTCATGGAGCTCGCGTTTTTGCCGGACTTCGACCACTTGCGTGATGAGGAATGGCCTGCGCAGAACAGCCCTTCGATCGCGCCCGGAGTCTCCATGTTCGAGACCATTGCCTCCAATGATGTGCTGCTGTTCCATCCCTACGAGTCGTTCGATCCGGTCATCCGCCTGATCGAGGAAGCGGCCGCCGACCCGGACGTGATCGCGATCAAACAGATTCTTTACCGTACCGCACGGCAATCCCGCATCATCGACGCACTGATCAAGGCGGCTGAAAACGGCAAGCATGTCACCGCATTGGTGGAGCTCAAAGCTCGCTTCGATGAGGCCCGCAACCTGACCCGTGCCGATGAGCTGCAACGTGCCGGCGCGCAGATTGTTTACGGGGTGAAAAACCTGAAAACCCATGCGAAAATCTGTCTCATCGTTCGCCGCGAATCCGGGAGGCTCAGGCGTTATGTGCATCTTGGAACCGGCAATTACAACGAGACCACCTCGAGGCTCTACACGGACCTTTCCTATTTCACCTGCCGTTCGGAATATGGCAATGACGCGTCGCTGCTGTTCAATGCGGTGACCGGCCGCTCCAAACTGCTTCGTTTCCAACGTCTCATTCCCGCCCCGTCTGCCATGAAGCAGAGATTGTTAGATTTGATCGCCGGCGAGGGAGAGCGGGCCAAACAAGGATTGCCGGCGAAAATCATCGCCAAGACCAATTCACTGCAGGATCCCGACATGATCGCAGCGCTGTACGCCGCGTCCGCTGCGGGAGTCGAGGTCCAGCTCAACGTACGTGGCATCTGCTGCCTGATCCCCGGTGAGAAGTTTTCCAAAAACATCGAGGTGATTTCGGTCATCGATCGCTTTCTCGAACATGCCCGTTTGTTCTATTTCCATCAGGGAGGAGATCCGGAGGTATTTATCGCTTCCGCCGACTGGATGATCCGCAACCTGGAAAAACGGGTCGAGCTGATGATCCCGATCGAGGAAAAATCGATCAAACGTCGTTTGATCAAGATTTTAGAAACCTATTTCAAGGACAACCGGAATGCATACCGCATCCAGTCCGATGGCAGTTCGAAGCCGGTCACCGCGAAAAAGGGAGAGAAGCCGTTCCGTGCCCAAGAGTATTTCCACACGCAGGCCAAACGCGCCGCCAAAGCCCGCGAGCATGAGCGCTCGATGACCTTCGAACCCCATGTGCCGCAGGATTGACGTGGCGGCGATCTTCGGTCGCCGTGTTAGCCGATCCCTCGGGCAGCCTATCTCATGAACATGATCAGGCTTCTTCCACTCGTTATCGCCGGATTTGCCATGATTCCCATGCGGGCACATGGTTCCGAAACACTGTTAGAACACAAAAAGACCGTTCTGATGCTCGGCGACAGCATCACCCAGGCCGGGGATTACGTCACCTACTTCGACGCATGGCTGGTGAAAACATTTCCCGACCGCCGTTTCACTGTCATCAATGCGGGCGTTGCCAGTGAGACGATTTCCGGACTCAGCGAGGAAAACCATGCCGGAGGCAGATTCCCCAGGCCGGATCTGCACGAGAGGTTGGAGCGGGTGCTTGAGAAGACGAAGCCGGATCTCATCATTGCCTGCTATGGCATGAATTGCGGGATATATCGGGAGTTCGACGATGAACGGTTTGCGCGTTTCCGGGATGGGAACCTGCGTTTGCGGGAGGCCGCGCAGCGATACAAGGCGGAGGTGCTGCACGTGACACCGCCGATCTTCGATCACAAAGGCAAAGCCGGATTCGACTATGACAGCGTGCTTTCCTCCTATTCCGAGTGGTTGGTCAAACAACGCGAACAAGGTTGGAACGTTGCCGATCTTCATACGGAAATGCGTAAAAAAGTCGATGCTGAGAGAGCAAATCATCCGGCGTTCACCGTTCAGAAAGATGGAATCCACCCGGATCAAGCAGGTCACTGGATGATGGCGCAATCCCTGATCGCGTACTTCGGAGATACGGAATCTGCGCAGTTGAAATCCGGCGATGGATTGCTCGATCCTGTCAGGATGGCCGCCATCAGCCGGAGGATGAAAACCTATCAGAAGGCAATCCATGCCGAGACCAAACCCCTGCGACCGGGTGTTCCGCAAGGTGGCAGCCTCGAGTCCGCTGCGTTGGAGGCAAAGGCTCTGGAGGCCGAGATCCATCAGGGGACAAAGCCATGAAATGGCGCCTATTTCATCAGTCAGGCTGGAGTGGTTCTCCCATTCCGCTCATGAAGAAGATTGAGATCGGCGGCGAAACCGAGTATCTCGTCGGGCAGCCGGATTTGTACGCAGCCGATTGAACCCATACACCAACCCGATTCCGATGATGGTTCCTCTGACCCGAAAGCTAATCTGTTTTATCGCGTGCTGCGCATCGGCCTTCGCAGGGGAGAGCATTCTCAAAGACAAGCAGGGCATGGACTGCCATGTTTACACACCGGATCCTGTCGACCCCGCCAAGACCTACCCTTTGCTGGTCGGGGTGCACGGTGCGGGCGGCAGGGGGAATGGCGCTGCAGGACTCAAGGATTGGGCGCAGCGCGGCGATGTGATCGTGATCGGACCGTCCTTTGAAACCAAGGGCGAGCGTCCGTATCAAAACGGCGATGGGATTCATGCCGAGAAGCTGATCGATCTTTTTGAAGTCCTGAAAAAGACCTACAAGCTCCGTGACAAGATGTTCCTGCATGGGTTTTCCGGAGGATGCCAGTTCACCCATCGGTTCGCCATGCTTCATCCCGAGCGGGTTTGCGGGGTCTCCGCGCATTCGGGAGGGTCGTGGGCCACCGACAATTTCGGAAAGATCGATATCAAGGCGAGAGGCATCCCGTTTGCGATTTCCTGCGGGGAAAAGGATACGGCATTTTCATTCGACGGAGCCCTTTTCAATCGACTCGATTGGTACAAGCGGTTTCAGGGGGAGATTGACGAGAAAAGGTTCTGTTACATCGGGGCGGTCATCCCGGATGTCGGGCACCAGATGTCGGGCCCCGCATGGGACCTGATGCGGCAGTGTTTCCAGCTGGCCACCGGCTTGCCCGGGAAATCGGCGACAGAGCGGGTCGAAATCAGTCCGGAGTGGAAAAATCTGGATGGCAAAAAAACAGATGCATCCGCTCCATCCAAAGCACCTCGTGCCAGGCCGGCGATCAGCGATGCGGAGCTGGATCGAATCGTTCAAGCCGCATTCAAAAAAGCGGATGCGGAGAAAGTTCCGGACGATCGGTTGGTGGGGTTCATGAAAACCTACCCGCCCACGCTCTGGAAGGACAAGCCGGGTGCGGAAAGATTGTTCGAACAATGCAAATCCGCCGCTGCCGCATGGCAGAAAGCCGCACGGGACAAAAACATGTGGAACGACGCCCTGAAAAAACAATTCGCCGAGTTCACCGACGGCTTGGACTTGTCCGCGACTCCCTGATATCGAATCCTATCTTGCCGATGCGCGGCGCAGCCGATCCATGATCGCAACGCCGAGCCCCACCTCGCTGACGGGTTCGGCGATGATTTCATCGAGACCCATTTCATCCATTTCACGCATCGCATAGAACAAGCGTACCGCCGCCTCGGCGAGCTTGCCGCTGCCGGGACTGAGCGCAACCACGCTCTCCCAGCGGTGCATGCGGACATACGGACCGCTTTCCTCTCCGGTGTAGCTCAACAAGCCGTAGCGTTTTCCCAGCTCCGGCGTGAAGTCGCCGGGTTTTTCGAGCAGGCGGAATGGCGTCAGGGGGGCGTAATGACTCTCGAGCTGCCCGGGCGACTGGAGTTTGTCGCCCGGTTTCACCTTTTCGACTTTTCCGAATTTCTGAAGCTGCTCCTTGCCAATCGGGCCGGCACGATGGAGGTGAAAGATCGGTTTTTTCCCCTCGCGCGGCTCGATGCGGATGATGGTGCTCTCAAGCCCCTCGTTGCACGCGCCTGCATCGACGATCAGCGGGATGCGCCCGGCGAGTTCCTTCATGACCGCCGAGGCGGAAGTAGGGGAAATGCGCCCGAACCGGTTTGCGCTTGGCGCAGCGATGGGATTGCCAAGTGCTTTGTTGATCGCACGGAAAATCGGATGTCCGCTCTGGCGCACACCGACGGTTGGCAAACCGCTGGTCACCAGATCAGGCACTTCCGGGGTTTTTGGCAAAATCAAGGTCAGCGGGCCGGGCCAGAATTCGTTGGTGAGCTGATGGACGGTTTCCCGGATTTCATCGGGAACGATGGCGACCCGTGACAAATCCTTGGTGGTGGCGATGTGGACGATCAATGGATCGAAATCCGGACGTTCCTTGGCCGAGAAAATTTTCGCCACCGCCGCCGGATTGAATGCATCGGCCGCCAGGCCATAAACCGTCTCCGTCGGCAACGCCACCACCTCGCCCCGTTGCAACAGCTCCACTGCCGCATGCTGCGCATCCATCATGCCGTCGTCGGTCGCTCCGATGATTTTTGTTTCAAACACAGACCGATCCTGGGAGCTGGACGGCAGAATTGCAAGCCAGAGGGGATGAGCGCGTTTCCTGTCCTCCTCCGGCGTTTTTCTCGCCACGCTTTCCGGAGAATGGAAGATCGATTCGTCGGCTTGGCAAGTTGATCTGTTTTGTAACAGACTCCGAATCACATGAATCTCAAATTGATCTCCGCCGAGCAGGTCCATGCTACGCTGCACTATCCCGCAATCATTGAGTTGCTGCGGCAAACCTTCGCCGCTCCCCATACCATGCCGCCGCGGCAGTTGCTCTTGCTGGACCCCGATTCAGGCTCACACGATGCGTTTGCCATGCTTCCGAGCTGGAACCATGAGGTGATCGCGCAAAAAGCGTTCACCTATTTTCCGCAGAACCGGCCCCCCGCCCAAACGCTTTATTCGCAGATCCTGTTGTTCGACCGCAACGCCGGCACGCCGCTCGCCCTGGTCGATGGGGTCAGTGTCACTTGCTGGCGCACAGCCGGAGTCTCCGCCTTGGCGTCACGTTTGCTTTCGCGCGAGGATTCTTCAACGCTACTTCTGTTAGGAACCGGAAATCTTGCGCCTTTCCTGATCCGCGCCCATGCCAGCGTGCGCCCCTTGAAACGCGTCCTGCTGTGGGGAAGAACCGCCGCCAAGGTCGAGGCCCTGAGGGATCAAATGTCCGCTGAGCTTCCACAGATGGTTTTCGAAAGGGTCACTGACTTGCCATCCGCATGTGCCTGTGCCGATATCGTGGTGTGCGCGACCGGTAGTACGGAAATCCTTATCAAAGGAGCCTGGATCGAACCCGGCACCCACACCGATTTTATCGGCAATCACCACAAGGACAAACGCGAGTGCGATACCGCGCTCGTGTTGAAATCCAGCGTGTATGTGGACAGCAAGGAGAACTGCTTCCGCGAGGCGGGTGAACTCCTTGTGCCCGTCTCGGAAGGCGTGTTTTCGTTGGATCAGGTCAAAGGCCAGCTCGCCGATCTCAGCCAATGGAACGGATCCGCCCGCCAGAGCCATGAGGAGATCACTCTGTTCAAGGCGGTGGGCTGCGCCCTCGGAGACCTGTGTGGCGCGCTCACGGTGTGGAAGGCGAGCTAAGAGATCGGGCGGATCGTGCGTCTGCAGATACGCAAACTCAAGCTCGTCATTTCCCTGCAATCTTGCATTGCCCGTCGCCGCAGCTCTGGTAAGTTGCGCCCCATGATGAAACGCCGTTCCTTACTTACCATGATCCCGGCAGCTTCGGCTTTGCTGGCTTTGCGTTCCAAAGGCGCACCGATTCCGCAGGAAGCCGTGACTGATGCGGGTTTCGGGATGACCGTGCAATGCTGGTCGCTCAAGGAGTTCACCTTGTTTGAAGCGATTCAGATGGCTTCCGCTGCGGGGGCGGGTGGCGTCGAGCTCTTCTCCGGTCAGAAACTCGGTGGCGACCACGGCGATCTGAAATTCGTGCCGGGCATTTCCGATGATACGCTGCAGGCAATTCGCGAGCATCTGAGTGCCAACAACATCGTTGCCCAGAGCCTCGGGGTGATTCCGATCCCGAACAACGAAGCGGAGGCGCGCGTGATTTTTGAAATCGGAAGGAAACTCGGCCTCTACAGCATCAACACGGAGAGCATGGATTCCATCGATCTCATCGAAAAGCTCGCCACGGAATATGACATCAAGGTCGGCTTCCATAACCATCCGAAAAAACCGAATTACAAGATGTGGGATCCGGATTTTGTATATGATTCGGTCAAAAACCGCCACGCCAATGTCGGCATATGTGCCGATACGGGCCATTGGGCGACCACGGGGTTAAATCCCCTCGAGGTGATCAAAAAAGTCGCTCCTCGAGTGGTTTCCTTTCACCTGAAAGACCGCGAATCGATCGAAGCATGGTCACATGACCGCCCGTACGGCA
Source organism: Verrucomicrobiota bacterium (assembly GCA_041170385.1). Classification (GTDB taxonomy): domain Bacteria; phylum Verrucomicrobiota; class Verrucomicrobiia; order Verrucomicrobiales; family Akkermansiaceae; genus Luteolibacter. The sequence goes on along the minus strand of JBEAZA010000044.1, from coordinate 44,317 downwards.
CGGGTGTGATCAACATTGCGGCCATTCTTGATGAGGTGCGCAAGCAAGGCTTCAAGGGCAACGTATCGATCGAATACGAACATAACTGGAAAACCAACCTGCCTGAGATCGCCCAATGTGTCGGCTACCTCCGCGCGTATTCGAACATGCGTGCGTGAACCGGCGGATCAAATCTCCTTGGCCGAGTATTCCCAGCCCTTGCGGTATTCGGCGCGTTTGACGAGGCGGTTTGCAGCGGGATTGTCGATGGCTGTCGAGGTTTTCTGATCCCAAACCACCGGCTCTCCCGTGCGGATCGCGAGGCAACCTAACAGACAGAGCTCGGTCAACGGCACGGCATAGTCGAATTTTGACATGAACGGGAAAGGCTTGCCCTGCTTGATTGCCATCGCCCACTCCCGCTCCGAATTTCCCGGCGCAGGACTGCGTTCGAGGGTTTTCGGCGGGGGATTGGCGAGAAATTCCAATGAGCGCGCTTCCGGTAAGATCGTGAGCTTTTGCACCTGGCTGCCCTGATTGTAAACGATCCCGTTGTCTCCAACGACATAGAATCCCGTATCACCCAGATTGCCTTGGAGGCCGGCGGGCGGGGGAGGCATGCAAGGCGAACCATCCGTGTTTTTGCCTTCGTACCAGTAGAGCTTGATTTCACCGTGTCCCGGGACGTCGTTCCAGATGTATTCAACCTTCGCTCCGCGTGGCCAGGCAACATCCGTAAGGCCGTCTGCGGTGGCCTTGATCCGGTTCGGAACACCGAGACCGAGCGACCAGACCAACGGATCAAGATTATGGCAACCCATGTCACCCAGCGCGCCGCTGCCGTATTCGAAATGTCCGCGCCATTTGAACGGATGGATGTCGGGGCTGTAGGGCCGGTCGGGGATCGCGGCCAACCAGAGATCCCAATCGAGCGTGTCGGGTGCGGGTTTGTGAGGTTTGAAATTCGCTGCCTTTCCCTGCGGCCAGATCGGGCGATTCGTCCAGACATGGATCTCTTTGACTTTGCCGACTACGCCGGCATCGAACCATTCCTTCAGCAAACGGTTTTCCTCGTAGGTGTGCCCCTGATTTCCCATCTGCGTGATGATTCCTTTTTTTTGAGCGGCAAGGTGGAGCTGGTTCGCTTCCCATAAGGTGTTCACGAGGGGTTTTTGAACACAGATGTGTTTGCCGAGGGAAATGGCATGCATCGCCGCAGGATAATGGGAGTGGTCCGGTGTGGAAATGGTCACGCCATCCAGGCCTTTTTCTTTTTCCAGCATTTCACGGAAGTCCCTGTATTGCCTGGCGTTCGGAAACTTCAGGGCCGCCTTCGCAAGATGCCCCGCATCGACATCGCAGATGGCGACGATTTCGTTATCCTTCGCCACGTTCGACATATCGTTGAATCCGCGCCCGCCAACCCCGATGCAACCCACCGCCACGCGGTTGCCTGCAGGCGTGTCTTGGGCGCGAAGCAAAAGATTGGGCATGGCGATTCCAGCCGCAGTGGTGACGGTGAGATGTTTCAGGAAACGGCGACGACTGCTGAACGGGGACGGGTGACTCATAAAACGACGGGTTCCCATTCCCTACGCAGGATCCCGCAGGGAATTATCATCCCACGGGCGTTTGCCCCGATGAGATGCAGCATCCTATGGCATGTGGATCGGACATCCAGATCGCTCAGGGCGCAGGCAGCCAGAGCCCGACGTGTTCATCGAAAATCATGAATTTTAGACTCTCAACACCCATGGAAGAGATGTATGATCCCGTAGCTGTGACCTCGATTCCACCCGCAGGTTTGCGCCAAAAAACCTGATTTTTCCTGTCAGATGTTCATCATCGCCGCCACACGCACCCCGTTTTGCGACATGGGATCGGATCTCGCCGGCCTCACCGCGGATGATTTAGGGCGTGCCGCCACGACGGCGTTGTTGTTGAAAACAGGAATCGATCCTGCGGAAATCTCCGAAGTGATTTTCGGCTGTGTCGCCCAACCGATCGAGGCATCGAATGTTGCGCGTATCATCGCCTTGCGTTCGGGAATTCCGCCGCACGTTCCGGCCATGACGGTGCATCGCCATTGCGCCTCCGGAATGGAGGCGATCACTACCGCCCATCAGCGTATCGCTGCCGGACAGGGGGATCTGTTCGTGGTCGGAGGAACCGAAAGCATGTCTCGGATCCCCCTGCTTTTTCCCCATGAGGCCGCCATGCATTTCGCCGAGCTCAACAACGCCAAATCCTCCGGCCAGAAGCTCTCCGCCGCCGCCAATTTCCATCTATCCGATTTCAAGCCGCGCATCGGATCGGAGCTGTGCCTGACCGATCCGTTTACCGGGGCGACCATGGGTGAAACGGCCGAGATGCTGGCGCGCGAGTTCCGGATCACGCGCGAGGCTCAGGACGAATTCGCCGCGCAATCGCATGCCAAAGCCATCGCCCATCGCAAGCAGCTGGCAGCGGAAATCTCGCCCGTATACGTAGATGGCAAGGCCGTCACCGAGGACAACGGAATCCGTGCCGATTCCACGCTGGCGAAACTCGCCATCCTGCCGCCGGTTTTCGACCGAATGACCGGCAGTATCACGGCGGGCAACCGTTCCCGATTGGCCGATGGTGCGGTGGCCATGTTGGTGGGAACGGAAGCCGCCGCCGCACGCCTCGGTATCCGGCCGCTGGGTCGCCTTGCAGGATACGCTTACGCCGGATGCGATCCCGCACGGATGGGTCTTGGTTCCGTGCACGCCATCGAACATGCCAAGCAACGTTGCGGACTCGGACCTGAGGATGCGGATGTGATCGAGATCAACGAGGCGTTCGCCGCGCAGGTGCTTGCGGTGCTCTGTGCGCTGAAACATCCCAAGGCCTGGAATCTGGCCACAACGCCACATGAAATCCCGCTCGATCAGATCAATCCCCGAGGTGGCGCGATTGCCCTTGGCCATCCCGCTGGAGCGTCCGGCGCAAGACTGGTCCTGACCGCTCTGGATCAGCTCCGTGTCTCCGGTCAGAGACGCGCCCTTGCCACTCTCTGTATCGGTGGCGGCCAGGGCGCGGCGCTCTATTTGGAGAGAATGTGACTTCCCCGACCCATGCCAAACGTCACCCTCCATTTTTCCGACAGCACGGCCATCCTCAGCTTCGATCGTGAGGATGGAACGGCGAGCCTCCTGGATATGGCCACGCTCGGTGAGTTGACCGGTTGCCTGGCGGAACTGGTGGATCGGACGGATGTGACGGGCCTGTTGATCCGTTCCGATACACCGGATCATTTCATCGCCGGCATCGACCTGAAAGAACTCTCCGCCCTGCGCAATGAATCCTTGGCGCGCCTGATCACCATGGGACAAGCGCTGTTCAACATCCTGTCCGATCTCCCTTATCCCACGGTTGCCGCGATCCATGGAGCCTGCGTTGGCGGTGGATATGAACTCGCGCTGGCCTGCGATTGGCGCGTCGCCAGCGATTCACCCTCAACCCAGATCGGCTTGCCACAGACCCGTTTCGGCATGCTCCCCGCATGGGGAGGAGCCACCCGTCTGCCCCATCTGTTAGGATTGCAGGATTCCCTCTCGGTGATCCTCTCGGGAAAACTCCATCGCGCGGCTGATGCGAAACGCTTGGGGCTGGTCGACGAGGTCGTACCCGGCGAACACCTGGATGCATTCGCACGGGTTTGTTTGGACAGGGGCAAGCGCTCCCTCTCGCACAATCCCATCGTTCACAATCAGGCTGTTGCCAGGTTGATTCGGGTTCAGGTCCAGAAGGAAGTGCAGAAAAAAGCCCGCGGCCTTCATGCGGGGCTCACGGCGGCCTTGGAAGTGGCGACCGCATCCATCGGCCATACCCGCGCCCAATCGCAGCAAGCGGAACTCGATGCGGTCAAGCGTCTCTCCGAACTGCCGGAAACCGCGAATCTGATCCGTTTTTCGCTTCTCCGGGAACGCGCGGAAACCCGCCGGCAACCGGCTGCCCCAGATCCGCAAATCAGCCGCGTTGCCGTGATCGGCTGCGGCATGATGGGTTCTGCAATCGCCTGCTGGATCTCCGCTCGCGATACCCATACCATTCTTCAGGATATCACGAACGATGCACTCGCCCAGGGCATGGAGTCGATTGCATCGCTTTATGCCGACTCGACAGCAGGCCATCTTCTTTCCCCTACCGAGGCTGCCCGCGGCTTGGACCGGATTGTTCCCATGGTTGGAAACGTCTCCCTGAAACCATGTGACTTGGTCATCGAGGCCGCAGTCGAGGAGCTGTCGGTCAAACAAACCATCTTTGCGGATCTCGCCGCAAGAACCCGCAACGACACGATTCTGGCAACGAATACCTCGGGGCTGCCGATTCATGAACTCGCAGCGTGCGTTTCTCATCCGCAGCGGCTGGTCGGCTTGCATTTCTTCCATCCCGTCCATCGCATGGAATTGGTCGAGGTCGTGCGCACCCGACATACCTCGGATGAAACCCTCACCACGGTCTGCGCATATGTTCGCAAGATCGGCAAACTGCCGGTGGTCGTCGCCGACTCGCCGGGGTTTCTCGTAAACCGTATTCTCATGCCGTATCTGGTCCGGGCCGTCGAGATGTTCGAGCAGGGAGGCGATCCGGAGGACATCGACAACGCGATGCTTGATTACGGCATGCCGGTGGGTCCGTTGAGATTGCTCGACGAGGCCGGCCTTGATGTGATGCTGAATCTGGCGAGAACCCTCGCCACCGCTTTCCCCAAGCGGATGAAAATCCCGGGAGTGGTCGAACGCCTGGTTGAGCAAGGCCATACCGGGCGCAAGGGCGGAAGCGGATTCTATGTCTATGACACCGCTTCTCCGGCTGTGAATGCGCAGGTCATCCCCTTTCAATGTGGAACCGAAGCCGTGCCAGAGGACATTCAGCAGACGCTCTCCGGCCTCATGCTTCGCGAAGCGGAACTGTGCATCGAGGAAGGTGTTGCCGCGAGCTCGGACGATGTCGAACTCGCCCTGATCCTAGGAGCCGGTTACCCGTCTTTTCGGGGAGGACTGAGCATGAGGGGATTCTGATTACCCCTGCCCGGATCGCATGGGATGTCGGTTTATTTTGAAGGGTTGCGTTTTCTAGGGTTGCAGCCAGAGGGTTCCTGTTGCATGAGAAGCGTCGAAACCATGGCCGCCACATCTTCCTTTCTCGCCCGCCACATCGGACCTTCCGCGACTGAGCAATCCGAGATGCTCAAGCAGGTGGGTCACGGAACTCTGGATGAGTTGATTTCCGAGGCGGTGCCGGGCGGAATTCGCATGGACGGCGAGATGAATCTGCCACAGGCGCTCTCCGAGCAGGAAGCTCTGGCCTTGTTGCGCGCTTGGATGAGCCAGAATCGGGTGCTCAAAAGTTTCATGGGTCAAGGTTACTACGGAACCCTCACTCCCGGCGTCATTCAGAGAAACATCTTGGAAAATCCCGGATGGTATACGGCCTACACTCCCTATCAGGCAGAAATCGCTCAGGGGCGATTGGAGGCCTTGTTGAATTTCCAAACCATGATCACTGATCTGACCGGCTTGGATGTCGCCAATGCCTCGCTGCTTGATGAAGGCACTGCTGCCGCAGAAGCCGTCTCTCTCGCACTATCCGGCAAACCCCATGGCAAAGCCCTTTTCATTTCCGACCGTTGTCATCGCCAAACCATCGATGTGGTGCAGACCCGCTGCGAGCCGCTGGGCTTGGAAGTGCTGGTGGGAGACTGGCAGAGATTCGATCCCGCATCGGTTCCGGGTTTGTTTGCGGTGATCGTCCAGTATCCCGATACGCGCGGCCGAATCGACGACTTCGCGGATTTTTTCGAGAGATCCAAATCCGCCGGCGCCCATCCCATCTGTGCGGCCGATTTGCTCGCTCTGACTTTGTTGAAATCTCCCGGTGAATTCGGCGCGGATATCTGTGTAGGAACATCTCAACGCTTCGGTATCCCGCTTGGTTTCGGCGGACCGCATGCCGCTTACATGGCTTGTAAAGACGCGCTAAAACGCAAAATCCCCGGTCGCCTGATCGGGGTATCGATCGATGCCCAAGGCAAGCCAGCCTACCGACTCTCCTTGCAGACCCGCGAGCAACACATCCGTCGTGACAAAGCGACATCCAATATCTGCACCGCACAGGTGTTGCTGGCGGTGATGGCATCGATGTATGCAGTCTATCATGGTCCCGAGGGACTGAAAGCGATCGCGGCAAGAGTCCACGCCCAAACTCAGGAGCTCAAGGCGTCATTGGTCGCCGGAGGTTATGAAATCGAGGCCGGCGCGTTTTTCGACACGATCATCGTCAGCGCATCCAACGCGGAGGAAATTGTCGCGGAGGCACCGGAACACGGGTTCAACTTATGGCTGATCGATCCCTCACATGTCGGGATCTCGTTGGATGAAACCGCGGTTTCGCAGGATATCTGGGCGCTCTGCCGTTTGTTCGGCGTCTCCCGTCACGAGGCAGAGATCATTGGCAATTCATGGGAAGCGAAACACGATCGCCGCACGAAATTTCTTACCGCACCGGCGTTCAACGCCTATCACTCGGAGACGGAAATGTTGCGTTATATCAAGCGCTTGGAAACCAAGGACCTTGCACTCAACGAATCCATGATTGCGCTCGGTTCCTGCACGATGAAGCTGAACTCGACCTCGGAAATGATACCGCTCAGTTGGCCGGAAGTCTCATCGATCCATCCGTTTGCCCCCGCATGCCAGACAAGGGGTTACATTGAAATGCTCGGACAGCTGGAAAACTGGTTGGCGGAGATCACCGGCTTTGCGGCGGTCTCCCTTCAGCCCAATGCCGGCTCGCAGGGCGAGTATGCCGGCTTGCTGGCGATCCGCCGCTATCATGAGTCGCGCGGTGAAGGCCATCGCAACATCTGTCTCATTCCCGTTTCCGCGCACGGCACCAATCCCGCTTCCGCCGTGATGTGCGGAATGAAAGTGGTCGGCGTGAAATGCGACGAGAAGGGCAACATCGACATGGCCGATCTCATCGCACGGACCGAAGAGCATCGTGCGGACCTTTCCGCCCTGATGGTGACATATCCGTCCACCCACGGAGTTTTCGAGGAAACCATCCGCGAGATTACCTCGATCATCCACGATGCGGGCGGCCAGGTTTATATGGATGGCGCGAACATGAACGCCCAAGTCGGCCTGACTTCGCCCGGCCTGATCGGTGCGGATGTCTGCCACTTGAATCTTCACAAAACCTTCTGCATTCCGCACGGCGGCGGAGGTCCGGGCGTGGGCCCGATCGGCGTCGCGAAACAGCTCGTGCCGTTCCTTCCGGGGCATTTCACTCTGGAAAACCGCAGCCACGCGGTTTGCTCGGCCGCTTACGGCAGCGCATCCATCAACACCATTTCATGGATGTATATCGCGATGATGGGCGCGCGCGGTCTCAGGACCGCGACGGAAATCGCGATCCTCAACGCGAACTACATCGCCAAGCGTCTTGGTGATTATTTCCCGATTCTCTACACCGGGAAAACCGGATTGGTAGCGCACGAGTGCATCATTGATTGCCGCCCGATTTCCGAAATATCCGGCATCACCGTCGAGGATATCGCCAAGCGCCTGATGGATTACGGTTACCACGCTCCGACCATGTCGTGGCCGGTGACAGGGACCCTGATGATCGAGCCCACCGAATCGGAATCCAAGTTCGAGCTCGACCGCTTCTGCGATGCGATGATTTCCATCCATGCCGAGATACGGGAAATCATCGATGGCAAGATGGATGCAACCGATAACGTGCTGAAAAACGCTCCCCACACGCAAGGTGTGCTCTGCTCCGACCAATGGACGCACGCCTATTCCCGCGAGCAGGCCGCTTTCCCGCTTCCGTATCTGCGCTCCCACAAGTTCTGGCCATCTGTCTCCCGGATCGACAATGTGCATGGTGACCGCAACTTGGTCTGCACATGTGATTCGGTGGAGGCGTATGCCGCCGCAAATTGAAACCGCTACGGAATGGGTTCGGATGGCATGGTTTCTCCCGCGCGCACGACGGGAGCCGAGCGGTCGGATGCATCCTGCATCAGATATTCTCGCGCTTGCCGGCGTAGAATGGTGCGTAGACCAACATGCTCGAGATCGCAGCCGTGATCAGGGCGAGTTGGGTTTGCGGCAGGGTTTTCGGAATCAGGATGACTCCCATGATTCCGACGCCTTCGCATAACGCGAGGCCGATCAGCATGGCGGGAAGCAGTTGTTCTGCGGTTCGAATTTTGGGGATGATGAAAAAACGGATCGCCATGGCAATCACGATCAGAATCACGCAGATTCCGGGAATGATCGCATCCGGATCACCTTCGTTGGCTCCTTGCGGAAATCCTCCGTTCAGGAAAAATATGATCATGAACAGGCCGTTGATGAGGGCAAACCAAATGATCCAAAAAACGAGGGTATGGGGAGTGTTGTCAGGACGTCTCATGATCGTCTCAGGGTTCTTGATACGGTTCCGTATTTCGCCTCAATAGCTGCGTCCCCACATCGCAATGGTCTCTCTGGGTTTGCCGGTGAGAAAACAATAGGCTGCGACCTTTTGGAGGAGGTCTGCAGAGAGGCCGGCCTCGGTGATCGGGAGACAGCGGATGGTGATTTTGTGTTGCTTGGAAAGCTGGTCTTCTTGTTCGGACGATCCGGCCCATGGGGTAAGAATCCAGCCCGGGTTCTCCTTGCTCCAGTGAGCATGAAACGCCTCGGCGTCGTTGCAGGCAGAGATGTTTTCGTTACGGAATTTGAGTGCGTTGGCGAACAAGTGGTCGTGCACTTGCTGCAAAAGGTCGGGGACCATCCGGATGAACTCCTCCTTGTCCATGAAGCTTTTTTCAGTCGGTGCCTGATCCCGGCGCTGCAGGCAGACCTTTCGGGACTCGATGTCTCTTGGTCCGATCTCAATGCGGATGGGCGCTCCTTTTTTCACCCATTCCCATTTCTTCTGTCCGCTTTGGATGTCGCGGGCATCGACATGCACCCGAAGCGGATCGCCATGATAGGTTTTGGTGGAACGCAAGGTTTCCGCAAGCGCATGGCAGGCGGCCAACACGGCTTCCCTGGTGTCTTCCTTGGGGGTGACGGGAATGATCACGACCTGTTTCGTCGCGACGCGCGGAGGCAATACCAGACCGTCATCGTCGGAGTGCGCCATGATCAGGGTTCCGATCAGGCGGGTAGAGACGCCCCATGAGGTGGTGTGTGCGAATTCCTGTGTGCCATCGCGACCCGCAAAGCTGATGTTCTGGGCTATGGAGAAATTCTGTCCGAGGTAATGCGAGGTGCCTGCCTGAATGGCTTTTTTGTCCTGCACCATGGCTTCGATCGTCAGGGTCATATCCGCACCCGGGAAGCGTTCGTTCTCGGTTTTCTCACCGGGGATGACGGGAATGGCGAGATGGTCTCTGAGGAAATCCTGATAGAGCTGATGAATCATGCGGGTCTCGACGATTGCCTCATCGCGGGTCTCATGTGCGGTGTGACCCTCCTGCCAGAGGAACTCTGCGGTGCGCAAAAACAACCGCGGGCGCATTTCCCAGCGCATGACGTTTGCCCATTGGTTGATCAGCAGCGGGAGGTCGCGATACGATTGCACCCATCGTGCGAAGGCGGCGCCGATGATGGTTTCGGATGTCGGGCGGATGACGTAAGGCTCGGCGAGTTCGCCGGTCGGGATCATCTTTGTTTTTCCGGTGACGTCATCTTTCACCGCCTCGAGGCGATGGTGGGTTACTACCGCGCATTCGGTCGCAAAACCCTCGGCATGCTCGGCTTCTTTTTCCAAATAGGAGAGAGGGATCAGCAAGGGGAAATAGGCATTCTCATGTCCCGTGGCTTTGAAGCGGCGGTCCAACTGTTGGTGGATCAGTTCCCAGATTCCATAACCCCAAGGCTTGATCACCATGCAACCCCGGGTTTCCGAGTTCTCCGCCAGATCCGCGGCTTTGATGACTTGTTGGTACCACTCAGGAAAATCCTGCTGACGGGTCGGTTGGATGGCGGTTTGGGATGCGGACATGACGATGCGCCAGACTGTCCCGATCCGGTGCGGATTTGCAAGCCGCTAAAGATGGGGGTAATTCAGACGGCACGGCTCTGGGCTGATGCTGGTGGGGCATTCCGGCATCCGCCTCACTCCTTGCTTTTTTCCTGCGCAGAGTTTTTGATTGCCGGAGATCCATGAGCTCGACCGCAACCATCATATGCAAGCCAACCCCTTGGTTCATGCTGCGTGCGTTGATGGTTTTCCTGATGTTCGGCTTTTTTGCGGCGTGGTTCTATCTGGATGGCACCACCGGATACCGGAAAAAAAACTATGAGTTTTATCTGCATGCGACCTTCGAGAAGGCGACATCGGCCTTTTCCAAGATGCAGTCGGAAGCTGGATTGACGCCTGCCGCCTGGAGGGATTATGTCGCACGGCAAACTGTCGATTTCCCCGAGGACTCCTCCGTCTTGCCGGCCGATACCGAATTGCCGATGCCATGGCCTGAAATATTGTGGGATTACGACAAGGTCAAAAGCCTTCAGCACAACCATCTGTGGACGGAATACTCCGGCAAACACGAGCACTCGCTCAAACCGGTCGAACAACCCTACGATGCGGAAAAAATCGAGGAGCAGATCCGCGTGATGGTGATCTGCCTGGGAATTGCGGCGTTGGCCCTGTTCTTTCTGATCCGCACCTTCCGTCGCAGCATGGCCGCCGATGCGGAGAATCTCAAAACGCCGGACGGAAAAACCATCCCGTTCAGCGCCATGCGTGTGCTCGATCTCCGGAAATGGGAGGGCAAAGGCATCGCGTTCATCGAATATGAGGCTCCCAAAGGCATGAAGCGGACAAGGATTGACGGCCTGACCTATGGCGGATTCAGCCAGGAAAAAGGTCAGCCTGCGGAATCTCTCATGAACCATATCCGGAAACATTTTACCGGCGAGATCATCGACTATGGAGAGGAGAAGCCACAGGAAGCTGGTTCCATGAGGGCTTGAAGCAGGGCTCGGCACCAGACCGATCGATTTCCGGCCATTTCGCACCATGCATCACCTGTCCGGGAATCGTGCCTCCCGGCCACACCTGCCAAGAAATTCCTGATTCTGGATTTTTTGCTACCACACCCGCTGATTTCCCGTTTTCATGATTGCCAACCAAGGCGGTCACACGCTAACGGTCTAGCACACCAACTCACAACAACTTAAGACATGTCAGACAAATCGATCGAAGAACGCGTTAAGGAAATCATCGTGGACCAACTCGGCGTCAGTGCCGATCAAGTCACTTTAGAAGCCAAGTTCATTGAGGACCTCGGCGCCGACTCTCTCGACACCGTCGAGCTCGTCATGGCTCTCGAAGAGGAATTCGATGTCGAGGTGCCGGATGACGAAGCGGAAAAACTTCAAGCGGTCTCCGACGTCGTCAATTTCATCACCAGCAAAAAAGGCTGATTGTCCGCGGTGTGAATTTTACCAAGGGTGGGTGCCGTAAGGCCCCGCCCTTTTTGATTTGATGAGATCTACCGGTTTTCCAGTTCGGTGATTCTCTCCGCGTTTTCGATTTCCAGATTTTCCAGTGGATTCAGGATGCTGAGTGTCGCCAGCCGGATGAGGGATGGAAACACGCCTTCGGCTGCGGTGTGATGCATCGAGCGGATGACCGTTGTCGGATCGAGGTAATGGAGGGGTTGATTCAAATATCCGCCGCCGATATGAAAGGTGTCGCTGCTGCGGATTTCAAAGTGAAGGTGGGCGGGATAGTAGCCGTTGGCCGTGCCGACGGTGCCGATGAGATTGCCTCGCCCGACAAGAGAACCGCGCGCCACCTTGATTTGGTCAAGGTGGGCATACATCGATTGAAGCGGTCGCCCATCGGGCCCGCGGTGCGCGAGAAGGATGGTTTTCCCCCAACCCGGCAAGGGTTCACCAGCATAGATCACCAGGCCGTCGGCTGCAGAGTAAACGGGATCTCCCAGATCGGTATCCATGCCACCGATGCCGTTGAGATCGTCTCCGGTGTGATGTCCGCCGCGTGCTTCATTCATCTCCCAGAAAGCTTGGGCGTTATAGACCAGAGCCCCGTTCTCGGAACCCATCGGAATATCCATGCTTGTGACATGAGGAACCTGATTCGCCTGCCATGCCGAAAGCATGTGAAAGCGCATGTCCGGCTTGCCCGAAACGGGCATGGAGAGAGGCACACCGGCTTCCTGATACCCCACCAATTTCACCGCCGCGACTTTGGTTTTTGAGCTGCGCCATACCGTATAACCCACGATCCCGAAGGCGAGCGTGAGAACGATGAGGAGGCGAAAGGGTTTCATGGAAGGTCAAAGGGTCTGGATTCCCAGAGGGTGGGGCCAGTGATCCCACCGCTCCAGCGGTTCATCGGTTCATCGGTTTTCGGATCTTCGCACTTTCATGCTTCTCATGAAATCAATTCTCTCACCAGCGCGGGTCCCCGGTAGATGAACGAGGTGTAGATCTGGACGAGGTCGGCGCCGAGCTTGAATTTCGCTTCGGCATCCTCTTTCGATGAGATGCCGCCGACACCGATGATGGGAATCTTGCCGGAAAAGGCGCTGGCGAATGCCGCAAGCGTGTGGTTGGACTTCTCGAAAACCGGTTTCCCAGAAAGCCCGCCTGCCTGAATCGCCGATGGATGATCGGAAACATTTTTCCGATCCAGCGTGGTGTTGGTTGCAATCAGCCCGTCAAGACCGCCGGCCAGGAAGACGTTGGCGAGATCGGCAATCTCCTTGTCGGTGAGATCCGGTGCCACCTTGAAAAGGATGGGAACATGCTTGCCGTGCATGACCGCCAGTTTCTGTTGCTCGAGCTTCAGTTTTTCCAACAACGTTGCCGAGGAGTCCGCCGCTTGGAGATCGCGCAGCCCCGGGGTGTTGGGCGAGGAGAGATTCACCACCATGTAATCGGCCACCGGGTAGGCTTTTTTCAGACATGCGAGGTAGTCGTCCGCCGCATTCTCGTTTGGCGTGTCCTTGTTTTTCCCGATGTTGAAACCGATCGGGCCGGCAAAGGTTTTGTGCGCGCGGACATTTTCAACCCCTTGGTCGATTCCCGGATTGTTAAAGCCCATGCGGTTGATGATCGCTTCATGGGGAATCAGGCGGAACAGACGCGGCTTCGGATTGCCGTCCTGGGGGCGCGGGGTGATCGTGCCGATCTCGATGAAGCCGAACCCGAGGCGACCCAGGGCGTCGATGGTATTGCCCTCCTTGTCCAGTCCTGCGGCCAGACCGATGCGGTTGGGAAATTTGAGGCCCATCAGTTCGATGGGTTTCGCATGAGGCAACGGCTCCGCAAGCCAGTCGAGAATGCCGGATTTCTCCGCAAGCCTCAGGCCTGCCATGCTCAGGTGATGGGCTCGCTCGGCATCGAGGGAAAAAAGAATTCTGCGGAGGAACGGATAGGTGGATTCAATCATGGTTTGCGTTGTCGTATTCTTTCAGCCTCGCGTGAAAAAAGGCGTTGGTGTTCACGCGGGTATTGTCGGATTTGCGGATGATGTAAGGTTTTCCGGAAACCGAGGATTTGGATGCGAGGAGATCGATGAAATGTTCAGCGGTTTTGATTTTGTTCCCTGCCTTGTCGAGCTTCATGCGCAGGTGGGAAACTGCGTTTTTCGGGTCGTATTCGGTTCCGTTGCGGATGAACACGGCACCTTCGAGTTGTTCCACCGACTTGAGAAGATGGTTGATCCGGGCGGTTTCCACGGCATCGCGCGCGTGGGCGGCGATCGAGACCGATAGGAAAAGCATCAACCACACCCGAAGCAGGCGGAAGGGGCGCGGGATGAAGGATCGCATGCCCTGAATCTAGGTGCAGGAAAGCGTTTCACAAGCCAAAGGAGGGGTGTTTTTTCAATACGAAATCCCCTTGGAAAATCGCGGTTCCTTTCTCATCCAAAATCGCTTAGCTGTGAGCATCGCATGCACCAACGTCCGCCGAAAAAATTTGTCCCTGTGCCGTTCACGTACCATCAGGAGGTGGAATTGCGCATCGATTCGCTGACGAACTTGGGAGCGGGAGTGGGCCGGATCGACGGGTGGGTCGTTTTTGTGCCGTACGCCTTGCCCGGCGAGCTGGTGAAGGCGCGGATTTTCCGGAATGATAAAAACCATTCGCAGGGGGATCTGGTGGAGATTTTGGAAAGCTCTCCGGATCGGGTTGAGCCGGGCTGCACCTTGTTCGGAGAATGTGGCGGTTGCCAATACCAGCACTTGTCCTATCGCAAGCAGCTGGAATGGAAGACCCGCCAGATCCGCGAGTTGCTCAAGCACATGGCCGGAGAGGAGAAGGAGGTGAATTTTTGCGAATCATCGGAGCAGATCTGGAACTATCGTTCCAAGATCACCCCGCATTTTGAAAAACCCGTTGATGGCGTGGTGAAGGAAATCGGTTTCCTGAGAGTGGGGCGTCGGATGGAATTGTTGGATGTCAGAAATTGCCCGATTGCGATGCGTGAAATCAACGACGCCCTGCCCGGGGTTCATGCGGACATCCGCGCGAACGGGAGGCGGTTCAAACGCGGCGCGACTTTGTTGCTTCGCGCCACGCAAGGACGGGTTGAGCGCGATCCGAAAGCGATCGCTCGTGAGGAGGTGGGAGAAGTGAAATTCGATTTCGTAGCCGGAGAGTTTTTCCAGAACAACCCGTACATCTTGAAGAAATTCACCGGCTACGTTGGTGAAAAAGCCCTGGCTGGTGGGGCGAAATATCTGGTGGATGCCTATTGCGGTGCGGGCCTGTTCGGATTGTGCCTGGCGGATCGGTTCGAGAAAGTGATGGGTGTTGAGGTGAATGAGGCCGGTGCGCAGTGGGCGGCGAACAACGTGGCGTTGAACGGGTTCAGGAACGTCAGCATCCTGCAGGCAGATGCGGAGGAGATTTTCGCAAAGGTCGACACGCCCCCAGATGAAACTGCGGTGGTGATCGATCCGCCGAGAAAAGGCTGCACTCCGGAGTTTCTCGCCCAGTTGGTGGCGTTCGGTCCCGAGCGGGTGGTTTACGTTTCCTGCGATCCCGCCACCCAAGTGAGGGATTACAAGATCCTGCGCGAAGCCGGATACACGTTGGAAGAAGTGCAACCCTTCGATCTCTTTCCGCACACCCGCCATGTGGAAAACGTGATGGTGTTGAAAAAGCAGGACGTTCTTTCCGCTTTCACGGCTGAATGAAATCCTTGTAGTGGATGAGTTCCATGCGCCCGTCGTGGTGCTCGACAATGGCAGTGAGGCTTTCAACCCAGTCACCGGAATTGAGATAGCGGATGTCACCGATGGTCTTGTCCTCCGGGGTATGAATGTGACCGCAGATGATCCCGTCGCATTCTTTGCGGGAGGCGAGCTCCTGCAGAAGGGCCTCGTATTTGTCGACGAAGCTGACAGCGGATTTGACCTTCGCCTTGATGCGCTTGCTGATCGAGTAATATTCCTTGCCCCGCCAGGCGCGCCAACGGTTGTAGTAGCGGTTGATCCTGAGCAGGCTGTCGTAGCCAATCGCACCAACGGCGGCCAGCCACTTGTGGTTGGTGGAAACGCTGTCAAACCCGTCCCCGTGAACGACAAGGTAGCGTTTGTTGTCGGCTGCCGTGTGAATGTATTCTTTGGTGAAACGGATTTTACCGAAGGCCAGAGGCAGGAACCGTTCGAGGATCTCATCGTGATTGCCGCGCAGATAGATGACCTCGGTATGTTCTTTCTCGGTCATCTTCAGAATCCTGCGGATCACACGGCTGTGGCGGGATTCCCATTTCGCTCCGCGCTTCAGCGCCCAGCCATCGATGATATCCCCGTTAAGAACAAGTTTTTCACAGGTGAACATTTTCATGAAATCCCCAACCTCGGTCGCCTTGCTGTCAGGCGTGCCCAAATGGATATCGGAGAGAAAGACGGTGCGGTAAGAGGCTTTCCTGCGGTTCTTGGTGCGGGACCCGGAGGGGGTTGTGGCAGATTCTGAACGATTGGAAATCCCGCGCAGTTGGGTTTCGAACTCCTTCACCACATCGCTCCAACTTTGGCTGAGGGCAACTTCCCTGGCGGAAATCCGCAACGGGTGACCGTGATGAAACCGCAGCGCGCCAATGGCTTGGCGGATGAAGCCTTCGGCATCCCCCTTTTCGACCTTCAGGCCGTTGATGCCGTGATCGATGAATTTTGCCGCCGCGGCATAGTCATAAGCCACTGTGGCAAGCCCGCTAGCCATCCCCTCCAGCACCACGTTACCAAACGTTTCCGTCTCGCTTGGAAAAAGCAGGATGTCCGCAGAGGCGTAGTGGCGCGCCAGATCCTCGCCGCTCCGAACGCCCGGGAAATGAATCCACGGATGATTCGCGGAGAGCTTCTCGCGCAGCGGGCCGTCTCCCACCATCACACAGCTCAGATCGGGAACGTTGGTGCGCATTTCCGAAAAACAGCGGATCGCAAGTTCCAGGTTTTTCTCCGCAGCGACCCGGCCCACCACAATCGCCACCGGCGCGCCAGAACTTGCTCCCCATTGCGCACGAAGTTGCTCGCAGCGTTTCGACGGACAGAAGAATTCGGTGTCCACTCCGCGACCCATCAGGCGCACGTTTTCAAAGCCCTCGACGCGGAGTTTCTCCACCAGTTCCGCTGAAGGAGCGAGAGTGCAGTCGGCCCGATCATGGAAACGTCGCAGATACGACATGACCATCGGCTGCAAGCCACCCAGGCTGTAACGTTTCACATATTCATGGAAATTGGTGTGAAAGCCCGTGGCCACCGGAATCCCCAGAATCTTCGCCGCTTTCACCGCGGATTTCCCAAGCGGGCTCTCTGTGGCGACATAGATCGCATCCGGCCTGCGTTTTAACCAACGCATCCTCAGCATCAATGAAGCAGGCAGCCCGATGCGCACTTCGCGATAACCCGGCAGCGGAACTGAAGCAGCGACCGTCTCGTCATCCCTACCATCTCCGGTGCGAATCACATGAACCCTGTGATCGCGCGCGCGCAGTCCTTCGGCAAGCCTGCCGAGGGTCATCGCCACACCATTCACATCAGGGGCAAAGGTATCCGTCACGATATCGATTTTCATGGAGCAGCCGGAAATGACGTTCACTTCCTGTGCCATGTAAAACCGATGCCGGAAAAAATGGCAGTCCTCGCGCAGTGACAAATCCGTCACACGGGAATGGTGAATCCGGTCGGTCCATGACTCGCGGTCATCCGGGTTTCTGCACCGAATGATCGGCGATCCGACCAATGATCCGATGGTTTGTTCGAGCCTGCGTTTTCAAGCCGTTCCTGCACAGGTCATCCCATGCAACCCATCGCTTCACGATTTCGGCTTCGTGAAACAATCGCAAGCTTTGCCGCATGACGTCGGCTTCTTTTTTGCATGGCACAGACGCACAATGAAAATCATCAGCGTGATCCCGACGATTCCGAGCGCGCTCCAGGTTTGCCAATTCATCCCGTTTTTTTGTTAGAATCCAAGAAGTGATCCGGCTTGGAAAATGATGAGGGAGGCAAAATAGGCAAAGGCAGACATGAACGCAAACTGACCGAGCGCCCATTTCCAGGATCCGGCCTCACGCGCTACGACCGCGGAGGTGGGTAGACATTGCAGGGCGTAGATGAAAAATACGAGCAATGAAACCAAGCTCAGCGGAGTGAATAGCGGCCGGCCATCCGGCCACTCGGCCTGTTTCATTTTATCGCGGATCAGCGAGCGGGTTTGCACTTCGTCATCGGTTTCCTCGACGTTGAAAATGATGGCCAGCGAGGAGACGAGCACCTCGCGTGCGGCAAAGGTGGTCAGGATGGCGGTGCCGGTGCGGCCATCGAAGCCGAGCGGCTCGACAACCGGCTCGATGACAGTTCCGATCCGGCCCAGCATGCTGTGGGCCAGCACTTCCGCGGAATCCCCGGAATCGGATTTCGGGTAGGTTTGCAAGGCCCAGAGCAGAATGGAGAGACCGAGAATGATGGTTCCCGCCTTGCGTACAAACGACCATCCACGGTCCAGGACGTGTCGGAAAATATATGACCACTGGGGTCTTCGATAGGGCGGCAGCTCCAACATGAAATGGGTGATCACTTTGTCAGGACCCAGCTTGCCGCGCAGGACACGCGCAACGACGAATGCGGAGAGAGTGCCGATGGTGTAAATTCCGAATAAGACCAGCGCTTGTTTCCATGAGCCTTCCTTTTCATGGAGCAAAAGCGGAATGATGAGGAAATAAACCGGAAGCCGGGCAGAGCAGCTCATCCACGGCGCGACGAAAATCGTGACCAGACGCTCTTTGGCGGAATCGATGGTACGGGTCGCCATGATGCCAGGAATCGCACAGGCATAGGAGCCAAACAACGGCAGGAAGGCTTTTCCGCTGAGCCCGGCTTTTGCCATCACGTGATCCATGAGAAACGCACCGCGTGACATGTAGCCGGAGCTTTCTAACAGTCCGATGAAGAAAAACAGCAACAGGATCTGGGGAAGAAACACCAGCACGCCGCCTACTCCGCCAATGACCCCGTTGACCAATAACGAGCGAAGATCACCTTCCGGCATGTTGGATTCCACCCACGCTCCGAAGCTGCCGAGCGCGGTGTCGATCACATCCATCGGAATGGAGGCGAAGGAAAAGATCGCCCAGAACAAGACGAACATGATCCCAAGAAAAGCAATCCAGCCGTGCAAGGGATGGAGCAGAAGCGCATCCAGCTTGTCGGTGAAATTGCGCTGTTGGGAATCGGGCCGGCGCGCGGCGAGTTCGCAAAGCGAAGCAATGAAATCGCGGCGCTTGGTTTCGATCTCCCCGGTCTGTGAGAGCCATCGAACGTCTGAGGCAGGTGGGAACGGGAAACGCAGGGCCTGTTTGAGTTCGATGACCCCCTTGAATGCGTTCGCCTGCATGGGTACGACGGGAATGCCGAGTTCTTCGGAAAGCTTGGCGGGGTCGAGGCGTAATCCGGATTTCTCCGCGACGTCCACCATGTTCAGGGCCATCACACAGGGCAGGCCGAGTTCGATGACTTGCAGAACGAGGTGAAGGTGGCGTTCGAGGTTTGAGGCGTCGGTCACGCAGACGATGAGGTCCGGTTTCGGCATGCCTTCCCGTGTGCCCGACAACACATCGCGGGCGATGGTTTCGTCCATGGCACCCGCGTCACCATGCAGGGAATAACATCCCGGCAAATCCAGAATCCGCAGTTTACGGCCGTGGGGTGTGAACATTTCTCCCGCTTTGACTTCAACGGTAACGCCCGCATAGTTGCCGACTTTCTGGCTCTTTCCCGTCAATGCGTTGAACAGGGTGGATTTTCCCGAGTTGGGATTGCCAACGAGCGCGATGGTTGGGGGAATCTCTGACACGGCGGCGAGTGGAGTGGATTAGCGCACGGGAGTCACCAGAACTTGTTCGGCGAGTTCACGACTGATGGCCATTTTCGCGCCACAAACGGTGCAGACGAGATTGCGGCCATTGGAGATTTTCCGCAGCTGCATTTGCTCGCAAAATCCGAGATCGCGTAGCCGATCACACGATGGTCCACTGAGACGGCTGATGCGCACCTCACAATTCACCCCGACCTCGTTCAAGGTGAAGTGGCGTGAATTGGAATCGCAAGAAGTCATCGGCAGGAAGTCTGCTCTAATTGAGATTGATTTGCAATAGCGCATCTCAGAAAAAATGAATTTGCAGCGAACATCGAGATTCCGCTCGGGAAAACCCTCATGTTGCGATAAGAACGGGGCGGATGGATGGGATGAAATGGGAAAACTGGACTGCGGAAATCGAGGCGACTCTGATGTTTGTTGTAAGCGAGGGCCGGATCCTGCTGATTGAGAAAAAGCGCGGTCATGGGCAAGGCAAGGTGAACGGACCGGGGGGGAAGATCGACCCGGGTGAGACTCCGCTTCAAGGGGCCGTGCGGGAAACCCAAGAGGAGTTGTGCATTTCCGTGACAAATGCGCGCAAGGCGGCGGAGCTCTGGTTCGAAATGTCGGATTATCCGAGACTGCGCTGTCATGTCTTTCTCGCTGAGAAATTCGACGGGATCCCAACAGAAACTCCCGAGGCTGCTCCTTTGTGGATACCGCTGGATGAAATTCCCTATGATCGCATGTGGGAAGATGACAGGCATTGGCTGCCACTGGTGCTGGATGGCCGGACCCTGATCGGAAAATTCGTCTTCGATGGCGAGCGGATGCTGGAAAAAGAAATCGAGCTCAGCGGCGATTTTGGAACAGATGAAACTCCATAAAAAAACCGACTACGTGGAGTCGGTTTTTAGAGAGGTGCGTGGAAAACCCCGTAATCAATCCTCGTCTTTGACGTCTCCTGCGTCGACAGTGATCGTCAGCTCAGCGGTGACTTGTGGGTGAAGCTTGATTTCCACAGTGGTTTTGCCGGATTTTTTGACTGGCTTGTCCAATTGGATGGAGTGGCGGTCGATAGTGATGCCCGCGGCTTCCAGTTCTTTGTGGATGTCCATGTTGGTGACCGATCCGAATGCCTTGCCGCCCTGGCCGCTCGAGAGGGTGAAAGCCGGCTTGAGTTTGGAAATCCTGGTGGAGAGCTCTTGGGCGGAGACGAGTTCCTCGGCTTCGCGACGTGCCCGTTCGGCCTTGAGGGCTTCGACGTGACGAAGGTTGGCCTTGGTTGCCTCATAGGCCTTGCCTTGAGGGACAAGGTAGTTGCGGGCGTAGCCAGCGCGGACTTTGACAACATCGGCTTCTGCGCCGAGGCCTGCGATTTTTTCTTTTAGGATGACTTGTGCGTTGGCCATGGTGGGAAAGTATTTGGTTCAGAAACGGGGGGCGGATTTAGGCTTGGGCGGGTGCGGCGTCAAGGAGAATCCTCCAATTTCAGCGATTCATGGCTATTTTTTATCCAATGTCCGCAATCCGATGATGGTTTTGGAATGGGATTCCACTTGGCAAATTCGCCGTGGCGTAAAAACATGAACCCATGTCTACGACAACCTATCTCAAGGAAATGTTCGATCTCACCGGAAAAATTGCCGTCGTGATCGGAGGAACCGGTGAACTTT
Organism: Verrucomicrobiota bacterium; assembly: GCA_041170385.1. Lineage (GTDB taxonomy): Bacteria > Verrucomicrobiota > Verrucomicrobiia > Verrucomicrobiales > Akkermansiaceae > Luteolibacter. Next base: position 23,289 of record JBEAZA010000044.1, on the reverse strand, counting down.
GTGGAACCATGGCCGTGGGGCTGGCCCGTGCAGGCGCGACCGTGGTGCTCGGTGGCCGCATCAAGGAAAAGGCCGACAAGCGTTTGGCAGAAATCGAATCGCATGGAGGCCATGGCTATTTCGTGCCGGTCGACGTAACTTCACGCCAGTCTCTTCATGAATTGCTCGACACGGTGGTGGAAAAATCCGGCGGGGTCGATATCCTTGTCAACGGTGCCGGCACCAACTCGCCAACACCTTTCCTGGAAATTTCCGAGGAAGAATACGCCCGCATCATCGATACCAACCTGACTGCCATTTTCCGCGCTTGCCAGGTGTTCGGTCAGTATTTTGTCGATGAAATGAGACCGGCATCCATCATCAACCTGGGGTCCATATCCGGACTCAACCCGCTTTCCCGTGTGTTCACCTATTCCGCTTCCAAAGCGGCGGTTCACAACCTCACCCGCAATCTCGCCCGCGAATGGGCGGACAAGGACATCCGCGTCAATACCCTCGTCCCCGGATTTTTCCCGGCAGAACAAAACCGCAAGGTATTGGACGAATCCCGAGTGCTGGATATTCTCCGCCATACCCCCGCATCCCGTTTCGGAAACGCCGAAGAACTGATCGGCGCAACCCTGCTTCTCGCCTCGCCCAAAGCTTCCTCTTTTATCACCGGAATGGAAATGATCGTCGATGGCGGCTTTCAGGCCATGAGCATTTGATCGATCGCCGCTCTCTTGAAGGCCGCAACCGACAAAGAGTCCCGGATTCTGAATCGGAACAAGGGAGAGGGAGGTCGGTGGACAGATCCTCACGGTTCGCTATCCATCGAATCATGCAAGCGGTCGAACGACACCATATCGGATCGGCCGGCGCAGCCTTGAAGGATCGATCGGGTTTCTGCTTCCATCATTTGAGGCTCGTGAAGATTTTTCGGACTCCTCTTTCCTGTGCTCTGGAATTGCGTTCGGCAGTCGCCCTTAGAGAAGTGATTTCGACACATGATGAAATGCTGTTGCCCCGGCACCCCGTTTCCAATGTGTCGGGAGGAATCTTGATTCACAATCCCAGCTTGTGCCTGCATCTGCATGGCGCGCCGGATCCACGACGGTCCGAGCGAGGAACACTCGTCGGTGCTGATATCCATCAACTGCACATGGAGATGACCGACTTCGATCCTTCACGATTTGAAGCAAACACGAACCGGACCCATCAGACCAAACCTCAATTTAACTGATGAATGTCTTGCCTGTGTTGGTCGCGCTATCATTTGATGGTAACGCAGATGCATTTCTACCCTAAGCAAATCATGTCAGAAACCAAGACGTTGTCACTGGTCCTCTTCATTTCCGGCACGCTGATCGCGCTTGGACATGAACCTGAAGCACAGCTCCCGTTTGCGCGGCCGCATGGCCTCGATTCGTTGGAAGGTCATGCTCATTTCGGCTGGGATAGCCGCTATTTCTCGGAGGGAAGGGATTCTTTGGGCGGTGACTCCCTCTTTGCCGGCAGTTATGAGATGGGATGGAAGCAGTTGACAGGAGGAGTGTGGTACGGGCACTCGCCCGATCAACGATATGATGAAATGCAGCTAAGTCTCGCGCTTACTCGGAACCTCGGGGATGTCGAATTCTATGGTAGCTATACCCATCTGAGATTCCCATTTGATGACCTCCATGATAACGAAATCGGAAGCGGCGTAGCTTGGTCAGGACTCCCTTTGGACGTGGAGCTATCCGCCGACGTGTATGCCTCAATGGACGCGGAGGGATGGTTTGCAGAGATATCCGTCGCACGTGCGTTTGTGATCACCGATGAGATCGAACTCAATCTCTCGGCTCCATTCGGGATCAATCAGGGTTACGTGGCTGATGGCCACGACGGCAGCAATCATATCGCCTTGCGTCTGGGACTGGAATTCGCCCCGACGGATTCATTCTCAGTCATCGCGCATGGCACCTACAGTTGGGCTTTGGGCAGGAATGCCGTCTTACCCGGCGACGATTCATTGACCAACTTCTTTCACTGGGGAGTCGGATTGCAATGGTCGTTTTAGAGCACACGCACAGCATGCTGAAAGATCCGGCATGGCATGCGTGGAGTGGATAAGGAGAGGCGGTGGGTGGCAGTAAGCGCCCGCGACGCGGAATCTGCAAGGAATGGGAGGTTGCGCAGGACGGCTGGAACAACAGGGCACACGCGGTTTACCGGCAATGGCTTGGTGGAGCAAGGCTCGCGAGGAAAAGACCTTGGTCTTGCAGGGGTTGGGGGTGGGCCTGACGAATTCGGAGGGGGTGTGTATGTGGCGTTGCTGGAAATGCGCAAGCGCGTGAAGGGCTTTCGCGAGGGAATCGCTGTGGGAAGTGAGGATGATGTGAGAGGCGCCGCGGCCAGATATCAGGCGGAGTTCGGGCGGAAGAAGAAGCGGAGGGCGAAACCGATGAAAGGCACGAAAGGGACAAGCTAGGCGAGTTTGTTTGTGATGCGAGGCGGCTAGTGGGATTCCGTTATTTCCCTCTGATCAAACCGATCTCAAGGCACCCTGGGAAACTTTGAGAAATCCGGTTGGCGTTTTTCGAGAAAGGCCTCTTTGCCTTCCTTTCCTTCTTCCGACATGTAGTAAAGCAGGGTGGCGTTGCCAGCAAGATCTAACAGACCCATCTGGCCATCACAGTCGGCATTCAGTGCGGATTTCAAACAGCGTAGCGCGAGGGGAGAATGGGCGAGCATTTCACGGCACCATTGGATGGTCTCGGTTTCGAGATTGGCAAGTGGAACGACCGTGTTGACGAGTCCCATCTCAAGAGCCTGTCGGGCATCGTATTGGCGGCAGAGATACCAGATCTCCCGAGCTTTTTTCTGACCGACGATGCGAGCGAGGTAACTGGAGCCTAGGCCCCCATCGAAACTTCCGACTTTCGGGCCGGTCTGGCCGAAGCGAGCATTGTCGGCCGCAATGGTGAGATCGCAGACGACATGAAGCACATGCCCCCCACCGATCGCGTAGCCTGCGACCATCGCGACCACGGGCTTTGGCAAAGAGCGGATTTTTTTCTGCAGATCGAGGACATTGAGTCGCGGAACACCATCGCCACCGACGTAACCCGCGTGGCCGCGTACCCGTTGGTCGCCGCCGGAGCAGAAAGCAAGATCACCCTCGCCGGTGAGAATGATGACACCGACCATCGGATCCTCGTGCGCCATATCGAAGGCGCGGAGCATTTCGTTGACCGTCAGCGGGCGGAATGCATTGCGCACCTCCGGACGGTTGATGGTGATTTTGGCAATCGCACCGTCTTCGCTTGTTTCGTAACGGATGTCTTCAAAATCGAATTTGGAAATCCACATGGCCGGAACATGCAGCAGCAACGCGCTGCCCGCAATCAAAACAACCGGGGATTTGAGAAGCCGACTTACAGATCCGCACCGATGGACAGGGATGAAAAGAGTGCGGGAAAAAAGGGATGTTCGCAAACTGGCCGATCGGGAGACCGAGCCATTGATCTCACGAAACCCGGGCGGATCCGGGGTTCAACTTCCATCAACCGGATGAAAACAAGCTTTTCGAAAAAATCTCCACCTCCGCAAACGGCAGATCGGAGAGAAGACCATACGCATCATTGAGGTAAAGGCGCGCGCGTGTGCTTGCAGGGCTGGACATCCCGCAGAGGAAGCGCGCGAGCTGGCGTGGCGTACCCAAAGCGGCGTGCTTTTCATTCACGAGTGTCAGAATCCGACCGTGTTCTGCTGTGGTGATGTTACGAGGCTTGGTACGATGGAGTTTCACCGGTGACATGCCGCGGCAGCGATCGCAGTGACCGCATGGGGCTTGCAATTTTTCGCCGAAATGAGCGAGCAGGGCTTGGGTAAGGCAGCGTTTGCCCTGTGCGAGCGCCAGCACCTGATTCAATCGACCCAGTTCGCGCTCCTCGCGCAGCCGCAGTTTTTCCGCCATTTCGGAGGAAATGGATTTTGGTTCGGGATCCGGTTTTTTGAGCCGAAACGCCTGCCTCCAGCCGGATTTTTTCAGAGCGATATCGCCACAGGTTTCCAATTCGGCAATGAGATCCCGCAAGGCGTCGGGAGAAATCCCGAGTTCGGATGCCACATGAGGAATGTGCACCGAAAGCCATTTCCATCCGGCATCCAGAGGCGTGAAGAGATGCTCGAGCTGTTTGCGTTCGCCGGGATTGCGTCCTGCCAGCAGCGATTTCAACGGACGGAGCAATTTGACACGGTAGGTGTCGAAGCTTTTTCCCGCAACTTCCCATATCCCGTCCATTTCCAGATAGGTGAACATGGTTTCGATCACGGTTTGGCGGATATCACAGGCAGTGGCGAGTTCGTAGATGGATACATCGAAGCTTTCACCCAGGCGAAGCACACGTTCTAACAGGTTGCGGACGGCCCGTTCGCTGGGGATGTCCGAGAAAATGAAGTTTTCGAGAACCGTCTGATCGTCGGCGCAGGCGAGCAGCTCGCAGATGGCGGGTTGTCCGTCGCGCCCTGCGCGTCCGATTTCCTGTGTATACCCTTCCAGACTCTTCGGCAGATTGTAATGAAACACCGAACGGATGTCGGATTTGTCCACCCCCATTCCGAAAGCGATCGTCGCCACCACGATCTCGATTTCGCCGCCCATGAACCCTTCTTGGATTTCCCGGCGCAGCTCAGACCCAAGGCCGGCGTGATAGGCGCGGGCGTTGAGCCGGTTTTTTTTCAAAAACGTTGCGATTTCCTCAGCTGTTTCCTGGCGTGTGACGTAGATGATCGAGGGTTTGAGGCATCGGGTGACTTTCTCCAACAAGATGGATTTCCGATTTCCCGGCGAACAGGGCGTAATGCGTAGATCGAGATTGGAGCGATGAAAGCTGAGCTTCACCACATCCTGTTTCGCGATGCGAAATTGGCGGCGGATATCCGCTTCGACTTTCGGTGTCGCCGTGGCGGTGAGCGCGAGGATCCGGCTGATGCGGAGTTTGCGGAAAATGCTGGCGAGCTTGAGGTAATCCGGTCGGAAGTTATGTCCCCACTCTGAAATGCAATGGGCTTCGTCGACCGCGATCAGGGAAATATTCGCATCTTTGAGTGATTTTTGAAATTCGGCATTCGCGAGTTTTTCCGGAGAAACATACAACAATTTCAACCGGCCTTGTTTAAGGCGCGATAGGATCTCAGCGTAATCATCGGCATCGAGTGTCGAATCCAGTCGGGCTGCGGCCACGCCTTTTGCGACAAGTCCGTCGACCTGATCCTTCATCAGCGCGAGCAAAGGCGAAACCACCAGAGCTGTTCCCTCCGACAAGACAGCAGGCAACTGGTAGCAGAGGGATTTTCCGCCACCGGTGGGAAAAATCGCCAGGGCGGGGCGCCCGAGCATGAGCCGTTCGACGACGTCGCGCTGTCCGTGCCGCAACTGATGGAAACCGAATGTTTCGCGGAGGACAGGCTGCTCGTCGAAATGGAACGAGGCCGGCTTCATGCCAACCAGCTTTTCAGGGTATCAAGGTCGTTTTTCATGGCGGCTACGGTTTCCGGCACCCTGTTCTCCCCTCCGATATATTCGATGTGAATCGAGGCGGGGATGTTCTTGGCGAGATGGCGGGAAACCAGTTTGGCGGATTCCGGGCTAACCACCCCCTGTCCGAGCGCGCATGCCTTCCACGTTTTGTCCTTCAGCTCGTAGTCTTTGAAAAACACAGCTCCGATATGGGGCCTGGCAAGGTGGAAATTCATTTCCCACGCATTGGCTCCCTCGACGGTGGCGTGTGCGAAATCAAACGCCATTCCGAGATGTGCAGGATCGGTCTCCTCCAACATGGCAACCATGTCCCAGATCGGCCCGCCGACATAATCGCGCCCCCTGTGATTCTGATAGAGTCCTTGGATGCCGATGGTTTTGTTGAGCTCGGCAAGATCCTTGAGCTGGGCTTTGAAATTCGCAATCTGGGGTTTCAGAGGCTTGGAGAGATCATATCTGAGATGTTGGAGCCGGTATTTGCCGATTCCCGCTGCTGCAGCTGCGCGGAGTTGGGTCTCTGCCATGCCATCCTTGTCCACATGGTTGATGCTGGAGGCCATGATCAGCACATGGAGATGTCTTTTTGCCAGAGCGGCGGTAAAACCCGGAAGCTTCTCGACCATCTCGCTGGGTTTGATGTGACCGTCATGGCGAAGAGGCGCCTCAAGACCTGCGATGCCCGGGATCGAGAGCACTTCCGCCAGCTGATCAAATGGCAGCTTTTCGAGAAATTTCGTGAAGACAATGATGGGTCGGTCCTCTTTCGTTTCGGCGGCGAAGGCACGGTTGCCAGCGAGCATTCCGATTCCAGCAAGGGCTGATCTGGCCGCAAAAGATCTCCGGTTCATGAAGCGAGGGTAGCGGTTTGGTGAGCCGTGTCAAAGCCGGGACGCTTCGAAAACACCATCTGCGATCCATCCGTTCAAATGGAATCCGCGCAGCGTATCGCATGCAACTCACCGTATCCGATGGCGGTGGCATGAGAATTGCCTGATGGCGGAAACGCGAAGTCCAGAGACGGGGTCCGCGATGCAGGTTGCCAAGAGGAACAGCCGATAAAAAGAGCCGCCAGGAAGCCGCGGCAAGTGTGGACAAACTACCGTTGCTCCGGTTAAGGCCTGGCGGGGTTCGCTTGCCAAACCTCCATGGCTCCTGACAGCGGTTGAAAAGAAACCCCACGAAGGATGAACCCGCAACTCTAAACTGCGTTTTCCCAAACCCGCAGCCTGAGGGCCTCGGAAGCTGCGCGTGCCTCGGCCTCTTTTTTGCTTTTTCCCTTGCCCGTTGCGAGAAGTTTGCCCTGCCAAGTAACTTCCGCTTGAAAAACGCGGCGGTGATCCGGACCGCTTTCATTGACGATGCGGTAAACAGGAGCAATCGGATGAATGGACTGCAGGCATTCCTGCAATTCCCCCTTGGGATTGATTTCGTCAGGGCTATCCACCATCTCCTTGATTTCCTCTTCAAAGAGGCGGAGAATCAGATCTTTTGCACTATCGAGACCTGTGTCCATGTATACGGCCCCGATGAGCGACTCGAAGGCATCCGCAAGGGTGGAATGGCGTTTTCTTCCGCCGGTGGATTCCTCGCCTTTGCCGAGCAGCAAATATTCGCCAAGATGGATCACGGTGGCGAAACGGGCGAGGGCTTTTCTTGAAACCACGCGGGAGCGGAGCTTGGTCAGCTGGCCTTCCGAGGCATCGGGAAAAATTTTAAACAGTGCCTCGGTGATGGCGAGCTGGAGAACGGCATCACCGAGAAATTCGAGGCGCTGGTTGTCAAAATGAGGCCTCTGCGATTCGTAAGCCAAGCTCGGGTGGGTCAACGCCTCCGCCAGCAATAGCGAGTTGCGGAATTTGTATTGGATACGACTTTCCAGAGATTGCATTCAGAACATGATGGTTAGTCACTCCTCTCTTCGGGCTCGGATACGCTCCAATGGCGAAGAAAAAAATGGGGTGATCGACGGGACTCGAACCCGCGACAACCGGAATCACAATCCGGGGCTCTACCAACTGAGCTACGACCACCATTGAAGGCGGGCGAAACGCTTAGCCCAGCCCGGCAGGCTTGCAAAGACAAAAATCAGCCCATTCGGGAAATTCGGCAAGATCCTGTGATGTGGCCTGAGAAGGATACATCAGAGGCAGATGCCATCGATTCCCAACAGATCGGATCAGGAAGACGGATGGGTGGCATGGGACGCGAAGCATGGCTTTTGGCGCCGGGTTCATCAAACCGGAGGCCGGAACCGGTCACGAGAAGCTGCAGGCCTCTCCCTCATCGCTCGCTTGGGGCGGAGGCCGGTCTCACCGCCAGCAAATCCCTTAGAGCATCCTCGAGGTGCGGAAATTGAAATTGAAACCCGGCATCCAGCAATGTTTTGGGCATTGCCCGCTGGCCTTCTAACAGAGCGCCGCCGAAGCCGCCGAGCAGGAGCTTCAGGACAAAACCCGGAACCGGAAGGAACACCCAACGACGGACGGCTTTTGCCAGTTTTCCGGTTAGGGATGCGTTGGTTTCCGGATGCGGTGCGGTGGCGTTTGCCGCGCCTTCGAATTCCGGATCATTCACGGCAAACACGATGGCGCGGCGCAAATCGTCAATATGAATCCATGGCACCCATTGCTTGCCGGTCCCCAAACGCCCGCCCAAACCGGCCTTGAACGCGAAAAGGAGTTTTTGAAACGCCCGACCATCCTTGCCGAGCACCACCCCGATGCGGAAGCGAACCACGCGAACTCCAAGTGGTCCGGCTTGCATGGCGGATTTCTCCCAGAGATCGCAGAGGTCTGCCAGGTAGCCGCTTCCCCTTGCGGAATTTTCATCCAACATCTCATCGCCACGGCCGCCGTAATAGCCGACAGCGGAGGCGTTGAGCAACACTCGCGGCCTGCTCTCGGGGGCGAGGGATGAAATCTTTTGCACGATCTGGTCCGTCACATCCACGCGGCTGGAGTGCAAAGCCCGTCTGATCCTGCGGGTCCAGCGCTGATCCACGGGCTCGCCCGCCAGATTGATCACAGCATCGCAGCTTGAGAGATCGACCGCTTCCGGTGAGCTCCAGCCGTTCACCCCGTTGATTTGTCCGGTGCCTTTGCGGCTGACCGCGATCACCTCCCAGCCGTCGGCGGCGAGCATGCCCGCGAGGCCTTTTCCCACAAAACCTGTCACACCGTAAATGGCCACGCGTTTTCTCATGACGGAGACATAACGCGTGAATCCGGATTTCGCAAATGGTCAGAAGGTGCCGGGCCGGAATCCCTAAACCCCCAACATCAGGGAAATGTGTTCGGCTGTCAGTTCACCCATCGAAGCGCAATCCGTAAAATCCTTCGTGCCGTGCATGCGGTTGAGATCCATCGCAAGGCGACGGACATGTTCTTGCGGAGCGATTTGTTCGCGGCGCATGATTCCCAACAGGGCACGCAGGCGGGTTGACTCTACTTTGGCCCGACGTGCCATTTGGGCGTGTTCCTCGTTGACGTATTGGTCGATCGATCTTCGGTTCAGGACCTCGAAGGCCAGGCGCGTGACGGGCCGGTTGGAATTGAAGCGGAACGCCAGGTAAATGTTGCCGTTGCCTTCATAGGATTGTTGATCGAAGTCAATGGGACGCACGCGATATTGCACCTCCTCGAAGTCCGGCGTGATATCGACCACATAGTTTACACTTCGCATGTCGCCGAGCAGCCGGATGAAGGAGCGCTCGGTGAACTTGGTGAATTCCTTGGCGATCCGTACCTTGTTGAGCGACGGATCACCCAGATAATCCCGCATGAACCGGTCTCCCGGGACACCGGCGATGTGTTCCTCAATCAGGGTGTTTCCGCTAAGGATGTAGTTGATCCGGTTCGGCGAGAGGATGTGTTCCAGTTCCAGACCATAGATCCTCGAGGCATCGGCTTGCTTGACGTAGAAGTAGTCCGAGTTGTCATTGAAGAGATTGGTTACGCGAATCCGGAAGGGTTTCGAATTTCCAAAATCCCCGAAGTCGATCCGGTCGACCATCAGGTGTTCGTGTTCCTGTTCGGCGGCATCGCGACCGATTTTCAACTCGCTGTAGATGCGGATCAACCCGCGGCGCAGTTCCTCGATGATGTCGGGCGGATACATCACGGTGAGCCAGAGCGTCTCAAGGCCGTGCACATCTTCGTAGGGCATCGCGCCCGTGAAGCGCCGCAGATCCGGATAGAGGTTTGGAATTTTGCGGAGCCGGTCGAAACGGTAGAGGTATTGCCGCAATGTGGTCGAAACCTCATACATGATTTTGCGGGCTGGAATCATCGGGAACAGGGAACGTGGAATGGTGGTGGATGAGCAACCGAGATGTTGGCCCATCCGTTTCGTGGATCATAGCGGTCTGGCATAGGTATCGCAGCGGTGATGCCAACCGACGCGCCAACGGGCTTCTCCGCGCTCGGGGGGCGAGTGAGCGATGCGGCGCGACAAGATACGTTTGGCCGCCGCTGCGAATTCGTTTGCGGCCGCAGGTCCGGCCGGTACGTCTTTCATATTTCCCAACACCTGCAGCAGCCCCCAGCCCTGACCGTTGTAGGTTTCCGTCGGGCTGGTGCCGTCACCCTTGAAATTGACATAGTCGATCAATGCATAGGTGCCCTGGGATGACGAGGCGACTTTGTGGTAGTTCGCCCGGATTCGGCTGCGTTCGGAGGCAGGGGCGGCTGCGAGTATGATCGGCAGCGAGTCTCGGGACCGGGCGATGATGTAATCCGTCTGGACCGCGACATGAGTGGCCAACCATCGGCGAAGCGCGACCATTTCCGCCGAGTTGAAATGCTTCTGGAATTCCGTTCGGCTGCTCCATGGGGAGTGCCGCATCCTGGCGATGGCCGGAGGGTTGGTGCCCTGCTGTGTTGCGAAGGCGATCATTTCCGGCCAGCTTTCCCGGAATCGTCCGTTGAATCCTGCGGGATACCAGATGAAATGCCCGATTCCCAGAGAGGGAAATTCTTCACCGGCATTCCATGCCGTCAGGCCGTTGACGGTTCCTGCGGATTCATTTTGCCAGATTTTTTTTCCGATTGAGGATTTCTGTTCGGCGCTCAGCGTGGCGACCGGATGGGAGATGGTGGTGGCGAGCGGAGGGTTGCCCGGAGCACACGCGCCGAAGGCAAGCGCGGCGAGATTTGCGGCAAGGTGTTGCTTCATGATGTCGGATGATGGGTGAGGCGCTTTTCGATGTCATCAAGAACCGATTTGGTATGGAGCATCATCGGGTGGAGGGCGACCACGTGCGAGCGGTTTTCGGCCCGCTCCCAGACGGATGATCGGGTGGGAAGGATGATCAGATCCAAAGGAGTGCGGTAGGAAACGATGGGGATCTCCGCCAGGTTTTTCTCCGTGGCGCGGAGTTGGTCGAGAAACTCGCTTCCGGGGCGCATTTGCCTCGCGCCTTTCGAGGGGTAGACGTAGGCGACCTGGGTGCCGTGATGTGGGGTTGAAATCGTCATGAACGCTTCGCAACGCTTGGCCCCTCCGAGTTCCTGCAAGTAGTATCGCGACACCAGGCCGCCCATGCTGAAAGCGACGATGCCGATGGGTTTGTCAGGTCCGAAGCGCTGATCGATGTCCCGCTGCAGGCCGTGCGCGAGCGGTTCCAGCCCGTCACGTGCATCCGCGGGTTTGAGTTTCGGCACGTAGCATTCGATGCCGTGGTATTCCAGGCGTTTTTTGAGGGAATGGAATGCTTCTCCGTTTTCAAAGATGCCGTGTACCATGACCACACGCTCGACCTTGGGTTTGGCGGGTTGCGGATGACAGGAAACGGCGGTGGCGCAGATGCCGGTGAAGAGGTGGAAAAAACGGGCGGTGATCATGGGCTTAGCCGGGTGGCCAGTTGAGTTGCCTGCCACCGAGCAGATGGACGTGAAGGTGGGGCACGGTTTCACCACCATGCGGACCGTGATTGATGACCGTGCGGAATCCTGTCGCGCTCAGGCCGAGATCATCAGCAAGGTTGGCCGCCGTTAGCAGAAGGTGACCGAGAATCGATTGGTCTTCGGCCGACGCATTGCCCAGACGCGGGATGGCCTTGCGGGGGACAATCAGTATGTGGGTGGGGGCCTGCGGGGAAATATCCCTGAAAGCACAGCAAATTTCATCGCGATGCAGGATTTCCGCCGGGATCTCTCCATCATAGATTTTTTCAAAGAGTGTTTTCACCTTGGCTGCAGGATAACGGGAATTCGGTATCCGGCAAGTCTCGGAAAGCATGGAGGTGCTTGCTTCATCCTCCTTGCATCGCAGGATGAATCGATTTAGGCAACGGGTGACGATGAAACCGGGAAGCCAAGACAATCAGGGATCGTGGAAGAAAAACGTGTTGCGACTGCTGCTGGTCTGTGCCGGTTCTGTCGCGATTTTGCTGCCTGCATGGTTGCCGAACAAGCCCGGTGCGCCGTTGGAGCGCGGCACGGTGGAGCTTCTGCAGGCGGGGTTTCTTGCAGCATCGGCGGCTCTGATGTTCGGAGCGATGGCTCATGCGGGAAAACGACGGGCGGTTTGCCAGGTTCTTGGCTTGGGATTGGGTGCCGCTCTGGTGGGCGAGCTGGAGGATTTCATTTCAGGGATTTTGAAATGGCCGTTTCCCGAGGGCTGGGTGATCGGGTCTGCCGTGTTGCTTGCCCTGATCACCATCCTCCGCCACAAGCAGGTCATGTTAAAATTTTTCACCGCCCTCGGGCATCATGCCGGGGCGGGGTTCATCGGGGCGGCCCTTCTGATCATCTATGTGTTCAACCGTGTCATCGCTGCCGCACCCTTTTGGCAGGCATCCCTTGGTGATGCGTTCTCACCGGAGATTGCCAATATCTGCAAAAACTATCTGGAGCTTCTGGCATGTTATTTCATCTTCGTGGGATCGGTCGGATTGGCGATCACACTCTGCAGGAGGGAGGAGCCGGATTCATGGTAGCAGGCTCAGGAAAGCGGGTGAGCTGGAGGATTGAGGCGATGGGCCATTCGCTCGTTGCGTTCTTGACGCGGCTTTTGCCCGCCGGGCATGTGTTTCGCATCGGCGAGCTGCTGGGAGGCATTCTCTGGCCGATGATCAAGTCACGAAAACGAATCATCATCAGAAACCTCAGAATCGCCTGTGCTCCGGTCGCTCCGGCCCAAGCTGAGACGATGGCGAGGGACTCCTTTGTCCGCAGCGTCGCAAACTTGTTGAGCTCGTCGATATCTTCCTCATCACGAGGGGGCAGGCTGGAGGAAATGCTGGTCGTGGAAAATCCGCAGGTGATGGCGGATGCGGTGGCGCAGGGACGGGGAGTGGTGCTGCTGCTTGCTCACATGGGCAACTGGGAGCTGCTCACTCGGCTGAATCATTTTTTCCCCAAGGGAGTCAAAAGCGGTGCGCTTTACCGCCCGTTGAACAATCCGATCCTGAACAAGCGGGTGCTCAGAATGCGGGAGGCAGATGGGACCCGTCTGTTTTCCAAACGGGACAGCCTGCATCAGATCGGTGGGTTTTTAAGGGAAAACGGGGTGATCGGGATTCTGGCGGATCAGCGTGTTGGCCGGCAGGGAGATGTGATCCCGTTTTTCGGCCGACTCACCACGGTCAGTCCGCTGCCGAGTCTGCTTGCAAGAAGATGCGGGAGCGAGGTGTTGGCACTCTCCTTGAAAACGATGGCCCCGGGAAAATGGAGCGCTCGTTATCACAGGGTCGAGAAACCCTACCATTCGGCGAATTGCATGAAGGCGCTGGAGGAGGCGATGCAGGTTTCCTTGCCGGATGTTTTTTGGCTGCAGGAACGCTGGAAGATTTATTTCCGGAAAAACATCACGCCGAAAACCTGGTTCAAAGATGAAGCGCTCAGGGGAAGAAAGCCGCATCGGGCGATTTACTGGATCGGTGAAAACGAGGGCGAACCGGAGATTCCCGAAGGCTTCACACACGGAGACATCGAATGGGAATTTGTCAGGGGTAAATCTTGTGTAGACCTCGGGACGATCGACCGATCCAAGTCCCTGCCGATTGATTTCATCATGATTTCCGCGAGAAACGAAGAGCTCCTCCGTGTCGCAGGAGGTCTGGAAATTCCCGTGCTCCTCTCATCAAGGTAACTCGCCCATCACCTGTCGTGCGGTCTTGAAATGCAGCTTCGCGAATTTGCCGAGAATGCCCTCACCATGCGATCCGACCAATTTCTTTCCGGCATCGACCACTGCGGATGACGCTCCGAGCGGGATGGTGAAACCTGTTTTTTGGGAAGCGGCGTCCATCCAATCAATGAAACGCTCGCGGGCCAGGATCGATGCCGCGGCCACGGCTGTATCCGATTCGCCCTTGGTGCGTTGATCGAGCGTGAGAGCAATGTTTTTCTGTTTCAGCGCGCGTTGCAAGACCTCGGCCTTGGCGAACTGATCGGAGAGCGCGCGCGGGCAGTCCGGTCTTTTTCGAACAAGCTCCTCGATCACTGTGGCATGCCCCCAAGCGAGCATGCGGTTGAGGTTTTTGAATGAGGCATAGAGTTCGTTGTATTTCTCCGGACGCAGCGCGATGACATCGAATTCGATCCCGGGAGTCGCTTTGATCACGGCGGCCAGTTGGCGGATTTTGGCGCCACTGGTGATGCGCTTGGAATCCATGATCCCCGCTTGGATCAGGTGGCGGGTGATTTCCGCATCCGTATACACTCCCGCGATCACCAGAGGGCCGAAAAAATCGCCTTTGCCGCTTTCATCGATCCCAAAGTGCGGTGCGAAATGTTCGGGGTCATGAATTTCCTCGTATCCCAATTTCGCTTCACCGAGCACCAACGGCTCCAAGGTGAAGCGGATGAAATCCTCGGTCTCCTTCCCTTGGATCAGAACCTTCGGGCCTTTGCTGTAAACGCTTACATTTAGTTTGGCCTTTTTGGCTGCATACAAGGTGTGCTCCTTGTTGATGAACTCGAAGCCCTGCTCTTCAAGAATGTCTCGGAGTTTGCTCGCCTGTTCGGCAGTCAGGGGAGTGGTGTGGGAGGTCATCAGAAGGAATTGGGAGTATGGATAGCCTTAGGCGAGGCCGCCTGAATCCGGCAAGCTGAAACCATTCGGGATTCTTGGTTCATGGTAGGATGTTTCCGGTCATCTGCGCGTGGCAATTTCCAGAGGCATGCATCACTTTAGACATGCCGGGACCGACAGCCAGTGCATTTGCATCGGGATTGTCGGCTTGAAAAACATGGATCGGAATGGGGCAGATTTTTTTCGTGGTGTCCAACCATCCCCGGAGCCTCAAACTTTTTCATGGGCACAGGGACTTTGTCTGATAAGACTCGGACGAAACAAGGTTCCTATGAAAGCACTATTTCCGGCATGCGCCGTTGCCCTGATCGCCTCACTGGTTGTGGCTTACCATCCCGCAAACGAACAACCGCCGGCAGGTGCGGTTGAAAAAATCGCATCAGCGATTCCGACGGAGGCGTATGCGAAACCGGCGAAGCCTCGCAAGCTGCTGGTGTTTTCCAGAACCAACGGATTCCGTCACCAATCCATTGTGACCGGCAAGCTCGCGCTGGATGAAATGGGCAAAAAGACCGGAGCCTATGAAGCGGTGATCAGTGATGAGTTGTCGAATTTCGAAAAAGACAAGATTCGCCAGTTCGATGCGATCTGCTTTCTGAGCACCACGCAGAATCCGTTCTCACCCTTCAAGGACGAGCTATTGAAGCTCTCCACCGAGGAAAAGGAAGCGGCCAAGGCATATGAGCTTCAGTTGAAGGAAAGCCTCATGGCCTATGTCAAGGGCGGCGGAGGTTTCGTGGGGATTCATGCCGCGACCGACACCTTTTACGATTGGCCGGAGTATGGCGAGATGATCAACGGCTATTTTGACGGGCACCCATGGGGAGCCGG
This sequence comes from Verrucomicrobiota bacterium, assembly GCA_041170385.1. GTDB lineage: Bacteria > Verrucomicrobiota > Verrucomicrobiia > Verrucomicrobiales > Akkermansiaceae > Luteolibacter. The sequence continues at coordinate 7,916 of JBEAZA010000044.1, read as the reverse complement.
AGCGCAGGTGAACATCTATGTCGAGCCGGGACAGGAAAAACATCCGTTGGCGGCGATGTTCAACGGTCAGCGCCTCGATTTCAAAGAAGAGATCTATCAGTTCAAGGCGCCTTATGATTCCTCAAAAGTTCACATGTTGTTACGCCTTGATCCCGAGAAGTCTGCACAAGTCAAAGGCATGAAACGCAAGGACAACGACTATGGAGTCGCATGGGCGAGGAATTGGGAGAAAGGCCGGGTATTTTACTGCTCGATCGGTCACAACCACGACATGTTCTGGCATCCCGAAGTGCTGCGTCATTACCTCGCAGGGATCCAGTGGGCGACGGGTGACTACAAAGTCGAGCTGGAGAAAGGGAAGTGAGTTGCAACGGCGCGCGCTTGGCCTTTTCCATTTCTGCGGAACTGGACTTTTGAGAACCAGTCTAAAGGCGCATGGCTGACGCCGCTTCCGCAATCTTCATTCCATCCAATGCGGCCGAGACGATTCCGCCGGCATAGCCCGCACCTTCTCCACAGGGAAAGAGCCCCCGGATTTCCGGATGTTCAAGGCTCACCGGATCGCGCGGGATTCGCAGGGGCGAAGAAGTGCGGGTTTCAAAACCCAAGAGCAATGCATCCGAGGAAGCATAGTTCCTGATCTGGCGGTTGAACAGTTTCAGCCCCTCGCGGATGCGTGAGGTAATGCCCTTGTCAAGCAGCTCGTGCAGCGGGGCGGAATTCAAACCCGGAAAGTACGATGTTTCTGGTAGGTCGGAGGAAATTTTTCCGTTCAGGTAATCCGCCGCGCGCTGAGCCGGAGCGATTTGTCCGAGGGTTTCGTTTCCGCCCGCCTGTTTTGCGGAGTGCTCGATGGTCTCCTGAAATGCGATTCCTGCCAGAATGCCGTGACGGGGCACCAGCCTGGCAACGTCTTCCGGCTCGATAGTGGTGACAAGCCCGGAGTTGGCGAAAGGGGAGTCGCGGCGTGAAAGCGACATCCCGTTGACCACGACCTGATCATTCGCAGTCGCTGCCGGAACGATCCAGCCACCCGGGCACATACAGAACGAATGCACTCCGCGATCCGCGATTTTGGTCGCCAGGCGGTAGCGTGCCGCCGGAAGGAGATGCGGCCGCGGCTGACCCTCGGGGATATGGTATTGTTGCCGGTCGATGAACGGTTGCGAATGTTCGATCCGGAATCCGATCGCAAACGGCTTATGCTCCATCAGGATGCGTTTTCTGGCGAGCAGCCGATAGATGTCGCGCGCGGAATGTCCGGTAGCGAGGATGGTGGCCTCAGCCCAAAACTCCCGGCCGTCCACGGTGGAGACCCCGCGGATTTTTCCATCGGAAAGGAGGAAGTCGTCCACCTTGGTTTGAAAATGAACTTCCCCCCCATGGTCAATGATGGATTTGCGAAGCGCTTTGACCACGTTCGGCAGAAGATTGGAGCCGATATGTGGGTGGGCGTCCGTGAGGATGTTTTCCGGAGCGCCGTGAGCAACCAAGATCCGATACACCTCGGCAACCGGGCCGCGCTTGGTAGCGCGCGTGTAGAGTTTTCCATCGGAAAACGTTCCTGCCCCGCCTTCACCAAAGCAGTAATTCGAATCCTCAATGACCCGACCCTCCCGCAGGATGGGAGCGAGATCGAAACGCCGCGCGGAGGCGTCTTTTCCGCGTTCCAGCACGATGGGTTTGTGTCCTGCTTCCAAACATTTCAGCGCTGCAAACAAACCCGCAGGACCTGCCCCGATGATGAGGATCTTTGCGGAATTTCCGGGTAGCGGCGGGCAGCTCCAGACCGGCTTGGGCTCATCCGGGAGATCCTCGTCCACTGCGACCTCGAGGCGCAACTGGACTTTGACCTGCCGCTGCCGCGCATCGATGGAATGTTTTCGCAAGCGCATTCCGCGCACGCGTGAGGGATCGACCCCTAACATCGTTGCCACGGCGTTTTTGCGGGAAATCTCCTGTTCGGAATCTTCCAGAGGAAGGACGATATCGAGCGTATGAAGCATCGGGAGAGATCAGATGGCTCGCTTTTCACCCCGATCGTTCACGGAGACGAAGGTGACATGGGTCTGAAAAACAGGAATATTTTCAGCGTTGCGGGCATTGGTGACAAGGACTCGATAGGTAGCGGATGAGGTTCCTTTCCTTGCAAGGCTACAGTTGATTTTCAGAATCGTCCCATCGCCGACACCTTGGCGGAACTCGACCTTGTCCATGCCAATGGTAACGAACTGGCAGTGGGGGAATTCCGCGGAGGCGGCGATCCACGCGGCTTCATCGACCCATGAAAGCATGCGACCGCCGAACAAGGAACCATAATGGTTCAGATCTCCGGGCATGACCAAGCGGTGCGTTTCCACAATTCGGTGCGTGTGGGTTACCAATTTCTGCGGCGACCGGTTTCCAGAAGTTTCGCGTCGATGGACATGTTGCCGGCTCCGGTGAGCAAAATCGCAACGCAGGGGATCAGGAAAAGCAATGCGGGTTCCTTGGAGCCGGCTCCCTCTGCCATGAACCAGGGGCCGCTGGCATGAACGTTGAAGGCTGCAACGGTCATGGTGAAGGCCAGGATCATGGCTGCAGGACGGGTTGCCAGACCCAAGATCATCAGGGCGGAGCAGACGACTTCCGCACCGATGGTTGCCGCCAGACTCACAGGAGAGGACATCCATTTCAGCGGATAGAAGTCCGGAACATGAAACCTTTTCGATTGTTCCGCAAAGCCTTGGAGTTTTCCCAAGCCGTGGCCGAAAAACATCAGCAAACCGGTGCCGACGCGCAATACGAACAGGCCGAGAGAGGTGTTGGTGTCGCGCGGCCCACAGTCGAAGAAGAATTTTTTCATGGCAGAATGATGGAATTATTTTGGAGAGATGGAAATACGTTTCAACCTGTCTTCACCCGGAGGCGAGCTGGCGGCGACTTCAGAGTCGGCGGCGATCACGTTGTAGGCGAGTCGACGGTAGTAGGCGTTGAGGGGACGGATCCGGTAGGTCTTGCCCTGAGATTTCACAAGTTCAATCAGTTGCTGGACTTCCTGTTGGAGTTGGTCTTCCTGCATGGTGCGAAAATGCTCGCAATCCACACGAATCCGTTCGGCGTCTGGCATCTGACGCCGGAGGATGCGATTGACCAGATACTGGATGTCATCCAGGCGGTCTCCGTGCTCCCCGATCACCGCCTCTTTCTCCGTCGTGAAAATCTGCAGGCAGGGACCTTCGGCGGATTCCTGAATTTGGATCTCTGCCACGATTCCGAGGTGGCCGAGCATGGCATCGAGGATTTTTTGGGCGAGTTCTGAAGGTTTCATGGATCCACTCTAGCGAAAAGCGGCCGACGGTCAACTTTCACGCATTTTATATTGATGGTTTCCGAAACTGGCGAATCATTCCTTCATGTCCAACCTGCCTTGGTCCGAAATCCTATCGTTCAAGCCTTTCGATCTCGTCAAAGTCCTGCTGACGGCGGTGATCATCCTGTTTGTGAACAAAATCCAGCTTTTCAGCGACAAGCTCTCCGCCCTGCTGATCGCCCTGCCGCTGACTTCCCTGCTGGCGATGGTCTGGATGTGGCATGGAGGGCAACCCGCCTCCAAGATCGCCGGCCATGCCGAGGGCACCTTTTGGTTTGTCCTCCCAACCCTGCCCATGTTCCTGATTCTCCCCTGGATGCTGCGCAATGGCTGGCAGTTTTGGAGCGCGTTAGCTGTGAACTGCGTGCTCACAATCGGTTTTTTCTGGCTGACGGTGGTGATTTTAAGGAAATTCGGCATGGATCTGATGCCCTGATCCAGCTCCTTCCGCATGCATGCGCAGTTTGGCGCACGTCCACCGTTTGCCGGCAGCTTAAGCCTGCACATCTGTCCGAACCTTTGCCTTGAAATACTTGCCAATTCGCCCCCGGTGGCTCTCGATACGCCTCATCGAACGAAATTGAACGTTTCCCCACATCATCATGAAAAGCATTCTCATCATCGGAGCTGGCGGAGTCGGCAGCGTGGTTGCCCACAAATGTGCGATGCTGCCGGATACCTTCGGCGGAATCACCCTTGCCTCCCGCACGATTTCCAAATGTGATGCGATCGCCGCGTCCGTGAAAGAACGCACCGGCAGGACGATCGCGACCGCGCGCGTCGATGCGGACAATTCCGATGAAACCGCCGCACTCATCAGGCAGACCGGCGCGCAGCTGCTCATCAATGTGGCTCTTCCCTATCAGGACCTGAATCTCATGGACGCATGCTTGAAGGCAGGGATTGATTATCTGGATACCGCGAACTACGAGCCGCTTGAAGTCGCGAAATTCGAGTATTCCTGGCAATGGGCGTATCAGGGGAAATTCGAAAAGGCCGGACTCTCCGCACTCCTCGGCTCGGGCTTCGATCCCGGGGTGACCAACGTTTTCACCGCATGGGCTCTGAAGCACCATTTCGACGAGATCCGCACACTCGACATCATCGATGTGAACGGCGGCAATCACGGCCGCGCTTTCGCAACGAATTTCAATCCGGAAATCAACATCCGGGAAGTCACTGCCGAGTGCCGTCATTGGGAAGACGGAGCATTTGTCGAGACCGCACCGATGTCGACACACCGGACGTTCACCTGCCCCGAAGGCGTGGGAACCTATGAAATCTACCGCATGTATCATGAAGAGCTCGAGTCGCTGGTCAAACACATCCCGACCATCAGACGCGCGCAGTTCTGGATGTCGTTTTCACAAAACTATCTCAAGCATCTGGAAGTTCTGCAGAATGTCGGCATGACCCGCATCGACGAAGTCGAATACCAAGGCCAGAAGATCGTTCCCCTGCAGTTTTTCAAGGCCGTTCTGCCGAATCCGGGCGACCTCGGTGAGACCACGAAAGGCAAAACTTGCATTGGCAACGTCATCACCGGGATCAAGGACGGTCAGCCGAAGGCGATCTACGTCTACAACATCTGCGACCACGAGGCATGCTTTGCGGAAGTGGGCTCCCAAGCGATTTCCTACACCACTGGCGTGCCGGCGATGATCGGCGCGAAACAGATGTTGGAAGGCAGGTGGAACAAGCCCGGTGTCTGGAACATGGAGCAACATGATCCGGATGCGTTCATGGCGGATCTCCTTGCCTTCGGCTTGCCCTGGACGTTCGTCGAGCTGACTCCGGAACAGGCCGCCGATTTCGCCGTGGCCTGAGCCATGGGTGTTCCTGCATGCGGGTGAATTTCCCACTTGGTGAAACGCTGTCCTGATGTTGTAATATGCTATCCCCCGCCATGATGATCATGCACGCCTTCAAGTCTCCCGGTCTCGCATGGCTTGCGGTTTTTACCAGCCTGTCCATCAACGTCTCTGCGTATCCGCCGGAACAATCAGGACCGCCGAAAGCCTCACCCGTCCCGAAATACGCGCCAAGAAACGCCCCGGTAGTGACAGGCGAGTTCATCGTGGGAGTGGTGAATATCACGTTCAAGGAAACGGTGTTTCCCGAGGATGTTGAGGCGGCGATGGGTCAGCTGCTGCGGGTGACGGATACCCACCTCGAGGCGGATCCCACAGGTGGCGGCAAATCATCTGCCCGCCCGAGCCCGGTCAATCTGGATGAGTATTTCAAAATCTATAGCAATGACATCGCATGGCCGAAGGTCATGGTCATGCCGGATGAAAAAAGCCATTATCAAGACCCGCAGTTTTACGGCTATTACTGTGAGTTCGATCCGCTTGCCAATCCGATCGGATGGAAGGATGCGGAAGAAGGCGCCAACCGAGTCAAAAAAATGAATCAAGAAGCCATGCGTTTCGCGGCAAAAGACTACCGCGGAGCCAAGCCCCGATTCATCTGCTACAACTACATCACCCGTCGTCCCGATGATCCGGATGAAAAAGCGACCCGCGCACTCTTTGAACTCTATCCCCACTATGTCGACGTGGACGATGTGAGCCGAAAAACTCAAGCGCGCATCAAAGAAGGCAGTGCGGTGGCGATCGGCAAACAGGAACTATGGGCATCCTACGCGCCCGTGTGCAAATGGGGTGAACCCGCGTGGCCGAACTCCAAAATCCAGATCAATGATTTTGCCGGCGGAGTCCTTGCCCATGAGATTGGCCACTGTCTCGGCGCGCCGGATGTGTATCGCATCGGCAGATTCAATGACGGGATCGGGGGAGATGCCGGCCTGTTGGCTTACGGACCGACGGCCAACGCGTTCAGCCGATTTTATCATCATGCCTATATCAAGGAAGAAAACCACCCGCTTATCAAATCCTCAGGCACCTACACTCTCCATCCGCGCCATATCAAACCCGCCGGTCGCGAGGCCCTGGGTTACCTGATCCCCAGCAATCACCCTCACTACATGTATCATGTCGAGTATATCCATGATGAAAACAGCACGGTTGGAGTCGGGCCTTCGCATGAGGGCATGCTGATTTCCGTGATCAATCTCGGATTGACCAATTATCTGGGATCGCCCGACTACACCTATGTCTACCGACCGAATGATCCGTTTTTCCGTGGCCACGGTGACAAGGAAAAATGCCTTTTCGGAAAAGCTCACGGCCGTATCGAATTTAACATGACAACCGAACCCTCCTCGCGTCTGCCCAATCTCATGGATGGCGGGGTATATTTCAAAAACATCGCTGAGAAAGACGGCACGATGTCTTTTGAAGTCGTGATCGATCGCAAACCGGTGACCGGCAGTGAATACGCGAATTCCATGTTGCCGCAGATCCGCTTGGATCAGATCACGGATGTGCAATCCACCAGCTTCACGATGGATTGCACGATCAAATTCCGCGGAGAGCCCCTCAAAACCATCTACGGGTTTTGTTGGGGAACTTCCAAGAATCCCACGGTGAAACAATCGACCTACGTCCTGGCTCACCGCGAATGCTATCGCGGTCATGCCATCAACCTTGCTCCCGGGACGACCTATTATGTCAGAGCCTTCGCATCCAACGGGGTTGGCATCCGCTACAGCGATGAGGAAAACATGGTGAAAACAGCGGATGCCCGAAGCGTCCCCACGCGAATCGGCCCCTTGCTGACGGATTCCTATTCCAAAAACGCCTATCTGAAAAAGCGTTACAGCTTCCAATCAACGTCTGGCGATATGGATTACAGCTCGGTGTGCGCCATGGCAAAACTGATGGCCTATTACCGCCCTGAGCGGATGCCATCGATCTCCCCGAAGGATTTCAAAACATCGGTTCTCGATTTCAACCAGATGAACTGGAATCCGCAGGCCGATCATCCGCGCGCACGTCTCGAGCAGGTGGATGGCCTGTTCTACCGAATGTATTCCGATATCTCACAAAGTAGAATTCACGAACTGAAACCCGATAAGAAATGGATCAAAGCCCTGAAAGATCTCATGGATTTCAGAAGCAAACCCGAGGTCGCTGAAATGAAGGACGAAAACCTCGATGATATTGCCAAAACCATCAAAGCCGATTTGTCCCTGAGCCGTCCTGTGGTCATGATCCTTTCTCCAAAGGACGAGGCTCTCAATCTGCCGGCGCGATGGATACTGATCGACGGAGTGAACGAGCAGGATCATTTTCATGCCGATGTGCCATCAGGTGTGGAGATGTTCGTCGATGGCCAGCTCAAGGAGATCGATTCCGGTTACTCGCCTCTCGGGACATGGATCTTCGGTGATTATCAGACCCATATTATCACTTCCTGCTTTTACGGCAAATAAGCTCCCAGCCATGGCACAATGACTTGTGCATCGATCTTCCGAATTTCTAACAAATTTCAACTCTTCGAAGATCATGGGTTGACCTGGCATCGGCACTGCTCTAACAATCGCGCGCCAATGCAACGCAAGTCCAACATCCCCCCGTTGGCTTGTCTGGTCAATGCGCTGAAAATCCTGGGCATGATGCATGTCTGCTCGGGGTTTTCAGCGCTAGCGAACACGGACAAG
>JBEAZA010000043.1:0-4134 GCA_041170385.1 Verrucomicrobiota bacterium | reverse complement strand
AAATCGCAAATTCTAACGGAATTGCTGAACGATACCCGGCCGGATGCCAAAAAGAAAAACCCCGTCCTCGAGCCTTACGCCATCACCGGCGATGTCGGCCGCGCCGTGGCGGAATCCATGCTTTGTTTCTTCAACTCCGAAGCAGGAAAACACACCCTGCAACGCCTTGCGGAACTCGGCATCGATCCGGCATCGAACAATCACGCACCAAAACCCTCGGATGCGCCACAACTCCCCTTCACCGGCAAAACGTTCGTCATCACCGGCACGCTCTCGCGTGACCGCGATCATTTCAAAACCATCATCGAACAAAACGGCGGCAAGGTCTCCGGATCAATCTCCCGGAAAACGGACTATCTCCTCGCCGGCGACGCCGCCGGATCAAAACTCGACAAGGCCACGGAACTCGAGGTCCCCATCCTCGACGAAGCCGCATTCAACGCGCTGCTCTGATCGGCCCCCGCTACAGCCAGCCGCACCCCATCCGATGGATCACCGGATCGGCCACATTTCCGATGCATGACACCTCTGGCGCGTTTCCGTTTCCATGCTATCCTGCTTCATGCACATGTTCCGCCTGACACTCCTCTCCGTGTTGATGATGCTTCCTTCCCTCGCCCAATCCGCCGGCGACTGGAACACCAAAGCACGCGCCCTCGAAGCCAGCGGCAAAACCCGGGATGCCCTTGATGCCTATCTCAAAGCGGAAGCGCTCGATCCCAACAACGCGGATCTCCTCATCAAGATCGCCAAACAATACGGCGACCTCATGCCAACCCTCAAAGGCAACGCCCGTAAGGAGGCGTCGCTCAAATCCCTCGAATACTCGCGCAAAGCGGTGCGGATCGCGCCCAAATCATCCGATTCCCATCTCGCCCTTGCCCTCTCGCTGGGAAAAAACTCGGAGTTTCTGGGCAATCGCGAAAAACTCGAAGCCTCACGCGAAATCAAATCCGCTGCCGAAACCGCCCTCAAACTCAATCCCAAATCGGATTACGCCCACCACATGTTGGGTCGCTGGCACCAGGAAATTGCCGACATCGGCGGAACAACACGCATGCTCGCCAAGATCATCTATGGCGGCATCCCCCATGGCTCCTATGAAGAAGCCCTCGATCACTTCAAAACGGCGCGCAGGATCAACTCCAACCGCCTCATCCACCAGATCGAATACGGCAGAACCCTCGCCATGATGGGTCGCGAGCAGGATGCGCGCCGTGAAATCGAAAAAGGCCTCGCCATGCCGAACCGCGAAGCGGATGATCCCGAATCCAAATCCCGCGGCCAAGCGACGTTGAAAAAACTCTGAATTTCCTGACGGGAAAACGCCAAAAGCGGATGTTCATCACGGACATCACAGGCAAGATGGTTCGATCCACTCACACTCCACCCGCCCCCGGCCTTGAGGCGTTGCAAAATCAAGCCGGCACCCCAGGGCTTCGCATTGTCTCCGGTCTTTACAGCCACGGATCCATCCACCACGCTGGCGCCCGTGCCGGACGAAGCTGACATCACCCCGATCCATCAGATCAAACTCGCCATCCATGCCGAGGATCCATCCGCTCTGCTCACGGCTGCGGAAGATGTACACTACGCCGACCTTGCGGAACTCTATCAGGACCTCGATGATGAAGAGCGCGATTTCTTCATGAAAACCATCGGTCCGGAACTCGCGACCGATGTCGTCGCGGAACTTCCCGACTCCCTCATCGAGGATGCGCTCGGCCACTTCAAACCCGCCCAACTCCGCTTCCTTCTCAGCAACCTGTCAGACGACGATCGCGTCGATATTTTCCAAGTCGTCTCCGAGGATGCCCAAGTCCGGTTTTTCTCACTGTTAGGACCACGCGACAAGGAACTCACCAAAAATCTTCTCAAGTACGGGGAAGATACCGCCGGCGGACGCATGACCACCCACGTCGGGCGCATCACCGCCGACATGACGGTCAAACAGGCGATCACTGTCCTGCGCCGCGATCGCGAGGACACCGAAACACTCGCCCGCATTTTTGTGGTCGATGAACAAGGCAGGCTCGTCGGCAAAGTCCGCCTCCGCGATCTCGCTTTCGAAACCTGGGATACCCCCATCCGTGATATCATGGAAGACGCGGACGAATTCATCCTCGCCACAGCCGACCAGGAAGAAGCCGCAAGAACCCTCTCGAAATACGACCTGGTCGTCCTTCCCGTGGTCGATGAATTCCACCACCTCCTCGGTGTCATCACCTATGACGATGCACTCGAGATCCTCCAGGAGGAATCGACGGAGGATATCGAAAAACTCGCAGGTATCGGCGGCGAACAGGACGAGCTCTCCTATCTCAACACCAGCTCCACCAGCCATTTTCGTCGCCGCGTGAATTGGCTCGTCGGTCTCGCTTTTGTCTCGATCGCCTCCGGCTACGTGATGTTCCGCTTCTCGGAAACTCTCGAAAAAGCATTTGTTCTCTCACTCTTCCTCCCCATGGTGGTGGCGGCAGGGGGAAACTCGGGCGGACAATCTGCCACGATGGTCATCCGCGCGCTCGCCCTCGGCGAAATCGATCGGGGTAGCGTGTTTCGGATCGCATGGAAAGAAACGCGGACCGGCCTGTTTCTGGGCCTGACCCTGGGAATCTGCATGGCCGCTTTCATTACGTTCATCCTACCCTCTCTCCAGCTCACTCCCAATCCCAGTTTCTCGTTCCTCAAGCTCTCCCTCGCGGTCGGCTCAGCACTCACCTTGCAGGTCCTCTCCGCTACGGTACTCGGCGCGATGCTGCCCATCACCGCACGGGCCATCAAACTTGACCCCGCCGTGGTATCCTCTCCCTCGCTCGCCTCAACAGTCGATGTCTCCGGCATGCTGATCTATTTCAGCACCGCCTCCATCATTCTGAATCTCTGAGCACCATCACCAAATCCCCCAGAGACTCTTGCCTCATGGTCGGATGGAAGCTGTGCTACCGATCAGGTAGGAAAATCCAACTTTGGGATTTCAGATCCCAAATCAAATGGTAGGATCGATCCATGAACGCTCTCATCCATCACCTCGAGGAAGGCCGGGACCTCAATCCACGCGAAATCGATGTCGCCGCCGAACTCCTCCTGGACCCGTCGGCAGATGATGACAAAAAGGAAAAACTCCTGCTCGCACTCGCCAAAAAAGGCGAATCTCCCGCGGAAATCGCCGGCTTTGTGGAGGCCTTTCTCCAACACGCGGTGGACCCGCAACTCGATGGACTCGACCTGCCTGGCCCCACGCTCGATGTCTGCGGCACCGGCGGAGATCAGCTCGATCTGTTCAATATCTCAACCACGTCCATGTTCGTCGCGGCCGCCGCCGGCGCGGTGGTCGTCAAACACGGCAACCGCGGCATCACATCCAAAAGCGGTGGTGCGGATGTGCTGGAAGCCCTCGGAATCCGGATCGATCTCCCACCCGCCGGCTTTCGCCACTGCATCGAGTCCGCAGGCGTCGGCTTCCTTTTCGCTCCGAACTACCACCCGGCCTTCAAAGCCGTCGCCCAAGTCAGAAAACATCTGGCCGCCGCCGGCCATCGCACCATCTTCAATCTGATCGGCCCCCTGCTCAATCCTGCCCGACCCCAATGCCAACTGGTCGGTGTCAGCGATGACTCTCTCTGCTTCACCTTCGCGGAAATCCTGCAACGCCTGGGACGCGAAAGCGCATGGGTCGTCAGCGGAAAAGCGTCCTGCGGCCGCTGCGTGGATGAAATCTCCCTCATGGGAGCCACGCGAATCTGCAAGGCAGGTTCATATCAGGATCTCGAAGACGAGGAAATCAACCCCGAAGACTTCGGCTTCCGAAAAGCCCTTATCACGGATCTCAAAGGCGGTGATGCCCAAACCAATGCGGCGATCCTTGAGACCATTCTCTCCGGGAAAGAAACCGGACCCAAACTCGACATGGTCCTCCTCAATGCCGCCGCGGCCATCGCTTGCGCCGGTCTTGCAGACCACATGGAAGACGCGATCGACATCGCTCGCAAATCGATCCGCTCCGGCGCAGCTCTGGAACGCCTGCATCTGCTCCAAAAAGCCTCAAATGAGTAGATCCCGGCTGGGGACCCGGAGTTCATTCATCATCCTCAAGCCTCAATCTGCGCTCCGAAAGAACAAAGGACTTAACGC
>JBEAZA010000042.1:0-9400 GCA_041170385.1 Verrucomicrobiota bacterium | reverse complement strand
GCCAGAAGGGTGGTGGCTGTGACGGCCAAGGCCGTCAGGACTCGGGAGATGCTGCGGGGGGGCATGCGGTTGGGAATGGATACAGATTAGCGTTTGAAATAGGAGCCGTCCGCCCAGTGGGTTTTCGGGTGGTGTGAGGTGATGTGGGAAAACGATCTCAACGCATCGTCAGGGCGTTGGTTTTTCAGCTGCATCTGGCCTGACAGCAAGGTGCATTCCGCGGCATCCGCAGCATCCGGCTGGGTGTGCAAATGTTGAACCAGCAGGCTTTCGGTAAGCGGGCCGTTGGAGGGAGACATCCGTTCCCTTGCCTGTTGGGCAAGAGATTTCGGTTGGGGTGCGGAAGGCTTGTTCGTGTTCGCTAGTGCTGAAAACCCCGAGCAGACATGCATCATGCCCGGGATCTTCAGCGCATTGACCAGACAAGCCAACGGGGGGATGTTGGACTTGATTCGCATTGGCGCGCGACTGTTAGAGCAGTGCCGATGCCAGGTCAACCCATGATCTTCGAATAGTTGAAATTTGTTAGAAATTCGGAAGATCGATGCACGAGGCATTGTGCCACGGAAGCCGAACCGGGAGCGCGAGTCGGTGACGCGCGGATGGGTGGAGAGATCATCGGTTCGTCCTGTGGTTTTTTCTTTGGATCAAGCATGGAGGCGAGTTACGAACTCACGGTCCCGGTGGAGATGCTTCGCTCTTTTTCCTCCCTGTAAAAAACTCCGCGCATTCTCCCCTTGCTCCGTTCCGATCCAAAAACTAAGCTCTGGATCACTCCCATGAAACGCGTGCTATGCATCTTGGAAACCGGCTTTGAGGAAATCGAAACCGTAACACCTGTCGACCTGCTACGGCGCGCGGGAATCAAAGTCGTGATGGCGGGCGTTTCCACACTCATGGTCACCGGCAGATCGGGGATATCGATTCAGGCGGATGCATTGCTGGAAGATACCGAGTTGGCGGATTTCGATGTGCTTTTCCTGCCCGGCGGCCCCGCGGTGATGGAGTTGCGGAAAAATGACCGGGTGTTGGAGATCATCCGGAAATTCCATACCGAGAACAAACCCATCGCCGCCATCTGTGCTGCGCCGCTGTTGTTGCATGACGCCGGAATTTTAAAGGGCAAGGCCTTTACCTCCCATGTTTCGACCATGACCGAACTACCCCAAAGCAACGGCCAAGCCGTGGTTTTGAGCGAAAATCTCTTCACCTCGCGTGGAGCGGGCACCGCCATGGAGTTCGGATTGGCATTGATCGGAGCGTTGATCGATCACGCAACCGCAGCCGAGGTTTCCAAAGCAATCATGGCCTGATGTTCTCTGTCCTTGCATCTTCTGGACTTCGAGGTTTGGCTTCTTCGCGATGAATTCAGACGCCCAGCAGGACTTCGCTTATGCGTTCCTGAGCATCCTTTTCGAGGGTGCTCCGTTTATCCTGCTCGGAACCCTTATCAGCGGATTCATCGATATCTATCTGCCTGCCGGCACGATGGATCGGTTTCTGCCAAAAAACCGCAACCTCGCGGTATTTGTAGCCGGCTTGATGGGGGCAGTATTCCCGGTCTGCGAGTGCGCCGTGGTGCCGGTGATTCGTCGGCTTGTAAGCAAGGGCCTGCCGATGAGTTACGCGATCACTTACATGCTCGCAGCGCCGATCGTCAACCCGATCACCGCATTGAGCACATGGAAGGCCTTTCAGGGTCAGGGCGCATGGATGATGACCAGCGGCCGGCTTCTGTTAGGTTATTTGGTGGCAGTGGGGGTGGGCCTGATCATCGCAAGAATTTCCATGCGATCCATCCTGCGCAAAAGCCTGGTCGACAGCATCGAAAACGAAGCCAAGGCCCCCAAGGCCGTGGATTCCTGCGCCGGTTGCTGCGGGCACGACCACGATCACAAACACGATCACAAACACGATCACAAACACGATCACAAACACGATCATAATCACGATCATAATCACGATCACCCACATGAAGACCGGCGTCTCGTAGCAGCCATGCGTTCCGCCCAGAAAGACTTTGTCGATGTCGGAGTGTATTTCACGATTGGCGTAGCCATCACTGCGTTGTTCAACACCGGCATTGCTCCCGGCGCCATTTGGCTGGACAGTCTGGCCGGAAACACGTTCATCGCCCCGGCTGCGCTGATGGCTTTGGCGCTCATCCTCAGTCTTTGTAGCACCTCGGACGCCTTCATCGCCGCAACTCTTGCGAAATTTACTTGGGGCGCGAAACTCGCCTTCCTTACCTTCGGACCGATGTTCGATGTGAAACTGCTGTTTCTCTACCAATCGGTCATGCGGAAATCATTCATTCTCTATCTCGGCGTGGCTCTCTTCGTCGTCATCGGTTTGGTATCCATCGCAGCCCAGAAATGGCTCATTCCCTCATGAAACCGGAACTGCGCAGAATCCTGTTTTCGCTCTCCGTCCTGCTTTGGGCGGCAGCTCTGCTATATTTTTACGGTTCCGGACGCATCGTGAAATATCTCGTCGCGGATTTCAGGCCCATCGCCTTATTCGGCGGTCTCGGACTCGCGGTACTCGGATTATTCAATCTGCTGACGGCGAGAACCAGCGCGAGTTGCGGCCACAGTCACAGCGAAGGAGAAAACCACGACCACGAAGGCAGTGACATGAACCCCTTCCTCACCCTGCTGCTGATGGTCGCTCCGGTCGCCCTGTCGATGGCATGGACGACCGATGAATTTTCCCAAGCAACTCTGGCCCGCAAAGGGCTTTACGGCAGCGGTCCAAGCTCGACCGAAAGCGCGTTCTTCTCCACCATGTTGCCTCCCCTGACCCTTGAGGAAATCGAAAAAGGCCACCGCCGCACTGCTGACGGATATCTCGAATTCAATCTCATGGAGTTGTTTTTCGCCACCGGAGATCGGGAGCTCCAAAACCTGATCAACGGCCTTGAAGTCGAAACCGAAGGCTACGTGGTCGAGGAAAAAGTCAACAATCCCAACGGCACGAGAATGAGGCTTTACCGGGTATTCATGACCTGCTGCGCGGCCGATTCCCGAGCGATTCCGATTGTTTTGGAATTCGGCAAAGAGCCGCCACCCCTCCCGGACAATGGTTGGATCAAAGCCGCCGGGAACATGACCTTTCCGGAAGAAAACGGCACCTTGCAGGCCGTGCTCCAAGTCGATCGCGCCACAGTTGCAGAACCGCCACCCGAGGATAAATTTCTGCGCAACTGAATCGGAAATTCCGTTCCGAACCACCGTTACGCCCTGCAACTCCTACTCTTCCGTCCACCATTACCATCATGAAGCTGAACATGATCCTCATCACCGTCCTGCTATCCGGCATGGGCTTCGCCACCATCCAAAGCTTCGAGGGAGACGGCTTCGGCGATTGGCAGACCCAAGGCCCGGCATTCGGCCTTTCTCCCGTTCACGCGAAACTCGACGGCATGAAGCATGGGTTCAACCACTTTGCCGATGACTCGTTCGCTCTTTCCGCCCACGGCGGGAATGATGCGGTGGGCACCTTGACATCACCGGAAATCAAGCTCGACAAGAATTACCTGCTCTTCCTGATCGCGGGAGGCGACATGCCGGGAAAAACGGTAGTTCAGCTTCTCGTCGATGACAAAGTCGTGATGGAAGCCACCGGGAAACAAACACAGGCATTCACCCGTGTGGTTTGGGATCTCACCAAGTTCAAGGGTCGTAGCGCCGTAATCCGCATCGTCGATCAAGCAAAGGGCGAGTGGGGATTCATCGCCGCAGACCATTTCATGCTGGATGATTACGCGAACCAGAAATTTCCCAGTTCAACCAAGAACGGCAAGCCCTACGCCGAGGGATTGGTCAGCTCTCCGGCACTGGCGGGGGCGGTGATTCCTGAGGGCAGTATCATGGCCATCGAGGCAACCTACAAATCCCACGGCGTCAAATCTCCAACCGCCCTCACATTCGACGACAAGGGAAATGTCTATCTGGCGGAAACCCATCGTTTCCGCGCTGGCATTGAAGATGACCGGAATCATCTCTACTGGTATCTCGATGACCTCCAATCCATGAAAACAGAGGACCGGCGTGCGCTTCACAAAAAATGGGAAAAGAAACTCTCTGAGGCATACATGACCAAGGTGTCCGAAGTCGTTCGCAAACTCTCCGACACCGACGGTGATGGGAAAATGGATCAGGCAAAGGTTTTCGCCGACGGCTTCAATGACGTGCTCGACGGCACGGCTGCCGGAATTTTTTACTACGACGGAGCCATTTACTTCGCCTGCATTCCGAAGATTTACAAGATGTTTGATCAAAACGCCGATAGCCTGGCCGATCAAAAAGAAGTGATCCAGGACGGTTTCGGCGTCAGGATCTCGCTTTCCGGCCATGACATGAACGGGTTTGTCCTCGGTCCGGATGGCCGGATTTACGGCACCATCGGAGACCGCGGCTTCTCCATCACCACCAAAGAGGGAAAGATGTATCACTACCCGAACGAAGGTGCCACCTTCCGGTTCGAACCCGACGGTTCGAACCTCGAAATCGTCCACACCGGACTCCGCAACCCGAAGGAGATCGCCTTCGATGAATTCGGAAACGCGTTCACGGTTGATAACAATTCCGATCAGGGCGACGCCGCCCGCATCGTCTACCTGGTCGAGGGCGGAGACAGCGGATGGCAGATGGAGCACCAGGCCATGCACACCTTTCATCGCCAGATCGGTCTCGAAAAACGCCCTCTCAGCCGTTGGATGGATGAAAAGATGTGGGAAATGAAAAATGATGCTCAACCCGCCTACATCCTGCCGCCTGCCGCGCTACTCACATCCGGGCCGTCAGGGTTGACCTATCACCCCGGCGCCGGTTTTCTGGAAAGTGAAAAAGGCCGGTTTCTGATCTGCGACTACAAGGGCGGTGCCGCGAACTCCGGCATCTGGTCGTTCTCCATGGAAACCGACGGCGCAGGGATGCGTATGAGCGACGCCCGACAATTCAATTGGGGCGTCGCTGCAACCGATGTCGAATATGCTTTCGATGGTCGGGTATGGATCAGTGACTTCGTGAGTGGTTGGCAGTCACACAACGATGGACGGCTTCTCTCTATCAGCGCAGGAGAAAATCTTTATCTTCCGGAGGAAACGCGCCAAGCGGCCAAACTCATCTCCGAGGGCTTTGACCAGCGCGACTCGATACAACTCGGAAAGCTGTTAGGCCATGCGGATTCCAGGGTCCGCCTGAGGGCTCAAGTCGCTCTCACCCGCAAAGCTGATGCGATCGAAACCTTCCAAACGGCAATCCATTCCAAAGATCTCATCACCCGCATTCACGGCATATGGGGCATGGGCATCGTCGCACGCCGCGGTTATACACCGAACCCGAAAGGCGAATCCGTCACAGTGGAAAATCTTGAAAGTCGGCGCAAACAAGCCACTTCCGCCCTGATTCCTCTGCTCAAGGATCCCGATGCGGAGATCCGCACCCAAACCCTCCGCGTCATCGGCGATGCACCTGTTGATCCGGCATCCCTGTCGCTTGCCTCACTCCTCAACGACACGTCCGCCCGCGTCCGCTTCGAGGCCGCCATCGCCATCGGAAAATTAAAATCCCATGATGATTTCAACGCGGTGACCGAGTTCATCAAGACCAACAACAACCGCGATAGGTATCTGCGCCATGCCGGTATCTACGCCTTGCAGCATATCGCCAAACAACCCGGCGAACTCACCGCACTTTCCGGATCGAACTCTCCTGCCGTCCGGCTCGCCGCCGTGGTTGCGTTGCGCCGCTTGCACAGCCCGGAACTGGATGCCTTCCTTCAAGACCCCGACCCCAACGTGCAGGACGAAACGATCCGCGCCATCGACGATCTCGATTTGGTTGAGCTGAAAAAACGGTCGGTTACACTCCTCGACCAAGTCGACACACGTTCATGGCAGCCCATGATCCTCCGTCGCTTGGTCAACCATGCTTATCGCAACGGCACTTCCGAAGACGCCCAACGTATCGTCCGCATCATCGCCAACCCAAAAATCGATCAGGGAGTCCGGGAAGAAGCCCTGCGACTGCTCAACATGTGGGTGAAACCTCATCCGGTCGACCCCGTGAGCGGCAAATGGAGGCCGCTTGAGCCGCGCACGCCGGATACGGTCAAACCCGTGATCGTAAAAAACCTACCCACCCTGCTGAAAGCCGAAGACTTCGTGATCACCGGCACCTTGAACCTCTCGGATACTTATGCGTTCGGCAGCAGCGAAATCAGTTCCGACACCCTTCGGGATTTCATCTTCAATAAGAAGCTCTCCGATGAGGCGCGTTCCAAATCCTTGGAGGTCTATATCAAAAGAAACGAGAAAGAACTCGCCGACGTCCTCTCGAAAGCCTCCGGCGATCCTTCTGATCTTCTGGCCCTCACCGCCTTACGCGGATCGGCGAGACTTTCGCCCGACTTCGCGATCAAGGCATTGGAGAAAACGATCGAGTCGGGAAATGTGAAACGCGTCCAGCAATCATGGGGTATCCTTGCTTCCATCGATGATCCTGAGGCGGCGAAATTCATCGCCAACCACATCGAAACATTGCGAGCCGCCGACGGTGTGTCCAGTCATGCCATCGAATTGCTCGCCGCTGCGAAAACACGCAAAGAAGAGGTGGTCAAAACAGCCCTCGAAACCTACGAGAGGCATTTCGCTGCGAAATCAGACCCTTTCGCCAGCTACAACATCGCTCTCGAAGGCGGTGATCCGGATAACGGTCTCCTGCTGTTCCGATCCCTTCCCAGCGGCCAATGCATGCGTTGCCATCAATTCGAAGACAGACCGAACGCCCCCGGGGGTGATGCGGGCCCGAACCTTGCGGGAATCGGCAAGCGCCATCACAGGGCCTATCTTCTCCAATCGCTCGTAAACCCTGGTGCAGCGGTCGCGCCGGGCTATGGTATCACGTCGATCCGTTTCAACAATGGGGCCGCTCTGGTTGGCAACATGGTAGAAGAAAGGCAGGACTCGATCGTTGTCAGCACACCTGAGAACACATGGTTGATCGATCGCTCCGACATCGCTTCTTTCACCCCTCCCGTCTCGGCCATGCCACCCATGGCAGGCGTGGTGAAGCCCGAGGAGCTGAGAGATATCGTCGCGTGGTTGGATGGCCTGAAAACCCAGAGGAAACCATCACCGGCCTTGCAACCGAAGGCACTTGATCCCGCCACGCTCCCGGCAGCGAAGTAGCTCGCGGTCGTGGCTCAGCGTATTAGATCCTCCTCATACATGAGTTTGAAGCCGCTGCGGTTCAGAACCGACGAGGCAAATTCGTAGTCCTCCACGTGCAGCGCAAGCAACGCCTGTCCCTCCGGTCCGGGAAGCAGGGCATAGGCGAAATCCACATTGGTCTCCGCCGTCATCAAAATATCCAGACATTGAAGCAGACCGGGGCCGGCTTCTTTCAAGGCCAGAACCACCAGTTCACAGATCGTGTAAGGGATGCCTTTCTCACAAAATATCGCTTCCGCGTTGTCGGTGTCCGACAAAACCAGTCGTGCGACGGTCGCGTCTCTCGAATCCTGAACGCTGAGTCCGATCACTTCGATCGATGCGCTGCGCAACAATTTTACCAGGGAAGCGAGCGCGCCAACACGATTCGGCAACATCACGGAAAACTGCCGGACTGGCGTCCCGGCTTGCGCCACTGCATCGGCATCCGATTGAAATTCCTGCTCCATGAATCCGTTGTATCGATGAATGATTTTTCCGCGTGAAAGGAGGAGAGCGCGGGTGCGTTACTGAGCGGCCAAACTCCCGTGAGCCGAAAATCTACCAGAAATCATCGCCTTTCAGCAACGGCTAAAAATCAACCTCTCGGGCCCCGGAGGAACAATGTCTCCGTCTCTCCGTGATTCACGTCCTCGATCACCAACTGGCCGGGAGGGACATCGCTGATCACCAACTCGCGTCCATCTGCCGATGTGAATTCCAGCCCCGCTCTGGCCAAATACCTCTGACCACTCACCCCATCCTCCACCACGGCCACCGGATCATGACTCACAACGGGTTTTCCGGAATGCCACACGCGCGTCCTCCCTGTGCGACTGTCCCGCACCTCAACCACTCCGATCCGGATCGGTTGATTGTTGTTCAGTTTTCCGATCTCAACCCGGGTCGACACCTTTGTCACCACCAGATCAGAATCCGGGATGGAATCCCCGGCACTCAACCTGAGCAGCCGCGTGGGCTTGCCTTTGACTTCCAATGTCGCCGTCTCACCTGATACCGATTCCACTTCCAACGGAAGTTCGCGTTGGGCGTAATGGCGCATGATCAATGGGGTTTGCCGCGGAGATATGCCCGCTCGAGATGCGGGGGAGGGCTTGGAGAGCGTTGCTCCATCCAACGACCGGATCTCTGATGCTGGTGTCGCTCCCGTGTTTGGACCATCGAGATATCCTCTCAGGCTGGCTGCGATTTCAGCATCGCCATCCAAAGCGATCTTATCGCCAGCCATTCCTTGATCGAACATCTCGGCGATTTCCCCATGACCCGCCGCCACGGCGATGCTACGCGCGGTGTCGCCGTTTTCCAAACTGGCATGACGGCTTGCTCCAAGATCCAAAAGCACTGCGACCGCTTCCTGGTGACCATTTTCCGCAGCCAACATCAGAGGGGTGCGGCCGTCCTCCATCCGCGCATGGACCGATGCGCCGTAACTCGTGAGCGTATCAATCGAGGCCGCACTTCCGATCAAACACGCCAACAGCAAAGCGGAATCCAAATCCTCCTGTTGGGATGGAGCCAATTCCTCGATCGGCTTGGTTTGATGATTCGCCACAGCCAGCATCAGCGCCATGTAACCCGTTTTATCCTTGAGGCGCGGATTTGCTCCCTGTTTGAGCAACCATCGCACCATTTCATGCCGACCCGTCATCGATGCGAGCATGAGGGGTGTCTTACCTTCAAGGTCTTCCTGATCGATCGGCAAGCCGGAGTTTAAGAAAAAATCCGCTACTTTCACGCGTCCGGCCTCCGCCGCAACGTGCAAGCCACTGCGTCCGAGTTCATCGGTGGCTTTGGGATCAAACCCCGTTTTGACCATTTGTTTGACCGCCTCCAGATCATTGGCCCGAATCGCATCCAACCATCCATTCCGTGACATCGAATATCCCGCCTCACGCATCTCCTCAACGGCCGAGTCAGACTCCCGTTTGCATGCAACCAAGGTCAAAACAAGCAGAGAAAGCCCGATGTTTCCCAAGGGATGCATGATGGGTTCTTACTGGAGAATCCGTGAGGCTTCAATCACCAATCTTCCGACATTCCGGGGATGCTTGCTGTTTTTTCCACGGATAAGGATTTTTTCTAACGGCGAAGATATTTTGGTTGATTTCGTGCTTATCTCCCCATTGCATCCCGCCACCCCCCCCCCCGAACCATATCCATGAC
>JBEAZA010000041.1:0-39858 GCA_041170385.1 Verrucomicrobiota bacterium | reverse complement strand
GGACCTTACGGGAATATTCTGCAGGTTCGGATCGGAGGAAGCCAGCCGACCCGTCCCGGCCACCAGTTGGTGAAAATGCGTATGGATCCGCCCCGTCTCAGGGGCAATATGGTTCGGCAGGGTGTCGAGATAGGTCGATTTTAGTTTGGTCGCCTCACGATATTCAAGGATCTCATCAATGATGGGGTGAACTCCCAATAGGGATGTAAGGGTCTGTTCGTCGGTCTTGTATTGACCGGTTTTGGTTTTCTTGGCCTTGTCCAACAGGTTGAGATGTTCAAACAGGATCTGTCCGAGCTGTTTCGGAGATGCGATATTGAACGCGGTTCCCGCGTGACTCTGGATCGATTTGGCGAGGTGGTCGATGGTGTGTTGGAGATCATCACCAACCGATTTGATAGCCTCAAGGTCGATCGCGATACCCTCCATCTCCATGCGGACCAGGACAGGCAACAGGGGGGACTCGATTTCGGAGAAAATGCTTTGCTGACCTGCATCCTGCAGCAGCTGGCGCAGTGCTGTGGCGAGCTGGAAAGTCACATCCGCATCCTCCGCAGCATATTCGGCCAGGGTTTCAAGCGGAATGGCAGCGATATCAAGATCCTTTGATGGCTTTGCTTTTTCGGCAAAGTCAAAAAGATCGTTGGGTGCCTGTTCGATCGACTTGGGGAGCGGATGAGCGATTTCCGCCAACTTCACCGGTGTGTATCCCAACAGGATTTCCGACAGGTAATCCATGCCGTGCCGTCGCTCGGGAGCCACCAACGAATCCGCCAACAGCGTATCAAAACATGGTCCGCGAACTTCGATGCCATGCGATTGCAGCACAGATAGGTCGTATTTCAAATGATGACCGATCTTTTCCGCCGGCGAACGCAGCGCGGCCTTGATCCGTGGCATGACCTGTTCGGAGACGGGCAGATACCAGCCTTCATGTGCCTTCCATGAAAACGCGATTCCTAACAGCTTTGCAGCATGGCGGTCGAGGGAGGTGGTTTCAATATCAAAGCAGAACGATTTTTGTTCGGAGAGATGCTTGAAAAGATCGGCTTGCAGTTCCGGCGTGTCCGCAAGGACGTAACGGTGAGGAACATCGCGGATGGTCTTGTATGTATCGAAGAGCGTGGGCGCCGCTGCCATCTGTGAATGACTCGGCGACTCCGGCCTGCTCACTTCGTCTCCGAACAACCGCTTGGAAAACGTACGGAATTCGAAGTCGATGAAAAGTTGCTTGAGCGCTTCATCATCACGCTGCGTGATCAACAGATCATCCCATTTCACATCAAGAGGACAATCCGTGATAATGGTCGCCAGCTCTTTGGATAACCGGGCGAGGTCCGAATTCGCTTCGATGCTTTCTTTTTGCTTCCCCTTGAGTTTGTCGGTATGTTTCAGGAGGTTTTCAATCGTCCCGAAGTCGGAAATCAACTTCTGGGCTGTTTTGGGCCCGATTCCCGGCACGCCGGGAATGTTGTCGGACGCATCCCCCATCAATCCGAGCAAGTCGATGATTTGCGAAGGTTCGGATACCCCCCAGATTTCAGGCAACTGCGGCAGGCCGATGACTTCATGATCCGTGCCTTTGCGCCCCGGTCTCCACATGAAGGTTCGATCGGAAATCAGCTGGGCGAAATCCTTGTCGGGTGTGACCATGTAGGACTCGAATCCATCAGGCTCGGCCCGTTTCACCAACGTGCCGATCAAATCATCCGCCTCAAATCCATCGATCTCCAACACAGGTATCGCAAACGCCCGGCAGAGTGTTTTCACATGCGGAATCGCCGCCGCCAATTCCTCGGGCATCTCATCCCGTTGCGCTTTGTAGGCGGGAAACCGGATGTGCCGGGGTGTTGGGGCCGAGGTGTCAAACGCCACCCCGAGATGCGTCGGGTTCTCCTTCTCCAAGATCGCCAGGAGGGTGTTGATAAACCCATAAAGTGCGGAAGTATTGACGCCCTTGGAATTTCGGATCGGGTTTTGAATGAAGGCAAAATGGGCTCGGTAAACCAGAGCCATGCCGTCGAGCAGAAAAAGACGTTTCATTCGTCGCAGTCTAGGATCAAGAATTCAAAGTCCAATTCCGAATTGCTCCATGGACGATTTCTTGCCGTTTTGATCGGGAATCACCCGTTTGGCGCATACTTTTCAGCTGTGAATCCCGGTTTTTGCTGTATCATCCGATAAAAACAGGCCTTGCCCCGCGTAGTTTTTTCGTAAAGGTCCACTTTCTATCGTTATCTACCCTGTGTATCCTTATCTATGAACCGATTTTTGCCCATTTGCTTTTCACTGGCTTTGCTCTTCACCGCTTGCAAGGAATCCACTGTCGTGATTGAGACGTCCGCCGAGCGAGCCGTTCACGATGGCTCGGCCTTACCGGAAGTCGTATCCTTCAACGAGCACATCCAACCGATTCTGTCCGAGTATTGTTACCACTGCCACGGGCCGGATGCCGGCACCCGCAAACCGGAAAAGGAACCTCTGCGCCTCGATCTTGAAGAAGAAGCTTTCAAGATTCGCGACTCCGGAGCCCCGGTCATCATCAAAGGCAAAGCCGCCGAATCCGAGCTGGTTCGGCTGATGAAATCCCATGACAAAAACGAAGTGATGCCTCCGCCGGAGAGCCACAAGGTCATGAAGCCACGGGAAATCGCTCTCGTCGAAAGATGGATCGACCAAGGGGCAACGTTTGAAAAGCACTGGTCTTATGAGCCGGTCGTGCGTCACGAATCCCCCAAAAACGAGTGGTCAAGCCACCCGATTGACGGATTTGTTTTGGAAAAACTCACCGAAGCCAATCTCAAGCCCAACGAGCCTGAGCAACCACGCCGTCTCCACCGCCGTCTGAGTCTCGATCTCACAGGCCTGCCCCCGAAACCATCCGAAACGGATGCATTCGTGTCCGCATACGGCAACAATGCCGAACAGGCGATTTCCGATGAAGCGGACCGCATGCTCGCCTCGATGGCAAGCGCCGAACACTTCACCCGTCACTGGCTGGATGCCGCGCGCTATGCTGACACCCATGGCATTCACATCGATAATTACCGCAGCATCTGGCCATACCGCGACTGGGTCATCCGCTCCTTCCATGCGAACATGCCCTGGGATCAGTTCACCACCGAACAAATCGCCGGCGATCTCCTGCCCAATCCCAATCTCGACCAGAAAATCGCCACTGGCTTCCTGCGTTGCCTTGCCACAACGGGTGAAGGCGGCGCGATTGCCGAAGAATACGAGGCCATTTATGCCACCGACCGCGTCGATACCATGGGTTCACTCTGGCTTGGCCTGACCGCAAGTTGCGCATCTTGTCACGACCACAAATTCGATCCGTTCTCTACCAAGGAATTCTATCAGCTCACCGCGTTCTTCCGGAATAACACGATGTCAGCCCTGGACCGCAACAGCGCGACGCATCCACCATCGATCTTCGCACCCATCCCGGAAGACCGCGAAACATGGGACCAGCTCCAAGCCAAGATCTCCGATGTGAACAAGCGCATCGAATCCCGCAAAGCCTCGGCCAATGCTGATTTCCAAGCATGGCTCGCAAGCTATCGCGGCCCGGACGGCAGGGAAATCGATTCCACCCTCACGCTTCATCTACCCTTGATTTCCGCACAAGGAAACCTGACAGGCACAGTCGACGGGGTAACCAAAGAATGGCCGTCCGAGGCGGCCCGCATCGATGGCCCGAAAGGCAAGGCGGTGGTGGTTTCCGACAAGCCTGTCGAACTCGGCGACATCGGAAATTTCACCCGGCCAGATCAGGTCACCTACGGCGGTTTTGTCTGGTTTGAAGGCTCCCCCACCGGCTCGATCATTGCGAAAATCGATCCCGCACAAGGCTACCGTGGCTGGGATCTCTGGCTTGAAGATGGCAAGCCCGGCGCCCACGTGATCGACTCCTGGGACAAATCCGCCAGCAAAATGCTCTCTGACGGCAAACTCAAACCAAGGAAATGGCATCATCTGATGGTCGTTTTCGATGGCACACAAAGCGGCCATCAGTGCCTCTCGCTCTATATCGATGGCAAAAAGACCAGCGCGAAAATTTATCCCAATACGGTTGGAGGCAATATCGTCACCACTACCCCCCTCACTCTGGGATCCCGTGCGAATAGCGATTCCAAAATCACCGGTAAAGTCGCGCTCCAGGACTTCCGCATCTACCGTCGACTCCTGAACGAAAAGGAAATCGCGCGTCTGGCAAACACGCAAATGATCGATGAATGGATCGCCATCCCTGCAGACAAGCGCACCAAGCAGCAGAACGATTCCCTCTTCGAGCATTATATCACCGTCGTCGATCCGGCATCCCTCGGATTCATCGCCGAGCGCGACAAGTTGCTCGCAGAGGAAAAAACCATCCGTGACCGTGGCTCCATGACGTTGGTGTATGAGGAGAAAAAAGAAGCGCCCTTTGCCCACGTTCTTACACGCGGGGCATACTCGGCCAAAGGGGAGAAGGTTTTCCCCGAGACTCCCGCCATGCTACCGCCCATGCCGGAGGGTGCTCCGAAAGACCGGCGCGGACTCGCCATGTGGTTGAACGATCCGAAAAATCCTCTCCCCGCGCGCGTCACGATGAACCGTCTCTGGTATTCTATGTTCGGCAAAGGAATCGTTGAGACCAACGGCGACTTCGGTATCATGGGTGCTCGTCCCACCCATCCGAAACTCCTTGACTGGCTGGCCTCGGAGTTCGTGGCAAGCAAATGGAACTTCCGCCACATGGTCAAAACCATCGTGATGTCTAAAACCTACCGCCAGTCCGGAAGCATCTCACCCGAGAAGCTCGATACCGACCCGTCCAACAGCCTGCTCTCACGTGGTCCGCGCACCCGCCTGGATGCCGAACAGATCCGCGACCTCGCCCTTGCAAGCTCCGGCCTTTTGTCCGGGAGAGTCGGAGGAGCATCGGTAAAACCTTACCAACCCGAGGGGATCTGGAACGCTGTCGCCATGCCGCAATCCAACACCAAGGATTACAAGCAGGACACGGGCGAGGCGCTCTACCGCCGCTCGATGTATACCTTCTGGAAGCGTACCGCCGCGCCACCGACCATGGAAATCCTCAATGCCCCCACACGCGAGATTTTCTGTGTCGCCCGGGAGCGCACCAACACCCCGCTGCAAGCCCTTGCCCTCATGAACGATCCCCAGTTCGTCGAGGCGGCACGCGCGCTCGCCACCCTCGTCATGAAGGAGTCCGATGATTTCGATCAACGTCTCGACATCATCACGCTGCGCCTGCTCAACAGGAAATTGGACGGTGAGGAGCGTGCTGCGGTCCGTGAGACCCACAACGCAGCCCTGAATTATTATCAAGGAAAACCCGAGGAGGCGAAACTCGCCCTCACGGTCGGAGAATTCGCTTATGATCCCCATCTCCCAACCGCCGAGCTTGCCGCATGGAGCCTGGTGGCAAACCAGCTCTTCAACCTCGACGAAACCGTAACCCGCTGAACTACGATGAATCCCATAGATCTTTACAACGAAGCATACACCCGCCGCCAGTTCTTCCGTAAAACCGGAACCGGACTCGGTGTCGCCGCGATGGCATCCCTGCTCAATCAGGAAGGCATGGCGGCCGGCAAGCCGATGGGCAATACGCCGATCCCCCAGTTTGCGCCGAAAGCCAAACGCGCCATCTACATCTCCCTCATCGGAGCGCCTTCGCAGCTGGATACCTTCGATTACAAACCCGAGCTCAAAAAACGCTTCAAAGAGGATCTCAAGACTTACCTCGCCAAAGAAGGTGAGCGGCTCACCGGCATGACCGCCGGACAGGCCGCGTTCCCCCTCGCCCCGTCGATCTTCAAATTCAACCAACACGGCCAGTCCGGCGCATGGATCAGCGAGCTGTTTCCATGGCATGCGAAAATGGCCGATGATCTCTGCATCATCAAATCGATGCACACGGACGCGATCAACCACGAGCCGGCCAACCAACTCATCTATACCGGATCCATGGTCAACGGGAAAGCCTCCATGGGTTCGTGGTTGTCATACGGACTCGGAACGATGAACGAGGATTTGCCATCTTTCGTGGTGCTGCACGCCAAACACACCTCCCCTTACGCCAACGTTCAGGCGATCTCATCCAGGCTATGGGGCTCGGCTTTCCTCCCCGGAAAATACTCGGGCGTCGCGCTGCGTTCGCTTGGCGATCCGGTGCTCTTCCTCAAAGACTCTCCCGGTGTTCCCCGCGAACTGCGCCGCAGCATGTTGGACGGCTTGGGCAAACTGAATCAGAAATCCTACGACGCAATCAAGGATCCCGAAATCCAGACTCGCATGCAGCAATACGAGATGGCTTACCGCATGCAACGTTCCGTTCCCGAACTCGCCGATCTCTCGGGTGAATCCGAGCACACCTACAAGCTATACGGTGACGACAGCAAAAACCGAGGCACGTTTGCCAACTCCGCCCTGATGGCGCGGCGTTTGCTCGAGCGCGGCGTACGCTTCGTTCAGATTTTCCATCGCGGTTGGGACCAGCACGGGGATCTCCCGCGGGATCTCGCATCGCAATGCAAGGACGTCGACCAAGGTTGCTATGGCCTCATCCAGGATCTGAAGCAACGTGGCATGCTGGAGGACACGCTCGTGATTTGGGGCGGAGAATTCGGACGCACGGTATACTCCCAAGGCACCCTGACCGAGACCAATTACGGCCGCGACCACCATCCGCGCTGCTTCAGTATCTGGATGGCCGGAGGCGGCATCAAAGGCGGTCAGGTTTACGGAGAAACCGATGAAATGAGCTACAACATCACTCAAAACCCCGTTCATATCCGCGATCTCCACGCCACGATTCTCCACGCGCTGGGGATCGACCACGAACGCATGACTTACAAGTTCCAGGGTCTCGACCAGCGCCTCACCGGTGTTGAGCCTGCCAAGGTGATCAAGGATCTGTTCGCGTAAGAGGATTTTTCCAAACCTTTGGCTTTTCGATGCACATGAATGTGTTGTAGGGTGAAGCATGAAAAAAATCCTTGTTGCTGTCGATTTCTCGGATGCCACGCCCGTTGTAGTTGCCAAAGCGGTTGAAATGGCCATCGCCTTCGGTGCGGATCTGCACCTGCTTCATGTGGTCGAGCCGGAACCCACCTACACGGCATACGGCTTCACACCGGATGAGTTTCCTGCAATCCAAACCTTTCATGCGGAGGCGCGGAAGCGTGCGCAAAAATCCCTCGAGGATCTTGTATCCAAAACTGCCGCGAAGTCAGGTATCCGCGTGATCGGCCACTTGGAGGATGGCAGGCCCCTGGTCCAGCTTGAAATCTCGGTTAAAGAGATCGGAGCCGATCTTGTCATCCTCGGCTCCCACGGACACGGCGTCGTCGCATCGTTATTACTGGGAAGTGTCGCCGAGGGCATGGTGAGAAAAGCCATCGTCGCAACCCTGATCGTTCCTGCGCGAAAACCCGGCAAATGAAGGTCTGCGAGACCTGAAAAACGCCTGCTCCGCCGCATGGCCTGTCAGGACAACATCCCCCTCCAATCCCGCGGTCAGAATCAGTTCGAACCCACAGGCCAGTGCCTGATCCAGAAAGGCTTCGGCCGGAAGACACAGTCTCCCACCCGCTTCTTTCAGGTGAAAACGGATCGGGCCGACTCCGTGGTAACCGCGGTAAATGACTTCGGTACAGGCGAGTCGCTCGGTCGTGCGGAAATCAAACAGGAAATCGTAGGATTTGCCACGATGGGTAAGGGCGCGCCGGATGCCCTTTTCAATATCCGCATCCGCAAGTGGCGGGCGCAGCACGACAAGCGCATCCAGAGCCAA
Organism: Verrucomicrobiota bacterium; assembly: GCA_041170385.1. GTDB lineage: Bacteria > Verrucomicrobiota > Verrucomicrobiia > Verrucomicrobiales > Akkermansiaceae > Luteolibacter. Next base: position 32,054 of record JBEAZA010000041.1, on the reverse strand, counting down.
GGTCTCCGCCATCGGCCTGACTTTGACACCGTCTTTTTTTGCTTCAAGAAACCAGCCAGGAGGACCGTCCGCGGCTGAAACATCCGCACCGTCCACGGTTGGTTCGTTGGATTCTCCGAGATAGAGCGCAGCATGCGGCCAGAAACCCGGTAGAAACAGGTTGCTGAGCGCATCATCATGTCTCGTCACAAACACATCTCCCGGTTTCAACCACGGAAGAATCTCCCTTCGCAACTCGGGAGTGATCCGCTTTGGCGCACCCTGCGGCTTGATCCCGGGCTGGCGCAGCTCCGCAATCGCCCTGCCGGATATCTCAAACATCCCGAACATCACATGTTTCCACGCATACCGGTGCCGACGCAGGAACGCAAACCAGCGATAGCAGATCCGGCGTTTCACGGCATCCCTGCGTCTCCGCTCGATATACGGCTCTTCGGATTCCAAAAGATCGATCATCGGCCGCATGACGGGATCACTCCTCAAGGAAATCATTGCAGCCTTGTGGCGGGCGTAATGATCCGCCGCATACAAAAACCTCAGCTGATTCTTCGGGGAGGTAAGCGCCCGGTAAATCGTCGTAAAGGATTTGGCCGGTATGCCGGATGATCGATCCTCCTCATCGAGTTTTTTCCAGACCACGGAATACCGGGATGCGAAATCCACCACAAACCGGTTTGCCCGCAACAGAATGCAGGCGGCTGCGAAGGCGGTGATGAAAAGCGGCATGCGCGCGCGCCATTGCCAATGCACATGTCCGGCCAATCCGCCGATCTCCTCGATGGCCGATAACAAAGACGCACGCAGGCTCAAATACTGGGAATACCGTAGTTTCACCCACTCTTCCTCATCCGGCAGGAAATACCCCCGCGCCGCAGCTTGCCGGGAAATGGATAATTCGTGCTCCAGGTGATCACGATACGGCAATGCAGCAGCCGCAGCCAATACCGTTTCGTTGGCATCAAGCAGGGCGCGGCGTATGATTTCTTCCGAGAGATCACGACCGGTTATGGAGACATCGATGGACATGACGGCACCCTATTGAGTGGCTTTCCAAGCAGGAAAATCCGTTTTCAGCTGGGCTTTGTATTTGTCCGATTCCTCCTTCTTGCCCTGTTTCTCCAGTAACGCCGCATAACGGTAGATCGCAAGCGGTTTGAGATCGGCATCCTCCTGAAACTGGATCACATAAAGGTAGTCCGCCGCCGCTTCCGAAAAACGTCCCTTTTGGGCGTGGAGATCTCCGGAAATCACCCGTAATCCGGCCGAGGTCCGCCCTTGCGGACGCAGCGCCAGACTCGCATCCGTCGACTGTCTCGATTCGTCGAATTTTTGAAGAAGGTAATAGGCACGCGCCTGATCAAGCAAGCCATCCGCTTTCCATGCCGGCTGATCCTCCACTTCCAACACATGACCGATGGCTTTCAACGCCTCTTGCGCCTTGCCGGTTTCCAAAAGCGATTTTCCAAGATATCTCCATACCTCTTTGGGAGTGGCGCGCGGCTCCTTGTCGTTCACAGTGAGGCTCAAATATTTCGCTGCGGCGGCGTAATCACGCGCATTGTAGCATTGCATTCCGGTCCATTGAATGGCCTGTGCCGGAATCTCACCCACGTAACCATCCTGCATCGCCCGCTCGATCTCGGAAGCCAGTTGCTCCGGATCTTGAGCGGAAAAATGCGACAAGGCCAGAAGCAGGCCGGCATGCTTCCCATAGGCATTCTTGCGGAGTTTCCGCGCTTCATTGAGAAATGCGACCGCATCCTTCGGTTTGTTGGTTTTCACCAGTCCCCAACCTACCCAGTATTTCGCTTCGGCTGCCAGATTTTCCCCCAAATTCTTCACCTCGAGCAAACTCCTGTAACGCAACAACATGTTCTCGATATTTCCCTCCTTGCGACGGGTGCGGGCGGACTCGAGCCATGCCATGGTAACCAGCTCTTGCGGGGCGGTTTGATCGGTGGCGATGAGATCGTAATCCGTGACAGCTTTCGCCGGTTCTCCGATATCGGCATGGGATTTCGCACGTTTTGCCAAAGCCACATGAACGCGATCGTCCTTCGGATATCGTTTGATGAAATCACTCAGGGAAACAATCGCTCCCTGTGGGTCGCCGGCTTCGGAAAGACACCAGCCACGTTGAAACAGGAAACCCGGACGGTTTGATTCCGTGAGCAGCTCAGGATCGATCCTCGCGAACACCTCCGCAGCCGATGGAATCTTGTTCTGTGAGAAGAGGGTCTCGGCCTTGATGAGGAGGGCGGTGTGGATACGCGGGTCCTTGGGTCTCGCCTTTTCATAGATTTGCAGAAAGGCATCCACCTGTTCGGTTACGAATTTACCTTCAATCTGGAAAGCGCAGTTGAGCCGATAATAGGCAGCCTGGAAGGCGAGGTCGCTCTCCGGAGGTACCATGCGCTCGATTTCTCGGAACAACTTACCGGCATCCGGAGCCTTCCTGATTTGCAACATCGCGCGCGCCACGACCATCAGACGGACAGCTTCCTTTTCTCCCTCGGCCTTGATCCCGCCAGCGGCATAAAGTTCGACCACCTCCTTGTATTTCCCGGCGGTGAAGAAATGTTCCATCAAGGCGATCTGCGCGTCACTGCGGTAGGCTTCCATACCCGGTTTCTCCAGTACTTCGCGCAGGTATTTCTCCGCCTCATCCGCCTTGCCGAGTTTGGTGGCGGAAATGGCGGCATGCAGGGATGCTTCGGCACGAACCTGATCCGGAGCCCCGGACCTGGCGACTTCCTCGAACAGCTTCAGCGCATCCTCGGTTTTTCCGGCCTTCAGGGTCAGGTGACCGAGCGCGAGCCTCGCCGGATCATGAACCGCCGCCGCCTCAGCATCCTTGATGACCTCCTGATAGGCTTTGGTCGCATCGCGATCCCTACCGGTGAGACGATAACAATTCCCCGCGAGAAACCTGCTGCGCGCGCGATCCGAAGCGCGCGATCCTTTCGCGGCGAATTTCTCAAACAACGGTGCGGCAAAGGCATATTCCCCCTTGTTGTAATGATCGACAGCCAACGTGTATGCAGCGGCCGCAGCATATTTACCGTCGGGATAACCATTCATCAGGGTCGAGAAACAACGCTTCGCATCATCGAGCATGCCCGTTTGGTAATGACAGTTGCCAAGATACCACCATGCGGCTTCCGCGTTCGGATGGCGACCGAATTCCTGGAGATACTGGGTGAGTAAAGTAGAAGCGCGCAGATATAACTCACGACGCTCTTTCTCATCCTGATTCGCCTGCGCGGCATCATAAACATTCTTCGCTCGTTCGAGGAACGCCGAAGCGGGATCGATCCGCAACGCCTCCTCAACAACGCCCGCGCGCGGAGGGACTTCCTGTGCGAGACCGACCGTCAATCCCAGGGCCGCAAACCATGAAAACGTTGAGAGGGCTGATGGGCGCATGTTCGGTGTTCCGTTATTCTGAAGGGGTTGGCCGCTGGGTCGCGAACGAGATATTCCAGATTCCGGCTTTCTGGCAGGTGTCGATCACTTCGACAATTCGCTGGTAATTCACGCCCCCATCCCCACGGATGCGGACCGGTTGGTTCTTGAATTCGCTGGCGATCTTGGCCAGTTTCACCAGGAGTTGTTGCAAATCAACCGTGCCACCCTCGATACGCACGGTGCCATCAGCAAGAATGTTGATCACGATCTCGCCCACCTGGCGCTGCGGCTCCGCGCCTTCCTGAGCGGTGGGCACCGAAACCGACAGTTCCGTTTCCGATTTGGTGAACTGCCAGGTAACAATAAAGAAAATCAACAGCAGGAAAACGATGTCGATCATCGGTGCCAACTGCATGCTGGCTGGTTCGGGTTGTCTGCTTTGAAATTTCATGACGGAGGGATCTCAGATACCATGAAGATCCGGACGGTTCTTTTCCAGTAGCGACGGCGCCGGGGTGGTGTATTCGTCACGGAGTTTTTTGCCCGCCGCCTCTGTACCCGCAGCAGCAGGCCGCTGATACTCGACTTGGGTGTGCAGCAACGCCATCAGATGCGTGGTCGCCGCCTCCAACTCCGCGATGTATTTCTGAACCCTGCCACGGAAAATGGAGTAAAAAACCAATGCCGGAATACCGATCATAAGGCCTGCTGCGGTGGTCACCAAGGCCTCGTGCACGCCGGCCGCCAACTCCATCTGCCGGACTCCCTGCACATCGCCTTCGGAGATATTCATGAACGATTTGATCATCCCCAACACGGTTCCGAGCAAACCGACCATCGGCGCGATCGATCCGATATCCGCGAGATAAGTGATCCTCGCGCTGAGCAACCCCGCTTGTCTCGACCCTTCGGATTCGGCAACCTCACGCACCTCGGCGAAGGACGCGCTCGGATATTTCGTGAAAAAGTCCAGGGTCTTGTGGGTCACCCTCGCCATCGACTGGTTCTGCTTCTGGCAAAACCCGATCAATCCCAGGTAATCGCGTTTGCGGATCATCGACTCAGCGGAATCCATGAAGCGATCGCTCACCACCGCATTGCGGCGGATCGTCAGCAAATAGAGCAATACCATCACCACACCGACGACGGAGATCAGGGCCAGGGGATACATCATGATGCCACCCGCCTCGACAATCTTCAAAAAGCTTGTCTGGGTGACAGCCGATGCATCTTGGGCGGCAGCGAGCGGAATGCTTGCAGACAGACTCGCAAGGGTAAGGATAAAGCACTTCATGAACGTGTCGCAGTGTAACCCAGCTCCCCACCATGGCAAGCCTTGGAATCTCCACGAATGAGCGGACTTTCCCCGTTATTTTCTAAGCAGATCAACCGGTCCGGGACGTCCGGATCAGAAACCATGAAGAGACAGCGATTCCAAGCCGTTCCACCCTCCAGATGAGACCCCAAGGGGGAGCGATCACGAACACCGGAACAGCAAGGGCATGTCCGGCAGCCGTCACCTGAAGCGCAGAGAAAGCCCCCCTGAATTTTGAATTTTGAATTTTGGGATTTCCGTGCAAGCTAAACCCATGCTGCAGCGGACAGGAATATTATTGATCGTTTCAGGCCCGTCAGGATCAGGAAAAACCACCCTGTGCCGCAGAATTGCGGGTGAAAACGAAGCCCATTACTCGATCTCCTGTACCACCCGCGCACCGCGACCGGGTGAAACCGATGGAAAGGACTACCACTATCTGAGCCGGGAGCAATTTCTCGCCAGACGTGAAAACGGAGATTTCCTCGAGAGCGCCGAAGTTCATGGAAATCTTTACGGAACCCTGCGCTCGGAAGTCATCGGGTATCTTCAGGCAGGCCGCGATGTGGTCATGGATCTCGATGTGCAGGGCGCCGCACTGGTTCGCCAATGCACGGACCCTTCCATTCGGAAAGCTCTCGTGGATCTTTTCGTCATGCCGCAGGATGAGGCGGAGCTCCTGCAACGCCTCTCAGGCAGGGCGACGGATACGGCCGAGGTGATCCGATTGCGCATGAAAAACGCCATGGCGGAAATCAGTCAGTGGCCGCTCTACACCTACCGCCTCTTGTCCGGAACCCGGGAAGAGGATTACGCGCGATTCAAGTCACTCATCATCGCGGAACGAATGAGGGTCAGCCGGCTGGGATGAACCCGGCAGAAGCGGCACTCGATCCGGATCACTTCTGCCGCACGTGGATCTGCAACGCGTTAATGATGAAATTGTCTGCGGTCGAAGCCTGATCCACCACACCGCGAACCGTGATTGCGCTGAGTTCCCGCAACCCCCGGACACCCCTGATCCCCTCGGGATAGACGCGGCCGTTGCGATCAAGAATCTGGATCGAGGCGATGGCGGATTGCTTCACCTCGTTGGAATCACAGCAGGCATCCCATGGTGTCGCGCAGGCATCACCGGGTTTTTTATCACAACTGGTGAGCTTTTCCGGATCTCCCAGAAGAAACGCCGCACGACCGTCGACAAACACCTTTTCACGACCGATCACCTCTCCCTTGAGGGTGATCTGATCTCCGGGTTTCGCGGTGACGCGCGCAACATGAATCGACTGTGCGTCAGGCAAATCCTCGCTGGAAAAATACCCTTCCAACGCGGAGTCGGCCACGGTATCGGGAGCCGAATCAGATTCCTTTGGCTTGCAGGCATGCAACAAACACATCGCGATGACGGCGACAACTAGGATGGATGGTTTCATGGGATGGATCAGTCAGGTGGATTTGGGCAGATGAATCAGCAATGGATACCGAAATCAAAAGATCGGGTGAAACGCCAACCATGTAAAAACGATTTTTTGCGTTTCTTCATCGGGGTTGGTCTGTGCTTGTGGGCGGTTCCATGGATCGTTTGAAATTCAGGAGCGCAGGGCCTTGGGCAGAGCAGGCAACAGACAACGGATTGCCGGTGGTATGGAGCCGAGGATTCCCAATGAAATTCCCGTCATCAAGCCGATCAAGGCTACGCCAGGGGTGATACCGATGGTGAACGCGCCGATAGAAAACGGAATGGTCATCCCATCAAACAAAAGCAATGCAGCAGCAGAGGCGAGCAAGGTCCCGGTCAATGATGCCACCAAACTTTCCTGGACCAAACTCAGGAAGATGGCGAATCGGCCGAACCCGATGGCCTGCAAGGTCGCAAGCTCACGGATGCGCGAGGCGAAAGCGGCATAAAGGGTGTTGAACCCGCCGAAAATCGCACCCGCAGCTACCAGTCCTGCTGTTAACCATGTCATGATCCGGATCGGTTTGTAGAAATTCCCCAGAGCCGCATAATAATCGCTTTCCCGCATTGCGGTAAGTTCGAGATCCAAGCGCTGTTGCGCAAACAAACTCGCTTCGGGAAAATCCTCCGGCCTTTCCATCCGCAGGACCACACACGAGACCGTCTCGCGCTGCGCCAACATGCGCAAGTCACCGATCACCGCCCAGATTTCGGACTCCATCACCGTACCGGGTGCGGCGAACGTTCCGGATATCCTCATTTCGGCCCGGTCCAACCATACCTTCTTGCCGACTTCCAACGCGTCCTCCCCAACTCCCAGTTTGCGCCACGCAAGCTTTCCAACCATCACCTCGCCGGATTTTGGAAAGGTGCCTTGGATCAAGCGCACTTCCGGATGCACCAGCAAGGCAGCCGGCGTCACACCGCGGAACAGGGCTTGGCCTTTTTTGCCATCCGCCGTGTGGAGCGCCGACATGTAATGAATTTCCGGCGTCACCGCCGTCCGATCCATCACCTTTGAGACCCCGGGGATCGTAGCTTCCGCGATCCCCGCCAACTGCGGACTCACCTCGCTACGCTGAATGCTCTCCTCACTACCCGCACCTAACAGAATCGAGTTCAGCGGTGAGCCGGATGCCGCAAGAACCTGCTTCATTCCGCCGTTCAGAGCCGCCGCCGCCATTACCAACATCACCACCAGCGCAGACCCGCCAATCGTCTGCAACAAGCGCGATTTATCGCGGAAAAGGTTTCGTAGAGCATAGGAAAGCGGGAGCATGAAACTTTAAATTAATCCTTAACCCTCCATGAAGATCCGTGGCATGGCGCGTAGCCCAACCAACAACCAGGAACAGCGATCTATCGATTTGATCTTCATGATCTGAGGGATTTTACAATGGGTTGGCGGATGGCAGTCAAAGCCGGTTGGATTGAGGCGAAGATTCCCAGCAGAAGTGCCGCAGCGACGGCGGAGATCACGGTTGGGAACTGAGGAAGGATTGCGAGGGTTTGGCCTTCGCTTCCCATGGTAAAGCTTTGCCAGCGCAAGAACAACCAGGCGAACCCAGCTCCGAAAAATCCACCCATCAGGCCCAGCAACCCGCCTTCGCTGAGCACCAGAAACAGGATCGCGCGGCTCGGATATCCCAAGGTCCGGAGCACGGCATTCTCTGTAACGCGGCTCCGCACCATCAGGGAAATCGCATTCGCGACCAAGAGCACCACCGCCAGCACGGCAGCGATCCCGAGCCATCGCGTGAAACCGATGAGCTCGATGAGCTGCCCCGCCGCTTCCGCAAAAAAGGCTTTTTCCGGGCGCGTGTTGGTAGGGGTCTGATCGGATTTGAAACGGGCATCGATCGCCTGTGCCACAGATTTCAACTGTGAGGATTTCTCCACCCGCACATTGAACTGTGTGACGATGCCCAAGCCCCTTTTCGACGCTTGTTGCAGGAACTCCAATTTCACATATGCCACATTGTTATCCTGCGGGAACGGCGAGCGGATGATTCCCGCGACATGGACCGTCACACCCACCGCATCGAATTTATCTCCCGGCCTGAGTCCGCGGCGTTTGGCAAACTGCTCTCCTAACAGCGCTCCGTCACCGCGTTTCATCCATTCACTCTCGTCACCATCGATGATCTCGATCTCCGGCGCGAACCGGCGCAACATCCCCTCCGGAACACCGCGAAACGTGATCACATCCAAACTCGCACCACAGTTGTTCACGGTGATCTTGATCGGAATCACCTCTTTCACTCCGTCGATCTCGCGAATCTCGTCCTGATAATGTTCCGGCAGCTGGCTGGCCATCGGACAAAAGCGGTTCTCCCGATACACCACGAGGGTGGTGTCCGCGGCAGTCTCCTCGGTAGCGACTGCCAGGGAATCCTGCAGTGTTTCCACCGAGGTAAAAAGAAACATTCCGGAACCCACTCCGCAAACGGTGAGCATCGTTCGCAGGCGGTGGCGCGTGAGTTGTTTCGCGGCAAGTTGCAACAGGGCGATCATGGGATGGACAAGCAAGGTTCGTTTTCCAGTAACCGCCCTTTTTCCAGATGCAAGGTTCGGTCGGCCGCTGCGGCCGCGCGGGCGTCGTGGGTCACCATCACGATCGTTTTGCCGCGATCGCGTGAGAGCGATTGCAGGAGCTCAAGAATCATGGTAGCGGATTCCCGATCCAGATCTCCGGTCGGTTCATCCGCAACAAGCAGCGCCGGATCGGCAACCAAGGCCCTCGCGATCGCCACCCGCTGCTCCTGACCTCCGGACAACTCGCTCGGTGTATGATGCGAACGATCCCGCAAGCCCACGATCTCCAGCGCTTCCTCCGCCTTTCGTTTGCGTTCCGCCTTGCTCATCGATGTGATCAGCAGCGGCAGCTCCACGTTTTCAAACGCGGTCAGGACCGGAATGAGATGATAGAGCTGGAAAATGTAACCCACTTTTCTTGCCCGCCACAGGGTGAGTTGCCTGCGAGTGAAGGCCGCAATATTCTCACCGTCGATCACAAGGCTGCCTGATGTCGGGGAATCGATGCCTGAAATCAAATTCAACAATGTCGTCTTGCCGGATCCGGACGGCCCCATGAGAGCGAGGAACTCTCCGCGAGCCACCTCAAGATCGAGATGCTCCAGTGGTGTCACGACGTTCGTGCCCTTGGTGTAGGATTTGGAAATGGATGTGCAGGTGATCATGAGCGTTCTTTGAAAACGGGATTGAGGCGTTGTCCGGGTTTGAGATCGAGCGGCTTGACAATCACCCATTCGCCAGGACGGACATGCGGGCTGACCATGACCATGCCGCCCTTGATCACGCCCGGATCGACCGCACGGCGCTCAGCGCGCCTGCTATCCGGATCACAGATCCAGACATGGTCATCGGTGACCGCTTCCTCCGGCACATACACCGCGATCACGGTCGAATCGACAACGGCATCCGAATGAGGAATGACGGTCTCAAAAAACTCGACCCGGCTCAGCATCTCAGGGCGGAGCTTGTCACTGGGGTCATGGATCCGGACTTTCGCCTGCAGGGTGTTGCGCTGCAAATCCGCCGCTCCCTCGATCCTGGTAACTTCTCCCTCGAAAACCTGATCCGGCAGCAGATTGGAGCGAATCTTCGCACGTTGGCCTAGGCTGAGCCCGGCAGCATCCGCAAGTGGAACATCGACACGGACTTGCAGGTGAGCGGGATCGAACAGGATTGCGATCGTCGAGCTATCCTCATCATCCATACCCACCATTTTTTTCTGACCTGGCGCCGCCTTCAACGCCAGAACCCGTCCATCTGTCGGGGCCTTGATCTCGGTCCGCGCATACGCCAACTCGGCTTTTTCCAGAGTGATTTCCGCCTCCCTGATCTGGGATTGAATCGCCAGGATTTCGTAAGCGATCTGGTTGATCTCTTCGGCAATGCCGGAAATACGCGCCTTCGTCGCATGGACCGCCGCGATCCTGCGTGTTTCATCGAGACGCGTCGCAACCATTTCATCCTCGGTGATCACACCCTTGGTCAGGCGTTCATACCGGCGGAGTTTTTCAGAAGCTTGCTCTGCATCCGCCTCGGCGATGGTGAGGGCGGCCTTTTCTTCCTCCATCCTCTGCAGGGCCAATTGGGTCTTCACGCAATGGGCGTTAAAGGAAGCCTTCATTTCCGCAAGCTTCGCGGCCATCGCATCGCGCTCGAGTTGGGAGTCGATCCGAACGAGGGTGGCGAGAAGATCTCCCTTTTTCACCAACTCGCCCTCGAGCACATGAACGGAATCCACAATTCCGTCGGTCAGTGCGGTCGCCCGGATCGGAAGCGGATCCGGCTCGATCCAGCCTGATGCCTGAAACATCAATGTTCCGGTGGGATTCGCGGATGATGTCGGAGTTGGGCTTCGCATCGCTTCCTCGATTCCAATGGCGGAATAAGCTTCGACCTGTCTCGCAGGGATCAAGCGATCTCGGAACAGGAGGGCGAAGATCAGCAGAAACCCGACCAGGACTCCGAGTGGTAATATCCAAACGGCCATGCGCCTGCGGGCGCTTGGAGACGGATTCAGGAAGTGAAAGAAACGATTTCCCATTTCAGGGAGATAAGTTGACATGGCGATGAAGGATGAAGATGAACGCGGAAACCCGCATGAACATGATTGCCGCATCGTAAGAGGTAACGGCACAAACGGTATCTTTTGTCCTTCAGATCAGCAACCGCTGCTGATCGATATAGAGCCGCCGGAGACGATCGGGCGCGATCCGCGAGTCATCATTCACCTGAAGCAGGCGAATTCGAGGGATTTCATCGATCACGGCGCGTGTCATCACCGGGATGTCTGTCTGGATGTGGGAAAACTTGAGTGAGTTCGGATGTTCCGCATCCGGCAGGACGTGTTTCGCGATGAGGCAATCGGGATTTTCTCCCCCGCTCTCTCCGCAACAACTGTCATCACCCGAGAGACAGGAGGACGCATCACCCGCGCATGCCATGTTGGCGGAGCAGATGTAACGCGACGCCCCAGCCGTTGGCAAAACGGCGAGCATCAAAGCGAAGACGAAGGTGGAAACGAATCTCACTGGCCTCAAATTACACTTCGCCGGCGTTTTCGCAAGCTTGATTGCCTTCCAGTCACCTCCCTCCGGCACAGCGGTGTGATGGTCTTCATGGGAGCGGATGACCGCGCCCTAACGCGCTGCCAGAATGTATTTCAACACCGCTTGCTCATCCGAGCGGGAAATCCCTGCATTCCACGCCATTCCGGGCACAACGGTGTGCCAGTCCTCGCCCGAAACCATCGAAGGCATCATCGGCTCATGACAGCGGGAACAATGGCTCATGTAAACCGCATGGCCGCGCTGCAAGACTGTCAGGTTTTGCCCGCTTCGATCGGCCATCAGTTGGTCGGGAACGGGAATCCGGCTTTTTACCGCGCACCCGGCCACGAGACCGATGAATATACCTAAAACAACCTGTTTCACCCATCCAATCAACCAAACCGCGGCTTCCCGGACAATCTTAAATCCACGTGTGGAACGTTTTTGACAAATCCCCCGTAATCCCCAACCCTCCGCGCACAAAATCTTTCCCCAGAAACCACAAACCATGAGCTACATCCGCACTTTCATCACAGGCTCCGGCAAGGAAGGCAAATTCCACTCCCTCACCGCCCTCGCCGAGAACGGTTTCCCAAACCTGTCAAAGCTGCCGGTCTCGATCCGTATCGTGCTTGAATCCCTGCTCCGCAACAACGACGGGCTCAAGGTTTCCGACAAGGACATCCGCAACCTCGCCAGTTATGACGCGAAATCTCCCGGAGATTACGAGATCCCTTTCGTCGTTGCTCGCATCGTGCTCCAGGATTTCACCGGCGTGCCTCTTCTGGTCGACCTGGCCGCGATGCGCTCCGCTGTCCACGCCATGGGCAAGGATGCGAAGATGATCGAACCCCTTGTGCCCGTCGATCTCGTCGTCGACCACTCCGTTCAGGTAGATTACGCCGGCACGGGATCCTCGCTGGAGAAAAACCTCGATCTCGAGTTTCATCGCAACCGGGAACGCTACGAGTTCCTGAAATGGGGCGAGCAAGCCTTCGATACCTTTAAAGTCGTTCCTCCCGGCATCGGCATCGTTCACCAGGTGAACCTCGAATACCTTGCGAAATGTGTGTTGGAAAAAGACGGTGTGTTCTATCCTGACACGCTTGTCGGCACCGACTCGCACACCACCATGATCAACGGCCTCGGTGTGGTCGGTTGGGGTGTTGGCGGGATCGAAGCGGAGGCCGGCATGCTTGGCCAACCGGTCACGTTCCTCGTCCCGGAGGTTGTCGGTGTTTATCTGACCGGCGAACTTTCCACCGGTGTAACCGCGACCGACCTCGTTCTCCGCGTCACCGAACTACTCCGCCAGACCAAAGTCGTCGGGAAATTTGTCGAGTTCTACGGCCCCGGTGCCAAGGCACTCTCCCTGCCAGACCGTGCGACCATTGCCAACATGGCTCCCGAATACGGTGCGACCATGGGCTTTTTCGGTATCGACGAAATCACCACCGGTTACCTCGCAGCCACAGGCCGTTCAGCCGAACTCTGCAAAACGGTGGAAAACTATTACAAGGCTCAGGATCTCTGGGGCATCCCCACCGATCGCGACGCCCTGCAGTTCTCCCAAATCGTCGATCTGGATCTTTCCACCGTTAAACCGGGTGTCGCTGGACCGAAACGTCCGCAAGACCGGATCGATCTCGACAACCTGAAAACCAAATGGAGCCAACTTCTGTCAGCGCCGGTTGCCGATGGTGGCTTCGCGAAGTCCGAGAGCAAAACCGCAACCGTCAAGGTCGACTCGAAAAACGGAATTCCGGATACGATCCAGCATGGTTCGGTGCTGATTGCCGCCATCACCTCTTGCACCAACACATCGAATCCGAGCGTCATGCTTGCCGCCGGTTTGTTGGCGCAAAAAGCCAACGCCAAAGGCCTGACTGTCAAACCCTCGGTGAAGACCTCCCTGGGTCCGGGCTCGCGTGTGGTCACGGATTACCTCAACAAAACCGGCCTGCAATCCGAACTCGACCAACTCGGATTCCAGACCGTCGGCTACGGTTGCACGACCTGCATCGGCAACTCAGGCCCGCTCGATGCCGGCATCGAGGACGTGGTCAAATCCGAGGATATCGTCGCCGCATCGGTCCTTTCCGGCAACCGCAACTTCGAAGCCCGTGTCCATCAATCAATCAAGGCGAACTTCCTGATGTCCCCTCCGCTCGTGGTCGCCTTCGCAATCGCCGGTACGGTCAATATCGATATGGAACATGAACCTCTCGGCATCGGTTCGGACGGCAACCCGGTTTTCCTCAGGGACATCTGGCCAAGCTCCGCAGAAATCGAGGCTGCGATGAACTCCTCTCTCCGCCCGGATGTTTTTCAACATCTCTATACCGGTTTCGCCGACCAGAACCCGAAGTGGAACAGCATCAGATCATCCACCGGCAATGTGTACGAATGGGACCGTGAATCCACCTACATTCAGGAGCCGCCGTTTTTCGACGGTTTCACCCCGACGCCGCGCGACATCGTCGAGATCAAGGGCGCGCGTCCGCTCGGCATCTTCGGGGATTCCGTCACCACCGACCACATCTCGCCCGCCGGAGCGATCAAGAAAGACAGCCCCGCCGGACGTTTCCTCACGGAAAAGGGCGTTGAGTTCGCCGACTTCAATTCCTATGGTTCGCGGCGTGGCAACGACCGCATCATGACGCGCGGCACCTTCGCCAACGTCCGCATCAAGAACCTCATGGTCCCGGGTATCGAGGGCGGAGTCACCAAGCTCGATGGAGAAATCACACCGATCTATGACGCCGCGGTTGCCTATCAAAGCGAAAATACCCCGACGGTCGTCATCGGAGCCGAAGACTACGGGATGGGCTCGTCCCGTGACTGGGCCGCGAAAGGCACCAACCTGTTAGGTGTCAAGGCGGTGATCACCAAATCCTTCGAACGCATCCACCGTTCCAACCTCGTCGGCATGGGTGTCCTGCCATGCAACTTCGTCAACAAGACCGATTATGACAAGGTGAAGGATCTCGCCGACGCCACCTTCGACATCCTCGGAATCGATAACGACCTCAAGCCACAGCAACAGGCAACCCTCCGCGTGCACAAGGCAGACGGCTCGTCTTTCGATCTACCCATCGTCGTCCGCATCGATACTCCGGTGGAGAGAGACTACTACCGCGCGGGCGGAATTCTGCCTTATGTTCTGGCGCAGATTCTGGGATAAGATCACTACAATCCGCCAACGATTCGGAATCCGCAAGAGAATCCTCACAACATGAGCGACCCCACCGATCATTCCATGGCCGATGTTCCGGCAATTCCACCCGGCGCTGAGGTAGCAACCCTTGGAGCGGGTTGTTTCTGGTGCGTGGAGGCCGCTTATCGCCAGATCGATGGGGTGCATTCGGCCGTGTCGGGCTACATGGGCGGAGCGCGGGAGGCCCCGACGTATGAGCAGGTATGCTCGGGATCCACAGGCCATGCGGAGGTGGTCCGCGTGGTGTATGATCCGGCAAGGATCGATTACGAACGGATCCTCGCCTGGTTCTGGGATCTCCATGATCCGACACAATTGAACCGGCAGGGCAACGACATCGGGACGCAGTATCGATCGGTGATCTTTTATGAAAACGAACTGCAACGGGAAATTGCCGAGGCTTCCAAGCAGTCGGCCCGGAAGCATTTCGAGAGACCGATCGTCACGGAGATTGTCCCGGCGGAAACGTTTTATCCTGCGGAAAATTACCATCAGGACTATTATTTCCAGAACAAGACCCGGAACAGCTACTGCCAGTTTGTCGTGGAACCGAAACTGAAAAAACTGAACCTGAGACATTAGCCCTCATTCACCGGGCGCCTGCCATGGCACGGCTTTCGCGGCGGCGAGATGCGCATCCATGGCGGCGGTCATCCGCTTGAGTCGATCAGGCTCCACAGCGGCGAGGTCTTTCGTCTCGAGCGGATCGGCTTTCAGATGATAGAGCCGAACGGGATCACCGATATCATCACGGATGGATTTCCAATCACCGAGACGCATGGCCTGCTTGGTGGTTTTTTGCAACCACATGTGATGCATCGGCCGGTTGATTTCCTCCTGTTTTCCTGTCAGAAGTTGCTGTTTGAATGAGCGGCCATCGATTTCCAGCCCGATTCCGATCTGACAGATGTCGGCGATGGTCGGGAGGATATCCATGGTCATCGCGCGGAAATCCGTTTTCACCGCGGCAATCTTCCCTGACCAACGGACGCATGTCGGCACCTTGATGCCACCCTCGTAGAAATGTCCTTTCCCATCGCGCAGAGGACCGTTGTCTGCCGCGAATCTCAGATCACCCCCATTGTCAGAAGTGAAAACCACCAGGGTGTTTTTATCCATTCCGGTTTTTTCCAGCGCTCCGAGCACACGGCCGATTCCGTCATCCATGTGTTCGATCAACGCAACCAGAGCCGCACGTGGTTCGGAAATGCCCTTCTCGCGATTCCTGACTTTTTCCAACCATGCGGGCGGCGGCTGGATCGGATCATGCGGCGCGTTGTAAGCGAGAAATTGAAACCATGGCCTTGCTTCCTTCCCACGACGTTCGATGGATGCGATCGACCATTCGGTGAAAAGATCGGTTGCGTGGCCTGTGGGTTGGATGGCATCCCCGTTCAAGCGCATGTGGTTTTGACCCGCCCGCGTATGTTTCCAGTAATCGTCCATCATGTCGCCGAGCCAACCATGAAACTCATCGAATCCGCGCGCGTTTGGAGAATTTTCCGGGCTCAAACCAAGATGCCACTTCCCGACGAGTGAAGTGTGGTAACCGTTGTTCTGCAGGAGGTTGGTCAGCATGGTGCGGTTCGGGTCGAGATACCCCCAATTTCCGCCTTTGTAGTGACGGATCACGCCAGGCACTCCGACCAACTCCGGATACCGGCCGCTGATCAGCGCGGCGCGTGTGGGCGAGCAGACACAGCTATTGGCATAAAACTCATCAAAGCGCATGCTTTCCGCAAACAATTTGTCGAGATGCGGGGTTCTCATGTCTTTGGCTCCCAAGCAACCGAGATCTCCGTAACCGAGGTCGTCCGCCATGATCACCAAAACGTTCGGACGTTGGGTTTCGGCGCGGATCGCGGATACGGACAAGCAGAACAAACTGAGGGTTCCTAGGATTTTCATATGTTGCGCTGTTTCAATGGGCTGGTTTTGATTTTCTTGCCAGCATGGAATGTGATGGGAATCATTCCTTCCATGAAATGGTTTTCTACGAAATCAGCCCGGGGTTTTTTCTTTCTCATCGGGCTCGCGCAGGCAGCTCTTGCCCAAGAACCGCAATCTTCTCGCATCCCGGATTTCTATGTATTTCAAAACGGGATGAAATTCAAGTCCGCGGAGGAAGGCGTCAGGATCATCAAGGATCTGGGTTATCAGGGGGTCGGGTCTCTGGAACCCGGAAGTCTCGCGAGGTTCAAGGTCGCCTGTGAAGCGGAAAACCTCAGGATCTTCAGTGTCTATCTCGGCGGAAAAGTGAACGCCGGAAACTTCCAGTACGGCCAGGATATCGACCAGTCGATCGGGCTACTGAAGGGAACCGATGTGTTGTTGGAACTCAACGTCCAGCGCGGGAAGGACGCAAACGATACGCAGGCGATCGCGATGGTGAGAGAAATCGCCGGAAAAGCGAAGGCGGCAGGACTGAAGGTCGTGATCTATCCGCACGCAGGATTTCATATCGAGCGGGTCGGTCATGCGGTACAAATCGCCAAAGCGACGGGCTGCGACAATGTCGGGGTTGCATTCAATCTGTGCCATTTCCTCAGGGTCCAGCCGAACGATGATCTTGCCGCCACTCTTGCCGATGCTGCGCCCTTGCTCTGGAGCGTGAGTATCTGCGGAGCGGACAAGGACGGAAAGGATTGGAACACCCTGATCCGTCCTCTGGACGAGGGAACGTTTGATCCTTCGGTGTTGTTGGGAGAATTGCGCATCTCAGGATTCAACGGCGCCATCGGACTGCAATGCTTCAACATCCGGATCGATCCCAAAGAAAATCTCAGGCGTTCGATGTTGGGATGGAAAACCCATCTCTCACGCATTCCGATCAAATAAAAACGGCGACCTTCGGTTGAAGATCGCCGTTCGGAAGATCGGGGTCTGGATTATTTGAGCATTTTCGCCATCGCCTCACCCATGGCCAAGCCAACATCCATGTAGGTTTTGGCATTTCCACCATAATGGCCGTTGCCACTTCCTCCTTGGGAAATGGGATTGGTGTAAACGGTGGCGACATTGCCTTTGAAATCCGGATATTTTCCAGCTTCGCCGTCTACCGCAAGGTGAGCTTCCAACACCTTGTTGCCACTGCCTTTGGTCGCCTCGCCCAGGGTGCCGAGGACGAACTTGGCCTTGGGAGAATCGAAGTCCTTGCGGAGGGCTTTGATGAAGTTCACGAGATTGTGTTCGTAACGGCTGGAGAGACCGGCATCGCCGTTGTCTTTCTCACCCTGCCAGAAAAAGAATCCTGCGACCTCGAATTTGGTGGCGCCGGGGTAATATGTTGCGAGATCCGCGAGGACTTTTTTGGCATCCGCCACGTCGTCATCGTATTGTTTTCCCGCATACCATCCGATGGCCTGAGGCTGGGTGCCTTTTTCCCATTTCATCGGTGACTGTTTGTAGCCCGCGTATACCCAGGTTTTGCCTTTGTCCTCGAACTCGAAACCTTCGCTACCCGGAGGGAGAAGATCCCAGCCAAGGGCGCGGTTGCCGATGCAGCTTTTCAGAACCATGACCGGCTCCTCGATGGCATCGCCAAGCTTGTGGCCGATCCCGAATTCCGGGCCGAGGCTTTTGTTGCCTTCTACGGTAAGCCAATCGTTGATGAGGAGTTTTCCGGTCATCATGCGAACGTTGCGAACGTCTTTACGGGCCGCCCACTTGCCGTCGGCATCCAGAAGGAAGGGATATTGGTTCTCGGCTTTGACGAAGTGCTCAAGAGTGATCGGCTTGTCTCCCGATACCTTGCCCGCACCAACCATGTTGGACTGACCAAGCAGGATGAAGACTTTGACCGGCTTGCTCACATCGGCCTCTTTGCTTTCGGCGGATAGCGGGTTCACGAGCAGGCCGAGTGCTGCAAGCCCCGTGACGGTTTGTTTGATGAATAGGTGTTTTTGTTTCATAACTGGAATGGGATTAAGCCCCTTGGGGATTACGGCATACAAGGATCCGATGTTTCCGGAAATGAAAACTTTTGGGGATTTAATCCAGATCGGGTCGGTTTCTGCGCGTGCGTTCGAGAGCCTGTTGGTTTCGCCATTCGCGAATTTTGGCATGATTTCCGGAGAGAAGAACCTCCGGGACTTTTAACCCCTCGAAATCCACGGGGCGGGTGTAACATGGGGCTTCGAGCAGATTCGCATCGGCGAAGGATTCCTCCACGGACGATTGGGCATCACCCAGCACACCGGGCAAAAGGCGCGCCACGGCATCACAGAGCACGGCGGCGGCAATGGCACCATTGGTCAAAATGTAATCGCCGATGGAAATCTCCTCATCGACAAGCGTTTCGACGATCCGTTGATCCACGCCCTCGTAGTGACCGCAAACGATGAGCAAGTGGCTGTGGTTGGAGAGCTCGCGAACGCGGGCTTGCTTCAGCGGAGTGCCCTGCGGCGTCATCAGGATCACATGGGTCGTGTCTTTCCTCAGCGAGCGAATCGCGGCAGCCAAAGGACCCGGCTGCAGCACCATGCCCGGACCTCCGCCGCATGGCGAGTCATCCACCCGCTTGTGCTTGTCCTCCGACCAATCCCGAAGATTGTGGGCGAAAATTTCCACCAATCCCGAATCGCGCGCGCGGCGGAGGATGGAATCGCTGAGGGGAGCGATGGCGATCTCGGGAAAGAGGGTGAGGATATCAATGCGCATGGGATGAAAGCTACGCGTTTTTGAGGGATTGCCTCCAAAAATCGAGGCGTTCCCTGATCCGGTTTTCCAAACCCTGATTGCCGGGGGTGTAATACGTTCTTCCTTCCGGAAGGTAGGCTTGCGGAACGTAGGCACCTTCGTAATCGTGGGAATACAGGTATCTCATCTCCTCCTCGGAAACACCGGTGGTACCCGTGAGTTTTTTCGACGTCGGCGTACGGAGGTGGGGAGGAACCGCCAGAGTCCGGCCCGACTCCACATCCCGTATGGCGGCTCCGAGCGCCGCGTAGGCGGTGTTTGATTTGGGTGAAGTGGCAAGATAGACCGTGGCATGAGCGAGCGGAATCCGCCCTTCCGGCATGCCGACAAATTCCAGTGCATGGTGCGCATCGAGCGCAACGCGGAGCGCTCCGGAGTCCGCCAAACCGATATCCTCCGAGGCGGCAATCACGAGGCGGCGGGATATGAACCGCGGATCCTCGCCCGCATGTAGCATTTTTGCGAGCCAATACAGAGCGGCATCCGGATCGGATCCCCGGATGGATTTGATGAAGGCGGAAACGGTATCGTAATGGCCATCATCTCCGTAGTGCACGGACTTGCGCTGGATCGATTCCTCGGCATCCGAAAGGGAAATGTGCCTGTCGCCGCAGGTGGCGAGCTCGAGCGCAGTCAGGGCCTTGCGCGCATCTCCGTCGGAAAGTGTTGCCAGATGCTCGAGCGCCTGGGGATCGGCCGTCAGACCCAGATCTCCGAGGCCTCTCTCCTCATCCGTCAAGGCACGGTTCAGCAAATCTACGATATGTATGGTAGAAATCGGTTCGAGCTGGAAAATCTGCGAGCGGGATACAAGAGGGGAATTGACATGGTAATAGGGATTGTGGGTGGTGGCGCCGATAAAGCGCACCGTACCGCATTCCAAATGTGGCAACAGGACATCCTGCTGGGACTTGTTGAAGCGGTGGATCTCATCGATGAACAAAATCGTTGTCTCACCCCTGAGATCGCGATGAACCCTTGCCTGCTCGATTTTCGATCGGATCTCCGCGACGTTGGATTCCACCCCGTTCAGCGCCTCGAATCTTGATCCCGTGGTTCGTGCGATGACGTTGGCGAGCGATGTTTTTCCCGTCCCCGGAGGTCCATAAAAAATCAGTGATGCGAAACGATCCGACTCGATCGCGCGACGCAGCAGTTTGCCCTCCGCAAGGATGTGTTCCTGACCTAGGATTTCATCCAGCACGCGCGGCCGCATCCGTGATGCGAGCGGCTCGCGGATCGCCGGCTTGTCGGCCCTTGCCTGTGGATGGTTGAATAAGTCTGACACGCGCTGGAGATCCTAGTGGGCAAACTCCAAAGTCCAAGTGAAGAAATCACCCGAGCGTTCTCATTCTGATCTTGCTCCAGAAGGTGCGATCCCGTGCATCCTTGAAAGATGACGCATAGGCGCCGAGACGCGAACGCGTCGCCACATCCTCCCCTGCAACAAGGATTTCGTTCATGCTGTCCTCGGTCCGAAGGGATCGAATGACAGGAAAATACGTTCCGAGACGGGCGCGGGTTACGATCTGTTTCGCCCGGTGTCCCGGTCCGGTCACCAGGTTGAGCGCAAGGATACCACCGGGGGAGAGAGACCGCTTGACCAAACCCAACCAGCGTTGATCGCAAGGTTCCGCGCGGAAGACATCGTCATCTCCGGCGAGGTAAAGATCGTCTATGATCACATCGAATTTCCGCCGGTTTTTTTTCATCCAGCCATAAGCATCCGTAATGATGATTTCTGTCCCCGTCTCATCCAGATTCATTTCAAGCCGCGCGAGATCAACCAACTCAGCATCGAGATCCACCCCGGTCAGCGAGACATCCGGCAAAAGATGCCTGAGGGTGCGCAAGGCAGTGCCGCCCGCAACCCCCAGCATGAGGATCGATTTTGGCGGGCCTGCGGGGCGCAACAACGCGGCGGCGGCAATCAGATCCCAAGCCAACCCAGTCAGATACCTCTGCCGGTGAAACCAAGCATGGATGGCACCGGCAACCCGGAATTCGGTTGCCAGCTGGGATTTCCACAGCTCAACTGTCTGGAAGCGGGTTTTGAAATGAGTGACACGTTTCATGACCAGACCCGTGACTAGCCCACTGTCCGCACTTAGGAAAGCAGGATGTCGCAGAATGCCGCAGCGTGATTTTCCGGACTTTACAGGGTGCCTGCTTGACGTAAGACCAATCTCGTTCATACTCATCTCAGCCCTTTTCCAACAAATATCGGACCTCAACCACCACCTTTCGCATGATGAAATCCCGTCTTTTCCTTTCCCTCTCCTTGATCGGATGTGTCTCCATGGTTTCCTGCTTCCCCATTCCGGGCGACAAACCGACGCAGAGAACCAAGCCGAGCTCCCAAGCCACGATCACCAGTGAGGAACAACAACAAATCGAAGCTCAGCGTGAAATGATCCGTGAGCGCGAACTGGCGAAACAACAGGAAGCGGAAAAACTGAAGCAGCCCTCCAGCGGTTCCACCCAAGGTCAGACCACCACTCAGAAGCCGAATTTGCCCACTTCGGATTACCCCTTCGCCAATCCTGTTCCGGGAAAAACCGGTTTTGTATTCAGTCCCTACAACAACAAAATGGTCGATGTGCGGGACATTCCCAGCGGCACCTTGGTGCGTGACCCCACCTACCCCGAAGCAGATAAAAAGTTTTTCCGCGTGCCATGAGTTCATGAATTGAGCGGCGCGAACTTCGAACATTCACGGCCGGGTCCATGCCCATGGATCCGGCCTGTTTTTATGAGCCAACCCTTCCAACCTATCACTGTCCTCGGCGGCGGCCTGCTCGGCGGGTCGATCGCTCTGGCGCTCCAACATGAAATCGGGCTACGCCTGTGGTTCAGGAACCCGGAGGCTGCCGCATCGGCCAAGCACGCAGGGTTTTCCGGTGCAACCTCGGATCTGTCCGCCGCCGTAAAGGATTGTGAACTGCTCATCCTCGCCGTGCCGATCGGTGCGATGGAAGCATTGCTCGCAGCAGCCATCGAGGCGGGTTTGCCTTCTTCCTGCCTCGTGACCGATGTCGGTTCCGTGAAACACACCCCACACGACCGTCTTGCCGGGATCATCCGATCGAGCGGCAATCCCTTCATCGGCAGCCACCCGATGGCCGGCTCGGAAAAAAACGGGATCGGAGCCGCCCGGGCCGATCTTTTCCAAAACGCTGCCTGCCTGCTCACCAACGATTCCCATGCCTCCGCCGAACTCACTGAAAGATTGGAGTCCTTCTGGAAACTTCTGGGCTGCCGAACACGCTGGTTTTCCGCAGCGGAACACGATCAAATCGTCGCGCGCATCAGCCATTTGCCTCACATCACCGCCGCCGCCACCGCGCTGAGTGCGCTGAGCGATTTCTCAACCTGTGGCGGACTCTCCGGTGGCGGACTCAAGGACACCACCCGTGTGGCTTCCGGAAACCCCGACATGTGGGCAGAAATTCTCATCGAAAACCGCGATGCGGTGATTGAGGGATTGCGGGATAACATCTGGCGCCTGCATGAAATTCTTGCCTCATTGGAGGCGGGCGACCTAGAAGCAGCCCGCGTCTGGTTGACCAACGCCAAGCGCCTCCGCGACGATCTTCCCTAGTTTTTTCGATTTCCCTATGTCCAGTCTACGAGTCAAAGCCATCTCCTCACTCCATGCGGAGTTCAGCGTTCCCGGCGACAAAAGCATCTCACACCGCGCGGCAATTTTCGGCGGGCTCTCCAACGGAACTTGCGAAATCTCCAATTTCCTTCCCAGCGAGGACTGCATCAACACCCTGAAAGCCATGGGCTCGCTGGGTGCCAGCCACGATGTGCTTCAGGAGCTTGATGGTTACGGTCCGATCAAACTCCTCATCCATGGAAAATCCATGCGCCTCTCCGCACCCGAGGCCCCGATCGACTGCGGAAACTCCGGCACAGGCATGCGCCTACTGGCAGGATTACTCGCCGGCCAGAACTTTACCTCGGAACTTTTCGGCGACGCTTCGCTCTCCTCCCGCCCGATGGGACGCGTCACCGTGCCGCTCACCGAGATGGGGGCGAATTTCGAGACCCTTGGCGAAAAACCCGGCTGTGCCCCTCTGAAAATCCACGGCAGCAAACTCAAGTCGATCGATTACCAGATGCCCATGGCATCCGCCCAGGTCAAAAGCGCCGTACTTCTCGCCGGGCTCTTTGCGGACGGCATCACTTCCGTAACCCAGCCCTCCGTCACCCGCGACCACACCGAGCGCATGATGGCCGCCTTCCGCCTGGACTGCAAAACCGATGGAAACAAGATTTCCGTCGCTGGTGGTCAAATGCCCCAGTCCTGCAAGATCCACGTCCCCGGGGATATCTCCTCCGCCGCCTTCTGGCTGGTCGCCGCTGCGGCCATGCCGGGTTCGAGATTATTGCTCAAGGATGTCGGTCTCAACCCGACCCGCACCGCTATCCTCCAAGTCCTCTCTCGCATGGGCGCCCACCTCCTGAAATCCCCCCATCCCTCGCAGGGCGAACCCATCGGCAACATTGAAATCCATGGTGCCGCACTCAAAGGAACGACATTGCTTGCCGAGGAAATCCCCAACCTGATCGATGAAATTCCCGTCATCGCCGTAGCCGCCGCACTGGCCTCCGGTGAAACCCACATCCGTAACGCCCGTGAACTCCGCGTGAAAGAAACCGACCGGATCACCACCACGGTGGAAAATCTTCGTAAGATGGGTGCCGAGGTCGAGGAATACGAGGACGGAATGACCATCCGTGGCGGCAAGCCCCTGCATGGAGCGGAAATCCAATCCCATGGTGATCACCGTATCGCGATGGCATTCTGCATCGCCGGGCTATTCGCAAACGGCGAAACCCTTGTTCACGAGACCGATTGCATCAACACATCCTACCCCGGTTTTTCCCACCATCTCGCAGCTGTCCTGCAGGAGAAAACCCGGGCATCGGACTTTGCCCTTCCGATCATCACCCCATGAGTTTCCAAGCGATCGCGATTGACGGTCCCGCCGCCTCGGGAAAAAGCACCATGGCACGAGCCATCGCACGCAAGCTCGGGATCATCATGGTCAACTCCGGTGCGATGTATCGCGCAGTCACATGGAAAATCCTCTCCGAACACATCGATCCCAAAAACCACGGGGCGGTGGTCGATCTGTTGAATCGGTTGGAAATCATCTGCGGAGATGACGGCCTGAACTCCACCATCCTGATCGATGGCGAAAACCCCGGGCCTTTTCTGCGCAATCCCGAAATCAACGATAACGTATCCGTTGTCTCGGCGATTCCGGAAGTCAGGGAAAAACTCGTCGCTCTCCAGCGTGCTTATCTGCAACGCACCCACGTGGTGATGGAGGGCCGCGATATCGGCTCCGTGGTGTTTCCCGAGACTCCTTTCAAAATCTACATCGATGCCGACCCGGAAGTACGTAACCGCCGCCGTTCCGGTGACGGAGAGGCCGACTCCGTTGCCAAGCGCGATGCTGCAGATAGCTCGCGGAAAACTGCGCCTTTGAAAATCGCAGAAGGCGCGACAGTTCTGGATACCTCGAATCTCACCATCGAGGCCGCGATCGAGGCCGCGATCGAAATCTTACGCAAACAAGGCTTTCCCATCCCGCAACCCGTTGTTTTCGAAGATCCCGCAGAGCCTTACAAGATGATGCGCTGGATCTATTGGTTCGGCTGGATGCTGTTCGGCGCAGCCTACCGCACGCTCTTCGGGCTCCGCATCGAAGGTCGCGAAAACCTCATCACCTCGGGCCCGGTGCTCGTTGCCTCCAATCACCAAAGCTACCTGGATCCTCCGCTGATCGGAAATCTCTATCAGACCGAAATGGTGTTCTTCGCGCGCAAGACCCTGTTCGTCGGTTTGGGAAAATGGCTTTATCCCCAATGGAACGCAATCCCGATCGACCAGGATAAGCCGGATATGAGCTCGATGAAAACCGTGATCCGCAATCTCAAAGAGGGTTGGCGGGTCTTGGTTTTCCCGGAAGGCGCAAGAACCCTCGATGGCGAGATCGGGCCCGCTGCGCCGGGCATCGGCATGATTGCCGCCAAAGCCGGAGTCCCTATCCAACCCGTCCGGATCTACGGTGCCGACAAAGCACTTCCCCGCGGCTCCGCCAAAATCACCTTCGCGAGAATGACGGTCAACATCGGCAAACCCATCATTCTAACAGCCGATGAATGCAAAGCCTATTCCAACAAGGAGGGCTATGAAAAGCTGACCGCCCGTATCATGGAAGCGATCAAGGCGCTCTGAGGAAGACGCAAGACCCGGAAACATCAGACCGGAAGCTGCTTCATCCGGCTCTCCCGCTTGCCCTACCTCCCGACTCCGAACCGCCGATCGATGTCCTTGCGATTGTACTCTGTCAGGGTCGGTCTTCCGTCTGCGGCACAGTAAGGAAGATCGCATTCGAACAATTCATCCAACAATTCAAGCGCCTCGATCAGTCTCGGCACAACGCGCTTTCCAGCCTGGTTGGCGATGATTTTGGCGAGCCTGTCAAAAGCGAATTTTCCGGCTGACGACGGACCATGAAGGGTTTCCTCCAGAATTTCATTGAGAAAGAGTTTGGGGTCGTCCAGTTGCAAAAAGGCAGGAATGGTACGGAGTTGGAGGGTGTTTCCGCCGAAAGCCTCGACCTCCAGGCCGGCTTCCAGCAGTGCCATTTTTTCGCGCAGAATCACATCAAGGTCGCGCGGATCCATCTCGACCAGAACGGGAATCAGCAGGTGTTGCGTTTCCAATCCGTCCTCACGGCCCTTGATGAGTTGTTCGAAGATGATGCGTTCGCGGGCGGCTTTGGGGTCGAACAACACCAATCCGGCATCGCTTTCGAACATGACGTATCTGTCCTGCAACATTCCGATCAATTGAAACTGCGGCGCTTTGGAAACCCGTTTCGGAATTTGGTGTTCCTCCCTAGGAGGAAGAATCCATTCGTGCTGGGACGCATGGAACAAGGGACCACGCGCCGCGGTTTTCATTTCAAAACTCGCAGAAGGGTTTGATTCCGGAGCGACAGGCGAACCTGGGATCTGACGTGGTCGCGGCTTCAAGCACTCGGCCACGGCCCTGGCGATCAAGTCGCGGATTTCATGGGCTCGGTGGAAGCGCACTTCCTTTTTTGCGGGATGCACGTTCACATCGACAAGATTCGGCTCCATTTCGATCCACAGCCAGGCGGCCGGATGCAGACCTTCCGGCAAATTTCCACGAAAGCCCTCGGCCAACCCCTTCGACACCGCGATATCTTCGATCGGCCTGCCATTCAAAAAAACAAATTGGTGACGCCTGCCCTTGCGCGCATGTTGGGCGGGAAGAACGAACCCGTCCACCTGCATTCCCGCACCCATGGTTTCCGGTACTTCCACCAGATCCCCACCGAGCTCGGTCCCCAACAACTGTCTGACCCGATCCACCTTGCGCGACACTCCCGGCAGATCAAACACCAAACGATCGTCCCTCCTGAAGCGGAAACGCACACCCGGTGCCGCGAGGGCATGCAACCGCAACTGCTGCTCCACATGGGCCGACTCCGTGCTTTCCGCACGCATGAATTTCCGCCGCGCCGGCATGTTGAAGAACAAATTTCTCGCCTCGATCACCGTGCCGGGAGCCCCGCCGGATTCTCTCACATCGCGCAACTTTCCTCCATCGACAACCAACTCGGTTCCGGTCAACTCCACGGCGCGGCGCGTGATCATCCGGAACTTTGCCACACTGGCGATGCTGGGAACCGCTTCACCCCGGAAACCCAAAGTGACGATATTCGCAAGATCGGCAGAGGTGCGGAGTTTGCTGGTGGCATGGCGCTCGAGCGAAAGCAAGGCGTCCTCACGGGTCATGCCACATCCGTCATCGGTCACGCGGATCAGGTTCACCCCGCCGTTTTCGATATCCACCATGACCTCGCGAGCACCGGCATCCAGGCTGTTCTCCACCAACTCTTTCACCACGCTTGACGGACGTTCCACGACTTCTCCAGCCGCGACTTGGCTGGCTAAGATATCAGGAAGAACTCGGATCTCAGGCACAGGACCATTTAAGCGCGTAAATGTCCCATCCAGCAATCTTCAATTGACCCCTCGCCTCCGCAGACTAGCCTCGGTCCGTTCATGGCGGGCTTTTTCAAAAAACTTTTCAATACGATCACCAACCAAGCCGAGGTCGATTGGGACGAGCTTGAGGCGAACCTCATTGCGGCGGATCTTGGTGCGAAACTGAGCACCGGCATCATCGATGAACTCTATGACATGGGTCGGGATGTTTCGGCCCAGGATGTGGTCGACGTGACCCGCAAACGCCTCGCCACCATCCTGCCTGATGATTGCCCGCCTCCTGCGCCTCGCAGCGATGGCAAACCCTATGTGATCGTTGTGGTCGGGGTCAACGGAACCGGAAAAACCACCTCTTCCGCGAAGCTCGGCATGTGGCTGAAACACCGCGGGCACAGGGTCACGCTTGCCGCCGCCGATACCTTCCGCGCGGCAGCGGTCGAACAACTCCAGCGTTGGGGCGAGCGTCTCGACATTCCCGTCGTGACCGGAACTCCGAACTCCGATCCCTCATCCGTTTGCTACAAAGCCCACCAACAGGCGATCGCGGAAAAAACCGATTTCCTGATCTGCGACACCGCAGGCCGGATCCATACCCGCCACAACCTGATGGAGGAACTGGGGAAAATTCGTCGCACCATCGCCAAACAGGATGAAGGCGCTCCGCATCTCACCTTGCTGGTTGTCGATGCATCCACCGGTTCCAACGCCCTCAACCAAGCCAAGGAATTTCACAAAGCCAGCCCGCTTGATGGTCTGATCATCACGAAGCTGGATGGCTCCGGAAAAGGTGGAATCGCCTTCACCATCTACGATCAGCTTGGCGTCCCTCCCCGTTTCATCGGCACCGGCGAAGAACCTGAGGCATTCTCGATCTTCGAGAAAGAACGATTCGTGGCTGAAGTATTGTAACCGAATCATGGAATACAGGGAAGCGATTGAGTGGCTGTTCGGCACACAGCAGTTTGGGATCAAACTGGGCTTGGAAGGACCGCGCAATCTGCTCAAGGAATTCCTCGCTTATCCCAAACACGGGGTCCAGGTCGCTCATGTGGCGGGGACAAATGGCAAGGGCAGCGTATGTGCGATCATGGATCGCTGCGCGCGGTCTTGTGGAAAACGAACCGGACTTTTCACTTCACCGCATCTCATCGATTACCGCGAGCGGATGCGGGTTTCCGGGGAAATGATTTCCGAAGAACGTTGCGCGGAGCTGATCACTGAGGCCCGCGAAGCCTGCAAAGCGCTCGAAGCACATCCGACCTTTTTCGAAATCACCCTCGCCGTGGCGATGCGTTGGTTTCGGGAGATGGAATGTGAACTGATTATTTTGGAAACCGGAATGGGCGGGCGGCTGGATGCAACCACAGCAGTCCCTGCGGATGTGTGCGTGATCACTCCGATCGGACTGGATCACACCCAATGGCTGGGCGAAACCTTGGGAGAGATCGCCGGAGAAAAGGCGGGGATTTTCCTCGAGGGGGTGCCCGCGTTCTCCTCACCCCAGGAGGATGAAGCGCGCCGGGTTCTGGAAAAGGAAGCGAACCAGAAACGCACGCCGCTCATTTTCATCGATCAGCCGCTTGAGGGATACGGCATCGCTCTGCCCGGTGAGCATCAGAAATGGAACGCGGCTGTCGCCCTCGCTGCGCTGCATGCGATCGGCTTGCCGCTGAATTTCGAGTCGGTTTCGGAGGGCTTGTCCAAAGTCCGCTGGCCCGGTCGGTTCGAGCGTATCGTCCATGAGGAAATCGAAATTATCCTCGATGGCGCGCATAATCCTCATGCCGCCCGCATCCTGCGTGAAACCTGGATTCAGGAATACGGCACCAACCACGGAACCCTGATCTTCGGGGCGGTGGAATCGAAAGACATTTCCGGAATCCTGAACGAGCTGCACGGACTCAACCAGCGCATCATCTTCTGCAAGGTCGGCACCGCACGCGGCCTGCCAACCTCCGAACTGGTCAAAGGCCTGCCCTGCGGCGCATCCGCCACCCACGAATGCCATGATCGCTTCGCCGATGCTCTCAACGCCGCCAAACGCCACCGGCAGCGCATCCTCGTCGCCGGTTCGCTGTTCCTCGTCGGTGAAGCGAGAGCGACGCTGCTCGACAAAACGTTCCTGGCGAGCACGCAGTGAGAACCTTGACAGGCGGCGGCCTCGGCGATGCCACCCTGCCTCACGTCTTGAAATCCCGTGTCTGGAACGCCAACCAACCTACCGTGAAAAGGCTGATGTTCAAGCCTACGAGGAACGCGTAGCTTTCCACGATCTTGGCCCAGGAGAGATAGGGCTCCATCAGGAAAACCCAAGCACTCATCCGCCACGTAACGAAATAGCTTTCGTAGGGTTTGAAGAAGGGAAATCCCTGGAGGATCATGTCGACGAACAGGATGGTCAGGGTGATGATCGTCGCTGCCGCAGGTTTGATTTTGAAGCAGGAAAACATGAAGGCGATCGATGACAGCGTGATCATGCTGATGCCGATACCGGCGGCGGAAAGCGCGAGCCGGCCCGCGCCCTCCCACCAATCGGGAAATGCGGCGAAGACTTTCATCTTCGGTTCCATGACGAACAGTCCGCCTTCCCAACCCACGGCCGCGACCGCCATGCCGTAGCCACTGATCCCCACGAAAAACACGAAGCTGAACGTGTAGAGACAAACCGCCGTGTATTTGACCAACAACAGACGGAATCGGCTGATCGGCCTGGAAAACACCATGCGCAGATTTCCATCCTCATTCTCCTTGGCGACGATATCGCCGGCAACCAACGCGAAGTAGATGGACCCCAGCAGAAACATGCTCAACAGCATGATGGTGAACGTGATCGTCAGGGAACTGTAGTAGGTGCTGAACTCCAGACCGTTTCTCTCGACCAGTCCGCGCATGTGCCGCTGACTGGTTTCCAACTTGTAAACCGCGAGAATCAGCGCCTCCATCGCGAGAAACGCGCCGTAACCCATCCACGTCCGCGGGCGCGCAAACAATTTGCGGAGCTCACCATGAAGTTGTTGGAAAAAACCCATATCAGTTCGGACTACCTCTGCCGTCCAGAATTTCCATATAAAGATCCTCCAAGGAACGACGCACTTTCGCAAACTCCCTGACACTCACGCCGGACTTCACCAAGGACCCAACCACGATCGCGGGATCCACCGAAGCCGGCAAGGAAATCCGGTTTTGCCCGATCACGGATCCACCGAAACTCGCAACCACCGGCTCAACCGCCGGCCAAGGATCCAGATCAACCTGATAAGCGGGAACCTCGTCGGCGAGGTTTTTCACACTGCCCTCGAACACCCGTCTGCCCTCACGCAGGATGGCAACCCGGTCGCACATCAGCTCGACCTCCGAGAGCAGGTGGGAATTGAACAGCACCGTCATGCCTTTCTCCTCACGCAGCCTGAGGATGAAATCACGGAACCACTTGATCCCCTCGGGATCCAGTCCGTCGGTCGGCTCATCCAACAGAAGCAACTCCGGCTCCGGCAAGAGCGCCTGGGCCAGCGCGAGTCGCTGCCGCATGCCATGACTGTAGGTGCGGACCTTGGAGGAGATGCGTTGTTGCAGGCCGACTTTGGCCACGACCTCGCGTGCCGCCCGTTCCTCAAATCCGCCCGAATAACTCATCAGGATTTTCAAATTTTCCCAGCCGCTCAGATAATCATAGAAAGCGGGAGCCTCGAAAATCGCCCCGACTTTCCGCAATGCTTGGCTGCGTTTTTCCTGAACGGAAATCCCATCGATCAATACCTCACCCCGGTCAGGTGCGACCATGCCCAGAATGATCCCCAGCGTCGTACTTTTACCCGCTCCGTTGTGACCCAACAACCCATAGATCTCGCCCCGCCCAAGCCGGAAGCCGACATCACACAACGCCGGCTTGTTGCCGAACGTTTTGAATAGTGAGCGAACTTGCAGCATCGGGCGGATTATTCGGATGTTACAAACCGGAGTTTGTTGGAACTGCTGGAATCCGCATACAGAAAGTTGGTTTTTTCGGCATGCCACGCCTCCTTGTCGCTAACGAGAGGAACCATTTCCGGCCTGCCCTCCACCCCGAGAAACGAGAGTTCGGTGATCAATCTGCCGTTTTGGGTCACGTTCCAATGATAACTGCTGCCGGTCTCGCGGAACTCGGTCTTGTCCGAGGGGCAGTGAAAGACCTCTTCCTGCTCGATGTAACCCTTGAGCTCGGTCTCCAAGACCGGCTCGGTGGAATTCCTGCTTTTCCGGCCCATCGCCAGAACCGGTAGGTAATCCTGGTTGTCACTGATATACACCTGGAGCCCGACCCCGATTTCCTTCAGATTCCCGAGGCATTTCGTCTCCCTGCTTTTCTCAACCATCGAGATACCGATAGGTACGGCAATTCCAGTAAGTATGGCGATGATCACGATCGTCACCAACAGTTCGGTCATGGTAAAACCCGGCAGTTGCTTCATGTTCATTTCGGTCCGAATTCGTTTCCGCGCAGGCCTTGCATGACCTCGTTCATGGCCTCCATCAACGGAGCAAGATCCAGCTTGGTATCCGCAGTGGCTTGGCTGAAGTATGCACGCATGCCCTCTTCACTGATTTTGGCAAGGAGCTGCTCATCCATTTCCTGAACCCTCTCGATCTCCGCACCCGTCCTCCCCTCTTGGATTTCCCGAAGCCCCTGCTCCACAAACTGCCGTCGCTGGGCGGCGGGCATCTGATCCAAGGCTTCCATGAATTTTCCCATCGATTCCACGATGGTGAGATCCACAAACAGGTTTTTCTCACGCGGATTGAGCCTGCGGAAAAATTCCTCATTCGACCGGTTCTCGC
>JBEAZA010000040.1:0-8492 GCA_041170385.1 Verrucomicrobiota bacterium | reverse complement strand
CGGGAATTTCATAATGAATCACAAAACGCACGTCACCGCGATCGATGCCCATGCCAAACGCATTGGTCGCCACCGCAATGTCCACGTTTTTGGAAATGAAAACCTCCTGTGCCTCCACCCGCTCCTGATCCGACATCCCGCCATGATAGGACACGCACTTCACCCCCCAACTCTCCAGGGTCTCCGCGACCGAATCGACTTTCTTACGTGTCGCGCAATAAATGATTCCCGTTTTGTAGGCGGTGATCGCTGACCTGATCCGCTCATCCTTCTGCGCCGCGTTATCGACCGGAGTGATCGCCAGCGAAAGATTCGGACGCGAAAAACCGCGCACCCGCTCGAAAGGTTCGCGCAATTTCAACACCTCGAGAATATCCTGACGAACCACCGGGGTTGCGGTGGCAGTCAACGCCACACATTGCGGACTGCCGATTTTTTCCAAGGCTTTGCCCAAGCGCATGTAGTCCGGACGAAAATCATGACCCCATTGCGAGAGACAATGCGCCTCGTCGATCGCGACCAGGGAAATGTCCAACTTTTCCAGAGCACCGAGAAAACTCTCCGCCCGAAAGCGCTCCGGCGCCACATAAACCAGTTTGTATTCACCACGCCTCATCCCTTCCAGACGCTCCTTCTGTTCCGCCCATGACAGGGTGGAGTTGATCAGCGTTGCTGCAATTCCGCGACCGACCAGCGCATCCACCTGATCTTTCATCAGCGCAATCAATGGTGAAATCACCAGAGTCACTCCGGGAAAACAAAGGGCGGGAATCTGGAAGCAGAGCGATTTCCCACCGCCTGTGGGCATGACCACCAACCCATCCCTGCCCGATACGATCTCCGAAATCACTTCTTCCTGCCCGTCAAGAAACCTGGAGAACCCGAAATGATCCTTCAACGCATCACCCGGCGTTTTCAACAGTTCCTTTGTCAAAGTTTTCTCGACCACGGCCTCTTCCATAGATCAAATGAACACTTGATGCAACCGTTGTGAGGAGTTTCTCAGCGGCAACTCCGATGCGGCGGGTCAATCCCCGCTTTTCAACACCTTGATGAATGCATCCTGCGGAATGTTTACTTTGCCGAACATCTTCATCTTCTTCTTACCCTCTTTCTGCTTTTCAAGGAGCTTTCGCTTGCGGGAAATATCACCCCCATAGCATTTCGCGGTGACGTTCTTTCGCATGGCGGAGATGGATTCACGTGCGACGATCTTTCCGCCCACCGCGGCCTGGATGGCGACCACGAAAAGATGGGATGGAATGACCTCCTTGAGTCGCTCCGCGAGCTTGCGGCCATACCCCTCTGCTTTGTCCCGGTGGACGATGGTAGAGAACGCCTCAACCGGATCTCCCGCGATCAGCATGTCCATCTTGACCATTTTCGCAGGGCGGTATCCGGCATGTTCGTAGTCCATCGATCCGTACCCTTTGGTTTGGGATTTCAACCGGTCATTGAAATCAACGAGAATCTCCGACAGCGGCAACACGCAGGAAAGCATCACGCGCATGTCATCGATGGTTTCGGTGTTGGTGACCTCGCCGCGTTTTTCCAATACAAGCTGCATCATGTCCCCGATGTATTCGCCGGGCACCATGATGTAGACATTCACGATGGGCTCGCGGATTTCCTGAATGACCTGAGTCTCGGGAAACAAAGTGGGGTTATCGACGATGACATGCGTGCCGTCGGTAAGATCGACATGATAAATGACCGATGGATACGTCGAGATCACGTCCATATCGAACTCGCGACGCAGCCGCTCCTGGATGATTTCCATGTGAAGAAGCCCCAGGAATCCGCAACGGAAGCCGAAGCCAAGGGCCGTGGAACTCTCCTGCGAAAAGGTGAATGCAGGATCGTTGATCTGAAGCTTGGCCATGGCGGTCTTGAGTGCCTCGTAATCGGATGAATCAACCGGATAGATTCCTGAGAAAACCATCGGTTGGATTTCCTTGTAACCCGGTAACGCCTCAGGACACGGATGTGTGGCATCGGTCATCGTATCGCCGATTTTCACCTCGCTGGCGGATTTCATGTTCGCAATCACATACCCGACGTCACCCGGATTCAGAATGTCCCGCGCACTCATTTTCGGAGTAAACACCCCGACCTCCTTGATCTCGTATGTTTTGTCCGTGGCGAAAAGTTTGACCTTCTGGCCGCGTTTGATCGTTCCTGAAAACACACGCACGTAGGAGACAACGCCTCGATAGGTGTCATACAAGGAATCAAACACGGTGGCGCGCAACAACTTGTCGGGATTTTCCACAGGAGCAGGAACGCGGGCAACAATCGCCTCCAAAATCTCCTCGATCCCGATTCCCGCCTTGGCAGATGCGGGAATACACTCCTCAGCAGGAATGCATAAAATATCCTCAAGCTGCTTCTTGCATTTCGGAACATCCGCCGCAGGAAGATCGATCTTATTCAGAACGGGAATGATCTTGAGATTCTGCTGCTCGGCCAAATGCAAATTGGCAACCGTCTGTGCCTCGACTCCCTGCGCCGCATCCACCATCAGGATGGCCCCCTCACAGGCCGCCAACGCCCGCGACACCTCATAGGAGAAATCCACATGGCCGGGTGTGTCCAACAAATGCAGCTTGTAGGTTTTCCCATCCCGCGCCTTGTATTCCATTGCCACCGGATGGGATTTGATCGTGATCCCCTTTTCACGCTCCAGATCCATGGAATCCAGCTGTTGGGCGGAACTTTCACGCATCGTTACCGTACTGGTCATCTCCATCAGACGGTCAGAAAGCGTCGTTTTCCCATGGTCAATATGGGCGATGATCGAAAAATTACGGGTCAGTTCAACAGACATGGATGGTGGAAGTCGTTTTGCGAGGCATCAGGACAAGCATGATGGATCCGGCGCGCGGATGGAATTGCATGAAACCGAGGGAAATACAGCAAAAAACAGCCGAGAGCCCTTAAAATCTGAATCGCCGGCAGCATGCAACTCCTGTGGCGCTACTGAGGAACTCATCCCTCCCGGGCCAACAATTCGGCTTCTTCCTCATGAGAATGAATCTGCAGGCTGACTTGAACCCCCTCTTTCTCCGCCGCCGCTTTCAGGACACTGCGGATCGCAGATGCGGTGAAGCCATTGCGCCCGATCAACATCGCCACGTCCTCGCGATTGAGAATCAATTTGAATCTGAGGCGTTTCGGCCCGAGCTCCGCCACTTTCAATTGTGCCTGCTCCGGCTTGTCGATCAACTTCACAGCCACAAACTGCAGGAAATTCTTCAATTTATCGGTAACCGCTTGCATGCCTCCAATGTGACCCATCCGCCTTCGCACCGCAAGACCAGATCCACATTCCTTCCTCAATTCCCGAAGGATGGCGTCAAGCACCGCCCAAAAACCCTCGCTGCGTCGGATACGACCCGGGATTCCCTGTTCTGACTGGACGACACAGCCCATCCCTCTCCAATCTGCATCAGATGTCCGACGATCCATCATCCGTTTCCCTGAAGCCAGCCATCGAGGGTCACCTGTCTCCTGCCGAGCGTACCGCGCTCTACCAGCGCTTCATGGATCTGGAACAAAAGAACATACTCGAACTCCATCGTCACGGCACCAGCGGCATCGAGGTATGCCGGGCCCGCGCGCAACTGATCGATACGCTTCTCAACACCATTCTGCAAGCAACCCTGAACTCCCAGGAAACCCCGAAAGCACCGCTCGCTCTGGTGGCCATCGGTGGTTATGGCCGCGGCACTCTCAATCCGGGTTCGGATATCGATATCCTTTTTCTGGTTCCAAGGGCGTCCGGCAAGCTGCCGAAAAACGTACAGGAAATCGTCCAACAGGTCCTTTATCCGCTATGGGACATGGGCTTCAAAGTCGGCCACGCCTGCCGCTCGATCGCGGAATGCATCCAACAAGCCCGCGCGGACCAACAAAATCTCACATCACTGATCGATACCCGACTCATCTCCGGCGATCTGGAACTCTATCAGAAATTCCTCACCGCCTTTGACAAGAACTGCATCCGGAAGGGACGGGATGCCTTTTTCGAGAGTCGCAGCCAGGATCTACGATCCCGGCACAAAAAAAGCTCCTATACCGTGTTTCTTCAGGAACCCAACGTCAAGGAATCCTGCGGTGGCCTGCGCGATTATCAGAATATTCTCTGGGTATCACGGGTGAAAATCGGCAGCAGCGATCCGAAAAAACTCTGTGATGAACGGATCATCACTTCCAACACGCTTAAGGAGATCGAGGAAGCGTACGACTTCCTCCTTCGTGTCCGCAACGAGCTTCATTACCATACGGGGAAAGCCACGGACATTCTCACACTCCAACTTCAAGGCATCGTTGCCACGGCTTTCGGATATCCGGAACGCAGCATCCTGCGCCGCACGGAATCGTTCATGCGGGACTATTACCGCCACACACGACACCTTTACAATCACACCAATTCGATCATGGAAACCTTCCAGATCCAGAAAGAAACCATCGCGGACAGCGGCCTGAGCTCCTTTCTCACGTTCCGCAGAAAAAAACGCGAGGAGTTCGATGGGTTCATTGCCCGCGATGGTCGGATTTATCCTGCCAATCCTGACATATTCACGGACGATCCGCACCGCCTGATGCGGCTTTTCCAACACACCCAATTGCGCAATCTCAGGCTTTCGCCTCAAATGCGCCGTCTGGTAGCCAGTCATTGGGATGATATCGACAAGCCCTTCCGCTACCTCAAGGCGAACCGCGAGACGTTTCAGGCGATCCTCGAACGCAAGGGCCAGGTCGCTGGCACGCTACGCCAGATGCACCGCATTGGTTTTCTGGGCCGCTATCTCCCGGAATTCGGTGCGCTCGACTGCCTCGTGCAACACGAATTCTTCCACCGCTACACCGCGGACGAACACACCCTGCGTTGTATCGACG
Source organism: Verrucomicrobiota bacterium (assembly GCA_041170385.1). GTDB lineage: Bacteria > Verrucomicrobiota > Verrucomicrobiia > Verrucomicrobiales > Akkermansiaceae > Luteolibacter. Next base: position 3,590 of record JBEAZA010000040.1, on the reverse strand, counting down.
AACTCGACAAACTCATCGACTCCACCGATCCGAAGCTCGCGCTGTTCAGGAAATTATTCCACGAAATTGTCGATCCCTACGCGCTCTACATCGCCCTCATCCTTCACGATACCGGCCGCTCTGAAAATGTCCGCGAACACATCGACGGGTCCGCGATGTTGGCAACCCGACTCTGTACCCGCCTCCAAATCAAGGGACCGCGCCGGGCCCTGATCATGTTCCTTGTGGACAACCATCTCACTTTCTGGCGTTTCGCCACGACCAAAAACCTCGAAGACTCGGAGGTCATTGCGGAATTCGCCGCGATCATGAAAAACACCGAGTATCTCGATACGATGCTGCTTTTCACCTACTGCGACACCAGCGGCACAGCACCCGATGCCTGGAACGGTTGGAAATCCTCACTCATGCTGCAACTCCACACCGCAACCCACGCGTTTCTGACAAAAGGAAAAGAGGATTTCCGACGGATGCTCGATGCCAACCGCATCCATCTGCGCGACGAGGTCATCTCCATCATGCGGGAAGATTATCATCAGGACATCCGCCAACATTTCCAGCGCACACCCGCCGCAGCCTTTGCCTATCGGGAGGCGGCAGAGATCAAAACCCAGGTCCGCACTGTCAGGCATTTCCTCTTGGCCGAAAAAGAGGGAAAATCGTCACATCCCTACTGCGTCAAATGGACCGACCACCCGGACAAAGGCTACTCCACCCTGATCCTTGCATCCCGTGACAGGCCGCTTTTGTTGGAAAAACTCTGCTGTGCCCTTGCTTCCGAGCAAATCAATATCCTTTCCGCGGATCTTTTCACGCGCACCGACAATATCGTCCTGAACATGTTCCGTGTGTGCACCACGAACTTCGAACCCGTGTCCGACACCCCGACACGCAATCGGTTCATCCGCACCCTCACCACCATCTTCGAGGCGGAAAATTACCAACCCGAGGATTATCTCAAACGGAAAATCAATTTTCTCAAAACCCGCACCACCGAGTCTTCCCTACCCATCCCGGTGCGTGCCCACGTATCCAACGATCTGCACCCTTCCTGCACCACTGTCGAACTCCAAGCGCTCGATCGCATCGGGCTGTTGCACGATCTCTTTCATACGATCAACCAGGCCAACCTCAACACGGCCCACGCGCGCATCTGCACGGAGAAAGGGGTCGCCATGGATACCCTGTATATCACGACCAGCGATCATCAGAAAATCACGGATCCGGACATCCTCCAAGAACTCGAGGAAACCTTCAACAAGCTGATCTCCCGGCCGGAGACCTGAACCGATCTCACGGCTCGTCCAGCCAGCCACGATCGTAGGGAATGAAGCCGGATGTGTCACCGAGCTTGCCCAGAGGCTCGGACCATTTGCCTTTTTTGCTCTGGCTATACCCCAGCGCAATCATGCTCTCCATCAGCTTGAATGCCGCAATCGTCGGATCGATCACGGGAATTCCAAGCTCCTCCTGCAACAACTTGCCGTAACCCACCAAGGGTCCTCCGCCAAGAATCACCGCTTCGGCTCCGTCCTCCTCCATGGCTTTTCGGGCGATCAACAAAAGGCGGGCTTTGAGCTGCTCGAAGGAATCCGTTTCATCCCATTCACTGTATGCTCTGAAAGACGCGACTTTAGTCTCAATGCCAAGAGCACGCACATAGTCGTCCTTCGGTGGGGTCCACTTGCTGGTTCCGGTAAGAACGGTAAATCGGTGGCTGATCAAACTTGCCATGTGGTATGCCGCCTCGGCAATGCCGATGACGGGGATATCAAGGATCTCTTTCATGGCGTCCACGCCGACATCGGAAAACCCGGCGACAATGATACCGTCGTATTTCATCCGGTTCTGCCAGGCGATTTTGATGGACTCCACGGTACAGATGGAAAGATCCACATAACTGAATACCTTGTAACTGGAAAAGCCGGGGCGGGACCGGATGTAAGTCGCATCCACTTGGGTACCCGGCTCGGCGATTTTCCTGCATTGTTCCTGCATGATGTCAGCGGTTTCCTTCGCCGTATTGGGATTGATGATCAAGATTCGTTTCATAAGCTGGAAGGTTCACAGGGAACGTCTCCAGATCTGAACCTTCATCCTCATCCGTCAAGTCAAAACCGGACGATTGCCGGAAAGAGCGGTTCGTCCAGCATGCTCGGGACTCACTTGATGGCGGTCATGGAAAACCGATTGTCGCCACCGATTTCGGTAAATTGTTCCGGATAAAACCCGTTACCGCTATCCGCATCCGTAATCACGAAATTTTTGATTCTGAAGACGCAACGCCCCAGTAGCTCGGTCTTTGTTTTCAGATCAAATCCCAACTGCAGGTAAATGATCTTTTGTGAATCGAGTTCAAATGCCATCAGGGCATGATAGGGCGCGGCCTGATACTGAAGGGTATCCGCCTTCACGTTGCCGTTGAGCGGAACATCACTTCCTGCGGGAGTGAACACGTAGGTCAGCGGGCCAACCGCAGGCAACGAGAAGACATAGCTGCCTTCATCGTTTTCCATGGCGAGCCGATAACCCCGCGGAACCACCGGTGTGACCGCATCGGCAGCGTATTTTGCCAGGATGGGCCGGAAACCCGTGATGGGCATCCCTTGAGGATAGGTGATGTCATAGTATGTGGCGGTATACGGTGAAGGAGCATACCACCGGCTGTTGAGCTGTTGCCACTGACCCAAACCGGGGTCGATGCTGGCAAACACGAGCAATTCGGTGTTCAGGCTCTGCTTGAAGAGGAACCGGGAGGTGTTCGCAGGACTTGGAGCTGCGGTCACTTTGAAGGTGGGTGCAGACAAAGTCGGGAGTTTGTAGGAACTGGGCTTGAATTTCTGTGCGAGCTTGCCGAGACGCCGGATGGAGATGCTTTGAATGGTCACATCGGTCGTCGGGCGGTCATTTTCATCAACCTCGGATCCGAGGATCGAATCAACCACTGTCTGACCGGAAACCACTTTCCCGAAAACGGTATGCTTGCCCTCAAGCCCCTCGATTGGCTCACCAGTGATAAAAAACTGGCTACCGTTGGTGTTCGGTCCGGAATTTGCCATCGCAAGGCAATAAGGCTGATCAAATCGGTAGGAAGCCGGAAGATTCAAATTCATCTCATCCGGAAACTCATACCCCGGCCCGTCAGTGCCGTCACCACGCTTGGAGCCCGCCTGAATGATACTGAATCCTTCGGTGTTGATCACCCGGTGGAAAATGATGCCGGGATAGAAAGGCTGGGCCGGCTTAAGACGGGAAAGCGACCCGCTTCGTTCATCCACCCATTGGCGCGTGCCTTCCGCAAGGGATACGAAATTCGCAACCGTGCGCGGGGTTTGCTGGAAATTCAGCTCACACGTGATCACACCCGCTTGGGTCTGGATATCGGCATAGAGCTGCGCGTGGCTTCTGACAGCCGTATAAAAACAAATGATCCAAATTGTCACGATCCGCATTCGGACAATCTAGACCGCTTTTGTGCCGCTTTACAAACGAAAAAGCCGGTCACGACCACCCTGACATCCGGAACAGGCCGCGGTCGGACTCCCGCAACGTCCGAGGAATCACCCGGGCTTCGGGTCCGCCTCCCGCCC
>JBEAZA010000039.1:0-14382 GCA_041170385.1 Verrucomicrobiota bacterium | reverse complement strand
CGGTTCGGCGGAGTCGCCCGACTCTACGGGCAACGCGCCTTGGCGCGGTTCTCGGAATCGCGCGTGGTGGTGGTGGGGGTTGGTGGTGTGGGGTCGTGGACAGTTGAGGCATTGGCACGATCCGGGATAGGGAGGATCCGCATGGTGGATTTGGATGAGATCTGCATTACGAACGTGAACCGGCAGTTGCATGCGATGGACGGGCAGATTGGCAGACAGAAAACCGCAGCCATGGCGGAGCGGGTTTGCGCGATCAACCCGGAATGCGAGATCGAGGTGATCGAGGGGTTTTTCACGGAGCGCTCGGTCGATCAGGTGCTCGGGGGGGAGATCGATGGGGTGATTGATGCGATTGACTCGATGCAGCACAAGGCCCTGTTGTTGGCGGAGTGCAGGCGGCGTGGGATTCCTGTGGTGACCTGTGGTGGCGCGGGAGGGCGGAAGGATGCAACGCGGATTCAGGTCAGGGATCTGGCTTTTTCCGGAAAGGACGCCCTGTTGCATCAGCTCAGGAAAAAGCTGCGCCGCGAGCATGGCTTCGTGGCGGTTGAGATGGGATCCAAGCCCGAGCCGATGGGAATCATGGCGGTGTTTTCGGATGAGCCACCGGTCTATCCGACTGGCGATGGCGGAGTTTCCTGTGAAAAACCGGAGGGCGCGGAGATGCGCTTGAGTTGTGAAACCGGATACGGCACCGCCACGCATGTGACATCGACGTTCGGGGTTGTTGCGGCGGGAGTGATGTTGGATCTGCTGGTCGGGCGGATCGTTTAGATCGGATCAGTTCCGCTTCAAATCCTCTCTCGAAGCTCGTTGCTTCCTGAGTGTTTCCAGAGTGATCCGAGGCCTCAGTAAATAGACCCCGTAAATCCATCCAACAAGCGCACCGCCCAGGTGGCAGGCATGGGAGGTCTTGAACAAATCCGGAAAGGATTCGGCCAACCATCGGCCTGATTCAGCGAGGGGGCCGGTAGGGAGATCCGGGTGAACGGCGGCAAGGACCACGTGGATCATCATGATGCCGATGCCGAGGGTTTTTCCTGTGAGAAATACGGGCAGAAATCTTGAATCGGGAGAGAGCGTGACCAGCATCAGCAGAAGTGCGAAGCAAACGGGGGACGCGCCGACAAGGGTCTGGCTTGATGGTGAGAGGAGCAGAAACAGCACGCCCCCTGCGATGACCGCATAGGCACCGAGTTGTTTGAATGTGCGCTTCGGAATGATGTGTTCGACCTTGGATCCGAGTATCAGAAGGGCGATGGCATTCAGAGCGAGATGCATTCCGTCACCGTGAATGAACGGGTAGGTGAAAAGTTGCAGGATGTTGCCACTGAAAAGATCGGACCGGTTCAATCCAAGGATATGTTGAGCGTTTTCCAGCCCGATCCATTGTGCGGAAACAAACTGAACCGCAGAGAGCATGAGTATCCACGTCCATGTTCCGGAGGCGTTTTTGAGCAGAAAATAACTCCGTTGAAACCGGTATCTCATGCCAGCCGATGAAGTCTCACTGCTGATGTCTTGCGCGAGGCTCGCGTTTGGCGACGGTGTCGGCACCCGGAGCCGTCACGAACGGACCTCCTTCGAGCGGTGCAACTCCGGTGGAGGCAACGTCCGGCATGTCGGTGGGTCTGCCTGCGAGCGGGAAATCCTTGCGAAGCGGATGGAACGGATAACCCTCCCACATCAGGATACGCTTGAGATTGGGGTGGTTGTTGAAAGGAATGCCCATCATGTCCCAAACTTCACGCTCGTGCCAATCGGCTGCGGCCCAGAGATTTACGGCACTCGGGACAGCGATGTCCTCGGCCACTTTGGCTTTCAGGCGCAGGTGCCGTGAATCGTCAAGAGAGGCAAGTTCATACACCAGCTCGAAGCGGGGATCTTCACCGAAATGATCCAACGACGAGATATCCAGCAACATCTCGTAGCCGAGTTTCTCCTTACAAATGGCCAACGCCTTGGGCAGAGAGTCGAGCGTGATACAGAGCGTGTGTTCGCCGCGAAATTCCACTTCGGCAATCAGGTCTTTACCGAGCTCATCACGCAGGGTGGGGAGATCCTTGGAGGCATGGGTTGGTGCGGGGATTGCGGACATGGGAATCAAAGGTGGGTTAGGGGAAAAAATCAGAAGTACTCAGACGTTTTCTTCGAAAAAGACTTTTTTCTGATCCAGGGTGGAATGTTCCGATTCAATTTTTTCCTGAAGCTTCATCAATCCTTGGATCAGTGCTTCGGGCCGCGGAGGGCAACCGGAAATGTATACGTCGACCGGAATGAGATTGTCGATCCCTTGCAACACGGCATAAGAGCGATACATGCCGCCGGAGGAAGCACAGGCACCCATGGCGATGCACCATTTGGGCTCCGGCATCTGATCCCAGATGCGTTTCACGGCGAGTGCCATTTTGTAGGTTACGGTGCCGGCGACAATCATGACATCCGCCTGACGTGGGGAGAAGCGCATGACTTCCATGCCGAAACGGGAAATATCGAACCGGGAAGAAGCCGTGGCCATGAGCTCGATCGCGCAGCAGGCAAGGCCCATGGGCATTGGCCAAAGCGAATTCTTTCTCATCCAGTTGATCGCGGCATCCACCCGCGTGAAAATGATGTTCCCCTCGATCTTGGAATCATAGGCGGCGTGTGTCGGGACGGTGGCGGTACTTTCCATGGTGCGGCGGTGGCTTCGGGGAAACGATGGTGGCTTGTGGCGGATGTCTCAAGTGGATTGTGAAATTTTTCACAAGCTGGGGGAGGGAAAACCCTCCTTGACTGCACGGGGGGATGGCGCATGTTGAAGCTGGATGCGGAAATTCCTCCAGTTCGGTGTGGCTTTGGTCGTGGCGGTCAGCCTTGCGGCCCCGGCTTGCTGCTGTGTTTTTTCCGAAAAAGCCCTTACTGCGGAGGCTTCCTCATGCTGCGGGGGCGGATCCGAGCTGCCCGACCACCACGATTGTGGCTGTGTGAACCTGGAAGCGCTGGCGGAATGGAAGGTGCAGGAGACGCTTCCGTGCAACCCACCGCAGCTTCCTGTGCTTGCCGGATATGAAACGCAAGGGTTCGACTTGTCTCCAGTTCTGTTAAAGGCGGAAACAGCCCGGGGTTTCCATGCCGAGGTTCTGCCGTCTCTGCGACGACACGCCCTGTTGCAGCGTTTTCTGATTTGATCGGGACAAGGAATTTCATTCCCAACGATTCCTCCAGCCATTGCTTGGAGAAATCCATTCTCGGCTTTTCGGCCACAAATCCTTATCCTGAACCTTGGTGATTTCCCAACATGAAAACGGTTTTCCTATCCCTGATGTTTCTCATTCCCACCCTGCACGCTGGGCTGGTGGTGTATGACCTCACGATTACCGAGCAGAAATGGACGCCCGGCGATCTCAAGCCGGTGCGCGCGATCATGGTCAACGGCGGCATTCCCGGCCCGACCCTCCGTTTCACCGTTGGCGACATCGCCCGTATCCGGGTTCACAACCAACTCAAAAACGAAGAAACTTCGATTCACTGGCACGGCTTGCTGTTGCCGAACGAACAGGACGGGGTCCCTTACGTCACCACACCGCCGATCAAACCCGGAACCACGCATACCTTTGAATTTCCGATCACCCATTCCGGAACGTATTGGTATCACAGCCATACGGGCTTGCAGGAACAGATCGGCGTTTACGGGTCGATTGTGGTCGAGCCCAAAGGCGGCGAAGCGATCCAGACGGATCAGGATCACGTGGTGGTGTTGTCGGACTGGACCTTGGAGAGCGGCGAGGAAGTCATGCGCTCGCTGGCCCGCGGTACCGAGTGGTATCCGTTCAAAAAAGGCAGTTCGCAAAGTTTGTTCGGCGCGATGAAGGCCGGAAAGGTCAAGGATTTCTGGATGCGCGAGCGATCGCGGATGCCGGCGATGGATGTTTCCGATGTGGCGTATGATGCGTTTTTGGCGAACGGCAAGAGTTCCATCCATCTGCGCGGAAAACCCGGTGAGACCGTGCGTCTGCGTTTCATCAATGCTGCGGCATCGACCTATTTTTATCTGCAATCGGCCAGCGCGCCGCTGCGTATCGTGGCGGCGGATGGCCCGGCCGTGAAGCCGATCCAAGTCAGGCGCCTGCTGATCGGTATGGCGGAGACTTATGACGTCACAGTGAAAATTCCTCCGACCGGAAAATGGGAGATTCGCGCGACGGCACAGGATGGATCGGGTCACGCATCGGTCTGGTTGGGCGAAGGCCAAGAACATTCCGCTCCCGATGTTCCCAAACCCGATCCTTACAACATGGATGACCACATGATGGCGGCCATCGATGAAATGAGCATGATCTCGGAAAACAAAGCCATGAACCTCAGCGATGCCGAAGCGTTGGCGATCGAGCCGGAGCGTCCGCTCGCGCCTTACGCCAGACTCCGTGCTCTGCACTCCACCGAGCTCCCTTCGAAACTCCCGCGCCGCACCATCACGTTGCGCGCAACCGGTGACATGGAACGCTACATCTGGTCGTTCAATGGCAAAACCTTCGCCGAAGACGGCATCATCCCGATCAAGAAAGGCGAGGTGATCCGGATCGAATTCTTCAACGACACGATGATGCATCACCCGCTTCATCTGCACGGACACTTTTTCCGCGTGCTGATGGGACAGGGAAAATATTCACCGTTGAAGCACACCATCGACCTGCCACCGATGACTAAACGCATCATCGAGTTCGAGGCGAACGACCGGGGCGATTGGTTGTTTCACTGCCACCTGCTTTACCACATGCATGCAGGTATGACGCGGATATTCTCCTATCAGGATGGCAACTGGAAGCCGCCCGGAAAACTCAAGGAAGGAACCAACATCGTCTGCAATGACATCTGCTGCCTGCCGGGAAATCCCGATGCGAAAACCGGATCGGTCGACCTGAGACAACTCGGACGAATGCCTCATGCGGGCGGACATGATCACGACATGATGTATGTTTTCATGGAGGGTAACGTGCAGAGCCATCTCAGTGAAGGTCGTTTGAGCCTGCGCAATTCCAAAAATGATTGGGTGGCCGATTGGCGCCTGGGTTATGCCGATGAGAGCGAATACGAAGTCGATCTGGCTTGGGAGCGTTATGCCGACCCGAATCTCTCCACCGCCCTGGGCTGGAGATTTACCGATTTCGATGATGCGGAAAACCGCGCCTTCGCCGGCGTGCGATACCGCCTGCCTTACCTCATCGAAAGCTCCCTGCAGGTGGATTCCGAAGGCGATCTTCGCATGTCCTTGGGCAAGAGCTTGCAACTCACCGACCGGATTTCGGGATTTTACGAGGCGGAATTCGACACCCATACGAAATGGGATTGGCGCGTCGGCATCGAGGCGACGCTGACCAAATCATTTTCCCTCATCACCGAATATCACTCGGAATACGGATTTGGCGGAGGTATCGGCTTCCGCTTCTAACAAAAAATACAGAAAGAATCAATATATGAAAAAGATACTGACCCTGCTGACCGCTGTCGTTTGTGCATCCTGTGCCGCTACCGGCGGCTCGAATGTGAACACCTACTCCAAAGACACCTGCATCGTCTCCGACAACAAACTCGGCTCGATGGGAACACCCGTGACCAAGGTTTACGGCAATCAGGAAGTGAAATTCTGCTGCAAACCCTGTGTGGCGAAGTTTGAAAAAGATCCGCAACGTTACCTGAAAAAAATCCGATGAAAACACCGCTCATCTGTCTGACCGCCGCCCTGTTCGCCAGCTGTTGCCCTGTGGAGAGAAGCGTCGAGGTCGACCCCGCAGCCAAGAACGCCAGGGTGCCAACGGCGCCATCGAAAGCCTCATCGCCGCTTCCTTATCCGCTCAAAACCTGTCTGGTGAGCGGCGAGGGATTGGACTCGATGGATGAACGGGTTTCCACGATGTACAAGGGGCAAGTGTTCGAATTCTGCTGCAAGCCCTGCTTGAAAAAATTCAACAAAGATCCCGAGAAATACCGGGCGATGCTCAGGCCACGCTGATCCCAAACGCGGAAATTCCATCACTCGGGCCGTTCGGGCTTGGGGGGTGAAATTTTCTTTTCACGGAAAAAGTGTTTTGTGATCGGCACCGCGATGTGGATTAATCCGTTTTCGAAACACGATGAGTGAACAGAGGAAAGCAAGAGTAGCCTGTGTGCAGTATCAGATGGACAAGATCGCTAGCTTCGACGAATTCGCAGCGAAGGTCCGGTACTTTGTCGAAACCGCGACAACCGATTACGGTGTCGACTACATCCTGTTCCCGGAATTTTTCTCCGTCCAGTTGCTTTCCGCGATGGAGCCCGTTGCTGCGGCGGAGGGGATACGGAAACTTGCCGGGCTTACACCAAAGTTTTGCGAACTCATGTCATCCCTGTCGCTCGGTTTCCGGACCCATATCATCGCCGGATCGCATCCCGTGATCTGTGCGGACGGGCGGTTGCAAAACGAATCCATGTTGTTTTTTCCGGATGGTTCGGTGGCTTCCCAACCCAAGCTGCACATCACTCCATGGGAGAAATCGTGCTGGGGGATCGCCGGCGGATACCGATTGCAGGTGTTCGATACGCCGAAAGCGAAAATCGGGATCCTGATTTGTTATGACGTCGAGTTTCCCGAGGCGGCGCGTTATCTTGCGGACGAAGGAGTCGAGATTCTGTTTGTGCCTTACTGCACCGACAATCGTCAGGGTCATTTGCGTGTGACCAAATGCGCCGCCGCAAGGGCGATCGAAAATCAGATCTACGTGGTTGCCGCGGGAGTGGTCGGAAATTTGCCGCATGTGCCGGCGATGAATGTTCATTACGGACAATCCGCTGTTTACACCCCATGCGATTTTGATTTTGCGCGCGATGGAATCCAAGCGGAGGCCGACCCGAATGTGGAAATGATGATCATCGCCGATCTGGATATGGCTGCATTGCATCGCTCGCGAGCAGCGGGTTCGGTGACTCCGCTGCTGGACAGGCGCGGGGATGTGTTCGAGATGAAAGTGAAATGGAAATGAGGCTGGTGGATGGGTGGGTTCAACCTCCTTTTTCCCCTTCACAGGCCGGCTGTCCGGTGTATCCTCCGCCCAGATGAAAAAGCCCCTGTCTTGCTTCATAAACCCAATGGCTCCTCTTGCTGCAATGCTCGCATTCGGTCATTTGATTCATGCGGAGTCGATTCCACTGGTTTTCGGCGAACCCAAGACCTTCGCATTCGAGCAACTCGTCACACGCGCACAGGCCATGGCAAAAGCAGCGTATCAGGCGCCCGCTTTGCCAAATCCGAGTATCGTGAGTCAGATTGATTACGACGCCCACGGAAAATTGAATTATCGTCGTGATTGCTCTCCGTACGCTGATGGCTCCGGCGCATACCCGCTGACCTTTTTCCATTTGGGAAGATACTTTACCAAGCCCGTTCGCATGCATGTGGTGGAACATGGCTCATCCAAGGAAATCATTTATCAAACGAAATACTTTGAGATGCCAGCGGACAGCGTGGCCCGCAAACTTTCGACAAACATCGGTTTTGCCGGGTTTCGCTTGCATGAACATGTCAGGCGCGAGGATTGGAAGACTCAGGATTGGGCGGCATTCCTGGGAGCATCGTATTTCCGAGCCATTGGTGACGATGGACAATACGGGCTCTCCGCACGCGGGATCGCGGTCAATACGGCGTGTGGGGTTGCTGAGGAATTCCCCGACTTTCGTGAATTTTACATCGAAGAATCGAAATCCGCAGATGATCCGGTAACGATATGCGCCTTACTCGATGGGCCCAGCATCACCGGTGCGGTGCGTATCAAACTCAAGCGCGGTAATGGCGTAGTAATGGACATTGAGAAATTTCTCTACCTGCGCAAGGATATCGAACGCTTGGGAATCGCTCCAATCACCAGCATGTTTTGGTATTCCGAGCAGAATAAATCATTTCGTTTCGACTGGCGCCCTGAGGTTCACGACAGCGATGGATTGGAATTGTGGACAGGCAGTGGCGAACGGATCTGGCGCCAGCTCAACAATCCGGAAGTCACCCGCGCTTCGACATTTTCCGATACCAATCCGCGGGGTTTTGGCCTGATGCAAAGGGATCGAAATGTGTCTCATTACCATGATGGCGTTCGGTATCATCGCCGGCCCAGCCTGTGGGTCGAGCCGCTTGGCGATTGGGGCAAAGGCACCGTACAGTTGATTGAGATTCCGACCGATGACGAGATCCATGATAACATCGTCGCCCAGTGGGTTCCGGATCGTCCGGCTAAGGCAGGAAATTCCTATCAATTTCGCTATCGCTTGTATTGGCAGGCTCAAAATCCCTATCCCCTGCAAAAACTCGCTCATGCATCAGCCACAAGGATCGGACGTGGCGGAAATCCCGGAGCTCCGCGTCCGCATGATCGGACCAAGTTTTCCGTTGAATTTGAAGGTGATATTCTAGGGACGCTGGCCTACGGCGAATTTCCTGAGGTGATCGCAACCACTTCACGAGGTGAAATTGTTGATACTCATATCGAACCGATCATGGATACGCGCATCTGGCGGGCTGAGTTCGATTTGAAAGTCGACGGCAACGATCCCGTGGAGCTGCGCATGTTTCTCAAAAGAAAAGATGAACCCATGAGTGAAACCTGGATGTTTCAGCACTTGCCAGCGCTGCTCAACCAGGCACGCCATTGATTGGGTGAAGAATCCCTATCGGGCTTCCACGCATGAAAAAAGATGGTCACTCCTTGCGGAATGACCATCTGAAACGACCATGGGTTTTTGACTTTGTGTTTCGCGGACAACGTTTCGTTTGTCTTCTGGCTTTCGGTGCCTTGGGTTATTTCGGTGCCTTGGGTTGTTTCGGCTCCTTGGGTTGTTTCGGCTCCTTGGGTTGAGCGGCTTGGTCCTTTTTCATGACACCTCGCTCCTCCTTGCTGAGCTTGCCGTCCTTGTCAGTGTCATACTTTTCAAGAATTTCGGGAGCGACCGGTTTCTTGGGTTTCTTGGTTGGTTCTTCTGCGTTGGAAATACCCATGAGGGCAAGGATTCCAGCGATAACGATTAGCGATTTGGTTTTCATAGGTTTGAAGGCCGGACCATGCGGAACGGCTGCCCGATCTAACCCCTGATTCGGTAGGAAGTTGCGGTGGGAGGAAGATGCTTGTCGCCCTATCCTCATGTTCGGTTGGCATGGCGTTACGAATTGAAATTCCAGCAAATCCCCTTTGGCCGGGATCCGGCCTCCGAATACCAATCCGTGCGGACGGATGGATGGTCCTTGCGCCCATCGTGACTACCACTCGGGCAGTAGTGTGCCACTTCGGGTTTGGAGACGAAATGCTTCCGGAAAACGCTCTGCGGAGATCACGAGGGTGTGGATCCCGGCAGGCAGGGTTGCCGATGTGCCTTCGACAGCTTTGCCGTTGATCCAGAATCCCTTGGGTGCGAACGCTTCCGGAAACGTGAAATCAAGCTTCGCGGGTTCGGTGAGTTGGATTTTGGTGGCAACGATGGGGTTCTTGATCCGGGCGATATCTTCAGCAAAGAGGCTACCATTGACACTTGCGGTTACCACGAACCAAGGCAGTTTCGGATCTCCCTTGATTGCGGCATCCATGTTTTCCTTGGTGCCAGAGAGGATGGCATACACTTTGGGTGCTTTGCTGTCTCCGGTGGAGAATTCGCCGGGTTTACCCAGGCTGGACAGAAAGATGAAAAGGTCATCGGTTTCCTGCTGGTTGAGCGAGGCGATGAGGTTGCCGGGCATGAGGCTGCCGGCATCGGTTTTGCTCCCGATCATCGCATCGGCCAAGGTAATCTCCGCGCCGGAGCCATCGCGGATGACCGAGGTGCCGCCTGAACTGCGGAGCAGCTGGCCTGTGATGGTTTTGCCATCCTTGGTTTTGATGATCACCGAATGATAGCCTTCCTTGATTTTCGCACCCGGATTGACCACGGATTCGATCAGGTAGTCCAGCGGTGCGCTGGCACCGATGGAACTCATGTCCGGGCCGATTTTCCCACCGGCTCCGCCAATGGCATGGCAAGCCATGCATGCGAGTGCGGGGCGGCGATAGATGCGTTCTCCGCGATGCGGGTCTCCGTTGGCGATGGCACTGGCAGCCATGGCTGAGATGTCATGGGCTTTCGTGGCAGCTTCACCTGCCTGTTTGCGGAGGAATGTCAGCAGGGCATGGTGCTCGGCAATGTCCGGAATATGCTGGATCGCGAGACTGGCGGCTTGCGGTTCAAGGGGTTTGGATTGGAATGCCTCGGCGAGTTGGTTGGATATGCCGGAGGCGGTGAGGGTTTTCTGCCAGAAACTGCGGGATTCCTGTGGATCGGAAAGGGTGGCAGCGATGGTTGTGATGAACGGTAACGCAGCTTCGCGATGGTGGCGGGTGAGGGCCAGCGCGGCGTGCGTGCGGACAGATGGTTGCGCATCTGTTGCGAGCTTTGTCAGTGTCTCGCGGGCGGCAAGAGAGGGAAAATTTCCGATGGCGGTGATGATTTCAGCAAGGGTTCCATCCGGAAGTTCCTTGTCGGAAGAGGCAACGGAGATCAGTTCGGGCAAGAGGCGTTCATCGGCAAGTATTCCGGCGAGTTCGATCGCTGCGGGGTTGATGCGGGAGATGAAGGGAATGAGTTTGGTAGGATCCGAAGCGGGTTTCACCTGACGCTCTGAGATCGCTGTGGCAATTCCCGCGAAGGCAGTGGCGGTGGTCTTTTCATCAAAGTCACCTGTCACCGCCTGATTGAGGATCTTGGTGAGAATCTGCGTATCTCCAATTTTCAGGCCGAGCTGGAGCCACGGACCGCTGCCGTCTTTCGGAAGCTCGCCGGGGAAGTAGCGTGCGAGGGCGTCTTTACTCTGGTTGGGTGTCAGGTTCGTGAGGATGAAGAGCATTTTTTCGCTGTCTTGCGTGACGCGATTGCCAGAGGCAATGCGCAGCCATGCTTCACCATGTGAACGGACGCCGAGCCAGAGAGCATAGTCAATGAAGCGATCGCGGGGATGCTTGAGGGCTTCGAGTGCGAGATCGAGAGGATTCATCAGTGATGATTCCCGGAGGGCCAGAATGGTTTCGAGTCGCACGCGCGGTGAGGGATCGACGATCGTTTTGCCAAAGATCTCCGTGAGAGTTTCTTGCTTGATCGTGTGGTTCGCCTCACCGAGAAGACGGACCGCTGCGGCACGAATTTCGGCCTTTGGATCATTGGCAGAAGCAAGAATCGATTCACTCGTGGATCCGAAACGACTGGCTAGAAGGCGTGATGCATTGAGGCCTGCGATCCCTTTTTGGTTCGATGCGCTTTCCAGGCTGGCCCGGAGGGAATTGGAGTTGCGTTCGTAGAGAACCGCGGTGGCTTGTTCGCGGTTGTAGCTGTTCGAACTGCCGAGTTCGGCGATGAGCTCGCTTTCGGACAATTTGGTGAAATTCTTTCTGGTGAGGAGCGGGCTGTCTTTCTTTGCGATCCTCCAGATGCGGCCATGCTCGCGGTCGCGGCGGGGATCGCGGAAATCCACCTCACCGTGATTGATGATGGGGTTGGACCAATCGGCGATGTAGAGTGCGCCATCAGGGCCTTGTTTCACATCGATGGGGCGGAAGTTCACGCTGTCGCTGCGCAGGAGATCACCTTGCTGTTGGGTGACATATCCGGCACCGTCGTCAGTGATGGAGAAGCGCACGACGCGGTGGGCGCGAAAATCGCAGGTAACCATGTTGCCCTGCCAGTCCTCAGGGAAATGGGCGGACTCGATGATCTCCAGGCCGCAGAATTTCGGGTATCTGCCCGGACTGATGCCATCGAGCGCCTTTACCGCGCGCGCAAAACCGGAGTAGGTCGCGCCGGGCATGCCCCAGTTGATCCCTGCGGTCCACGCGCCGTCTGTTAGGAAAGACTGTCCGTATTTGTCGAACTGGTGTCCCCATGTATTCCAGAATCCGAAGAAAACGGGCTTCAGGCCGATCTCCCGCGGATCGAAACGGAACACGCCGCCGCCGTAGTGCCGGACGATGCCGTTGGGGGTTTCGACATCGGAGCGGGTGTAAATGCTCTGGTTCATCCAGATGCGTCCGTCCGGGCCACGCCGCAGGGTATGGAGATTGTGGTGAGTGTCCTCGGTGCCGAAGCCGCTGAGCACGCGGGTTTTCACATCCGCCTTGCCGTCGCCGTCGGTGTCCTTGAAATGCAGAAGATCGGTGGACTGGGCGACATAGACCCCGCCGTCCGCTGGAAGCAATCCCGTAGGCATCAGCATGCCTTCGGCGAAGACGTTGGACTTGTCCGCTTTGCCATCGCCATCGCTATCCTCGAGAATCATCACTTCATCGTTCGGAGTTTGGCCAACCTCGATTTGAGGATAGGAAAGGCAACTGGTGACCCACATGCGCCCCTGCGGATCAAAGTTGATCTGGGTGGGTTTGTGGAATAGCGGGTTCTCCGCCCAGAGAGTGACTTCGTAGCCCTCTGCGACGGTGAACTTGGGATGCTCCTGTGGGTTTTTCGCGGCAAAGGCGGATTCCGTGCGTATCTCTTTCATCGGAACGATCATTCGGTTAGAAAGATCGCGCATGTTCTTGATCGCAGCTTCCTCCTCGGCCACAAGCGCATCGAACTGCGGGATTTCACCTGCGTTTTTTCCCTGTTCACGTTTGCGAAATCCGAAGATGTATGCCATGTTTGCGGGCCGAGAGCGATGGAAGAACCATTCGTTTTTACGGATGATATGCTGGCGCAGAAGCTCGGCTTGTTCGCCTCTGTCCCATGGTTGATTTTCCCAGCCGAGCGATTTCTCCATGATGCGGGCTGCGGCCTTGTAGCCTTCGGGTGTCAGATGAATGGGGTTTTGGATATGAGCGGGATTGCCGGCAAGGGCATTCAAGCTGACGAATGGGATGCTGCGCCGGGCGGCAGTATCCGAGAGAATGCTTTCGATCGCTTGCCTGCGCTCGTTTGAACTCGGCGGAGTGCCGAGGATGATAAACCGCGTCGCCTTGCCACTCGCCTTCGGAGCTTCGTCGAGAAGGCGGTTGAGGTTCGTGCGAAATTCCTCGGGGGTGTTTCCGTCTCGCTGCGAGGCGGCGGTGCCATAGCCAAGGATGAGAACATCGGGTTTGTATTCGGAAAGCTGTTTGATGAGCTGGTTCCATCCTTCACCGGCAGGTTCACGCCCGGCTTGCATGAGACTCAGTCCTTTGCGGGAATCACCCGCTGGGGTGTCCGCGCTCCAGCCGAGATTGCGGAACGTGATCTGGCGTTCGGGAAACTGGGTGGTGGCGGCAAGTTCGATCCAACCGACGTATTGCTCTCGCTCGATCAAACTGTCGCCCAGCAGGACCACGTTCTCGCCATCTTTGAATTCAACGCGTGGTGCAGCTGATGCGCAGAGCTGGAATATGCCGGTGAGTAGCGTGCACAGTGAGAGGAGTTTCAT
Source organism: Verrucomicrobiota bacterium (assembly GCA_041170385.1). Lineage (GTDB taxonomy): Bacteria > Verrucomicrobiota > Verrucomicrobiia > Verrucomicrobiales > Akkermansiaceae > Luteolibacter. The sequence goes on along the minus strand of JBEAZA010000039.1, from coordinate 974 downwards.
GGGTGGACAGGGATACTTCGCCAGAGAGCTAAATGGATCTTTCGGAGGCGCGCGATCCAAAAAACATGCCCGGATGATCCTTCTCACGGAGGTGAAGGCCGGCACCGGCTTAGCTTTTCAAATATTTATTAGCTTGGAATTTGAAATCCGGACGATTTATTGTAAGATTTATTCTTAATTTTTGATTTAATGAATGCCTCTAAAATTTTTTCGGCCTTATTCATCTTTATTTTTTCATTTCTCCTGCAAAGTTGCGGTGCAAGATATCTAATCAGCACCAATGCAGCATACAATGGCGGTGTCAGTAAGGAAAAAAAGCACTACATCGTTCCTCCTAAAAATAATTTTTCAATCGACCAAAAAAATCTATATCCAATGGTTAAGAGTGCAATGTCTGATTCGGGAATTAAGTTGGTAAATCGTCCATCTGAGGCAGACTATATTGTCGGGTATCTTTCGTTTACAAATTACAGTAGCTACGTTGGAACACGATATCTTCCTACTCAGTCGACAACTATCGGGCAAGCGAACGTAGGCGGGTATCCGTATAAAAATATTAACTACTCGCAGACCACATATGGTGGGACGTATGTTCCGCATTCATACGATACTTCTACCATTTCTTATGTTGTAATGGTTAGTAATGAAGATGGTGAAGTATGGAGGGGGAGTGCATCGAGTATTCAGGCTCATGGCATTAGCGCAGAAAAAAAATTACGAGGTATTTTTGAGAATTACGGGATAGTTGGAGAAAGATGGGCTAGGTAGCTGCGGTTTCAAAAACGGATCGTTCATCATGACATGGCGCGCGCCGACACGTCGAACCGGGTTGATTCGGCCCGGGATTCGGTAAGGCGTTCCGCACCGACAGCATCCGGGGTCACCATGCGCGCGGCTGATCCACGAATGCGGGCTCCGGTCTTTTGGACGAGTAGTAGCGATGAAATACAGGACACGCCGATCCGGAAAGAGGA
>JBEAZA010000038.1:0-104000 GCA_041170385.1 Verrucomicrobiota bacterium | reverse complement strand
CCCAAACACGGAATAAAGGATCCTAGCAGACCGATGGTGCCGAAAATGATGGAAACCACCGCAAGGGCGGTGGCCGTTCCGGATTCCGGGCGCTGGGTTGCGATGATCTGCGGTGGTGGTGGTGTGTTTTCGTTCATGTTTTTTTTGATGTTGGATTGAGAGAATATTCCGATAGATCGTGCTTCATGAGGCGCGCCTTCCCATCAACGCCGCATCTGAGGCAACAACGGGTGTGATTGCTGTCAGCGTTGATTCCGGCATATGGTCTGATGTCTGGGTTTCGGTTCGGAAAACCGTCATCCCGCGAGAAAGATAATTCCGCAATGCTGCCGGATGATCAAGCGTGCAGGTATGAACCCAAACACGCCGCGGTTTCAGTTGCCAGGCCTGCTGGAGCGCGGAAGTCAGGAGCGGCCCGCCCAGTCCCTTGCCAATGAACGCTGGCGCCAACCCGAAGTAAGCGATTTCCACCGCATCGTCTTCAACCATGAGTTCATAATATCCCGCTGGGGATCCATCCCAGTATCCTACGAATGTGCTGAGTGACTCGGATTCGACATAGGTCTTCCAGCGTTCATCCGTCCACGAAAGTTTGTCTCGCCAATTCCATGGTTTCCCGATCAGAGCATACAAGAACCGATTGTATTCCCATTGCTTTGTGGAAACTTGAAGAACTCTGAAGCGGGGGTCATCCGGATGTTTTGCGCACAGCTGAGCCGGATCGCACATCTCAAGATAGGTTGTAATAACGGGGTTCATTGGTGCGATTCATTCCCCTTCACTCATATGCGCTACTTGCCGGAAGAATCCCATGGGCAGGATGATGCCCGAAACGATATCAACTTTCCGGTGTCTGTTCACACCTCCATTAGAACATTCCAAGAAGATTGGGCAAGAGGTTTATCTGCCATCATCGGCGCAAGGCAACCCTCGTTCGGCCGCAAGATCGATGACATCTGTCTGAAATCCCCTGTTTTCCGACCATACGCTTGCTTGGTTCTTTCAACTTCCGGGAAGGTGAAAAGGATCCTCCCTCCGGGCTGTTCATGCTGTTTCAGCTTGCTTCGAAAGTGATTTGCTATTTCTCGAGAAGCGTATAGTCTCCGCCCCTTTCCCAAGGGCTTGGGAGCCAGGCATGAACACGATCGAGTTATACAAGGACCACGTTATGGCGACCTATGGTCGTTTCCCTCTCACGCTTGTCGATGGCAAGGGCGTGCGTGTGCGTGATGAAACGGGTCGCGAATATATCGATTTCTGCATGGGGATCGCCGTATGCGGATTGGGCCATTGCCACCCGCGTTTGGTCGCCGCCATTCAACATCAAGCGGCGAAGCTGATGCACGTTTCAAATTTGTATTTCACTGAGCATCAAGGAGTTATGGCTCAAGAAATCAATCAATTCGACGTCAAACTGCCCGGAAAAATCTTCTTTTCCAACTCCGGAGCAGAAGCGAACGACGGGTTGATCAAATCGGCACGCCGCTATGGGCATTTCAAACCCCAACGCAACGGCAAGCCTCGCTACGAAGTCATCACCTTCCAGCAATCCTTTCACGGAAGAACCCTGGGCAGCATGGCCGCTACCGGCCAAGCAAAAATCCAACAAGGCTTTGACCCCATGTTGCCGGGTTTCCGTTACCTCCCTTACAACGATGTTGCCGCTCTGGAAAACGCCATCAGGGATGAAACCGTGGCGTTTTTACTCGAGCCGGTTCAAGGCGAAGGCGGCGTCCATGTGGCGACCCCTGAATTCTTGCGCGCCCTCGATGCGCTACGGAAAAAACACGATCTGCTACTCATGTTCGACGAAGTACAGGCCGGTTTCGGCCGCTGCGGACAAATGATGGCTTGGCGCGCGATTGCCCCTGAGATCGAACCCGATGGGATTTCTTGGGCGAAAGGCATGGGCGGCGGCGTGCCGATCGGCGCGTTCTGGCTGAGCGATTGTGACATCCATGCAGATGGCAAAGCCCTCTCCTCCCTGATGGATCCGGGTTCGCATGGCTCAACCTATGGCGGCAACCCCTTGGTCTGCGCAGCAGCAATCGAGAATCTACGGGAAATCCGGGAGAAAAACCTCGCCGCCAACGCCCTACATCAGGAACAGCGGATCCGGGCCCGGATCACCTCTTGGAAACTTCCCGTCCTCACCGAAGTCCGCGGACTCGGCTTGCTGCTGGGGATTGGCCTGAATCCAAGTCTCATCCCGACAGCCGAAGGCTCCACCCCTGCCCTCACCCTGGTCAAAGCCCTGATGGCCGAAGGCCTGCTGCTGGTTCCCGCAGGACCCGAAACCCTCCGCCTTCTGCCGCCGCTCAACGTGACCGACTCGGAAGTCGATGAGGCCCTCGCCATCATCCACCGTGTGCTTTCTGCCTATACATAAAGTCCCGCACCACAGGACTTTCAGACCTTCGACCTTTAGACTTTTAGAACCCTTCATGAACCATCTCCTTTCCATCGAAGAACTCAGCGCCAAGGAAATCAGCCAGCTCATCGCTGATGCCCAGAACCTCAAAGCCGAGCGCGGAAACCACCGCTCCCAACCGCTGGCGGGCCAGACTTGGGCCATGATTTTCGCCAAATCCTCAACCCGCACCCGCGTGTCCTTCGAGGTCGGCGTGCGCGAACTCGGTGGATTTCCCATGTTCCTTTCCTCCAACGACATCCAGCTCGGACGCGGCGAACCGATCAAAGACACCGCCCGCGTGCTGGGTCGGATGGTCCACGGCGTGATCATCCGCACCTTCGCCCAACAGGATGTGATCGATTTCGCCACCTATTCCAACCTGCCCGTCATCAACGCGCTGACGGACGACGAACACCCTTGCCAAATCCTCGCCGACCTCCTGACCGTGAAAGAAAAGCTCGGTGGCTGGGAGGGGAAAAAGTTTGCCTTCGTGGGCGACGGATTTTCCAACATGACCCGCTCCTGGATCTGGGCGGCGAAACGCCTGAACTTCGAACTCGCCATCTCCGCTCCTCGTGCCTGCCAGCCCCCCCCTGATTTTCTGGAGAACCTCGACTACTCCGGAGTGACCGTCACCGATCAACCCGCCGAGGCGGTTGAAGGAGCCGACGTCATCAACACCGATGTCTGGCTGTCCATGGGCCAGGAAAGACAGAAAGAAAAGGAACTGGAATTCGCCGGTTACGAAGTGAATGCCTCCCTGCTCCAACACGCCGCCAAAGGCCACATCGTGCTCCACTGCCTACCCGCCTACCGGGGCAAAGAGATCAGCGAGGAAATCCTGGAACTCCACGCAGATACCATTTTCCAACAGGCCGAAAACCGCCTCCACGCTCAAAAAGCCGTCCTCGTCGCGATCGCTACGCGTTGAAGTGTTCCACGTGGAACGTTTTAAGAATGAACCCGGGAGGCACGGAGATCGCACCCGACTTCGCCAAGGCTACGACGGGCACGGAAGCTGCAAAGGTTTGACTTGGCCCTCGAATCCATCTTTTCTCTGCCTCCCAGATTTCAGCTTTTCAGCGTTTCAGGATTTCAGTTTTTACCTCCATGTTTCACTACCCGAAAACCTACGACGTCATCGTCATCGGTGCCGGCCATGCCGGTGTCGAGGCCGCGTTTGCGGCTTCACGGATTGGCGCGCAGGTTGCCGTTCTCACACAAAATCTCGATACCATCGGGCAAATGTCCTGCAACCCAGCCATCGGCGGACTCGGCAAGGGTCACATGGTCCGCGAGATCGATGCCCTCGGTGGATTCATGGCTCTGAACACCGACGCGACCGCCATTCAGTGGCGCATGCTGAACGCCTCCAAAGGCCCCTCAGTGCGGGCTCCCCGCGCCCAATGCGACAAGAAAGCCTACCAATTCCGCACCAAGGCAGTGATGGAAAACACGGAGGGAATTGAACTCCATCAGGGAAATGTGGCGGAATTGCTGGTCGATTCCGAACAACGGATCACCGGTATCCGCACTTCCCTTGGGATGGTTATTTCCGGGAAAACCGTGATCCTCAGCGCGGGAACGTTTATGCGCGGACTGTTGCACGTCGGTTTGCAAAACGAAAAAGGCGGGAGGATGGGCGATGCCAGCTCGACCGTATCCGACTCCCTGAAACAGCTCGGGTTCGATGTGGCGCGCTTCAAAACTGGCACCCCGTGCCGCTTGTTGGGTCGGTCCCTCGATTTCTCGAAATGCGAACGCCAGGAAGGTGACACTCCCGTCCCCAAGTTTAGCTACTTGGCCGACACCCTGACCAAGGAGCCAAATGATCTTTTCACGCTCAACCCTTGGGGAGATCCAGGGTTCCACGTGGAACAAATGCCCTGCTGGATCACTTATACCAATTCCCAAACCCACGAGATCATCACTGGCAATCTCGATCAGTCACCGATGTATTGTGGCGTGATCGAAGGTACAGGCCCACGATATTGCCCCTCGATCGAGGATAAAGTGGTTCGTTTTGCCACCAAAGAACGACACCAGGTATTCCTTGAACCAGAGGGACGGCATACGGGGGAGTATTATGTCAACGGGGTTTCCACTTCTCTCCCCTACGCCGTGCAGCTGGCATTTCTCCGCACCATCCCCGGGCTGGAGCACTGCGAAATCCTCCGTCCCGGCTACGCAGTGGAATACGATTACTGCCCGCCCACCCAACTTCAACTGACGCTTGAGACCAAGCGGGTCGAAGGTTTGTATTTCGCAGGTCAGATCAACGGCACCTCCGGCTACGAAGAAGCAGCGGGCCAAGGTCTGATTGCTGGCACGAACGCCGCGCTCAAAGCAGCCGGAAAACCTGCCTTTGTCTTAGGTCGGGAAGAAGCCTATCTTGGAGTGATGGTGGATGACCTCGTCACCCGCGGTTGCACCGAACCTTACCGCATGTTCACCAGTCGTGCTGAATATCGACTCCTGCTACGTCAGGACAATGCAGATCTCCGCCTGACTCGTCGAGGAGCCGAGATCGGCTTGGTTGCCGGAATCCGTTTGAACCGGCTGGCAGAAAAAGTGGCGGAGATGGATCGTGCCAGCGAATGGGTTCGCCATGCCTCTTATGAAGGTGTAAAATTGGATCAATGGCTCAAGCGCGCAGATAGTTCGTGGGAACATTTGCCAGAAACTCTGCGCGCACAGATTTCGGCATCCTTGTGGCCATTGGTTGAAACGGATTTCAAATACGCTGGTCACTTGGTCAGGCAGCAACAGCAAATTGAACGGATGTCGCGTCAGCAAGATCGGCAAATCCCGGCGAATCTCGATTATGAGATCATCCCCGCGTTGAAGAAAGAAGCCCGGCTGCGGTTTTCTGAAATCCGTCCTCATACCATTGGACAGGCCGCAAGGATTCCCGGAATCACTCCAGCTGACATTGCGATCCTGGTGATCTGGTTGGATAAGTTGACGCGTCAGCGGTAACCGGCCTCAGCGATGACGCCCTACCCCAGATACATAAGCCCCACAAAATCATGGAGTTAAAACGTACACCCTGAGAGATTCGAACTCCCGGCCTTCTGATTCGTAGTCAGACGCTCTATCCAGCTGAGCTAAGGGTGCTTTACCGTAAACAACGGGCGGGAAAGAAAACATTCCGACCGTCTTGCTGTCAAGATTTTCAATATAAAATTCGAAAAATCATGTACGACTGTCTAATTGAAAAAGTTGTCCTGACGTAAAAGGCATCCGCTCATGAAGAACGTGAATGAATTCCGCCACAATGTCAGGTGTATTGAATTGACCCATCACATGGGATTCCCGAATCGCCTGTTTTCGTTTCATTGAAACTTCGCGGGTCATTGGAGTTTCCATGAAACCCGGCATGATCGCATTCACTCGGATTCCATTCGGTCCGTAATGTGTTGCCAAATCCTTTGTTAATCCGATCAGTGCGGCTTTTGCCGTCGCATAAGCCGATTGACCCACCCCGGGATGAATCGCGGCGTAACTTGAAATGAACAACACCTGTGAACCTTGGTTCATCCCTGGAATCGCAGCCAAAGAACAGCGTTTCGCAAACGTATAATTCAGATGGAAGACCTCATCCCACACTTCTTCATCAAGACGAGCCAAGGGTTGATCCCGAACGATGCCGGCCGCACAAATCAATAAATCACACGGATTCCGGTCAAAAAAACAATTCATGCTCTCATCGTTTGAAAGCTCCGGATTCTTGCTACCGAAGGAAACCACGTCCCAATTCTCGGCAAGAAAACGCCGCTGAATGGCTCTGCCCAGCGCACCTGTTCCACCTGTGATGACCACTCGTTTCAAGACGTTCATTGTCTACAAGAACAACCTGTGAATAAAGCACCAAAAACCTGCGATCAACCGCCAATATCTGTTTCACCATTCGGTAACAACCCACCTTATCGGATACCTACTGGGGTTGTACCACATGTTATTCTTTCTGTGGAACTCCTGATCTCTGGCTGAGGAACACTCATGTGCAGATGTTATGCACACCATGAAGATGATGATCTAATGAATTCAAACATGAGAATACCCATCATCCATTGGTATTGTACCGTACGCTTCCTGCATGCATCTTTTTCTTTCTCACTTGGAAAATGATCCTACCATGCCATCTTTCACGCACGTTGAATTATTTATGCCGTCTGTGATCAAACGCATTTTCGCCCTTCTCTGCGTGTTCGTGACATGTTTTCTTTTGGTTACGTTCCTGAAGACATGGAACACAGATGGCGCATTTCTTCATGTGTTCTCGCGATGGTTCAAACATGATCCTCGTGAAAACGAATCGGAAAAATTTACTCCTTCGAAAAAATCCGTTTTGAATTTGAGCGATGTGGAGATCATCTCGAGATTGAATCAGGAATACGCGCGCCTCACCCATGCGGTGGTGCCATCTGTGGTGAGCATCGATACCGCAGGCATTCAGCTTCAACAACAAACCGATTTGTTCGGCAGATCCCGAATCCGAAGTTATCCGACTCTCGGTCAAGGTTCCGGTGTCATCGTCAGCAAAGAAGGACATGTCATCACCAACCATCACGTGATTTCCGGAAAACAACAAATGCGAGTCACGGTTCATGGCAGCAAGACGTACAATGCCACGTTGATCGGTGAAGATTCGTTACTGGATATTGCGATTTTGAAAATTGATTCGAATGAAACATTCAAACCCCTGAAACTCGGTGACTCCTCACAAGTAGAAGTAGGTCAATTGGTCTTTGCGATCGGTAATCCGTTCGGACTTGGGGAAACGGTTACACAAGGAATCATTTCCGCAAAGGAACGATCCTTATCCGATACACAACGCGATCTTTTTCAGACAGATGCCGCGATCAATCCGGGAAATTCAGGTGGTCCGTTGGTCAATCTGACCGGCGAAATCATTGGTATCAATGTGGCGATCTTCAGCGTGGATAAGACCAATCCCAGTTTTCAGGGTGTGGGTTTTTCCATTCCGTCCAATGACGTTCGGGAAGCATTGGAACAAATCATTCAACGCGGCAAACCCATCCGTGGTTATCTTGGAGTGCGCATGAGGGACCTGGATGTTTGGGTGCGAAAGGATCTAGGTTATGAAGGCGCAATCGGATCCGCAATCTACATGATCACCCCGAAATCACCTGCGGAGAAGGCAGGCCTCAAACCCGGTGATATCATCCTGAAATACAACCAAGAAGAAATCATCAGCACAGGGCAACTTATCAGTCTCGTACAGCGTTCAAAGATCGATGTCCCGGCAAAGATTCAGATTTGGCGCAAAGGAGAAATCATTGAGATCGAAGCAACCATACGGGAAAGCAGTCCCATTCAAAATCAGAATGACGCATCCCGGTTAACGGATCATGAAATGAATCTGGGAATCTTGAACATGATTGGTTTGCAAGTACGCAATCTTTCGGGCATCGAAACAAGGCGTGGTTTCCATGGAGTGGTCGTGACTCGGATCGCACCGAACGGCATGACAACCGGCTTGCTACAACCGGGTGATCTCATCATGGCTGTGAATCAGACAGAAATCAACGATAGCAAACAATTCTACATGAACCTGATGGAATCGGCACCCGTCGGAGAATCGGTCATTTACCTCATCCGCAACGGCCAACCTCTGCGTGTGACATTACCCAAAATCTGAATCATGAAAACCAAGCTTCCTTATTTCTTTTTTGCGCTTTCGACGATCCTGGCCATCGCAGCCTTGCTGCTGATGTTGAACAAACCCAAACCAGGTCCGAATCCGCCGCCACCTGAGAAAACACCTCCTGCGGCAACCGATGTGAAACCCCCGAAACCCCCGATTTCCAAAAACATGGATTCTCCGATCCCAACGGAAACGCCAGAAGAAATTTTGGCGAATTTGGGCCGAGGGCAGGATGCCTCGGATCCTTCCGAACTGTTGGAACAAATCAGCGATGCTCTTTCCAATGGCGATATGGCCAAGGTTTCCAGCATCGTGGGAAAGGATGCAATGAATTTGGAAACCTTCAGGTTGCTGAATTCCGTGGCAAAATTGCCCCACAGGATCCGAGAAGTCGGCGAAATTGAACTCAACAAACGGACGCGATGGGCTCTTGAAATCGGAGATGAACAAACGGGAAAACAACAAATCCTGTTTGATCTCTTTCAGGAAAACGGAAAATGGAAGATCGAAAAAGTCTCACCTGCCAACACGAAAGCAGATCCGCAGGAAAACGCGACCGTTACCGATCCGTTGGCTCTGGCCGATGTTTTTCTCCAAGCGGTGCTGAAACAGAATTTCGAAGTAGCACTGAAATGGGTGGACCTCAGGTCGGTATCGGAAACGAAGATTGCGGCGCTTTGTATCATCTTTGAAGAAGGAGAATACAAGATGCGTGAGAACAAACCGCTGAGACCGATGTTCCAGCGGGATGATACCGTAGGCTACCTCGCTCATGTTGAAACCCCGGATGTCTCGCTGACGGCGAACATCTCTCTCAACCTGCGCATGAACCCGGCAACCCGCAATTGGCAGGTGTTTGAAATCAATCTGGATCAGTTGCTCGATGACTATGCGAAACGTGTCGCAGGCGGCGATGTCTATTATTCGCCTCTGGTCAAAAACCCCAGCGGCGGCGAAACCCTCGCGCTCTACTTCGAGTTCAATGAAGACTCCATCAACCCACGAACCCAACGCCAACTCGAAATCGTAGCCGCGATTCTGAAAAACGATTCGAAGAAAAAAATCACCCTCAGCGGACATACCGACGCACTCGGCACAAAAACTTACAATGACCAACTTTCCGCCAACCGGGCCGAGGTGGTTCGCGATTACCTCACCAAGGCAGGCGTCTCGACCGAACAGATCGTGACGATTGCCCAAGGCGCCTCCCAACCCCGGCGCCCCAATGTTACCGAAACCGGTGAAGACAACCCCCAAGGACGCCGCGCCAACCGCAGAACCGAAATCTATCTGGATTTCTAATGGATGCTGGCAAGGCGGGAAATCCAGAGGTGATGTCCGAACACAAAGGAGCGCTTCTGCAAAAGTATTTTGCAACAAACGCACAAATTGTGTGGCTTTTCGTGAAACCTCAGACTACGGACCTGGTTCGGTTCACGACTTGGCAGGATCAGGTTCTGGTGATTTTCCAGTAGTTTTATCTGATTCTATGGTGATCTTAACCCCGACGATCGGGAACAGCCGCAAGTGAAGTCACGATGCGTGAACCGATTTTAATGTTATGAAAATGTATATAGGCAATCTGTCGTTCGATACGACCAAACAGGATCTCGAAGCCCTTTTCTCCCCATACGGAGCGGTAACGGATGTTCATCTCCCAACGGATCGTGACAGCGGCCGTCCACGTGGATTCGCATTTGTGACCATGGACAGCAGAGACGCGATGACCAAGGCGATCGCAGGTGTCGATGGCACCGATGTCGCGGGTCGCTCTCTCACGGTCAACGAAGCGCAGGCTCGTGAAGAACGTGGTGGAGGGGGTTATGGCGGCGGTGGCGGCGGCGGTTATGGCGGTGGCGGCAAAGGCAATCGGGATCAGCGTGGCGGCGGACGTCGTTATTGATCCTCGATCCACATCGAATCATTCACAGCAGCTCTCCGATCGGGGGGCTGCTGTTTTTTTACGGTGAAATCCCCGATGCTTGTTAGCCGTTTTCATGTCATTTTCCTACTGTCCGAACCGTCGATCTGTGCGTATGGATACGGCGTGATGAAAAAGCAGGTATTGCAAGGGATGGTCGGGCTGGCGGGTTTGCTGCCGATGATGGGTATTGCGGAAACGCAGGATCTCCTCAAGGACGGGCCGCTGGAAGCGTTTCGTGAGGTGCCGCATTGGCGCGGGGTTGCGGAAGTTGCCGCTGTGGAGGGCAAGTGTGAGCTTGATGTCAACGGTGAGGGCAAAATTCTGGTGAATTCAACCTCCAAGGACAAAACCGTTCCTTACCTGATGACCAAGGAGGAGTTCGGCGATGTGCAGATCGATCTCGAGTTCATGGTTCCCAAAGGCTCGAACGCCGGGGTGTATGTGATGGGTCGCTATGAAATCCAGATTCTCGACAGCTTTGGGCGTGAGCGTTTTGGTTCGGGGGACCTGGGTGGGTTGTATTCCCGCCATGACAAGAATCGGCCTCAAGGCAGGCAGAACTACGAAGGCACCGCGCCCCGAGTGAACGCCGCCAAACCACCCGGTGAATGGCAAACGATGCGGATCATTTTCCGCGCCCCGCGTTTCGACGAGACCCAGAAAAAGCGCAAGGATGCGACCTTCGAGCAGGTTTTGGTGAACGGCCAGCTGGTTCAGGAAAACGTGGCGACCTCCGGCCACACCCAGTCCGCCCCGTTCGAGGGCGATGCCAAAGCCGGCCCGATCGCAATTCAGGGTGACCACGGCCCGATCGCGATCCGCAGTATCAAGGTCACGAGGTTGGAGGATGCGGAGTCCGCTCGGATCATCGAGCTGGATGCCTATTGGAGCGAGGTTTCCCATGCCGTGAAGACCGGTGATTTTCAGACCTACAAAACCACCTTCCACCCGAAGGCGGTGTTGGTTTCCGGAACCAAAGGTGTCAGCTACCCGATTGCCCAAGCCTTGAACCGCTGGAAAACCGAGTTCGACGACACCAAGGCGGGCGAGATCGAGGCCTCGGTGGACTTCCGGTTTTCCCACCGCTTCGGCGACACCCAGACCGCTCATGAATCCGGGGTTTTTCTCTACACCCAGCGAAAAAAAGGGGCCGAAGCCACGCAGGAGTATGTCGCGTTTGAGGCCTTGCTCGCAAAGGAGGCCGGCAAATGGCAGATGCTCATGGAGTATCAGATGAAAGCCGTCACCAAGGAAGAATGGGAGAAACTCGCACCTTAAACTCGTAAGGTTCGGGCGATTTCTCGCGTTGAATAATCGCGATAACCAGCGAAAGTGCGCTTGCGGACGCAGCAACCCGTTACCTATCATGATACGATCCTTCTCCATGTTCAAATCACTCCCCCTCGCGGTTCTGAATCTGTCGCTGCTTACCGTCGCTTTCAGCCTCTTCAGCTTTGCCGAGGAGCCTTCCAAGCCAGCGGCAAAGGAGCCGACCCATTCGGAAAAACCCGCGCAAGAGGCCAACACCGAGACACCCAAAGTGCAGATGTCTCCGGATCGTGAGGAGATCGCTTTACCCGGTATCAAGGTCCTGGTGAAAAAGGGTTATATCGATGTCGATGCCAAAGTCTGTCTTACCGAGGGGTTGTTGGAATTGGTCGCCTGCACCAAAGACAGCAAGGAACATGAGGCCCTGATCGCGATCGAAGCCAAAGCCGCGCATGTCCATGCCGCCCTGCTTCTGATCGGAGCCGAACCGGGCAATCCCGCCATGCGCAAACAAGTCGAGACCGATAACGGGCCTCGCTGGGTCGACATCCTGCCGCGCGGCCAGGAGATCGAGGTCTTTCTGGTAATCAAAAACCAAAAAGGCGAACCGGAAGAGCATCCGATCAGCAAGTTTCTCATCAAAGGCCTGGATGAAGGATACGACGGAGTGCCGATCGAGCGAGATAAAAACGAAAATCGCGCCTTCCCCACCCACACATTCCTTTTCGTGGGTTCCCATGTGTTCAAGGATGGCGAACGCGATCCGGTTTATGTGGCCGATGAAAGCGGGAATGTGATTTCTCTCTCGACGTTCGGAGATGAATTGCTGGCTCTTCCCGATGTCCACGGTCATGACAATGCCGCCCTCCAGTGGGCCGTTGACTCCACCCATCTTCCCGATCTCGACAGCAAGGTTACCTTGCGCTTGAAACCCAAAAAACCCGCCGCCGCACCGGCCAATCCAACCGAAACCCAGAAAAAATAAGGATCATGTTTACAGGAATGAAATTCGTACGATGCACCATGGTCCCGGTGCTTGCAGCCGCTTGGGCAAACGCCGCGGAAGTGGAAATCGATGCCGTGGCAACTGGCAAAAAAGTGTTCGAAACCGTGGGGTGCTCGGAATGTCATACGGTCACGAAAGGCGATCCATCCCACAAGACGGGCCCCAATTTGCACGGCCTTCTTTTGACCACTCCGCGAGACCGTAAGGTCAAAGCCGGAGAAAAGGAAACCACAGTCAAGGCGGATCGCGCGTATTTTGAGAAGTCGTTGCGCAAAGCATGGGACGAGCTCGCCATCGCGGAGCAAGGTCCGACGACCGGACAGGCCTACCTGCCCATCATGCCGAACTACACGAAAGAGTTGGTCTCCGATGAAGACATGGAAGCCGTCTACCACTACCTCCGCACCTTGGCGGAAGGTGCCGATCAGGGCCCTGCCAAGGTCATGGTGAAGCGAAAGGTCGTCGAACAACCCACAAACATCCTCGAGATCCCCCATGAGGAAATCGTCACGGATCGCACCCGTGTTTTCCGCGCGGCTCTCCGCGGCACCAGCGCGCGCGCCATTCATGTCGGCCAAGCCAATGGCATGAATTACACGTTCGATCCCCGCATGCTATCCGTACGCCGCATCTGGTCGGGCGGATTTCTCAACCTCTCTCAGGAACGCACGTCCCGCGGCCGGGATCTGCCAACCATGGGCAAAGGCGCGAAAGTTCATTTCGAAGGCCTTGCCCTGCTACAACCTCTCACCGGCAAGGGCCAAGCGGTTGATTTCGAATTCAAAGAGCCCGATGCCCACGACAACCCGGCGATCGAAAAACATCTCTGGGACAAGGTCGATTTCGCGGATCGCCTTGCCAACCTCGATGCCGAATTTCTCGGTCACGATGCTCCCTCAGGAAATGGAACGCCCACATTCCGTTTCCGGGTGGGAAAAAACACATTCGAACAGACCATCTCGATCAACGATAACGGCAATCTGACGGTCACTCTCCATGGGGATCTCAAGGAAACCCAAAGCTTCACCTTCGCCGCCAGCCAGCTTTCCGATATCAAAACCAATGCCGGAACACTGGAAAACGCGACATGGACCATTCCCGCCGGGACGAAACTCCCGCTTGTCCTGGAAGCAAAGATCAAGGCAGAGCCCGCACTTCGCGAAACGATCACCGTCAAGGAAAACTGGACCCCACAGAAACGGATCACACAACCCTCCAAAGCCGGCAAAGCCCCGATCGAATTGCCAGCCGGTTACAGCATCGAGGACTGGCTTTCTCCGCTCGATCTGTTAGGTCGCGAACAATTGTTCGAGCCCACGGGGATTGCCGTGGCGAAAGACGGGACGATGGTTTTGGCTACCCGTGCCGCTGGGATCTGGCGCATTCGAGACAACCAATGGTCCTTGTTTGCGGAGGGAACCTACGAAGCGCTCGGCGTCCAGATCGAGGATGACAAAGGTGACGTGATCGTCATTGCCCAGAAGCCGGAGCTGACACGTATCACGGATGTGAACGGTGACGGCCGCGCCGACCGATTCCGGACGGTATCGGATGATTACGGTTTCCATGGAAACTATCATGAATATACCCACGGTCCCGTTCGGGATGCGGATGGAAATTATTACTTCCTCCTCAACCTTTCTCACGATGACAAGGCGGACCGTGTCTCATGGCGTGCCGGAGGCCGTTTCATGGGAAGCATGGGTGGCTACCGCGGCTGGGCATTGCGCGTCACACCCAACGGAAAAACCGAACCGTTCGCCTTCGGCCTGCGCAGCCCGGCAGGAATCGGCATCGCACCCGACGGCCGTATTTGGTATGCCGAAAACCAAGGGGAATATGTCGGCTCCTCGAAGGTGGTTCCCCTCGAAAAAGGCAAGTTCTACGGTCATATGTCCGGACTCGTTGATCTGCCGGGCATGATTCCGGATGCGCCCGAACTCCATCATGATCTTTGGAAGAATCAACTCCGCAAAGGCGCTGTCTGGTTGCCACACGGCATGCTGGCGAACTCACCCGGAAATCTGGTCTGGGATCTGACCAAAGGAAAATTCGGAGTTTACCAAAACCAGATGTTCGTGGGTGACCAAACGCTTTCCCAATTGATGCGGGTCGTCACCGAGGTCGTGGATGGCCAAGACCAGGGATGCGTCATTCCTTTCGGCAGAGGACTCGCATCCGGCATCATGCGTCCGGTTTTTTTACCGGATGGCAGCATGTTGTTGGGCCAAACCGGCCGTGGCTGGACAGCGCGCGGTGGCAAACAAGCCGCTCTCCAACAGCTGATCTACGATGGCAAAACGGTTGCCGCTGATATTTCCAGCATCAACGCCACGACCACCGGCTTTGAGATCCACTTCACCCAATCCGTTGACAAGGCGGTAACGACGGACCAGCTGACTCAGGCGCTCGCTGTCAAATCCTGGTTCTATACCAATCTCGCGGAATACGGCTCGCCACGACATGAACTGCGGGACGAAACCGTCTCTTCAGTCACGCTATCCGCCGATCGCAAAGCCCTGATGGTTGATCTCAAGGGATTCACAAGCGATGAGAAATGGCTTGTGCGTCTCTATCATATCCAGCTTAAGGATGCACCCGGCTTCTTCGGCGGAATTCCAGCATGGAAAACCCTCGAAGGCTTTTACACCCTCAACGCGATTCCCAAGACACAGTAACAAGGTCATGATCCCCCGAAACCAATTCGTGAAATTCCCATTCACCGCACGCGCCGCTTTCGCAGCGTTTCTTGCTTTGGCCACCACAGCAGGCAGTTATGCCCAGGACGTTCCGCCGACATCGCTCGAACTCTCGAAAACGTTCACTCCCATTTTTAAAACGGGAAAGATCGCCGAGACGATCGTAGCCGAAAAAGAGCTTCAGAATTTCCGCCTGATTGCGGAATACGACGCAGATCAGGCGGCATATCTGATCTTGCGCAAAGGAACCGAAGTGGAATTACCCGCAGGGAAAAACCGAAAAATCGAGGTGACCTATGAACACTTTGGAACCCTGCCGGCGTGGTTCCGTGTATGGGTTGATGGGTTCCCCGTGGAAAAAGGCCGCAACATCCCGAACACGGAAATGGGCGAGACCACGATGCTTGCGGATAGCGCGACATCCACCGAACTGATCCGGCTCGACAGGGATTTCACCGCCATGGCCGAGTTCACACTGAAGAAAGATGGCGGAATCATCTTTGCCAAAACCCAGCCCCAGGGGAAATGGGCGTTGGATTGCAAGGCACTCCATGTCAAAAATAACAAGTTGGTTTATGAAATCGGCGGAGTCGGCAGGATCGAGGGCAAAACGTTGCTCAAGCCGGGCACGAACTACATTGCCGTGGTCACCTCCGAGGCTGGCAAGACACAGCTCTATTTGAACGGCCTGCTTGAGGGAAGCCGTGAAAAGTTCTCGACCCAGGATCCGCAGAATCCTGTTTTCCAAATCGGTATGGCAGCCGCAGATCTGGCGGATGATTTCAAAGGCAACATTTCAGGGGTTCGATTTTGGGGACGTACGTTGAACGCTGAGGAAATCGGCCGGCTATCTCAGGGCCGCGCGCAAGCGGTCAATACCCCGGAGTTCAATTGGATTCCAACGGCAAAAATCTCCGCCGCCATGCCGGGCGAAGTGATCGGTCACCCCATCCGCCCGCAACTGGAAATCCTTGGCAACTTCGAAATGCACCGCGCCGTCGTGCAACCGCTGGCGCTGTCAGATCATGAACCGCTGGTGAAAAGTTGGAACGCCACAAGCCTGGAGAGAGGCAAGACGATCTACACCCAGCTTTGCGTCACTTGCCACGGCACCTTGGATGAACCGGGATCATTGCCCACCGCACCGCGTTTCCATCTCGGCGACCTCAAAAACGGCGCCGATCCCTACCGCATGTTCCAGACATTGGAAAAAGGCTACGGCCAGATGATGGCCATGCCCCAATACTCCACCTCCCAGAAATATGATGTCATTCATTATATCCGCGAGACATTCTTCAAAGCAAAGAACGACAGGTATTACACGCCGGTCGATGACGCTTATCTCGCCTCCCTGCCGCGTGGAATGAGCCAGCTGGAGGAACAAAAGCCCGAGAAGAAACTTCCCCAATACCTCCTGCAAAATTACGGCAACACCCTGTTCTGGACCTTGCAAGTCGACAAAGGAAACATCGCTCAAAAAGGAATCACCGTCCGCCTGGACCCCGGTCCTGGCGGAGTCTCCAAAGGAAATGCGTGGATGCTTTACGAACACGATACGATGCGCGTTGCGGCAGTCTGGACAGGAAAAGATTTCGTCGATTGGAAAGGTATCGGCTTCGATGGATCACACGGCACGCATACGAGCATTGTCGGCGAAAAACATTTTACATTCCCCAACGAGCCCGCATGGGCGAATCCGGAAACGGGGGATTTCAACGATCTGCGCTTGCGAGGTCGTGATCATCTTCCCTACGGCCCGCTACCACGCAGCTGGATTCATTTCAAAGGATTGGAAACACACGGGGAAAATCCAGTGATTCTCTATTTGGTGGGTGACTGCGAAATCAGAGAATCACCGAGACTGGGCGGCAAAGATGGTTTCGAGCGCTGGATATACTGCGGACCTAGTAGTAAAGAACTCAAACTCCGCCTCGATGACAAGCAGGTGCATGTTTTGCCTGCGAGCAAGAAGCCGTTCAGCTTTGGAGTAAGATACCGAGCAGGCAAGGCGGAGGTGTTTGAGCTGAAAGGCCCTCCACCCGTGACACCGCCCGCTTTGAATCGCCCGGAAATCCTGACCACCCGGATTCAATCCAACCCAGCCGAGGGCGCTTGGGCGGTGGATGTTTTCGAACTTCCCGAGTCCAAGGACAATCCATGGAAATCCTGGATGCGTACGACCGCATTCGATTTCTTCGAGGGCGGGAAAAGCGCCGCGATCTGCACTTGGAACGGAGAGGTGTGGATTGTCGACGGGATCGATCAGAGCCAGGGTGAGCTAAAATGGCAGTTGATCTGTTCCGGACTCTTCCAACCCCTCGGTCTGAAAATCCGTGACGGGGAAATTTATGTAAGCTGCCGCGACATGATTGCGCTGCTGCGTGACAAGAATGGCGATCGCGAGACGGATGCCATTGAGAATTTCAACAGTGACCACCAAGTCACCGAGCATTTCCACGAATTTGCAATGGGCTTGCAGACCGATGCGGAGGGCAATTTTTACTATGCGAAGTCAGCCCGTCACGGGAAGCCGGCGGTTGTCCCGCATCACGGCACCCTGCTCAAAGTCTCCAAAGACGGCTTGAAAACCGAAATCCTTGCCACCGGCTTCCGCGCGGCGAATGGAGTTTGTCTCAATCCTGACGGAAGCTTCATGGTTACGGATCAGGAAGGCAACTGGATGCCGAAAAACCGCATCAATTGGGTGAAACCGAAAAGTGACAACGTTTTCTATGGCAACATGTGGGGTTATCACGAGGTTACGGACGAGTCCGACGCAGCGATGAAACAACCGCTCTGCTGGATCACCAACAGTTTTGACCGTTCCCCGGCGGAACTTGTCTGGGTTCCGGAAAATTCCGCATGGAAACCCCTGCGCGGCTCGTTGCTCAATCTTTCATACGGCGAAGGCAGAATTTACACGGTACCTTTTGAAACCCGCGGTGAAGAGGTTCAAGGAGGGATGAGCCCGCTGGGGATGAAGCCTCTCCCAACAGGACTGATGCGGGGTCGTTTCAGTCCGGTTGACGGTCAGCTCTACGGTTGCGGAATGTTCGCATGGGCCGGAAACCGCCAGCAACCCGGCGGCTTCTACCGGATCCGCTACACCGGTCAGCCCGCCTGCCAGCCGGTCACTCTGCATACCGAAAAAGGTAAAATCCGCATCGGTTTCAGCGATCCCATCCATCCGGATACCATCAAAGGCATTTCCGCATGGGAAGTGCGCGCATGGGACCTCCAACGAACTTCGAAGTATGGCTGCAAACACCTGAATGAACGTGTGTGGAACATTTCCAAAGCCGATATTTCAGCGGATGGGAAAACCCTGACGTTGGAAATTCCCGAACTCGCGCCGACCTGGGGCATGTCCATCAAGATGAAACTGGTGGGTGCCGACGGCGCACCCGTCGAACGCACCTTGCACAATTCCATCTTCAACCTCGATTGATCCGGTAACTCATGAAAATCATCAGCCTCACGTTCATTCTCGCGCTCACGCTTGTCTCCGGATCGGCCGCGCCATCGGGTTCGGATCAAATCGGCTGGTTCGAGCCTGTGATCAAAGAGATCGAGGGCTGGAAGGTGTCCGTAGATCCGAAGCTACTGGAAGGCGAGCATGCGAAGGAAGGCGAGCTGGCCCTCAAGCTCCTCGCAAACCACCTTCAGCGCATCATCATCCTGATGCCTGAAAAACAACTGGCGGATCTTCGTAAGATCGGAATTTGGATCGAACACAGGCATCCGGAGCTCGGCAACATGCAATACCATCCCAGTGCGGACTGGTTGGCGAAAAAAGGTTATCACCCCGATCTGGTCAAAAAGGTTCATATTCCCGTCGCCAGCCAGATCTTCTCCAGAAAAAACATGCTGAAACAGCCTGCCGTGATCCTTCATGAGCTTGCCCACGGTTATCACGATCAGATTTTGGGCTTTGATCACAAGGATATTCTCGAGGCGTTCCATGCCGCTAAACAGCGCGGTGACTATGAAAAGGTGCTTCATGTCAACGGAGGTGAAACCAAACATTATGCCCTCACGGACCATAAAGAATATTTTGCCGAGGCGACCGAGGCATTGCTCTATCGTAACGATTTCTACCCGTTCGTTGCCTCGGAGCTCGAAAGACACGATCCGGAATTCCACAAGTTATTGTTAGAGATCTGGCAGACAAGCGCAAAACCATGAAGATCTGGCTGACATGCGTTCTCGCCTTGGGATTGCTCCAGCCCGTAGCGGCTGACAGCACACGCAAGCCGAACATCATTCTCATCATGGCAGATGACCTCGGTTATCAGGATATCGGTTGTTACGGTCATCCGTCGATCCGGACTCCCGTTCTTGATCAGCTCGCCAAAGATGGAATCCGCCTGACGAATTTCCACTCCGGAGCGGCCGTTTGCACCCCCTCCCGCATGGCTCTTCTGACAGGCGCTTATCCGGTCAGACTCGGTTGGACCCGGGGAGTGGCTGGCTATCTCATGGGTGCCAAAGATGGCATGAGCCCGGAAGCGCTTACCATGGCGGAGGTATTCAAGGCCGAAGGTTACAACACGGGAATTTCCGGAAAATGGCACATCGGCCAACTACCCGGCACTCGTCCGCATGAACAGGGGTTCGATCGCTCGTTTTACAATCCGATGAGCAACAACCAGCTCAAACAAATTTGGAGCGGAGATCAAATTGCCATCCCACAGGTCGACAACCGTCTCTTTACCGAACACTTTACCCACGAGGCTCTCGCCTTCATCAGGGCCCGGAAGGACGAACCGTTTTTACTTTATCTCCCCTATACGGCCCCGCACTTCGATGTGGAAGCTCACCCAGAATGGAAGGGGAAATCGAAGTTCGGCGCATACGGTGATGTGGTTGAAGAACTCGATGCACGCATCGGTGAGATCATCCGCTTGTTGGAGGAACAAAACATCTTGCAACATACCCTGATCGTCTTCACATCAGACAACGGCGCACAGGGTGGGCAAGCCGCCAGCAGTCTTCCCTATCGTGGAAAAAAATGGAGCCCTCTCGAGGGTGGGACTCGCGTTCCGTGCATCATTTCATGGCCGGGCAAGGTTCCGCCCGGCCGGACCGACGATTCGCTTACCGCAGCCATCGACCTGCTGCCCACGTTATGCGGAGCCGCAGGAATCGATTTGAACACCCATGGACGCAACCGGCCCGTCATCGATGGAATCAATGTATGGGACAGCCTCAGAGGGAAAGCCGCGCAACACCCACGTACCGAACTTCTCCACTGGCATGGGAAATCCGACCAACCACAGGCCCTCACGATGGGAGATTGGAAGTATTTCCCGGACCAACGTGATGCGATCACCGGTGCTGACCCCAGCAAACGCTCCGAAGCCCCGGTCGCTCCCGCGCTTTACCATCTCCGGGAGGACGTCGGTGAATTGAAGAACCTCAGCCAACAATTCCCGCAAAGGATGGAAGTCCTCAAAAAACGTTTTGACGAACTCTCGCGGGAACTGGCTGCCAGTCCGAAACTCGCCATCGTCACGCCTGCGCAACAATGACTCGGTTTTGCAGTTGCAGGTTGTGCGTGAGCGCCAGGTGCAGCGCCTGCAATCGGAGCGAACAGTCGCGACGCGACCGGCAATGGGTTGCTTCAACTGGTACGTGAATGACGCAATGCGGCCACGGCAGTTCGAACACCCAATTGACACCTACGGCAGCTCGCGTTTATTGAATGACTATGAAAAGAAAATCATCTAGGTATCACTTGGGATTGGGGTTCCTGTCGGTCATCGGAGGGATGATGATCTCGCTTGCGGCAGCCGAACCCAAGCCGGTTCTGATGCTGGTCACCGGAGCTGATACCATGAGCAACGGCAAAGCCACGGGTTTGTGGCTCGAGGAATTCGCGGTTCCCTACCTCGCGCTACGCAAAGCGGGCTATCCGATCGAAGTCGTGACGCCCAAAGGCGGCGTCGCACCCGTTGATGCGCGCAGCAAGCCGAATCCTGAGCAGGCGATCCGATGGAATGATGCGGAAAAACGTCTGAGCCAGACCAAGCCCTTGTCCGGAATCCGTGCGGAGGATTTTTCAGCGGTATTTATTCCCGGAGGACACGGGGTGATGTTTGATCTCGCCAATGATCCGGCTGCCGCAAAACTGATTCAGGATTTCGATACCCAAGGCAAGCCGATCGCTGCGGTTTGTCACGGCCCGGCCGCTCTGGTCCATGTCACTCGCAAGGACGGGACACCCTTGGTCAAAGGAAAAACCCTTGCCGCTTTTACCGATGACGAGGAGCGCGCCGTCGAACTCGACAAGGACATGCCCTTCCTTCTGGAAAGCAAATTGCGCGGACTGGGAGCGAAGATCGACAAGAAGGAAAATTTCGCCGCCCATGCCGTCAAGGACGGGAATCTGATCACCGGCCAGAATCCCGCATCAAGCGAGGCAACCGTCAACTTGCTGGTCGAGGCATTGAAGTAACTCCCCTTCATGCTCACCATTGCCAACTTTTTCAAAAGCGAAGACGCCCAGCGGTTCCCATCGTTTTTGGAATCCGAGGGGATTACGGGCATGCCTCTGATCTTGCTGGGAGGAAAATCCATAGCTAAACACAAGCATGCCAGTGAATCCGAAGCATGAAATGACGGCCCTTGTGTTGCGCGTGCTGTTGGGCGCTTGGTTTGCTTATGCCGGAGGGTTGAAAATTTTCAGTAGCGGGCTGGACCGCTTTGTGACCGATATCGAAAACTATCGGATGGTCATCGCGGGGGTTGCGATTCGCGGAAATATGGCGATTGCCGTGGCTTATTTTATTCCGTGGTTCGAGGTGGTTACGGGTTTGTGTTTTATGGTTGGCTCCCTTCACAAGGGCGCATGGCTTGGCATGTTCGGTCTGGTCATTGCGTTCAGTATCTCAGTCGGTTCCGCATGGTGGCGCGGCCTGGACATCAGTTGCGGCTGTCTCGGCGGGTCCGAAAACGTATCCTATTGGCGAAAAGCCATTGAGTTCGCCGCCTATTTTGGCGCGCTGGGCTGGATCGCTTGGGTGGAGTGGAGAAATTCTCCCGCGGGTAGATCGTTGTTTGCTTCCCGAAACCCATTTTTTCAGTAACACCTAGACCATGCGTTTTACCGAAAAGCTACAGCAACGAATCACCGCCACCGGATCGAGATTATGTGTCGGTTTGGATCCGAGACCCGGCGATGGCGGCGCAAAGGTCGCGAAAGCCTTTCTCTCACAAGTGATCGAGGAAACAGCCGATTTTGCGGCTGCGTTCAAACCGAACATGGCATATTTTGAAGCGATGGGGATTGCAGGAATCAGGATCCTCGAGGAAATATTGAAAGAAATCCCGGGCCATATTCCGGTCATCCTCGATGCGAAACGCAGCGATATCGGCGAGACGCAGAAGTATTATGCCCAGGGATACTTCAACGGCTGGAATGTCGACGCAGTGACGCTGAATCCGTTTCTCGGCTATGATTCGATCGAGCCGTTCCTCGATCACGCAGGCAAGGCGGTTTACCTGCTCGCTGTCACATCAAATCCCGGCACCGCGGATTTCCAGCAACAGGAGCTGAAAGACGGTCGCAAGGTGTTCGAGCTCGTCACCGCACTCGGGGCTCGTGCGCTGAGGGAGGACCGCGCGACCGATGTCGGCTACGTGGTGGGTCTGACGAATTCCCGGAGCGTGTTGCCGAAAATGCCGGACTCACCGCTTCTCGTCCCCGGCCTCGGTGCCCAAGGCGGCGATCTTGGTGCCCTTGCCGCTGCAGGTCGTAGCGCGCCGGATGTGATCAATGTATCCCGTGGCATTCTCTATGCCCAGGATGCGATGGGGTTCCGCGAACGCGCGAAATGTTGGATGGAGAAAATTGCACTCGGTTATCAGGAAGCTTAGGATTGCAGGCTTATGAAAGATCCCGTCGGAAACCGCTATTCCGGACTCGTGCCCCAAAAAGGTTGGCCAGCGCGCAATGCAAAATTTCTTCGACAACATATTGTTCCCGGCATGTTCCGCAAGATGGGCGGAACGATTCTGGAACCCGTTCTAACAGCTCCCGCTGACGACCGTGTCCGCATCACATGGATCGGACACGCTACGTTTTTTCTGCAGTTTGCCGGTCACTCGGTGCTGGTCGATCCCAACTGGGCGAAATGGCACGGCCCGGTCAAACGACAACGCCACCCCGGGCTGCACCTCAAGGATATCCCGGAGGTCGACATGGTGCTGGTAACCCATGCGCATTTCGATCACCTCCACAAACCCAGCCTGAAAATCCTTCAGGCAAGCAACGGCATTGTGGTTCCGAAAGGTAGCGCGTCGCTTGTAAAAAAACTCGGGTTCCCGGCGATCCACGAGCTCAGTATCTGGGATGAATTGGAAATCGATGGGATGGGCATCATCCATACCCCATGCCATCATTGGGGCGCGCGTTACGTTCATGATACCCATCGCGATTACGGCGGCTACATTGTGAAATCCGGAGGCAAAAGCGTGTTTCATTGTGGCGACAGCACGTATTTCGATGGCTTTGCGGAAATCGGAAAACGTCACAGCATCGACATCGCTCTCATGCCGATCGGTGCCTACGAATCGCCCAGCGGTCGAGATGTCCACATGAATCCGGAACAGGCCGTTCGCGCGTTCGTCGATCTCGATGCGAAGATCATGATTCCCATGCACTACGGTACTTTCCCGCTCGGAAACGAAGCCCTTGGCGAACCGATTGATCGGCTCCTGACCGAAGCGGACCGACTCGGGATCAGTGATCAGGTGCTGATTCCCGAGGAAGGTGTGGGGATCGAATGGTAGCCGACTTGGGCGATGGAGCGACGATTCACCCGTCATTCAGATCAGATGATGAGACCGATCCTGAACGTGAATCGGTTGAGGATGGATGAATGACGAAGGTTGGTTTCAGGAAATCATTCCCACCGGCTTGTGTTCCACTCCGGGAATCACATGAGCGATGTTCGGATTTCCAAGATGGTTGGAAACGACCTCACCCAACACGTTGCGGAAGTCGGTGGTGTGTTTGAGGTCGCGTTTCTGGTGGAGATGATCCGGGGAAAGCCCGGGCCATTCGCCGAGTACGGGCTTCTGGTTTTTGGAAACACTGCCACCGAGGGCGATCATGCAGTTGGCCCAACCGTGATCCGTGCCGCTGGTGCCGTTTTCTGCGACGGTGCGACCGAAGTCACTCAAGGTAAGGACGAGCACATCGTTCAGCCGATCTCCGAGATCCTTGCTGAACGCTGCCATGGCATCGGACAGATCGCGGAGGCGGTTGGCAAAGCCGCCATTGATTCCGCCCTGGGCGTTATGGGTATCCCAGCCGCCATAGTCCAACTGGATCAGTTCGGTTCCGATACCGGATTTGATCAGGCGTGCTGCCTCGAGAAATTGTTTGGCGATGCCGGTGCTGCCGTATTTGGCGCCGTTGGCAGGTTTGTATTCGGTTTTGGCGATGGCTTCCAATTGCTTGGTGCCCTCCAAGGTGGCGGCGGCGGTTTTCGAGAGGAGCTCGTCGGTAGCGGTTTGTTTCGACGCAGGCTTGGTGCAGTAAGCGGTTTCCAATGCGGCGCGCAAGACGTCGGCATCGCCCTGCAGGCGCGGCATGCTGAGATCGGCAATGCCGCGGATGGCATACGCAGGAGCGCGACCGCGCAAGATTCGGGGAAGGTTCCCACCGATGGAGACCGCACGGATGGAACCATGCCCCGCGGAACTGGCGAGGTGGCGGTTCAGCCAACCATCAGCCGAGAGCGAATTGCCGATCACGCCGGTTTCCCACGTGTCCTGCTCCTCGAAGTGCGAGCGGGTGTTCTTGTCATAGCCGACAGCCTGGAGAGCGACCGCGCTGTGATCCCTGAAAAGCGGGGCAAGGGACGCGGCATAGGGATGCAGGCCGAAAAAGCCGTCGAGGTCGATCGCTGAGTTGTTGTCACGAGCAGGTTTCGGGATGGCGATGCTTTTACGGTGTTTGTAGTAGTCAGGATCTCCGAAAGGAACGACAAGATTGAGACCGTCGATCCCACCGCGAAGGAATACGGCCACAAGGGTTTTGCCTTTGGTAACGGGTTTGACCACGGGAGGCGTGTTGGCGAACAGATGTCCCGGAACAAAACTGCCGAAGATGGCAGCGGTGCCGGTGGTGCGGAGGAATCGGCGGCGTGTGGAGTCCATAAGATCGTTGTGGCTGGTGGTTCTAACGAATTTGAAATTCCGGCATCATGTGCAGGAAGGAGGCAAAGACGATACGGTGTTGGTTGGGATCGGCAATCTCCTGGCTCAGCATCGCGTGGAGCGCTGCGCGGGTGTTGGCGGATGGAGCCGCTCCGCGGCGTGCCGCGAGTGCGTGATCGATGATCGTGTCGCGGTGTGCCGGATCCTTGATGGTTTCCGGATCAAACCAGCCGGCTGCAAGGGAGTTGGCGAGGGATTGCTCCAGTTCCTTGCAAAAGCTCCATTTTTGCAACTGGTAGTTCGAGTCCGCATAATCCTCGTTTTTCTCCGGATAACCATCCGGGCTGGCACGATCGAAAAGATTCCTTCCGCTGCGATCCGCCAAGCCGATGACTGACCACGGATGGAAGGAATTGGAAATGCGCTGCATGGTGATACCGTAGTCCACGGGTGTCATGACTTTCGGCGGTGCGTCGGTTGCCATGAAACGCGGGGAGCGGATCATGACCGCCAGCATGCTCCGCAGATCCCCATTGGTCCGCAGGTACTCGCGTGACATCGCGTCGACTACCTCAGGCTGGGTCGGCAAGCCCATATAATGACCCGCAAGCTTTTCCGAAATGAAACGCGCGGTCTGCGGACGGCAGGAAAGCATCTCAATGATCTGGGCGATACGGTCGTCCGAGGTTTCCAAAGAGTCGGATTTGGGAATGGACAGGCCGAAAATTTCGAAGGGTTGATCCTCGTTCAGATACGGCGAGAAGCGGTAGTTGTAATCCATCGCCATGCCGTCCATGGTTGCCTCGCGTTGGGCACCCCATCCTGTCAGAAGATGGGCGAGGTTGGTGACGTCGCTCTGCTGGTATCCGCCGTGCACTCCGACCGTATGCAGCTCCATGACCTCGCGTGCATAGTTCTCATTCAGCTGCAGGGCGAGGCTGTTTTGTTGGTCAAGATAGACCATCATCGCCGGGCTGGTGGCCGAGGTAAGCAGGAGATCGTTAAAGCGCGTGATCCCCGCATCGCGGAATTCCTGGTTTTCCCGCCACTTCGCTCCTGCTCCGGTTTTCGCCATCCAGGTGGAGAAATGGTTTTGTGCGAACAATGAAAAGCGGTGCCTCACAGGATTGCGTGTGGTGAGAAGATGACTGATGACGCGGCCGCGCAGGTTGGAATCGCCCCCATCCGCAAACCATAAACGGGCGTGAGCCTCGCAGAGCTGATCGTGCGTGCTACCCCATGAGCTGGTGGTTTCCCTGTTCAGCCATAGGTCTTCGCCCTGGGTGAGAATGGAAATCATCGTCAGCGGATCTTGGCCGTAGGCGAGGCGGTTCGCGAGCCGGACGGCACGCGGGTACGGAAGATCGAGCGTTGATTTGGAAACCTCGCGAACCTCGACGGGAATCGGCGCGGAGCGGGTTTCCTTGCCCCAGGTATCGATCGCGACGATCTCAATCCTGCGTTTGCCCGTTTCCAATAACGAAGCCGGAAGATGCAGGATGTTCGCTCCCGCATCGCGCGATACGGGGAAGGCAAGCGGGGCTTTTACGCCATCGATCTGTACCTCGAAGTGACTGAGCTTGAGATCATCGAAGGCATCGACGATGATGGCGTCTCCCTGGGATGAAAGTTTGGCGTTGGGCTTGGGATAGAGCACCTGAAGGAGCGGTGCGGCGGCATCGAGGAATTTCGGTTTGTCGATGCTCAGCCCGCCGAGTGCGACCTGGCCCGCGGTGAGTTCGATGCGGATAAATTTCTGGCCTGAGAAAAACTCCACCTCACCGAGCGCTTGAGACGTCCAGTGGTTGGGAGCGTCGGGCTTGGCGATGGTGATTTCACGCAGGTGGGCTTTGGCGGCTTTGGGTTGGTGCAATTTGATCACCAACGAACCGTTTTCAATCTCGGGAGCGAGACGCGAGAGCAGGGAAATGCGGCGCTTGCCAACGAGCTCATTGGGAAGGCGCAACTGAACTGACGCGGCAGGGTCGGAGAGAAGATGGATGGAAGCCGGTGCCTCCTCGGTGGCCAGCGGATCCTCTTTTTTCAGATCGACGCGTTTGATCTTGTCCCAACCTTTGCGTTGGAGATCCCAGAGATCCACATCATATCCGACTTGGGGTTTTTTAACCGTCGTCGAGGCGATAAGGCGTTGCGGGAGGGAGACCGCTGTGTTTCCGCAGGGTGAGACGCTCTGGACGAACAGCTTGTTTTCGCCCTGTTTCAAATCGTGCGGATAGACAGGAAAGGAAACGTGCCGACCGTAGGCGGTGGCGAAATAGGCGTCGTTGATCCAGAGATCGGAACGGATCTCCTGGTAGTCGGTGTCATTTTTCAATGACGGACTTTGCAGGCTCGCACGGAGCTCGATGCGGCCGTTGATTTTCTCGCCGTCATGAATGCTGGTGAACGCGCATTGCAGCCGGGTTGCCGTGCGACCGTTGCCGGCCGCTGTTTTCGCGTCAGCGGATTGCATCATCATGCCACCCATCATCATGCCGCCTCCGCCGGCTGAACCGCTGCCGACACGCCGGATTTCAAAGTGGTCGACATCCGCATGACGCAGGCTCTGGTTGCGGTAGCGAAACTCGTTGGCCAGAGCGATACCGATCCATTGCCTGCCTTTTTTCAACGCGACGGGCCTGCCGACCGGTACGCGCTGCCATGCGCTGGTGCAAATTCTAACAGAACCGGAGTCGGTAATATTTTCACCGAGGATGACACCAAGCGAAGCATAAGCGGATCCGAAAAGCGTACCGCGCGCGCGTACCATGATCTGGTAATTTCCGTCCTCGGGAATCTCCGGTTGCAAGACCCATGAGTGGCGGTTGGATCGGAGAGTGACCGCGCGGTGCTTGCTGGCGGCCGCATCCATGATCACCATGGGCGCCTCGGGCCCCATCCGCTCGGAGCGGGGGGTGGAAACAAAATCTTCACACTCGCCGGTGATGATCCATTCGTCCTTTTTCGGAACGTGCAGGATATTGATGGGATGCTCTTCGCTGAGGAGTAGTCTGCCCTGTGAGCTGCCTGTCGCAATCAGCGGTTTGCAGGAGAGGATCAGCCTGCATTCGCCTTGGGGAAGTCGGGTGGTGTCGACTTCATAAACCATCCTCCAGAACGGTCCGTCGATTGGCGGAAAACTCTCCTTAGGTGCAAGTTCGGTTCCGTCGGGAAGAACGAGTCTCGCATCCGGCACGGATGCCCGGTCCACACCGGGCGCGCCGACCCAGATTTCAGCACCCACATGAATGATCCCCCAGACCGAGCTGTTGGAAGCCGGACTCGTGAATCGCGGCGTGAGTTTTCTCATCAGCGCAACGGGCCGCTCTTCGGTCACGCGGACGCTCAACGAGGCTTCGCCGCATTTCAAGACCACTTCACCGGGTGCGCACGTGCGGATGCGTGCGAAACCCATTTGCTGGTCTTTTAGAATTTCCGGCTGGCGGATGATTTCAACCATGCCCGGTTTCTGTGGTTTGAGTTCCAGTGCCGTCGTTTCGCTGGCGGGTGTGGAGCACTCCAGAGGAATCATCACGCATTCTCCCAGCCGGTATTCCACCTCTTTGGTGACGAACGATACCGGTGCTGCCATTGAGCCTGAAATTCCGCAGGCCAGGCAGAGTGCTTTCAAACCGATGTGTCCAACATTGCGCATCAATCGTCACGCTTAAGCCATTTTTCCCGTTTTGGCGATCTATCAATGATGAATTTTTTCGATGCATCGGTTCCTCCGCTCAAACAATCCATGTCGTGGCCAGGACATGGATTGTTTGAGCGGGTCTCTGGCCATGGCATGAAGGGATTTGGCGTGATTTGGCAAAAGTTTGCCCGGTCGCATCGAGGCTTGTGAGTCACTCGCCCGGTCGGAGCTTGTGTTTTTTCTTAAAAAAGGGACGGATCTGATCGATCAGGTGCGGATCATCTGCCACAGGATCGCCACTTTCCTGATCTGCGTGAAGCCGTCATTCGAGCAGGGATGACCTGCCGCAGAAGAGGCCGTATTGCATGAAATGACGACGGATTCTGGGTTTTTCCGGCATGATGCCGGAACCTTGAGGGAGAAATGATCTCGAAGGCCCGTAACTTCCGTCGGGGTCGATGGAATCCAGCCGTTGGATTTTTTTAAAAAATAGATGATTTTCGCATTGCCACTGGGATCAAAGCACCATAGCTTCCGCCCCCCAACCGACCAACCACGCTTCAAGATGTCCAAGCACAATTCACTCAAATCAAACGCCACCGTCGGCGGCAAACGCTCCGTCCTCAAACGTTTCGAGCGTGTGAAGCTTCTCAAGGAGCGCGGCGAATGGAAACAGGGCAAATCCCCGATCGGCCTTCCCAAGACCAAGCACGAGGGCTGACCCTTCGGCCTGTGGCCACTCCCACCCTCCGTGGGTCATCCACGGAAATTATCCAATGATCATGTCCGAGGGAGTAAGAATGAACAAATACCTCGCCTCATGTGGGGTTGGATCACGTCGCGCGTGCGATGAATTGATTCTTTCCGGCAGGGTCGAGATCAACGGGTCGCCTTGTATCAATCTCGCCACGCGCATTACAGAAACTGACAGCGTGCGCGTCGATGGCAAACGGGTTTTCCCGAAAGAGGAGCTGGTCGTCATGTTTCACAAACCGCGCGGTTATGTCTGTACCCGCAGCGATGAGCTGGGTCGGCAAACCATTTACGACATGTTGCCTGCCTCTTTCCAATCACTTCACCATGTAGGGCGTCTGGACACGGATTCCGAGGGCATGCTGATCCTTACCAACGACGGCGATCTCTCTCAACAGCTCATGCATCCGTCAAAATCGGTAGAGAAAGAATATCTCGTGACTGCAAACCAAGCCTTTGAAAACTCTCACCTCGATCAATTTCTTGCCGGGGTTTACACGAATGAAGGCAAACTCAAGGCCAAGCAGATTGAGCGGATTTCTGCCCGCCGCATCAAGGTCGTCCTTGACCATGGTGCGAAACGTCAGATTCGGGTGATGTTCGAGGCACTTGGTTACCAAGTGACCAAGCTGCTGCGCGTCCGCATCGGCAACCTCTGGCTTGGCGATCTTGAAACCGGCCGCTGGGCCATCCTCAACGCCAAGGAGATCAAGCTGCTGCTTGCGGAAAACAAGGTGAAGTAGCCGATCCTAAGTTCGCGCTGCAAAACCGCCGGTGACGCAGGATGCGTGCGAAATTTCCGCTGGGGTCAAATCAGACCGGGCGGGTCATGCTGGTGAGCGGCGCATCCTCCGCATGGCGTCGCGATTCAAGCGGATCTGGGTTCAAAAACGGCAACTTCGCATATGCTTGATGTCCCTGGATTCACGAACTTGATTGCGGATGGACCACGCACCTGCTTGATTCAGTTGCATGGCCTATCTGGAGATTGAACATCTTGAAAAGCATTTCGTAAAAACAGCCGGCGGGTTGCTTTCCTCCGGTAAAGAAATCGTCAAAGCGGTCGATGGGGTCTCTCTGGAAATCGAAAAAGGCGAGATCCTGGGTCTGGTGGGTGAATCAGGTTGCGGGAAATCGACCCTGTCGCGGATGCTCATGCAGCTCATCGAGCCCACTGCAGGTTCCATCAAACTCAATGGCGAAAACCTTTCGGCACTGAGTCATTCCGAAATGCGCAGGCGGAGGCTTGATTTTCAGATGGTTTTTCAGGATCCCTATGCGTCGCTCAATCCGCGCATGACGGTTTTTTCCACCCTCGCCGAGGCGATTCGCCAACGCCACCGAGATTTGAAAGGGGCGGAGTTGGAACATAAAGTCACCGGACTGATGTCTACTGTCGGCCTTGAGGCGAGTCAGATGAAGCGATACCCTCATGAATTTTCGGGCGGGCAACGCCAACGCATTGCCATTGCCCGCGCCCTTGCACCCGAGCCGAAACTGATCATCGCCGACGAACCGGTCTCGGCTCTCGACGTTTCCATCCAGTCCCAGATACTCAATCTCCTCAAAGATCTGCAGCAACGTCTCGGCCTGACCATGGTGTTTATCTCGCATGATCTCGGAGTGGTTCATTATATCGCCGACCGGATCGCGGTCATGTATCGTGGGAAAATCGTTGAGGTCGGCCCTGCAAGCGAGATCTTCCATTTCCCCAAACACGAATACACGCGGCGTCTCCTCGCCTCGATTCCGAAGCTCAAGATGGCCTGAACGTTCAACCTTTCGCCACCTCGATGATTACTCCGTTCTTGATTTTGAAATTCAGACGTTCCGGAGCGTAATCCATCGTCATGATCATCGGCTCTCCGTCCTTTTCAATGATCCGGAAGCGGATTTCAGCCGCCTCCAGAGCTGGTCGCACATCCTCAAGGTTTTGGCCGATCAGCGAATTCGGGTTTTTGACATCGAACGAGGGAGCCGCAGGAGTCTGATTCGCCGTGGTTACATCCGGGGAGCTGGATCCGTGGGGATCGCGCTTCTCGGGATTGCACGAAACCAGATACCAGGAGAGGGCGGGAAGGGGAAGAAACAACCATTTCATCACAGGTGGAGCATTCAAAGCGTTTGGTGACCGCGTGGAAAGGGAAAACGTGCCAATCTTCAAATCCGTCGCGATGGTCCGGACCCGGAATACCCCGCAATTCTTATGGCAATCCGCACCGTGTACGGCGGATTTCCAGCCCGATCATGGAGTCCTGAACCGAAAGTTGAACATCGGCGTCTGGACGGGGGGAGGCCAGGAAATCCGCCGATTCGTCGCTCCGCATTCCCGATAACATGAATTTCTTCTCCGGGAGCGCATTTCACTCTGGCATTGCCGTCCGGAATTCTGCTCTTTAGTCTGTATCCCCAGTCCAAATCATGAGTTCGAAAAAATCCGCATCCAAGGCAACACCCGATCACAGCGCCGCATTGACCGCTACCTACAAGCCGTCGAAGGAGTTCTCCAAAAACGCCAGAATCGGTTCCATGGCTGCGTATGAAAAGCTATACCAATCCTCGATCAAGCACCCCGAGAAATTCTGGGCAGCTGAGGCCAAAGAGCTCCAATGGCAGAAACCGTTTTCCAAGGTCCTTGATTGGAAATGCCCCGATGCCAAATGGTTTGTGGGAGGCAAAATCAATGTTGCGGAAAACTGTGTGGATCGCCACGCCAATGGTACGCGTGCCAACAAGGCCGCAATCATCTGGGAGGGCGAACCCGGGGACACACGCACCATCACTTACGCCCAACTCCACCGCGAAGTCTGCCAATGCGCCAACGTCCTCATCGCGCGTGGTGTGAAAGCCAACGACCGGGTGCTCATCTACATGCCGATGATTCCCGAGGCCGCCATTGCCATGCTTGCCTGCGCGCGTATCGGCGCGGTCCACAGCGTGGTGTTCGGTGGATTCGCCTCCGAGGCCATCCTTGATCGCTTGGAAGATTCCGGTGCCACCACCATCATCACCGCCGACGGTGGATGGCGTCGCGGCAAAGTTGTCCCGCTCAAACCTGTGGTCGATGAAGCCCTGAAAACATACAACAAGGTCAAAACCATCCTTGTCGTGAAACGCACGGGCAACACGGTTTCCATGCAGGCAAAACGCGACCATTGGTGGCACGAGGAAATGTCCAAAGCCTCCGCGAAACACGAGCCGAAAGGGTTCGATTCCGAGCATCCCCTCTTCATTCTCTACACCTCCGGCTCCACCGGAAAACCCAAAGGCATCCTCCATACTTCCGGCGGTTACCTCACCGGCACCTACTCGACCTGCAAATACATCTTCGACATGCGAGATGAGGATGTCTACTGGTGCACCGCTGATGTCGGCTGGATCACCGGCCACTCCTACATCGTATACGGACCGCTGGCCAACGGTGCCACCCAAGTCATGTATGAAGGGGCTCCCAACGAGCCTGATTTCGGCCGCTTCTGGAAAATGATCGAGGAACACCGTGTGACCATTTTCTACACCGCACCCACAGCGATCCGGGCTTTCATCAAGGCAGGTGATGGGTTTGTCGAAAAACATGATCTCTCGTCCTTGCGGCTGTTAGGTTCGGTAGGGGAACCCATCAATCCCGAAGCATGGCACTGGTATCATGAAAAAATTGGAGGCGGCCGCTGCCCGATTGTCGATACCTGGTGGCAAACCGAAACCGGGGCCATCCTGATTTCGCCCATTCCGGGAGCCACTCCCTGCGTCCCGGGAACCGCCACACGCCCGTTCTTCGGAATCGATGCGGCGATTCTTGACGATGCCGGAAACGAATGCCCGCCGAACGTCGATGGCCGGCTTGTGATTCGCAAGCCATGGCCGTCCATGACCCGCACCATCTTCGGGGACAAAGCCCGATTCAAAAAAACGTATTTTTCCGATTATCCCGGCATTTATACAGCGGGTGATGGGGCACGGCGCGACAAAAAAGGGAATTTCTGGATCATCGGCCGTCTCGATGATGTGCTGAACGTCTCCGGACACCGCCTCGGTACCGCTGAAATCGAATCCGCCCTTGTCGCCCACCCAGCCGTTGCGGAAGCTGCGGTTGTCGGTCGCCCTCACGATCTCAAAGGCCAAGCCGTTGCCTCGTTTGTCACGTTGAAACTCGGGTTCTCGGCGACACCTGATCTCGAAAACGAACTCCGCAATCATGTCGGCCGGGTCATCGGGGCCATCGCCAAACCCGATGATGTCTATTTCACTCCGGCACTGCCCAAAACGCGTTCAGGCAAGATCATCCGCCGCCTCCTCAAGGAGCTTGTGACCACCGGCACCATTTCCGGCAGCGTGACCACTCTCGAGGACATGGGGGTGATCGACCATCTGCGAACGTTGGTGAAAACATAATATTCCATGACCGCCTCCAAATACCTCTTCCTACGCCTGGCGATCTATTTCGGATACGCGAGGAAAAATGTGCGTGTCGGAGAGGTCTCAAGCGAGTCCATGCTTCTCAAGGAGGCCCAGACCTTCCTCGGCGAAGCCATTTGGCAAAAGGTGGATCAGATTGAGGAAATCTCGATGGAATATTGGAACCTGAAAAAATTGAATCAGGATTTCCAGCGGATTAGCGGGGAAATCCAACAATTCCAGAACAAGCTCAATGAAAACCAAGAAATACGAGCGGTGGTTTTGGAGAGCGTCCATACCCCGATCAAGGAACTCGCCAAACAGCGTGTGGAGATCATTTCGAAAATGGATCAGCTTACCCGGATACGGGACCGCATCTCGAACAAAGCCAGCGAAGCCCAACGGAAGCTCAAGGGGCTGAACGTTACCTTGGAAGTACTCCGCGGCGAACCCGACAAGGCAACCGAAATCAGCAGAACCACGGAGCGCCTGGAAGAATTGAAAGTGGCGATGGAAGCCATCCAGCGAGAAAAACTGGCGAATGCCCAGGACATGGCCGCGCTCGGTTCGGAGCTTCGTGATATTGAGGAAGAGATCGCAGATCAGAAAATCCACGGAAGGTCGAAAGTGATCGAATCCTCACAAGGCATTGGTGATGCCAATCAACAGATTTCCCTCAGACGGGCGGAGCTCAACATCATCTCCACCCAAATGAGGCAGCTCTACCTTGAAATCGGCCGCTTCATGAGCCGTCACTCCAAGACCGATCCGGAGTGCCGGAAAGTTTGCCGGGAATTGGCAGGTCTGATCGATGTGATGGCGGCCCTCCAGCGCTCGATCCACTACAATACCCGCCTGGCCGAGCTATCCTAGGGGAGCATGCGCATTTTCTGCGGTTCGGCACGCAACTCGCCTTTACAATCCGGCGTTCCCCTGTCACACCCCTGAAAGTTTAACCAACTCGCCCGCACAACATGCCTAAAGACACCTCGATCCGTAAAATTCTTGTCATCGGCTCCGGCCCAATCGTGATCGGCCAAGGCTGTGAATTCGACTACTCCGGAGTCCAAGCCTGCAAAGCTCTCAAAGAGGAAGGATACGAGGTCATTCTGGTGAACTCCAATCCCGCTACGATCATGACCGATCCGGAGTTCGCGCACCGAACCTACATCGAGCCGATCACACCGGAATTGGTTGAAAAAATCATCATCCGCGAGAAACCCGACGCGTTGCTTCCCACGCTTGGCGGACAAACCGCTCTGAATACCTCCATGTCGCTTTTCAAAGCCGGCACGCTCGAAAAACACGGTGTTCGCATGATCGGTGCAAATGCCGAAGCCATCGACAAAGGCGAGGACCGTCATCTCTTCAAGGAGGCCATGCAGAAAATCGGCCTCGATATGCCGCGTTCCGGTATTGCCCATACCATGGAGGAGGCACGTGAGGTTGCCGAGGAAATCGGCACGTTTCCACTCATCGTCCGCCCCGCGTTCACGTTGGGCGGCCAAGGCGGCGGCATCGCCTACAACCGAGAGGAATTCGAGGAAATCGTACATCGCGGTCTCGATCTCTCGCCGGTTTCGGAAGTGTTGATCGATGAGTCCTTGCTCGGATGGAAGGAATTCGAAATGGAAGTCATGCGCGACCGTGCTGACAACTGCGTGGTCATCTGTTCCATTGAAAACCTCGATCCCATGGGTGTGCACACCGGAGATTCCATCACCGTCGCTCCCATCCAGACCCTGACAGATCGCGAATATCAAATCATGCGCGACGCATCATTCGCCGTGATCCGTGAAATCGGCGTTGAAACCGGCGGCTCCAACATCCAGTTCGCCACGGATCCCAAGACCGGCCGCATGATCGTCATCGAGATGAACCCGCGCGTTTCACGCTCCTCGGCGCTCGCTTCCAAAGCTACCGGATTCCCTATCGCGAAAATCGCCGCAAAACTCGCGGTCGGCTACACGCTGGATGAACTCCCCAACGACATCACCCGCGAAACGCCCGCATCTTTCGAGCCGACCATCGATTACGTGGTCACCAAGATCCCCCGGTTCACCTTTGAAAAATTTCCTACGGCAAATCCCGTACTTACCACTTCGATGAAGTCGGTCGGCGAGGCGATGTCGATCGGCCGCACGTTCAAGGAGTCCATGCAGAAATGCCTGCGCTCGCTGGAAACCGGACGCTGGGGCTTCGGCTTCGACGACAAGGATGCGCAATCCCCTGCCAAGGAGGAGATCACCCGGAAACTTCGCATCCCGAATGCGGAACGAATCTTCTGGCTACAAACGGCATTCGTGAACGGCTGGACGCTTGATGAAGTCCATGCCGCCACCGCCATCGATCCTTGGTTCCTTCGTCATCTCGAACAGATCGCGAAAGAAGGACAGGACCTCGCGAATCTCGATCTCAGGAAGGCCAAAAAACTCGGTTTCTCCGATCGGCAGATCGCAAAGGCGAAAGGCGTTGGCGAAGATGCGGTACGCAACGCGCGCAAATTGCAAAACATCATTCCGACCTACCGCCTCGTGGATACCTGCGCTGCTGAATTCGAAGCATATACGCCGTATTTCTACTCCACCTACGGTGATGAAAACGAAGCGCGTCAGTCAGACAAAAAGAAAATCATCATTCTGGGAGGCGGGCCTAACCGGATTGGCCAGGGCATCGAGTTCGATTATTGCTGCGTCCATGCCGCTTTCGCGCTCAAGGAGCTCGGCTATGAAACGATCATGGTCAACTCCAATCCCGAGACGGTCTCAACGGATTACGACACCTCGGACAAGCTGTTTTTCGAGCCTCTCACTCTTGAGGATGTACTCAATATCTGTGACCAGGAAAAACCTTACGGCGTCATTGTCCAATTCGGCGGTCAAACGCCGCTTAACCTCGCCGCTGACCTCGAGCGACACGGGGTGCCCATCATCGGCACTTCGCCGAAATCCATCGAACAGGCCGAAGACCGCAAGTTCTTCTCCGCGTTGCTGGACAAACTCGGATTGAAACAGGCCGAAGCCGGAACCGCCACCAACGAGGCCGAGGCGATTGCGGTTGCCAACCGCATCGGCTACCCGGTTTTGGTCAGGCCATCATTCGTTCTTGGCGGACGAGCGATGATGATCGTCTACAGCGACAAGGAGCTTTCCACCTACATGCGCGAGGCGGTTACCGCATCGCCAGAACGCCCGGTGCTGGTCGACCGTTTCCTCGACAATGCGACGGAAATCGATGTGGATTGCATCAGTGATGGTGAAACCTCGGTAGTCGGTGCGATCATGCAGCACATCGAACAAGCTGGAATCCATTCGGGCGATTCCGCTTGTGTGATTCCAGCTTTCTCGATTTCGGACAACATCAAGACCCAGATTGAAAAAGCGGCGAAAGATCTCGCGCGTGAGCTCGAAGTCCGCGGTCTGATGAACATCCAATTCGCGGTGAAGGATGACGAGCTCTACGTCATCGAGGTCAACCCACGTGCTTCCCGCACCGTGCCTTTCGTCTCCAAGGCCACTGGCGTTTCCCTCGCCAAGCTCGCTGCCAAAATCATGGTTGGTGAAAAACTCAAGGACATGGGATACACCGAAACCATCATCCCGCCGCATTTTTCTGTGAAGGAAGCTGTCTTCCCATGGAACCGGTTTCCCGGCATCGATATCGTTCTTGGTCCGGAGATGAAATCGACAGGCGAAGTCATGGGAATCGATTCCGATTGGGGCATGGCCTATGCCAAATCCCAAATTTCCGCGTTCAACCCCTTGCCGAAACAAGGCACGGTGTTCTTCTCCGTTGCAGATCGCGACAAAGAGCGTGCCATCGACGTCGCTCGTGGGTTGCATGAGCTCGGATTCAGGATTGTTTCTACCGGCGGGACCCTCGCCAAACTCGCAGAAGCGGGCATTCCGGCCGACCGGGTCTACAAGGTTCTGGAAGAAGCGCGTCCGAATGTCATCGATATGATGAAGAACAATGAAATCCATTTTCTGATCAACACACCGGCCACCCATGAATCCCGCGCCGATGAAATTCTGATCCGATCCACTGCGATCGCGCAGAAAATCTCCTACGCCACCAACATGGCCGCTGCGGAAGCTGCCGTGAAAGCCATCCGTTCCCTCAAGGAACGCGAGCTCACGGTAAAGTGCTTGCAGGAATATCACGCATGAGTCCGTGAAAATCCAATGAAGCCCGTAACCCTTGCTTTTGGCTTCATTCTGGCTTGTTTCCTGATGGTTGCCGGGTTTATCACTCAGCCGCCACGCCCGCTCAGCACGGAAGTCTATGTCTGGCAACGCGAGGCCTCACCCGCTCTCCGCAGCGCCCTTGAACGTTCACAGGGTTTGGCGTCACGCCGCCATTTTCTTGCCGTTGAAATCGGACGGATCAACGGCGTATGGCACGCCAGTCGCACCAAGCTCCCGGACGAACTGCTCAGAGGGAACGGTCTGGTGATCCGCATTGGCTCTTCGCTTTCCGGTGAAACATGGCATTCGGGCGAGATTTTGGACAAAGTAATGGAAGAAATCGCATGGGCTGCCGCCAAACCTGTGACGGATTTCCAGATTGACTACGACAGTCCGCAACGCTCCTTGGGCAATTACCTGAGGTTGCTGAACGCCATCAAAAAAGCGCACCCCGGAAAAACCTGGAGTATAACCGCGCTGCCTTCATGGATGGACACGCCGGACGCGAAGCAGCTGTTCACCACGGCCGACGGCATCGTGATGCAGCTCCACTCGCTCAAGCTTCCGGCAAAACCCGAGATGCCGGTCATCCTGTGTGATCCGGTCGCGGCACGCGACACCGCCCGTAAGATGTCCGAACTCGGTATTCCCTATCACATCGCGCTGAATACCTATGGCTGTGAAGTCTGGTTCGATCGGAATAACCGTGTGATCGATGTCATTTCCGAGGACGTGGAGAGCCCGACTCCGGCGGCTGCCACACGTCGCTCGATGGGCATCAGCGATGCCGTACAACTTGCAACCCTGGTCAGTGAATGGAAACAGAATCCTCCATCGGGCATGCGAGGAATCGTTTGGTACCGACTTCCGATTGAAACAGACCGAAGAAATTGGAAATGGACGACCTGGCAACGTGTGGCCTCAGGTGAAATGCCCACGCCTGACCTACGAATCGAGGTGAAGCGGTCCGAATCAGGCGCTTGGGACATCATACTCGCCAACCGAGGCGAGCGTGATGAGCGGCTTCCCGAAATCATCGATACGGGTTGCGAGGCGCTTGTATTGGAGGGGCTGAATGGCTATGCTCCCGGCATCCGAGACCAACTGCGTCTCGAAAAAGCTCCGTGGCCATGGTTGGCTCCGGGCAAATCTTTCTCCATGGGTTGGCTCAGAACCAGTGATCCCTCCGCCTTTCCAAAACCAACTTTTGGAAAACAACCATGAATGCCCTCATCCATCGCAGTATTCTAACATTTCTTCTCGGCATCCTCATGGCAACTGCCTGCGGTCCGTTTTTCCCCGACAGCGTTCTTGATCTGCCGCAGGCGGCTTTGCGTGTGAGAGGAACCTGCACCTTGGATGAAATCGTCTCCATCGATCGTGCCGCCGGCCGCGGGCTGACCTATCGTCCCGCAGCAGAGGCAATGATCCAGCGCTCGAAAAACGATCCCGCTTGCGACGGGCAGATGTCCTATGATGAGGACAAGCTCTACGCATTCAGGAAAGCCCTGAAGCCAGTCATCGCCGCCGGAATGCCCGAAGAGGTGGCACTGGCCGTTTTTCCCGAGGAGGGCGCCATACGAAGCGAAGCGGTCGAACTCGCCGTAATTCTGTTAGAACAAAAGGTCGGCACCGCATGTGTCGCCGGGATTGTTTCAGCTTTCTCCCAATGGCGCAAAAGCCTGCCCTGCGTCTCTCTTGACGGCGCATGGGACATGCCCGTTCCGGGGAAGGTGCAGGTCTCTCTGCCGCCGGTATTTCCCGAGGTTCCGGCGGACATTGCCGCGTATTGGAAAGCCGCTCAGGCATGGCGCGGAGGTGATCTGGAAAGCGCGCGCCGGCAATGGCGGGAGATCCTGAACCTTCCGGAGAACGATCGCAAAAACCGCGCCGTTTGGGCGGCATGGATGCTGGCCAAGACCTCACCCGATGCCGAATCGGCGGTTCCGTTTTATCATCAGGCGATCTCGCTGGCAGAAAACGGATGCCTCGATTCACTCGGCCTTGCCGCGCTGGCCATGGGCTGGATCGCCATCACGGAAACCGATCCCGTGATCCGTCTGAAATGGTATTTCGAAGCCACATGCCTAGGCAACGAGGAAATGCTGATCAGCTTGCGAAAACAGATCGATCCCATCCTCACGGATCCTGCCGCCATGCAGCGCGCTGCAAAAGATCCGCTGGCGCGTGAGATTGTGACCGCATTGTATTTCATGATGTCGAGCGAACCGGACTCTCCGAGTGCTTGGGAAGATCCGCTTGGCGATGCTTGGCTTGATCTGTTGGAAGAAGATGCGTCGGGAAAACCCTCAAGCGCCGCCGCCAAAGCCGCATGGATCTGTTATGACCGCGCAAATTTCCATGCCGCGCGCCGATGGCTTGCACACGCTCCCGCCGATGCCGGTGAGGTCCTCTGGCTGCAGGCAAAGCTCGCCCTGCGCGATGGCAAGATGGATGATGCGGCGAAATGTTTTGCCAAGGCCGCCCCTGCTTACGATTTTGAGGCGAATGAATTTCCCGCTCCTCCGAGCCTGATGGATACGTTCTGGCATGATGCCGGCCAACGCCGCGATTGGATGAAAGGCCAATTCCACTCGGACCGTGCCATCGTTCATATCGGTCGTGGTGAATTCATCCGGGCAATGGATTTCCTGGCAAAGGCATCTTACGACAGCGACGCGTCCTATCTCGCCGAACGCGTGCTTACGACCGACGAACTGGTGGCATGGGTGAAGAAGAACCGTCCCGGTCCCGAGCCAGATTCGGGAGAGCAGCGGTTCACGATCCGGAAGGATGACAGCATCGCATCGCCTGATCACGGATGGGATTCGGATCGTTATCGTTACCTGCTTGCGCGTCGCCTTGCTCGTGAATTTCGTTTCCGGGAAGCTGCGGAATTCATGCCGCGTGCCTTGCAGCTTTTGTTCGATCATTATGTGCGCCTGCACCGTGCCTCCCTCGAACGCTCAATGTCGAATGAAAACAGAGCGCTGATCCTCTGGCATATGGCCCACTTGCGCCGGCATCTCGGGATGGAAATGTTCGGTTATGAAGGTGCGCCCGATTTGACCTCATATGACGGACTCTTTGGTGGAACCGATTACATGGCGTTGCGATCGAGGGTGACGGGATGGAGCGTGAGTTGGGAAGATGATTACCGGATTGACGGGCCGAAGCAGCCGTCGGATTTCGCCATTCCAGCCATTTCACGTGAGGAAATCCGTCGCATCGCTCCACACCTCTCCGAGCATGAAGCCCGGTTTCATTACCGCTACGATGCGGCGGAAATCGCCTGGCGGGCAGCATGCTTGCTGCCAGATAACGATCCGCGCACGCTGTTCATCCTTCATGAGGCCGGCCGATGGTTGGCCCCACGCGACCCGCAAGCAGCGAACCGCTACTATCTTGAAATGATGCGCCGTTGCAAGGCCCTGCCCGAATGGCAGG
Source organism: Verrucomicrobiota bacterium (assembly GCA_041170385.1). Classification (GTDB taxonomy): domain Bacteria; phylum Verrucomicrobiota; class Verrucomicrobiia; order Verrucomicrobiales; family Akkermansiaceae; genus Luteolibacter. The sequence continues at coordinate 62,429 of JBEAZA010000038.1, read as the reverse complement.
AGCTCGACCGCCGCCGTTGGTTCTTGCCACAAGCACCTGTTCATTCCATGCCCGAACTTCCCGTTCATCTTCGGCCCTCCTCATCGTGACGTGCCGTTCATGCGCCTGCTGCGCTGCCCGCAAAGGGCGGCCGAGGGCTCGCATGAAATGGGGGTTCATGCATGAAGGCCGACCCTCCTCGGAACCGGTGCTTACGTGCCGGATTACCAAGTCCTCCGAGTCGCTGCATGTGCGTTCGGAATCCCTGTGGAAAAATCTTTGTGGTTTACCCATGGAAGATAGGCTAGGTTGCACCATATTCCATGAATCCGGTTTCCCATATCTCTCACGATTTCAATCATCAGATTTCCTCTTTGAAATCCGAAGTGTTGAAAATGGCGGCACTGACCAGATGCAATCTCGAACGCGCCGCTCAGGCGTTGTTCGATAGAAATCCCGAGCTTGCCCGTGCGGTGATCGCGGAAGACCGGCACATCAACAGCCTCGAGTGTGTTGTGGACAGAATGGGAATGGAGATTCTTGTCCGATACCAACCGGTTGCATCAGATCTGCGTTTTGTCGTCTCCTCCATGAAGATCTCCACCCACTTGGAACGCATTGCCGATCATTCGGCCGGGATTGCCAAACGAGCGGAGAAAATCATTGCATCGCCCGAACTGCCGGATGTGAATCTGATCGAGCCGATCTATACCCTTGCGGATCATCTGCTCCGTGATGCCATTTCATCCTACAGCGACCTCAATGCTTCGCTCGGCGCGTCATTGCATGCACGTGATAAAAAACTCGACAAGCTTCATAAAAAAGCCGCCGCACAGTTCAGCTCACGCATTGAGGAAGTCCAGGGCCGCAGTCAGGAATATCTCCAGCTGATCCTGATCATCCGTTCCTTGGAACGGATCGGGGATCTTGCCTGCAACATCGGCGAGGATTCCTTCTTTCTCGATCAAGCCAGAGATTTGCGGCACAAATCCGATGAGGAGCGCGAATGACACAGCGCCGCAGGAAAAACCGGAAGGGCTTCAGGCAATCGGCCTGAAAACCACCTCCAGTCGCTCATAACCGATCTGGCGCTTGTAGGTTGAAGCGGATTCAAAGTTCGGAACCGCATGGAGAATTTCAATGTGTGAAACCCCTTGAGCCAGCCGTACCAGCAGCTCCCGAATCAGCAAGCGCGCGTGTGCGGCTCCAAGACAAAAATGGTTGCCCGCGCCAAACGCCACATGCGGATTGGGCTTGCGATCCAACCGGACTTCATGCGGGAAAGTGAACGTTTGCGGATCGCGGTTTGCTGCGGCCCACCCCAAGGAAACCCGTTCTCCGGGCTGAATCTCCAGGCCGTGCACATGCGTCTTGGCCGGACAAACCCGCCCGATGTGGGTCAAAGGAGAAACGACCCGGAAAAATTCCTCGGTGGCAAGAACCGCGCGCTTCGGATCGGACTGGAGATAGCTCAGAGCCTCGGGATGCCGCGCAAGGTAAGCGATCACGGAGGAGATCGTGTGTATGACCGTATCGCGACCGCCTGCGAAAGCCAGATTTGCAAATCCGGCCATCTCCGCCCGAGTCAGTCCTCTGCCCTGGAATTCCGCTTTGGCGAGCGAACAAAAGAAATCATCGCCTTCGGAGCATTGCGCCCGATCCAGTTGCCTTTCGATGTATTGATCCAAGCTACTGCCGTCGGAATCACCCTCAAGCACATCGTGAAACACATGCGTGCCCCATGAAATCCATTCCTCCGCCGCGCTTTGCGGCAAACCCAACAGATGTGCAAGCGCACGGTTCTGCACCGGTACCGCAAAACCGCTCACCACCTCGCATGGTGCGGAAATCACCGCAGCGAGCGCATTGGAGATCACGGCGGATATGGTTCTCGCAAATTCCGGATCGCGCGGTTTTTTAAAGAATGGCTCCACAAGGTCCCGATACTCCGCATGGATCGGGGGATCCGTTTCGATGGGCAATTGCCGGACCCTGCGCAGATGCTCCTCGGAGGGAACCGGGACACGGAATGGAGCATCCGAACTGAATGTCTGCCAATCCTTTGCGGCGGCCATCACATCCGCATGATTCAGAAACATCGGAATTTCCTCGTCACCGAAACGGCATTTCAGAACGGGACATTTGCTGCGGATTTCTTCAAAAACATCGTCCTGTTCGAAGGGTTCGTTCATGATGGAATATGGCCTGATCTTCGGAATCAACGCGCCTTGTATTCACGCTCCGCCAACGGCAGGAATTCCTTGAGTTTCGCAATGCGCGTTTGATCGAGCGGATGGGTGCGTAAAAATTCGGGAGCTTCGCCTCCCCCTTGTTTCGACCTCCATTCGGCAAATCGCTCCCATAATTTCACAGCTTCCTGCGGATTGTATCCCGCGCGTGCCATGTAGAGGGCTCCAAGCTGATCAGACTCGAGCTCGGCTCTGCGCGAGTAGGGTAAAATCAATCCCACGGTCCCGACCGCTGCCGCACCTGTCGCTGCCGCCGCACGTCCGGTGTTATCCACCCCTTTCGCAGAAAGGATCGCATCCACCACCACGGTTCCGATCGCCACGCCCGTCGCCTGATTCATCCGTTGCTGCGAGTGGTTCAGGACCACGTGGGCGATTTCATGTCCCAACACCGCTGCCAATCCCGAATCGTTTTGAGAAATCTGGAACAATCCCGTGTGGACTCCCACCTTGCCGCCAGGCAGGGCAAAGGCGTTAGGCACGGAATCCTCGAACACCACGAACTCCCATTTTGCATTCGGGATGTCGATTACGGATTTCAAGCGCGCTGCCACCCGCTGGACCTGCGCTTGATAGGTCGGGTTGGTAGAAATCTTTTTCTGCTTCTTCATTTGGTCAAACGCCTGTGTACCCTGTGCGACAAGGGAACTCGACGGTGCCGTTGTCCGGACCTGCCCGGTGTTCGGATCAAACGAAGAAACCGCACATGACGCAATGACCAGAGCCGCCACCGCAGGCACCAAGGATAAGGATTTACTTCTCAGCATGCGGGTAGATTCGACCAAAACCGCCGCCATGACAAGCCGTGAAATCAGCATGGCATTGCGTCATCATCGGCGGGATTGACCCGCCGGCGATCCATCGCTTGACTTTGGAATGCTCAGAAAAATCATCGATCAGATCAAGGATCTCGCGCAGCGTGACCTGACGGATCCATCTTCATTTCAGGATCCCGTCGCGATGAGAACCGCATGGACCCCCTTGTGCCCGGGTGGTAGCAATTTCAAAACAGCGGTGCTTCACAAAATCAATGAACAACGCATGGAATTCCGCGCTTCGGTTGGGATGAAACTCATGGCGGGCATTTTCGTCATTGTCGGCCTCGGAATCGGGGTTGACTTCGCTTTAAAAAAACCCGTACGGACCAGAGAAAATCTTCCGTTCGTGATCGGTATCGTTTTCGCCGCTGTCGGCGCCGGCTTGTTGCGCTCCGCAACCACTCCAACGGTATTTGATCTGCGGCTCGGCTATTTTTGCAGAAGTCGTAAAAAACCCGAGCTGATGATGGATCCGTCGAAACTCAAACGTTACGCCGAACTCAAACGCGTTCACGCCCTGCAAGTTCTCTCCGAACATGTCCGCGGAAAGAAAAGCTCCTATCACAGCCATGAGCTCAACCTCGTGCTGGATGATGGCACCCGAGTCAACGTGGTGGATCATGGCAATCGTTCAGCACTTCTGGCCGATGCGGAAACCCTTTCGAAATTTCTCAATAAGCCGCTTTGGGACGCTGGCATATAAGACCCTATGTCCAAATTCCTTGTCTTCATCATACGCTTTTATCAACTCGGGATCTCGCCATGGTTGCGTTTCCTGACGGGCGGCAATGGGGTGTGCCGGCACGATCCCACCTGCAGCCATTATGGCATCGAGGCGCTGAAAGTTCACGGCCCTCTCAAAGGCACATGGCTCACGCTGTGCCGTCTTTCGCGCTGCCATCCGTGGGGCACCCAGGGTTACGATCCTGTTCCGCCAAAACAACCTCCCGCCAAAAAACCATGAAGTTCATGCCATTCCGTTCTTTGCTACGTCTTCTTCCCTTCCTCGCCTGTGGGATCCTGCCCTTCCAGACCGCTCCCGCAGAACATCATGCCAGAGGATTTGCTTCCGCCCGACTCGCGCTGCCGGGCAAAAAAGGCGCGTGTTTCACCCTACGAGAAACGGGGGCGAAACAAGGCGGGACGGTCGCAGAAAACATACCCAAGATCAAAGCCCTCAACCCTTCCTGGAACTATTCTTGGGGGACGACCCGCGTTCGCGAGCAACCCGGACTCATGGAGTTTGTTCCGATGGCATGGTCGGCTTCCGGCAAAGATCAACTCCGGGAAAAACTCGCTTCGGATGTTCTTCCCCAGATCAGGACCGGAAAAGCGAGACGCCTGTTAGGATTCAACGAACCCGACAAGAAAGACCAGGCCGACATGCCGTTCATGAGGGCGATAGAACTCTGGCCCGAACTTGAAAAACTTGGCATTCCTCTTTGTAGCCCTGCCTGCGCCAATCCCGAGGGGATCAGGGATAGCAGTGCGCAGGGCGTTCCCGGCACGTGGATGCGGGATTTCATGAGAGAGGCCGACAAGCGCGGGTACCGGGTCGACTATATCGGGGTCCACTGGTACGGCGGCGCGAACCCCAAAGAATTCAGAACCAAGATGCAACGGATCCACGAGCTCTATGGCAAGCGCCCGTTGCTCATCACCGAGTTCGCCCCCGCCGATTGGAATACCGGCGGCGATATCAAGAAGCACCGCCACAAGCCGGCCTCGGTTCTGGCTTTCATGAAAGAAGTCCTGCCATGGATGGAACAACAGGATTGGATTGCGGGGTATTCATGGTTTTCGTTCGAAATCGATTCCCCGCAAGGCACCAGTTCGGCACTCTTCGACGCATCCGGCAAGCTTACCCCCTTGGGGAAATTTTATGCCAGCGTCACACCCGAACGTCCCAACGGCGATCAGACGATTTCGATCCATGACCCGTGAGATACTCGTCGTCCGGGAAACGCAGCTTGATGCGACTCGAATCCGCTTGGCAAAACGACCTCCGGCGCCGCCAACCGTATATCGTCATAACGGAACGATCTTGATTGAAAAGGTCGGGGTTTATGCGACGAATACACCAAGCCCATGATTTCAAAACTCATCATCCTTTCCACCCTTCTGGCCGTCAGCATCGCTCCTGCAGCCGAATCCCCTGTCAAAGTGTACATTCTTTCCGGACAATCCAACATGGTGGGCATCGGCCAAGTCGATGGCGGCGGTATCCGCTGGGGCGATGAATTTCTGGAACCCACACTCTCGGTGTATGAAGGGGCCTACGATGCCTCGGCGGATTATGACAAGCTGACTCCGTTGAATACGCTTGTTCTCCAGAGTTTCGGTGGCACAAGCCCGACCGCTTTTCCCGGCGGCGGCGTGCAAATCGTGCGCGGGTTCATCCAATCCAAAACCAGCGGGGTGTTCGAGTTCCGACCGGGGTTCGGCGATTCGGAAAACAACATCATGGTGGTCGACGGGATTGAAGCCCATCGCCAGATGCCTGGTGGGAAAGCTGTGAAGAAACCCGTCAGGCTGGAGGCCGGAAAAAAAGTCCCTTTCAAAATCACTTACCTGACGGCGAACGCCGGCGGTCTCGGCTGGCTATCGCGACTTGATGTTCCCGGCACGCTTTCCACGCTTGTCAGGGAACAGGGAAAATTTCCCTATCTCATCGACAAGGATCGCAACTGGGCATCGCGCGATGATGTCTGGTACAAAGGTGTCGTTACCGCCACCGGAAACAAATGGTTGGGCATCGGTTGTGGCGCGAGCGATGGCCAGATCGGGCCCGAGCTCGGTTTCGGCTGGATGATGGGGGAACATCACGGTGAGCCCGTTCTCATCCTCAAAGCCTCCCAAGGGAATCGCTCCCTTGCGTGGGATTTTCTCCCTCCCGGCAGCAAACGCTATCTCGCCGAGGTCACTGACAGGAATGGCAACAAAACGCAGAAAGTCATGGCCGGCTATCATGACAAACCCGATTCCTGGGACGTGGATCCCGCCAAAGGCATCGATACCCCGCCTCCCGCCGAGTGGCTCGATAAGAACGGCAAGCCGATCGATTGGTATGCCGGAAAACAATATGACGACTGCGTCAATGCTGCCAAGGCGGTACTGGAGACCTTTGAACCATCTTTCCCGCATTGGAAAGGCCGCGGTTACGAGATCGCAGGCTTTGTCTGGTTCCAAGGTCACAAAGACACCGGAAGCGAAGTGACGGCGGGACGTTATGAAGAAAACCTTGTCAATCTGATTAAAGCCCTGCGCAAGGATTTCAATGCGCCCAATGCTCCCTTCGTGGTTGCCGTCGGCTGCGGCAATGAGGGTCGTGAAGGCACAGGGCTGAAGGTAGCCAATGCCCAACTTGCGGTCGATGGGGCATCCGGAAGATACCCAGAATTCAAAGGAAACGTCAAAACCGTCGATACCCGGGATTTCTTCCCCAAGGTCGAGGAATCACCCAAAGACCAAGGCTTCCATTATCACCAGAATGCCGGGGCTTACATGCGGATTGGCGAGGCCATGGGCAAAGGCATGCTGGAGTTGTTAGGGAAAACGGATCAAACGGATTGAACCGCCAGTGATCGACCTGAGGAATCCTCCGGAACCCGGAACGCTCCAAGCCCGAGGATCTAGCCCGCGATGACCTCGTCGCAGCGCCGGCACAATCCGGATGGCAGAGCCGGTTCATGCCTGCGGCAGCGAGGGCAGAGCGGCAGGGGCGTTTTTGAGGCTGTAGCCGACAGAGCGTCTCCCCGGGTCACATTGAGCCCGGCGATGATGAAAAACTCGGTTGAGAAATCGCGATCGTTGAGCTTTTCCAACAAATGGCTGTCGCTTTCAGGCACGGTGAGGGCGATCGCAGCCTCGTTGTTGCGACTGAATTCCTTGGCTTGGATCTTCGCCTCGATGGCGGTCTGGATCACGGCTTTGATTTGGAAAAGTCGATCCGCGTCCTTGCTGATCTGGCTTGGTGCGAACGTCGGGTCGGCGATGGGGAAATCCTGTTCATGGACGCTACCGGTCGTGAAGGCAGCGTGTTCCCATGCCTCATCGGCGGTGAAGGCGAGGATCGGGGCAAGCAGGCGTGTAATACTACTAAAGATCTCGTACATTGCCGCTTGCGAAGCAAGGCGGCGCGGTGAATCCGCCGCATCGCAATACATGCGGTCCTTGAGCGCATCGATATAGATGGCGGAAAGATCGGTGGTGCAGAACTGGTTGATCGCGTTGAAAACCTTGCGGAACTCGTAGGATTCGTATGCGGTCCGGCATTCCTTGATGACGAGATGGAGTCTTTCGAGAATCCATGCGTCGAGAAGAGGCAGGGGCGATGTTTGATGGCTGGCCATCGATTTCGGATCGAACCCATCTAGGTTTCCCAACAGAATGCGAAGTGTGTTGCGGAGGCGGCGGTAGGGTTCGGCCACCTGCTTGAAGAGATCTTCCCCGAAAGGGACTTCGTTCTGCCAATCGACGCTCGAGGCCCAAAGCCGCACGATGTCAGCACCATACTGGTTGTAGAAATGGGCCGCATCGATCGGTTTGCCGGCTTTTTCAGCTTCGGATTTGGAGAGTTTCTTTTTGTCTTTGTCCACGACGAAGCCGTGTGTCATCACGGATCGGTAAGGCGCGTGTCCCCGGTACGCGGTGGACAGCATGAGTGAGCTTTGGAACCAACCCCGGTGTTGGTCGGTGGCCTCAAGATAGAGATCTGCGGGGCAGTGCAGCTCCGGATGTGCATCCATCACAGCGGCGTGCGAGCAGCCCGAATCGATCCATACATCGAGCGTGTCCCTGCCTTTTTTCAGCCCTGCGGGAAGACCCAGTCTGGCGGCGAGTTCGTCATCGGAACTTTCGAACCATACGTTCGTGCCTTCTTTTTCAACGAGATCCGCGACCTTGTTGGCAAGGTCCGCCGAGAGGATGGCTTGGTGGTTCGCATCAAAGAAAACGGGGAGTGGTACGCCCCAAGTACGTTGGCGTGAGATACACCAATCGGGACGTGCCTCAACGGTTCCGTAGATGCGGTTGCGGCCCCATGCGGGCATCCATTTCACCTTGTCGATTTCCTCCAGCGCACGGCCGCGAAGGGTATCGAGCGAGATGAAGAACTGCTCGACCGCACGGAAGATGATGGGCGTTTTGGAGCGCCAGCAGTGCGGGTAGGAATGTTTGTAATCCTCCTGACCGAGGAGATGACCGCTTTCCGTGAGAATCTCGATGATGCGCTTGTTTGATTGGAAAACGTGTTTGCCAACGAGTTCGGGCAGGCCGGCTTCCTCGGTGAAATGACCCTCATCGTCAACGGGCGAAAGCACGCCGAGGCCGTTTTGTTGGCCGGCGACATAGTCGTCCGCACCGTGTCCCGGCGCAATGTGTACCGCGCCGGTTCCGGTATCCGTGGTGACGAAATTGGCAAGGATGAGCTTTGATGTGCGATCGAGGAACGGATGCCTGGCTTCCGCGCCCTCAAGTTCGCGGCCTTTGATTTCGGATAGCGTCTGTTTCAGCGCGTAGCCGGTTTTTTCCGAGAACGCCTCCACCAGCTCCCGGACCACGATGAACGTTTGTTCGCTCCGGCCGTTGGAAAAGATTCCGACCACATAGTTGAACTCCGGATGCACCGCAATGCCGAGGTTGGCGGGAAGTGTCCAGGGAGTGGTGGTCCAGATAATCATGTCCGCTTTGCCGCCAAGTGATCCGGTTACGAGGGGAAATCTCACAAACACCGCGGGAGAGACTTTGTCGGCGTATTCGACTTCTGCCTCGGCGAGTGCGGTCATCGCGCCGTAGGACCATTGCACGGGCTTCTTGGATTGATAGACACAGCCGGACTCGACCAGCTTGGCGAAGACCCGCAGGATGCTCGCCTCGTAGGCCGGATCCATGGTGAGATACGGATTTTCCCAGTCGCCGAAAACGCCGAGCCGGCGGAAAGAGGCGCGCTGGATATCAATGAAGCCTGCGGCGAACTCGGCGCAGCGTCGGCGGATTTCCCCGGGCTCAAGTCCGGCGGCCTGCTTGACGACTTTGAATTCGATCGGCAGGCCGTGACAGTCCCAGCCCGGAACGAATGGCGCATGAAATCCCGACATGGTTTTGGATTTCACAACCATGTCCTTGAGCAGTTTGTTGAGTGCCGTGCCCATGTGGACATCGCCGTTGGCGAAAGGCGGGCCATCGTGAAGGATGAAATCCGGTGCGCCGGCGGCCTTGCGGGCGGAGGTGATTTTCCGGTAGAGGCCGTTTTTTTCCCAACGTTCGAGACGCAGCGGCTCATTTTCGACCAAGTCTCCGCGCATCGGGAAACTCGTCTGCGGCAGGGTCAGCGTGTCTTTGTAGTTTGGGGCATTGCTCATGGCAGGGCGCGGAAACTACCAATCCGCAAGCGCGGGGTCAACCCCATGGGAGAGAGATGTCGAATTCCCTCTCAGTTGAAATCCGGACATGGGACCTGAAAGAGGCGGGTAGCGGCGATAACGGCGTCGAGATCACCCTAAATTGGCGATCGTGTGCTTCTCAAGGGATGACAAGGGAAGACGCCTGAGAACAGGAGCGGCCCGACCGATCATCCCCAGGAAAAACCCATTAACCCGAGGCGTCTCAGTCGGACCGCTACATTGGATACAGCAAGGGATGTGCCGATCTTTCAAAACATCCGAATTTTTTTTCAATCGGCCGATTTGATTTCAATTCTGGGAAATACCGGCGATGGTTTTTCAATTTCATGTCCGTTAGGGATGAGGCCCCATGTTAGATCATCGAGTTTCAGCGAGCCCAGTTGCGGCAGCCTGAGTTGGGCCGCGAGTTGGGCTGCGGCATCCGGAAGAACCGGAGAAAGCAGAACCGCGCAATGCGCGACCGATTCCGCGAGGTGGTGAAGAACGGTGATGAGCCGGTCCCGGTTTTCAGGATGTTTGTTGAGCTCCCACGGCTTCATGCGTTCCGCGTATTGGTTGCAGTGCACAACGTGACGGTTGAGGGCTTCCAGCCCCATGGAAATTTCATGGTTGTCCATGGCCTTGCGATAGGCCGCGGTACAATCCGTTAGAGATTGTCGCAGGGCGGCATCGTCCTCGGTGGTTTGTTCGCCGCAGGAAATGATGCCTTGGGTGAACCGCACGCTCATGTTGAGGGCCCGGTTGCAGAGATTCCCGAGTTCGTTGGCCAGCTCCGTGTTGAAAAGCATGACCAAACGCTCGACATCGAAGTTGGCGTCCTTGCCGGTATGGATGTCGCGCACGAGGTAGTATCGCAGCGCATCGCTTCCGAACGTATCGGCCAGCTCGACGGGATCGACGATGTTGCCGAGGGATTTCGACATTTTTTCCCCGCTTCGGTTCCACCAGCCGTGGACCAGGATGTGGGGCATCCGGTCATCGGCGAAACCGAGCGCATGCAACATCGCAAGCCAATAGATGCCATGCGCGGGAACAAGGATGTCCTTGCCGATGACGTGCACGGGTCGCCCGGACCAGATGGTTTGGAAATCCGGAAGGGAAGGATCCGGCGTGTAACCGACGAAAGAGATGTAGTTGATCAGTGCGTCGAACCAGACATAAGTGACGAAATCCGTGTCAAAAGGCAGTTCGATGCCCCAAGTGAGGCGGGCTTTCGGGCGGGAGATACAGAGATCCGCTCCGGTGGTTTTTTCCAGAGCGTTGATCAGCTCGGATTTGCGGAAAGCCGGCAGGACGGTGTCGTTGGAGGTTTCCAGGAAATTCCGCAGCCATGGCGTGTGTTCCGATAGCTTGAAGTAGTAGTTTTCTTCTTCGATCTCGGTGACCTCGCCCCATTCTTCTCCGAAGCATCCGGTCTCATCGCGATCGCGATCCGTCAGGAACTGTTCCTGACGGATGGAGTAGAACCCTTTGTAGGATTTTTTGTATATTTGTCCGCGCGCGTGAAGATCCGTAAGGATCGCCTGCACGCAGCGGATGTGGCGGGGGTCGGTCGTTTCGGCCCAGCCGTCATATTGAACCCCGATCTTTTCCCAAAGTGCCGAGAAGCGGGCGGTGACAGTTTTCACATATTCCGCCGGCGTGACGCCTTCCTTTTCAGCAGTTTGCTGGACTTTCTGGCCGTGCTGGTCCACCCCTGTTAGAAAATACGTATCATTGCCGGAAAGCCTGCGATAGCGTGCGATGACATCGGCCATGATCTTTTCGTAAGCATGGCCGATATGGGGAGAGCCGTTGGTGTAATCGATGGCGGTGGTGATGAAAAACATAAACTTCGGATGTCAAAACGGTGGAGACGGGAGATGGGCTTGAGGGGCTTCTAACGAATCACTTTCCCGCCCATGGAGAGGATGCGGGAGTTGGCTTTGGCGGCTTCGGCGTTCGCGATGTCGCCGAGGCGGACGTAGATTTGGGAGAGGGCGGTCCACGCCAGAAGATCGTTGGGCCGGAGGGTGGTAGCCTGGAGCGAAGCCCCGAGAGCCTCCTTGAGCTGATCGGTTTTCAGCAAGACCATGGAGAGCGCGTGCCAGCCATCGAAATGGTCGGGATCCAGTTCAATGCACCGGCGATAGAGGACAGCGGCCTCTTCGAGTTCACCGAGGGCGACGTGCCCGCTGGCTTGATCGAAGAGGGACTGGATGGCTTTGCTCAAGATGGGATTCGGGGTTGGGCCTGTAAGGGCGCGATTAGCGGCGGTTGAGCTGCTCGACCTTGGCCGTTTCATACTGCTTGGCCAACCACAAGCCCATGGCGCTGATCTGGTTTTCCTGGTTCGAGCGGCGTATCTGCATGTCCAACATGCGCTCGGAGGTTTCATCCTTGATGACCTCACGGCTCCCTACGAGAACGATAAACGCACGATCTTGCTCGATGATAGGCTCGGTGAGTTGGCCGGGCGTGACGTATCTCGCGGAGTTGAAAAGATAGGCGGGCGCGGACTTGGCATCGACTTCCGTGTTCTGTGAAACTTCCTTCATTTCGGTGACAGGAGCGTTGATCCCTGCGGCTTTTGCGGCATCCTCGAAGGATTTGCCTGCGGCGAGCTCGGCTTTGATCCTGGCATTGGCATCATTGGCGGCTTTGGAGAAGGCCTCCGCCACCCGGTTGCTCAGCAGCCGCGCGCGTGCCAGATCCTTCGCTTCCTCGAAGGTTTTCGTGCGGCTGGGTTCGATCTGATCGACGCGGGCGATGAACCAATCGTTTTCCCCAACCCCGAGCTCGATCATTCTTGAGACGGGATCGGCCGTGACGTTGACGCGGAAAATCGCGTCGATGGCGGTGCCGGGGATGCTTGAGCCCCGCACAGGGACCAGAAACTCGGCTGGCGCGTCCTTTGCCGTGACGAGTTCTGAAGTTTTCAGCTGAAAGCCGGCGTTTTGTGCGGCTTGCTCGAAACTGAGGTTTTCCTGACTTTCGAGCTGATAAAGGAGATGATCCACTTGGCCGCCGATCTTGATGCGCGCGAGGCGTTTGTTTTCGGCGATTGTCGCATCGCGTTCGGCGGATTTCCTCGCGTATTCCGCCTTGGCCGCATCGTCGGCTTTTTCATCAAGGGCTGGGATTGCGGCAGGTTCTGCCGGAAGGACGGGTGATGCGATCAGGTAGGTGAACTTGCGCTTCTCATCGGTTTTGAAAGCATCCTGAACGGATTCCCAGAAGGGTTTTACTTCTTCGTCGCTGACGGTGATGCCGGCCCGGATCTGGTCGATGTCGAGCCGAGCGATTTTCGCATTGATGCGCTGGCTGTTGATGGCGTTCTCCTTGGCAACGATATTGCGATCGGTGGTGAGGCCGGAGCCGATGATTTCGCTGAGTTTGTTATAGGTCAGGATATCGATCACGAGGTCACGGACATCGGCTTCCCCCATGCCCATGCGCCCGAGCCCGCGCTCCATGAAATTGTTGTATGCATCGTCGGAAAAAGCGCCGTCTTGATTGCTGAACATGCGGAGTTGGCGGATCTGTGAGGCTACGTCCTGATCGCTCGGATGGATGCCAAAGGCCTCGCGTGCCTCGCGCAGGAGGATGCGGTTGGTGAAAAAGTTCTCGATCACTTCATCCTGCGACCCCGGATTTCCGCTCAGCGTGGAGATAAAGCCGAAAAGTTGGTAATCGCCGGATTGGGCGAATGCCTGTGCGATTTGGTATCCGCCCTCGCCGAGCTTCTTGACATCGCCATCCGTGTAATTGCGGTCACCGATTTTGAGGATATCGATGCCGCCCTGGGATTTCTGCATGTTGTTGGCGTCCATCATGATGAAGCTGATGATCACCAGAACGATGAGCAACGTGATGACGGCTTTGTATTTGCTGAGATTTTCGATCATAACGCGAGGATTGGGCCGGAGTGTTAAACGGGAAAACGGGAAGTTGAAACCCTAAACTTCATGGAATGTGACGAAGTTCCCTCTGTTGTGGTGGGAAGAGGCTTGCCCAAAGACGTGTTTGGAGTTTGTTTGGGGAATGAATTTGCGGTGGCTGAATGCGTTTTTATGGGGAAACTCGGTGGCTCTGGCATGGATGTGGGGTTTGGGGCTGTTTTTCAGCGTCCAGATTTCCTTCATGTTTGGAATGCGGGGATTACTGATGTTTGCCATTCCCAATGCGGTCGGCCTCATGCTTTTCGGGTGGCTGACCCAAATTGTGGCAGGAAAACATCAGGGCGGACAGGAGTCGCTGGCGTTGTTTTTCGACAAATTTTCCAAGCCATTCCGACTGATTTTCTACATCTACCAGATCATTGCCCTGTCGCTGACGGTGTTTGCCTTGGTAAAATATCTTTTTGTTCCTCTCCTGGAAACCATGGAGATATTCAGCGGCAACGCCGTCATGGCTCTGGCGGTCTGCATGGCGGTTTTCGTCGTTCTGGCCGTAGGATGTCTGTTCGGCGAGGAATTCGGCATCCGCAAAATCAAGGCGGGCCATGCCCTCCTCGGCGCGTTGGTGCTGGTCTGCGTCATGACGGTTCTGAGCTGGCTCAACCCGATCCAGGTCGGGGAAGGGATCCTCGGTCTGGGGAAAGCTCATCGTTATGACGGCGACAGGTTCTGGGGCTTGGCTGTGCCATTGGTGGTCGGACTGCTGGTCGGGCCGTGGCTGGATTTGCAACATTGGCAGCGCGCAATCCAGATCCATCGGGAAAAAACTTCGATCCGGTTGAGTTACATCTTTGGCGGCCTGATCTTTTTTTGCCTGCTTATGTTTCATGGCTACGTGGCAATGTGGGTGATGGGGATTGCAGGCGACAGCATGCAGTTCACGGCCTCCAAGCTGGATAAACTGGTCTACAGCCACCATCTGGTGGTGGATTACTTCACGAATATCTATCAGGGCGGATCATGGATCCCGGCCGCGTATTTCGGGTTCCTTGTGATATGCGTGCTGACCACGCTCGATAGCGGATATGTCTCGCTCAAATGGTTTCTGGAAAAGAACGTGGAGCGAAGCGAGAACATGCTGCTTTCGATCATCCCGAAACAGATTGTTTCCTCCCCGATCCCGACATTCGGGCTCGTTGCGATCGTGAGCCTCGTCGCTTATTTTGCCTCATTCGAGTTGGAGTATTTCATGGTGTTTTACGCTTCGTTTTTTGTGGGATACGCGGCATTGGGCATTGCCCGCTGTTTCGTTCCCAACAGTCAGCAGCCTTTGCCACAGATCCGGATGTTCGCCATGGCCTGCTTGTGCCTGGCGATGTTCGCCTTCGGATACATGCTGAATCAGAACGTTCTGCTCTATGTGGGTTCTCTTCTTCCCCTTGCTTATGTGGTCTGGCTTGTGATCACCACCGATCTGTTGCGCCTCGTTACGGAAAAGGCCGATCAGGTGATGCACGCGGCCGCAGAAATTCCGGCGATCAGAGCCATCACCAAACCCGAGCCGGCGGTGCGCTCGGAAGTGGAGGCTCCGGTTTCCGGAGTCGCTCACGACCTGCACGGTCATTTTGAAGGGAAATGGTTCGTGTATTCCATGGTGGCGACTTATCAGGACACCAACTCCGTCGGCAACGTATATTTCGGCATGTATCCGCTTTATGTCGGCAAGACCCGCGAGTTGTTCTTCAATGCCGCCATGCCGGACTTCGATCTCAAGACCACCAAGTTCTATATCCTCACACGTTCCTTCGAGCACAAGTTCGTACGTGAGACCCGCGAGTTCGATACCATCACGGTGAAAATCAAAGTCGCCGAGGCGAACCGAAAATTCTGCACGCTCGAGCACCAGATCTTTGGCGAGGAGGGGCAGTTGTTAGGAAAAGGCAAGCAAAGCCTGTTGTTTGTCTCCTCGAAGGATTACGGCCTGCTCGATATCCCGCCGGAAGTTTACACGGCGTTCATGAAGTATCTGTAACTCACTTCATGCCAGATCCATCACCAGCACCTTGGCCCACATTTCTCTGTGACCCCCTGAGAACGCATCGTGGATGGGATCGCTTTTCTGGTAAGACTCATGTGCCTCCATGGTGTCGAAGTGCAGGGAAATTCCATAGTCCCATGAATGGTCGGTGACCGGGCGCGATTCGGTAGCGGCCGGTTTGCCCCAGTGCGCTTTGGCGATGTTCGGGGATTTCATGAGTTCCTCCAGCGCGGCTTCCATGCGTGCGCGGCCTGCCTCGGTGTTGAATTCGTCTTTGAGCCAGAAGTAAACGTGATGTTCCATAACGGTAGTGTGTGCGGATGGGAAGCGGGATGGCAAGCGGACTATGTGAGATTCTCACCGCGCAGCCCGAAAATCTTTTTCACCGTGGCTTCGATCAGGTTGTTGGGACAGGAAGCCCCGGCGGTCAGGCCAACGGTAATGTGGTCCTTGCCGGCAAAGAGGTTCGCGTAGTTCGAGGTGGTTTCCATCTGGTGGTGGAGATCGTAATGGACGATCTCCTCGAGCGATCGGATTTGCGCGGCGTCATGGATGAAGAATGTGGGAAGTTCTTTTTCCGCAATCTCGACCAAATGTGCGGTGTTGGATGAATTGTAACCTCCGACGACGAGCAACAGATCCATTTTCGTTTTCAGCATTTCAAACAATGCGTCCTGGCGCTCCTGCGTTGCGCCGCATATCGTGTCAAACACGGAAAAATTTCCGGAGGAGCCGTCACGCGCGATGACCGCCAGGGAGAGGCGGTTCTGAATTTCCTGGGTCTCGCTCTTGAGCATGGTGGTCTGGTTGGCAACGCCGATGCGTTGGAGATGGAGATCCGGATCAAAGCCCCTGGAGTGGGAGCCGGCGAAGCGATTCAGAAAGGCCTGCTTATCGCCACCGTTGCGGATGTAGTCACAGACGAAATCGGTATCCGCAAGGGTGAGGATGACGAGGTAATGCCCTTCGCCATGCTCGCCGAGAGCGCGGGAGGAGGTGGCGCGGGTCTCTTCATGGTCTGCCTTGCCGTGGATGATCGAAGTGATGCCTTCTTTCGCGTATCCGCGCACCCGCCGCCATACTTTCATCACGTCGCCACAGGTTGTGTCGACCGTGTAACAACCGCGCTCGCCGATCTTGTCCATGAAATGGGTCGGTGCGCCGAAGGCGGGCACGATCACGACATCGTCCTCCGTCAGGTCATCGTAAGAGGAATCGATTTCACGCCACGGAAGGGAAACGATGTTCATTTCACGGAGTTGACGGTTCACCTCGGGGTTGTGGATGATTTCACCGATCAGGAAGATGCGGTTCTCGGGAAATACTTTTCGGGAAGCGTAGGCGAGATCGATGGCGCGTTCGACGCCGTAGCAGAAGCCGAAATCCTTGGCGAGCAGCAGGGTCGTATTGCCAACCGTGAGCTTGCCGCCCTGATCCTTGATTTTTTCCACAAGGGAGGATTGGTAATGCACCGCGACTTGCGCAGAGACGAGCTCCATCACATCAGGACGCCGGACGTTGACTCGAGGTTTTTTGTTCGATGGATCGGACATGATTATTTTTTCAGTGACTGAAGAAACGCCACGAGATCTCTGATATCAGATTTGCTCAGCACGGCACCCATGGGAGGCATGGTGGACATGGCGGGAGGAAGGGTTTTGATGTCAGCTTTTTTACAGACGATCGCTTGCTTGGTTTCGATGTTCTGAACGACGACTTCGGTATCGGTCTCTCTCATCAACATGCCGGATACGAGCGAGCCGTCGTTCATGGTGATCGCGATGGGCGAGTATCCGGGCGTGAGTTTTGCGCTGGGTTGGACAATCGATTCAAGGATGTATTGACCGTTCTGGCGTGTTCCGATGCCGTTGAGGTTGGGTCCTGCTTCGCCGCCCGGCCGGTCCCCGGCCTTGTGACATTGGACGCAGTTGCCTCCGCCATGGAAAATTTTACGACCGGTTTCGATGTTGCCGCCTTCGAGTGAGATCTTGTATGCAGCGAGCGGATCGTTCCGATCAAGTCCGGCTTCATATTCCGAAATGACGGTTTTGAATTCCGGCTCCTGGCGTTTCATTGCGGCATTGAGGAGATCGAGTTGGACGGCTGGCGGCTGTGCGGAGATGGTTTTCAGACGCCCCAGCAGCATATCGCCTGCCTTGGGATGGTCCAGTTTGGCCAAAAGTGCGTAAGCGCGTTGCTGATCATCCGGCTTGCCCGAAGTGAGGATGTTGGTAACCAGATCGAATGCGATGTCGGGAGCGAGACGACCGAGCGTCTCCAGGGCTGCGCTGCGCATGCGAGGATCGGCATCCGCCGTCAGATCGACCAGAGTTTTGGACAATTCCTCCGGTGCTTCCTTTTCGAGGGTTTTCATCGCGACGATCCGGATATCGGGGCGGATGTCCTTGCCCGTGAGTTGGCCGAACATGGCTTCGGTCGGGATATGGACGTTGAATTGTCCCGATGCGCCGATGATTTCGACCAGCAGGTTGCCGGCTGATTCGGAAAGCAAGGACTCGAGTGTTTTGCGGATATCCGGAAGAACGGCTGCAAGAGTCCGGGTTTGCCGAACCGGACGGTACATGCCGGTGGTCGGGTCGGTAGGCGGGATGTTTTCGAAACGTCTGATGAGCCAGATCGCTTCGGTGCGCGCATTTTCGGATTGCGATTTGTCCATCGCGATCGTGAGCAGGCGGCGGGCATTTTCATCTCCGCCCACACGGATCATGGCGTTGAGAATACGGAGATCGACCGCCCACGTGGATTTGCCCAACAGGTGCGTGGCGGCAGCGAGTGCCGGACGCGCGCTTTCGATGTAGTGATCGTTGATGGCTTGTGCGGCTTCGACAGCGATGGAGAGGTCGGAGTCGTTCAGGAACTCACCGATGCGTGCGTCTTGCATCCGGCGCAATGCGAGTACGGCGGTGAGGCGGACGGCCGGTGATGTGTCTTTGGCAAAGGCGTAAATCGCATCGGTATTTCCGATGGTGACCATGCCTTGTACCGCACCATGGCGAAGGAATTCGTCTTTCCCTTGGTTTTCTCTGACTACTTCTGCCAGCGCTGGGACATCTTGCTTGCTGCCCAGTTTTCCAACCGCGATGGCTGCGAGCATTCGGGTGTGAGCGCTGGGATCTTTCAGAAGCTTGGTCACCGGGCTCAGTCCTTGTTTGTATCCCGCATCGCCAAGCGCCTGCACGGCTTGGCCGCGAACTCTGGGTTCGATGTCAGAGAGGAGACGGATCAGGCATTGAGAGGACGCATCATCTTTTTTTAAGCGCGCGAGGTTGCCGAGCCCCCAAACCCCATGAAGGCGGGTGGTGATGGCTTCTTTCTCAGTCGTTGCTGCGACAAAGATCTCACGATTCGCAGGATGTTTCGCGAGGGCGAATTGGGCGCGAAGGCGGACGCGCATGTCGGGATGGCGAAGCAGCGATGCAAGGTTGTCGGCGGGTAATTTCTCGATGCCGTTGGCGAAAAGCTGACGCAATTCCTTGCTCGCAGGCTTGGCGGTTTCGGCAGGGTCCTCGAAGCTGAAAATATTTCCAAAACCATGGGTCGGCCAGCTGCCGACGTAGTCGGTGACATAGGCTTTGCCGTCGTAGCCGAATTCGATATCCGTGCAGAGCATGCCGGATACAAAATTTTCCTTCCGCTCGACTTTGAACCCCGCGCCATTCGGTTCCATCCGGAAGCCGATGACCGCGCTGCCTGCGCCGACGAAATCACAGACAAAGAAATGGTTGTCCCATTTTTCCGAGAGGCCGGTGCCGGGGTTGTAAGCGAGACCCGACGGACCTTTGCTCACCCAGCCCGCCGGAGCGAGGATGGCGCGCGGGCGCAGCGGGCTATTCATGTCCCAATGGCGTTCGCGCATCCAGTTGGTATCGTGGCGGCTGGTACCTTGGATCAGGTTGGTGAATTTCTGGAACGCCTGGTGTCCGCGTTGCCAACCGGAATGCGCTCCTTCCACCACATGAACCACGCGCGCCATGTCCTGCATGTCCGCTTCGTTGTCCACCGAGAAGGCATTTCCGTATCGGTCGAAAGCGATTTCTTTCGGGTTCCGCAATCCCGTGTGCACGACTTCCAGATTGCTCCCGTCGCGTTCCATCCGAAATACAGCCCCTTCGTATTGCGAGTAGAGATGGCGACCTTCCTTGGTTTTCAGATTGTAACCGCGATCTCCAATTGTGAACCAGATGCGGTTGTCGGGGCCCAGGGCGAAGCCGTTCAGATCGTGTCCGCTCAAGCTCACAGAAATTCCGTAACCTTCCTGGAGTGATGCACGCTTGTCGGCTTTCAGATCTCCATCGCTGTCTTCCAGTAGCCAGATATGCGGAATGCAGGCGAAATAGATTTTTCCATCGAGCGCCATGACGCCTGCAGCGGTACCATCAAGCGGATCGTTGAAGCCGTCCGCATAGATTGTGGCATGGTCGCATTTGCCATCGCCATCGCGGTCTTCGATGACGCGGATCATTTCGGAGTATTTCGTGAAATACTCCATGGGCTTCTTATCCGGAAATTTCTCCGCGTAAGTTTTCAACATCTCCAGACGCTCGGCAGTGGAGGTGAGCTTGTAGTCATCGGCAACCCACACGTTGCGGCGGTTGTCCTCGACCCCTCGCTCGAAGCGATGGGTCTCCGCGATGTAGAGGCGGTTCTGGTCGTCGAAGGTGATTGCGGTCGGGTCCTGGACATCCGGCTCCCGTGCGAAGAGCCGGGTCACGGTGCCTTCGGGCGCCTTGATATTTGCAAGGATCGCCTTTTCCTCCTCGATGGCGGGAAGCGGTTGCGGATTGGCCGTGCCCTCGGTTTTCGCCGCCGGTTCATCGGTCAGGGCGATGGCGTTCAGCGCAGTGATACAAACCGCAACGGTCGTACGCAGGATGCCATGGCAATAATTCGGGTTGATGAGTTTCATTGGCGCGCATTGTTGGCAAATCCGGGGGAGTTACGAACAAAAAAACCGGCTTCCGATGGGAAACGCCGCCCTTCCCATCCGGCTTGTTCGCCCTCAATCCTCTGAGAAAACCTGAGCGGCAACACCGCATGCGCTGGATTGGAACACGGCATGATCCGGGGGAAGGCTCATGCATGGGCTTGGGAATGAGTGAATGTTCCGTTGCGAACGCCTCATGGGAAACCGTCGACGGCCCTCTCATGTTTTGTAATTTGTTCCATTCCGAATGCGTAGGTGAAGCATGCGAAGGGCCGAACATGCGAGACGTGGCTTTATCAAAGCGAGCGCTGCCGCAGCGCTAGCGGGAGTAATGGTGCCGCGTTGGGTTTCGGCGCAAGACGTGCGAGCCGGCAGCAAGCTCAGGTGCAGATTCGCCGTGGCATCGGACCTGCATTACGGTCAGGCCAATACGGCCTTTGAAGAAATGACCGGGGAGATGGTCGAATGGATGAATGCGGAAAAGAAAAGCAAAGGACTCGATGCGTTGTTTCTCAACGGGGATCTGACCAATGATTCTTCACCGATGCTCCTGCAACTCCGCGACAAGCATCTGTCGAAGCTCGAAGTCCCCTATTACGCGATCAAGGGCAATCACGATTACCTCGATCCCCAGCCGGGTTCGCCAACCGAATCCTGGGAAAAGATTTGGGGTTATCCGAACAATCATTCGGTCAAGATGGGTGAATTCGTTTTCATCATGGCGGATACCTCCGCGCCTGCCACCTCGAACATCTACCTTGCCGCGGACATCGCTTGGCTCGGGAGCCAGCTGGAACAGCATCGCGATGCGGCGGCTATCTTTGTGATGATCCACATTGCGCAGCGTGCGCACAAGGCCGAAGGCTGGCCTGCGCACGGACTCAATCATAAAACCGAACAGCCGAAAGGCGAGGCGGTGATGGATCTGTTGGAGTCGACCCCGAACGTGCGTGCGGTTTTCCATGGCCACAATCATCTGGAGACCGGAGTGTATGTTTCCGATGAACGGCGTTATTTTTTCGACAGCCACGTTGGCGGAAGCTGGGGAGCCAAGCGGGGTTACCGCATCGTGGAAATTGATGAGCATCATAACATGGTGACCTATCAGGTCGATGCGAAGGATCATGTTGTGCTCAACCGAAACCGATTGCTGAAATCCGGCAAGGAGGCGCCAGCTGAATGATCAGCGCCCTATGTCCCGGCAACCGGGGATCTCCGGAAAGGCAATGCGAGCAACAGGAAAAAAACCATTGCCAGCCCTTGCATGGAGAAGAGATAAAACGGCCAAGGGCCGAGATGGTCAATGAGCGACGGGTTTTCCGGAACGTGTGAGACGAACGCGAAGTTGGTTTTAAGGATGGAGTTGATGATCAGCGCGGCGGCTTGATAGCCGATGGAAATGCCCAGCACGATCACTGGGGATCTCCACCAAGGTTGTGCAGGGCGCCATTTCAATACGATGGGAATATAAAGAGCAGCGGCGACGATCACAAAGTGCTGGAAAAAGAAATGCATGAAGGGGAGCTCGGGCGGACCGATCTCGATGGCGGGAGTGATCAGTGCCTGGGTGGTGGCGGCCAGACCCCAGAAATACGTGAGGGTGAGAAAGATGGGCTTGCGCGTGATCAGTGCGATCCCCGCCACGATGGCAGCGAGATCGCAAAGATGGAATGGCAGAAGGTTGTCGAGCGAGTGCGGGTAATCCTTCCACGCATAGAGTGCGAAGGGGTACGAGATCAAATTGCAAAACGCAAGGATCGCAGTGGCGTGGCGTTGCTTTTGTATGGAACGCCTGGCGAACAGGATCAGGCCCGCAATGAGCAGGAATCCTGTGGCGAGAGTGATCAGGTGCTCGAGACTGAAGTGTTGTAAGGGCATGAGACCGGGGATGTTGAATGTGGGACCTCAGGAAGAGGCGGAGGATGGGTTGTTCACCCGTTACGGGACGGGGCACGGATCTCCGCCATCGCGGGTTTTTGAGCAAAGATCTGCCGGGCAATGGCTTGGATTTCCGCGTCGGTGACACGCAGCAGGTTTTCCCGTGCCAGTTGCGGGCTGGGGATGTGATCGTAAAACAACAGGCCTTCGCCGACCCATGCAGCGTGAGCGGCAGTGGATTCGAAGCCGAGTTTGGATTGGGCGATCGCCAGGTGTTTGGCGCGCTCGAGCTCTCCGGCGCGCGGCCCGTTTTCGGCAAGATCGGCGGCTTCCTTGAAGATCGTCTCCAGTGATTCCTGGCGAGATCCGGGATCCAGTCCCGCGATGATTTGCAGCGCGCCCGTATCTTCGAACAACGAGATCTCCGAACCCACCTGATAGCACAGCCCGCGTTCTTCGCGGAGTTCGGTGAATAGCCGCGAAGAGGAGGATTCACCGAGTATCAGTGAGAGCAGCCGCAGGGCATGGCGCTCCGGAGCAAGCCGACCGGGTGTGCGCCACGCGACGCCGAGTTGCAGCTGATCGGTCGGGCGCAGTTCGATGATCTCCCGACTGGGGATGAAAGGCTGTGCCGTCCGGGGTGGTCTGGCGGTGAACGTGTCTGGCAAATGCGGCAGCAGCATGTCAAGGATGGCCTCCGGGCGCATCGGTCCTGCCGTCGCGATCACCAGATCGTTGCGAAAATGATGGTGGCATGAAAAATCTGTTAGGCACTTCCGGTCGATTCCGGCGATGGATTGCAGTGAGCCGGAAATCGACTGTCCGAGGGGATGCCCGGGCCAAAGGGCACAAGCCAACAGATCGCCGATATGATCCGACGGAGTTTCACGGATCATGATGATTTCCTCCTCGATGACATCGCGCTCGAGCGCGATTTCGTTTTCCGGGAAAGTTGAATGCCAAACCATATCCGAGAGGACGTCGATGAGTACGGGCATCAGCTCTGCCTCGCCCTGGGCCTCGTATGCCGTGTGGTCTTCCGACGTGCAGGCATTTGCCTGGCCTCCACCCGATTCGATCGCAAGCGTCAGCTCTTTGGCCGTGCGGGTCTCCGTTCCCTTGAACGCCATGTGTTCCACGAAATGCGCCAGGCCTGAGGGGGAATCCCCCGTTTCATCTCTCGAGCCGACGGGCAGATAAAACGAAACCGCAGCGCACTCCGATTCCGGCAGGCAGGCATGAGCGAGGCGCGGGCCACCGGGAAGAGAATGGGATGAATAGGTGGCGGGCACGGAGGAAGGGTAAATTTCAAAATCCAAAGTTCAACACCCAAGCAGGATGAATTTGAGCGGGATGAATTCATCCATCGGAAAAAAAGATCGCTTCGCACTGGCGGATTTGAATGCTTCGGAAGCGAGTGACATCATGAAGCGAAGGAATTTCATACAGCTGGCCCTGACCGGGTTGGCGGGTTGCGGTGAGAACAGAAAATCCCATGGAGCCATGCTCGAGGCGGGACCGTTTCGTGTGACGGTGCCGGAATCCTGGCGAGAATCGGCAATCATTGAGAACATCGCCATGGTGCCGGTTTATCATCCTGAGGAGTGGGCAGCCTATCGGCAGGATAGCCATCGCGTATTGAAACCCAGCTACGTATGCAGGCCCCAGCACTGGGCGATGAGGTTTCCGTCCGCATTGCCTCCGGGGATTCCATTTCAGCGGGAAAACGCGGGTGCGGACCCAACCGCTCCGCAGATTTTGATTCACAAAGCGGACGAGTGGGCGGTTGCATTCACAGACGGCAGGCACATGGAAACCCCTGTTGGCGAGGTGCTTGCCGGGTTAAGGAAGAGCGTGGATGACGCCATGAATGATGAGAGTCCGCCGCGCCTTCCCTGTTTCATGGACGCATCCCTCGGCTTTGTTTGTCTCAAAAAACGCCTTCGATTTGCCGGAGGGACGGGAGTCCGGATGATTGCACAATGGAACACGGAACCGTCACTCATGACATTCGGGAAGCTGCATTACCTTTTCAGCGGCATGTCGGAAGACGATTCCTGCCAGATCATCGCCAGCTTTCCACTCGACCTCGCCGGGCTGCCGAGGGCGCAGGATCAGATCCATCTTGGCCACTCGATGGGTCAATTCGATCAGTTCTCCGTGAACTTCGCCACGTATGCGGAGACGGCGATCGCATGGCTGAGGGAAAACGAATCCAGCATCACGCCCCCGTTGTCGACGCTCGATGAGGTGATCAAGAGCCTGGTTGTCTCCGGCTGGAAATCGTGATATTTTCCTCGATTCGCCCCCGCGCTGCGGTAGGATGGTCCTATGAAAGGATTTTTCAGCTTGGGATTCCTGTTGGCGTTGGGGTTGGGCTCGGGCGGGTATTTTATCGGGAAAGGCATCGCCGACCGCAACAGTGGGAACCGCAGCATCTCGGTCAAAGGCCTGGCGGAGCGTCATGTTCCCGCCTCGCTCGCCATCTGGACGATCGGGTTCCAAAGCAGCGGCAACGATCTGGTGGAGCTCAGTGAAAAACTCAAAAAAGATACGAAATCGGTGATCGATTTCCTTACCACGAAGCATGGCTTCTCGGAATCCGACATTTCCGTTCAGCCGCCGACATTTACCGACACGAGCCTGCAGCTTCGTGACAAGGACGCCCCGCCGCCGCCTTTCCGCTACAACGGCTACCAGTCTGTTCTGCTGCGTACCACCCGGGTGGAGGCGATCAAAGGCACGCAGGCCGATCTGGCGGATCTGATTTACAAGGACGTCATGCTTGTCAGCAGGGGCAGTCCGAGTTTCAGCTTTGACAAGCTCAATGACATCAAGCCCGCGATGATCCAGGAAGCGACCAAGAACGCCCGGATTGCTGCCGAGCAATTTTCCAAAGATTCCCAGACCGAACTGGGAAAACTCAGCTACGCCTCGCAGGGGTGGTTCCAAGTGGAAGATCGTGACGATGCCACCCCGGAACAAAAAATTGTGCGAGTGGTGGTTGAAGTTCAGTATGAGGTCGAGTAATCATGGTTGAGACATGGATTTCATCTTCGACTACATTTACATCATCGCCGTCGCCGCTGCCGCATTGGCGCAGTGGTGGAAATCCACGCAAGAGGCGAAACAGGAGCGCGAGAAGGAATACCGCCAAGAGGAGTCCCTGCCTCAGGATTACGAGGAGTTTGTCGAGGAAGCCAAGCGCCGTCAGGCGCGACCAGCCGTGCCTCCCCCGCTTCCGCCCAACAGCCCGCGGCCACAACCCAGCTTCGAGCGCAATCCGGCTCCGACGTTGAAGCGACAGCAGGCTGGCCCCCCCGCTCAGCCGACTCAGTCGCATGCGGCCCAATATGCCTCTGCAGTTGAAGCCGAGCTTGCCCGCCAGGCGGCCATTTCCGAACAACTTCGCGAGCTCAAGGAAACCAGAAAAAGAAAAACCGAGGCCGCCGAGACTGCGAAACGCGAAGGTGCTGCGGTAGCCGTTTCGGGCAGCTTGCGGGAGCGGCTGAAACATCCTGCCGAGATCCGAAACGCGTTTGTGCTCAAGGAGATTCTCGACAAGCCGATCAGCTTGAGGTCCGGGGTTGCTTGAATCCATGCGGGATCACGTGACCTCGGGGTCATGCCGACATGCGGTCTTTGCTGCTGTATTGCAAGAAATGGTCCCAGCTTTCATCGCTGAGTCCGTGTTCTAACAGGCCGTAGAGCGGACGCCAGCGAGGAGCGATCGGCTTTTTGGCCGGGTGCATGCCTGCCTCGTGCGGGAGCTTGTTTGCTTTGCGGGTGTTGCACCTCACGCAGGAGGCGACAATATTCTCCCATGTGGTTTTGCCGCCTTTGTCACGCGGGATGACATGATCCAGATTGAGTTTCTGCTCCGGCAAAACCTGGCGGCAATATTGGCAGGTAAACTGATCCCTGACAAAAACGTTGCGGCGGGTGAACTTGACCTCGAGCCTCGGTAGCCTGTCATAGATGGCAAGAACGATGATTTTCGGCACTTTGAGCGCGAGCCTGACGCTGTGGATCATCTCATCGTCCGCGGCACGCCCCGAATAAACGATCCATGAGCCGAGATCGTGGGTCGAGTATTTTTCCTCCCCATCCACCTGTACCACCTGAGCGTGCCCGAGACAAAGAAGGTGCACGGCACGACGCGCCGAGCAAGTGTGAACCGGCTGCCAATACCGGTTGAGCACTAGCACAGGAAATTCAAGCGTCGTACTCA
This sequence comes from Verrucomicrobiota bacterium, assembly GCA_041170385.1. Lineage (GTDB taxonomy): Bacteria > Verrucomicrobiota > Verrucomicrobiia > Verrucomicrobiales > Akkermansiaceae > Luteolibacter. The sequence continues at coordinate 36,009 of JBEAZA010000038.1, read as the reverse complement.
TCATCTTTCCCAGCAAAACGTTGTCGAAGCTAACAAAGCTTTTTGATCAGGCAATCGAAAAGACGTGTCAGAATGGAATTCTGAAGCCGGGAATTCCGGGTATTAGGAACGTGTTTTGATTTGATGCCACGCGGCTTGCATATCGGTCAGGCTTGCTTGTCCGAGGGGGGCTCCGGTGCGTTGCAGTTCCAGTTCCATGGCTGCGAAACGACGTTCAAATTTTTTGTTGGCCGCGGCCATGAGCACTTCGGGATCGATGTTGCGGTATCTGGCCAGATTCACGACCGCGAGGAGCAGATCGCCCAGCTCTTCCTCAACAGCAACCGGTCCTTCAGATTCCAAGGCGGCTTCAAGTTCGCCCAATTCTTCGCGGATTTTTGCGACGACATCAGATTCTTGAGGCCAGTCGAACCCGATTTTGGCCGCTTTTTTCAACAGCTTTCCCGCACGCACCAGGGCTGGCAGGCCTTTGCCGACCCCATGAAGATGAGCAACCTCCCGCTCACCTTTCTCTCGGCGTTTGATCTCGTCCCAGCGTTTCAGAACCTCATCCGAATTTTCCGCAGAAACATCCCCAAAGACATGGGGGTGCCGACGGATCAGTTTTTCTGAAATGTCACGTGCGACTTCATCGAGATCGAACCGGCCTTCTCCCTCGGCGATCTCGCTATGGAAAACGACCTGCAACAAGAGGTCGCCCAGTTCCTCCCTGAGGTGGATGTCGTCACCGCTGCGGATGGCATCCACGCACTCGTAGGCTTCCTCGATGAGATTGGAGATGATCGATTCATGGGTTTGTTCCGCATCCCATGGGCAACCACCCGGCGCGCGCAGGCGATGCATCACCGCGCGCAATCTTGCCACTTGTTGCCCGGCCGCCACGCCGTGAATCATTTCCTCATCTGTCATGGTTTAATCCTGCCCTTTGTTTGCCTCGCGGTGAAGCAAATCCCGCTCGTCTTCGCTCAAACTTTGGAACCCCTCACGCGAGATCTTGTCCAAAATGGCATCCAGGTGAGATTCCGCGCGCAAATCGACCACGGTGCGGGGCCGGATTTTCGCTTCGATGTAGCGCGCGGATTTTTTGGATGGTTTGCGTGTGGTCAAACCGAGAACCGCACCCCTTTTGGCGAGTAGGAAGCCAACGGCAGCGCCACCAAGGTGTCCGGCTTCTCCGCCCGCATTGTTTCCCCAATGGAATAGGATGACGGCGACCGCAACGGTTACCATTGCAAGCGCCAACTGGCGCATGCTGAGCGTGATGGGAGGGAACAGCAGTTGCACCCGCGCATGCGGAGCCAATACCGCGACCGCCATTGCCAACCCGTAGATTCCTCCCGAAGCTCCGACGAGGCTTGCCTGTGTGGCGCCTTCGGGGAGAATTCCCACGATGGCGAGAAGGCAGAAGGCCGTCGCGCCGCCGATCCCGCAGATCAGATAGAAGCCGAGGAATTTCACCCCGCCCCAGGCCCGCTCCACCACAGGCGCGAAGAAATACAGTCCGATTCCGTTCATCAGCAGATGACCGACATTGCCGTGCATGAATTGAAAGGAAATGAACTGCCAGACTTTCAGCCCTCCGATCGCGGTGGGAATCGAAAACTTCGCTTGCGAGCGAATGGCATGATCGAACAACAACAGATCCGTGAAATAGATGGCGAGGTTGAGCAGAAGCAATCCCCTCGTTACAGACGGGAGGTGGCTGAGGATTCCATGATAGCGGTTTGAACCGTTCGACATGGTCCAACTTTAATTGTTTTGCGAACTTGAAACCACGAAAAATGGTAAAATCCACCATGGTTCGTCTCGCTTGGCCGCCTCCGGCTTTGCCAGCCCGAATCGACCCGAGGTCCTGACCAGCCGAAGCGTTTCAGCGCTTGATCTGCGTGTGTCTGGCGCTGGCGAGACGCATGCCTTTCATCCAAGTTCATCGGCGATGAAATCCAGCACCAAATCCACGAGTTCATCCGTTCCGGCGGGAACGTCCTCTTCGATTTCCGCAAGGTAATCAGCCTCGGTTTCACTGTAATCTTCACGATCCGAGGGGCGGGTTTGACACCATTGGCTGGCGTTCAACGCGTCCACGAGAATCGATGCGCCAATCATGTCGAAGGATTTGATCACCCGCTGGTGATTGATGCCTGCCTGCCAGAACTCATGCAGGCATTCGCTGCTCTCCAACATCGGTATGGTTTCGTACACATCCATCAGCGCGCGCTCCTCACGGGTGAGTTCGCGTTCGGAAGCTTCGGCCTCCAGCTCATCGATCAACAACTCGACCTGATCCGGCCATTCAAGAGGTGCTTGGGAAAACATCGTGCGCGGAATTAGGGTGATTCCATCGCCTTTGCCAAGAAAATGTGATCATGATTTCGGAGCGCCTCCGAGCAAGCGCTGGATTTCCTCGCGGGAAAGTTCCCTCCATTCGCCTTCCTCCAGATCTTCGGGCAGCTTGAGCCCGCCGATGGAAATCCTCCTGAGAGCGAGCACGTGGTTGCCGACGGCTGCGAACATGCGACGGATCTGGTGGTAACGGCCCTCATGCAGCGTGACGAGGGCTTCTTTCTCACCGATGGCCTCGAAGCCCGCGGGAAGAAGCGGCTTGGTTTCATTTTCTAACAGCATTTCTCCGGAACCGAACATGACAGCTTCGTTGCCGTTGAGCGGGCGATCCAGTGAAACCCGATAGACTTTCAGGCAACCGGACTTGGGATGGATCACGCGGTGGAGAAAAGCTCCGTCATCGGTCATCAATAGCATGCCGGTAGTGTCCTTGTCGAGCCGACCCACCGGATTGAGTCCGGGGTTGCGGCTTGAAAAGCGCGGGGGCAGAAGATCGTATACGGTGTCGCCCGGATCCTCGGTGCTGCAGGTGAAGCCGGATGGCTTGTTGAGCACGATGCTCAGTGGGTATAACGGATCGACTGGTTCGCCGGAGACGAGAACCTCAGCAGGGTTGGCATCGTCTTTTGGCCGGTAAGGAACGCCCTCGAGGTTGGTGACGGCTCCGCTGCGCAGGAGTTTGTCCACTTCCTTGCGTGAGCCGTAACCGAGGTTTGCGAGCAGCTTGAGCAGTTTCATGGGAAACCCCTCACGCCCTCTGGTTCGCAAACCATTGCTTGATATAGGGGCGATTGAGGAGGATCAGCGCGAGAACGGGGTAAATGATGCTGATCAGAAAGCCGCCGATCATTGAGCCGTACATCACGCTACCCATCGCACCCGGCATGGCGCCGGCGCCTGCACCGGCAATTTCCTGCATGATCTTCTTTGTCATCGGAACAATGATCATCATGCTGAGCACCAGATTGATGGCCTTCGTACCGATGGAGGCATAGGCGTAGGAATTGGACCATTTCAGCGCAGTTCTGCGCTTCTGCAGGAGCTGGATCCCGGCGATCAAAATCAGCACGGTGACGATCAGGGAAAATCCGGTGCCGATGGCCGTGTATGCCATGGTTTCTTTCTCAATCTGTTTCTGGATTGCGATCATGCCGGCATCGCCCGCTTTCATGAACGGATTCCCGGCCAGGAGCACATAAATAGCCCAGAGCGTGCCCATTGCACCGATTCCCCCGAAAATCACATGCAGGATGCCAAGGACCTTGACGGGTTGGGGATCCGCCAAGTGAGCATATTGCTTTGCGGCGAGGGCGGAAATTTCTTCTGGGTTGAGTGCGGGTGGTTGTTCCATTTCCCATGTTGAAACGTCAAATCTGCGGGATGTCGAGATTTTTGAATGATAAGCGTGTTGCAAACCCTGCGGTGATGGGCGGAAATAGGGCGAGTGATGGAGCGAGAACCAGATGAAGAGGAGAGCCCGGTGGCGCAGACCGAACGTCCGCGTGATGGGTTCTGGCAGCGTTATCCTTTTTCCTTGGCTCCGTTCCTCGGCAGATTTGGAGGAGTGGCCAAGCGGGCGGAAAGCCAGGTGGGTGCGCTGATTGATGCCTTTGCTGCGTTTGCGACCCTGGATCACGTCTTGAGCAACATTGAGGCCGACCTTATTCTGGACATGCTGCGTAGTGCGTTTCCGGATGTGGATCATGCGTGGTTGGCGCGGCGTTTGCAGCGGGCGGTGACAGCTCCGCAGCCGCTGCAAGGCTTGGCCGCACAACTGCGCAAAAGCCTGGACGAGACCGACAAGCTTGCGATCGGCTTGCAGCTTTTCACTCTCGTGGATGCGTCCGGCAGATCCGAGCGGAGCCGCTCGAGCTTCGAGGTTTTCATGCGTCGGCTTGGAAGGCCCGAGGTGGGTAGCGCCATCCTCAAGGAAATGGGTGGCAACGACGATCCGCCTGCCGGGCGGGATTCCTTGCCCTTCGAGCGCCTGATTTTCGGGCAGCGTCTCGCCGATGTGACGTTGCCGCCCGCCGCCGGAGATCAGCAGTTCCGCGTCTATCGTGCCGGCACCCTGGTCCTGATCCGCAACACGGGCGATAGCCCGCTGTGGGTGCGTGGAAAATCCCTATTGCCGGGAGCCTTCCTGCGCATGCGGGAAAGGCAGGAGCTCGCCATCCAGGGCTGGACGCTTGGTTTCGATGATCTGAATTTCTTTTTCGATGCCTGTAAGATCAAAATTCGCCCCGCCATTTACCTTGCCGCCGGTCCGGAGGGGATCACCGCCGAGCGAACGCGCTCACGACACAGTGAGTTGTGCGTCCGTTTCGGCTTGCATGCGGAAGTTGAAGTGCTGGCAAAAACCACACTCCACATCGCGGGCCATCCCACCTTGCAAGCCGGCCAGAGGGTCGATTGCCAGTATCACGAACGCATCATCGGCAACATGGGGTTCAGCCTTACAGTGAACAACCTGCGGAAACGCGCATTGCAGTCCGGCAGGCGCTTCCGACTGGCCGCCGAACGTCAGGAGTATCTGGTTTCAAATGATGCCACGGCCTTGGGGAGGGAGGATCTGCTGCTCGGCGGAAAACTCGCGCCGCGCACGGTGTTGTTCATCCGTTACGACGGGGAACGTGCAACGGGTGATCTGGAAATCCGCGAGTGCAACGGGCCGATCTTGGTCGATGGCTTGCCAGTGCGGCAGTATGCGAGCCTGTCTGACGGCGCATTGATCCGGCTCTCCGGCAGTCAGGCGGTACGGTGTCGTTTTTCCGAGGGATTTCTCGAAGAGGAGCGCACCCAGATCGAAGCGATTGAAGTCGAGGGCCTGTTGCATGATTTCGGAAAACACTCCAGGGCGTTGGACCAAATCAATTTTTCCATCCGGCGCGGCGAGATGCTATGTATCCTGGGCCCCAGCGGCAGTGGCAAAAGCACCCTGCTTGCGGCGCTCTCCGGACAGCTGGAGCCGACTCGCGGGAAGGTCAAACTCAACGGGCTCTCGCTCTACGATCATCGCGATAATCTGGTTCCTTTCATTGCGCACATGCCACAGGAGGAAGCGCTCAATCCGCAACTCACCGTGCGCGAGCATCTGCGGCATGCGGTCATGATCCGCCGCCCCGGCCTGGGCATGGCCGAGCATGGCAGGCGAGTGGACAGCATGTTGGCCGAGCTGGGCTTGCAAGCCATCGCTCACCGGAGGGTCGGCTCCGCCGGAGACAAAACCATTTCAGGAGGTGAGCGAAGCCGACTCAATTTGGGTCTTGATCTGGGCAGCCGTGCGGAAGTTTTCCTGTTCGACGAGCCGATTTCCGGGCTTTCATCAAAGGACTCCGAACATGTGACCGAGACGCTCCGGGCACTGGCACGTGAAAAAATTGTGATTGCCTCACTGCATCGCCCCGGCGCAAGCGTGCTGAGGCTGTTTGACAAAGTGCTGTTATTGGATGGCGGCGGGAAAATCGCCTTTTTCGGAACGCCTGCACAAATGGTCGGTTATTTCCGCGATGCCTGTGAAGAGCTGGGTGTTTCCCATCCCTCCCTGCTTGCGAAAACCCCGTTGGGAGCGGATTTTGTTTTCGATATTCTTGAGACGCCTCTGAATGCGATTGCCGATGGCGTCGGTGGGGGCTCAACGCGCAGGTTCCCCCCGAATTTCTGGCAGGAAAGGTTTGAAAGCATTTCACTTTTGAAATCCCTGCAGATCGATGCGCCACCGGCCGGCTTGGATGAGGCCGAATGCCGGCAGGAACTTCCCATTCCCCCGAATCCTTCGCGCAGGAGGCGGTCAGTGGTGCGGATTTTCAGCACGCATTTCCAGCGTTCCTTGCTTTCGAAACTCAGAAACCGGGGCACGTTTTACAGTACGTTCCTCGAGGCGCCGATCCTGGCCGCACTGATCTCCATCACCTTGCGGTCATCTCCGTCCGGCCCCTATCATTTTTCCACCGCCCTTCATATCCCCGCCTATCTGTTTCTCAGTGTGACTGTCGCCATGTTCCTGGGGCTCACCAATTCCGCGGCGGAAATTCTTCGCGACCGTCCCGTATTGCGCCGTGAACGCAACTGCCAACCCGGAGAATGGTCTTATGTGATCTCCAAGTTTCTCGCGCTTGGTTTGGTCGGCGCGGTCCAATGTTTCTTCTATCTGCTCGTAGGAAATCACTTTTTGGAGATCGAGGGGGTTTTGCTTTATCATTGGATCTGGATGACCCTGACCGCCCTCACGGGTACGGGAATGGCGCTGTTGGTTTCCTCTTTGGTCCGCACCGAGAGAGCCGCGCTAACGGCAGTGCCGCTGTTGTTGGTTCCCCAAATGCTGCTGGCAGGTGCGCTTGTTCCGTTCAAAGAAATGAACCGCGGCTTGTTCGATGAGGTCAAATTGGAGCGCGATTGCGGAGGCGTGCCCGTGCCTGCCAAAATCATGCCGCTTCGCTATGCCTTTGAGGGCATGCTCATCGGACAAGCCACGCGCAATCCTTTTGAGATCGAGCGCATCCGCCTGCAACGCAGAATCGATCGGTTCCGCAACCATGATTTCGAGGCGGATGCGAAGCAACTTGAGAGCTTTGAAATGGTCAAAGAGGGACTGAGAAGGCTGTTGGCCTCCGGCGCGCGGGATGTGAAGGAAGCGAGGGAGCTGGTGAAAAGAATTCGCCGCATCGCAAGTGAAGGCACGCCGATTGAAATCTCCACCATCAAAGTCTGGCCGAAAGGCGAAGATGTGCGGCCGACCTACCAATGGTTTGTGAATGAACGGATCGACCTGCTTGTTCGGGAGGCGGAGACCTTCCGAAATGACTATCGCAACAAGGAACCCAAACATGTTTTCCTGTCTTTGGAAAAACCGATTCCGTTTTATGGAAAAACCGATTTTTCAAGACAGGCTCCGGACAAGCGCGGAAGATCCGGCGTCACGCAACCCGGGCAGATCGAGACGATGAAATATTGCGGGTCGATCCTGCTGGCGGTGAGCCTGGGATGCTGCTTGCTGGCCTCGTGGGTGATCCGCCAACAAAACCGAAGCGTTTCGTGAGCGGACCGCTCGCCGGGAATCCCGCATCATCACCTCATGCCTGCTCGAAACGTTTCGACACTTCTGCCCAGTTGATGACGTTCCACCATGCGGTGATGAAATCGGCACGGCGGTTTTGGTAGTGAAGGTAGTAAGCGTGCTCCCAGACATCCAGACCGAGGATGGGTTTGCCGAGATCGGAATCCGGAACGACGCCTTTCATCAGAGGATTGTCCTGATTGGGCGTGCTCGTAATCCTCAGTTTTCCGTTCTGCAGGATCAACCATGCCCAGCCTGAGCCAAATCGCTTGGTCGCAGCCTCCGCAAATGCTTTTCTGAATGCGTCTGTCGATCCGAAGGTCGATTGGATCGCAGCGCCCAGTTTTCCGGCAGGTGCGCCGGATCGATTCCCAGGGGCGAGAGTTTCCCAAAAGAAGCTGTGGTTCCAGTGGCCACCACCGTGATTGCGGACGGCATTGCGTATGGGATCGTCTGCAATTTCCGGAATCATGCCGAGGAGGGCGGCAAGTTCGGTCGTCGCATATTTCGGTGCCTTGGTGAGGGCATCGGCAAGGCCTGCCACATAGGCGGCATGATGCTTGCCGTGATGGATTTCCATCGTGCGGGTATCGAAATGCGGCTCGAGAGCGTCATACGCATAAGGCAATTTCGGCAATGCCGGAGCGGTGACGTCGGACGCGGCGGAAGCGTGACCGGCAAATAGCCCGGCACCCGTCGCAAGGGTTCCGAGTCGGACAAATTGACGGCGGTTGAGGGAATGAGATTCAATCATGACTCCACTATCTAAAATACATTCTGAAAAGTTCAACGGCAAATGGTCCGATCTCGCATGACACACGCAGTTCCTCCTGCATCGCTCGTGGAATTTTCGATTCAAAAAACCTTTGGCAAGTGGCGATCGCTGTTTCAGGCTTTGCGCAAACCCATGAAACATCGAAAAACCGTCGTCTTTTCGCTATCCCTGATCGCCGTGTTGGCAGCGCGCGTTATCCTGATGCCTGAACAGCCCTCTGATACGGCTGCTGCTCCGATTGAGCTCCGCTGCGATGGCGCCGCGGATCCGCTGGGAGCTTCCATGCGGCCGTTTCTGACCTGGCAGCTCACCGGCAGCAGGCGCGGTGACAAGCCGGGCGCATGGCAAGTCCGTGTGGCTTCCAGCAAAGAGATGCTCGAATCCAACCAGGCCGATTTGTGGGACTCGGGAAACGTGCTTGCCGGTGACATGCCTGGGCTGCGCTATGACGGCAAACCACTTGCCGCCGGCGATCGTGCCTGTTGGCAAGTGAGATGGTGGAATGCGGCGGGCAACTTGTCCTCATGGAGTGCGATTGCAACATGGGAGGTCGCACCGGCAACGGTGAACGACTGGCAAGGCGCGCGTTGGATGGATGATGGCAAAACCAGCCCCTCACGGGATGAGGATTTTTACAAACCGGATCCCGCCCCTCTGATGCGGCATGAATTCCATCTTTCCAAACCCATCACCCGCGCCCGCCTGCATTTCGCCGGATTGGGACTGGGCTTGGCAAATATCAATGGCAGTCCGGTTGCCGATCAGGTGTTTGACCCCGCATGGACCCATTTTGACAAGCGGATCCTGTTCCGCACCCACGATGTCACCGCGCAGCTCAACCAAGGCGCGAACTGTCTGGCACTGATGCTCGGCAACGGCTGGTATAACCCGCTTCCGCTGAGGATGTGGAGCCACCGCAATATTCGCGATTCCATTCCGACGGGCCGTCCTCGCGCGATGGTTCTGCTTGTGGTGGATCATCCGGACGGATCGAGCACCACGGTGAAAAGCGGTGAGGGCTGGAAAATGGCGGATGGCCCGACGCTCAGAAACAGCATCTACCTCGGCGAGGAGCGCGATGCCCGGCTCGAACCGGCCGGTTGGGATTTGGTGGAATTCAACGACGAGGACTGGAAGGCCGTCCGGCTCACCGATCATCCTCTTGAGCCGCTGATGCCTCTGCGCATGCAGCCTGTTAGAAAACAGGAACCCATCCTCGCCCGAACCATCACCTCTCCCCAACCCGGAGTCCATATCATTGACTTCGGCGTAAACTTCACCGGCGTTCCTGAAATCACCATGAATGTTCCCGCCGGAACCAGAATGGTGATGAGGTTTGGTGAGTTGTTGAATCCGGACGGGAGCCTGAATTTCCTGACCAGCACGGCCGGACAAATCAAAGGGATGAAGGACGGTCCGGATGGGACCAAGGTTCCCAAAGGAGGCCCCGGCGCACCGGAGTTCGCTTGGCAGCAGAATGTTTACATCGCACGCGGCGAGGGCACGGAAGTCTTCGTCCCGCGTTTTACCTTTCATGGATTCCGCTATATGGAAATCACCGGTCTTCCTGAACCGCCGAGGCCTGAGGATTTCCGCGCGTTTCCCCTGCATACGGATGTCCCGAGTGCCGGGTCGTTTTCCTGTTCAAACCCGGACTTGAACCGAATCCAGGAAATCACCCGCCGGACGTTTCTCTCCAACATCATGACGGTACAATCGGATTGCCCGCACCGCGAGCGTTTCGGCTATGGCGGTGACATTGTCGCCACCAGCGAGGCCTTCATGATGAATTTCAACATGGCCGGGTTTTATGCCAAAACCGTTCGCGACTGGGGGGATGCCGTGCGCCCGGATGGACGTCTCACGGACACCGCTCCCTTTGTTGGGATCGATTACTGCGGGGTGGGTTGGGCGATGGTGCATCCCCTTCTGCTCGAACAGCTCTATCGTTACTACGGAGATCGAGAACTGTTAGAAGAGCAACTGCCCGCCGCATTGCGTTGGATCCATGTGGTCGCTGCCGCCCGTCAGAATGGCCTGGTGATGAAAGGCCTAGGTGATCATGAGGCCCTTGTTCCGGCGCGCACTCCGGCGCATCTCACCCCTAAGCTGATCGACAGCGCCCGTCGCATTGCGCGTCTGTGCCGCATGGTGGGAAATGAAACCGATGCCGTCCGCCTGGATCAGATGGCCGACGAATCCGCCAGCGCCTGGGCAAAGGCCTATCTGGATCCTGTGACCGGGAAAATCGCCGACGGAGCGCAATCCACCCAAGCGTTTGCCTTGGGCTTCGGTGCGGTTCCGGAGGAAAGTCGGCAAGCGGTTTTCGATCGGTTGGTTGACAGTTTGACGGCGTTTGAGGACGCGCCACGACTGACAACCGGGATCTACGGAACATGGATCATGCTCGATCAACTCTCAAAACATGGCCGCAGCGATCTGGCCTACGGCCTGGTGAATCGCGAGACATTTCCCTCATGGCGATGGATGCTCAGCAACGGGGCAACCTCGCTCTGGGAACATTGGGAGCGAGAGGAAAACACTTACTCGCACAACCACCCCATGTTCGGATCGGTCTCCACGTGGTATTTCCGCTGGCTCGGCGGCATCCAATGCGCCGATGACGCCGTGGCGTTCAACCGCATCCTGCTTCAACCGCAACTCCAAACCGGACTTGACTGGGTCAAGACCTCGCACCGGTCGATTCGCGGCGAAATTGTTTCGAATTGGTCGGTGAACGGCGACGAACGCGTGTTCGAATTTGTGATCCCGGTTGGAGCCACAGCAATCGCGGAAATTCCGGCGCGTGCGGATGAAATTCTGACCGAAGGCGGAAAATCTTTGGACAGCTGGAAGGAAATCAAGCGCTTGGAATCCGGCCCGAAGGTTTATCGCATGCAGCTGGGCAGTGGCAGCTATCGTTTTGTCACGATCAGGAAAGCGACAAAATCCTGACGGGTCAGCAATGTCTCCAGAAAAGAGCCGCACAGGTCAGGGTTGCGATTCCGTAGGCAAGCCCCGCCATGGCGCAGGCGTTCCACCGTTGGTTTTTGGCACTGAGCCATGTGACGGCATCGCGAAAGAGAAAAGGCATTCCCACCATGAACATGGATGTGGTTAGCAGCGCGTAAGCGTACACCGGAACCAGAAGGCGGCTCTGGGGATCTTTGAGAAAGGCCGATTCGAGCAGTGGGGCGGCAATCATCAGGCCCAGCAGACCCAGAGCCCTGACCGCGAGGAAATCGCGCACACTCACCGCCACCGCCACGGCTGCCGCAGGCACAAGCAGGCGCAGCAATGGCTTGGATTTGTTGAATTCTCCCAAATCCATCTGCAAGGCACTGAGTTTTCCGAGACCGTCGGGAGCCACCAAAAGCCAGAACCAGAGCATGCCGATACCCAGAATGATTCTGCCCGCCATCACGTCACGTGGAAATGTTTTCAAATACCCCTGAACCATGGCCGGTTTGGCGAGCATCAGCCCATGAAACCCGATCAGCCAGAAAGCCAGCAAGATGCCGGCAGCGAAAAGCGGGATCTGTTCGTAAGCGTGGCGAGCGTCCATGTGCGGGACGGGTTTAGTGCCGCCTGATGCGGGATTCAAGCGGTAACTGGCCACTTGCAGGGATTTATCGGGCCTGCGGAGGAGACCTGCATGGTTGAAGAGTTGCCGGAATCAACTGGATGGCCGTCGAATCCGACTTCCTGCCCTACCACGGGTCCTTGCGGCTGGTGTCGATCCCATCGCACCCCTGTGAGGGATGGATCATTGAAAGAAATCCGGGTTTCATGCGTTAATCATGCTGTTATGAAAAACCCATCAAGCCTTCTTTTGATCAGCACAAGCCTCGTGCTTGGAGTCGGCGCGTTGTCCGCGAAACCCAAGTCCGGAGAGCGACCAGAGGCGGTTGCCTTGGAGGCCGCAGGCCAGAATCTTCAGGCCCGCTATGCCGCGATGCTTGACGAGTTGAAAGCCGGGCTGACGCAAGCCATCCCGACTATCTCCGCCACCAAAGTGGCGGCCTTCGAACAGGCAACGGAAGCCGCCAAACAAGCCCTTGATCAGGCCAATGCCGCGCAGGCTGAGCTCGGTAAAATCGGCGGTGGAAAAGCATTGATTGATCACGCGAAAAACAAATGGATCGGCGGTGCGGAGAAAGGGATTGCGGAAGCCAAGGAGGCGTTGGGCAAAGCCACGACCGATGCGGACCGGGAAGCAGCGAACAAGAAGCTTGCGGAATGGCAGGCGAACAAGGAAGAAGGTGTCAAAGCCCTCAAGGAACGAACCGCAGCCTACGAGGCCGCCAAAGCCCGTGAGCCTGAGCTCAAAAAAGCGCATGATGCGGCTCAAGCCGTTCTCGCAGCCTCCAAAAAGAAGGAACGCGAAGCGGCAAATGCCATCTTGTCCGAGATCACACCGATCATCGGATCGGATCGATTGGATGCGAAGTTCTCCAAATTCGTGATCATTTCCCACGCCACTCCGCAAGGTCTCGCAAAATTCGGCCAGCAATCTCCGGAGCATGCCGCCTTGGTTGAGAAACTTCTGGCGGATCCGGCCCTCATGAAAGAGATGCTCGTTGCCGGCGGTGCGAGCTTCGGCAAATACGGTCAGGCGATGGAAATTTTCACGCAGATCCAAAAAGCCAGTGCCAAAGCCAAAGAGGGAATGTTTTACAGGCTCGCCTTGGGAACCAGCCTTGAACACGCCTCCCCCATTGCCCAGGGAAACCCAAAAAGCCAGACCGATGCGCCCCAAAACGTCGATCCTGTAAAGCGCTACCTCCATTACGAAAAGGCATACCTCGATGGAGAACTGGATCCTGCCTTCAAGACGTTTTCCGCTTGGGAATACCGCCACGTTGTGAATTGCGACGCACCTGATGAGTTCCTGACATGGGGACGTCAAATGCTCCGCACTTACCGTCCGGACCATATCTACAATGCCGACTATGGTTGGAGATATGTGGCTGCAGTCAGGACGGAAGTTCCCTACGGCTCGCAAAACGTCAAATATGACCGCCCCGAGCTCCAACCATACCAAAACATCATCATGAACGGAGGGGTTTGCGGCCGGCGTGCGTTTTTCGGTCGCTTCATACTGCGTTGCTTCGGGATTCCGACTTGGGGTGTCACCCAAAAGGCCCATGCCGCCTTGAGTCATTGGACGCCCAAAGGATGGGTCGTGAACCTCGGTGCGGGATTCCAAGCCAGTTGGTGGGATAAGGAAGAGGTGTCCATGAGCGGAAATCAGTTCTTACTCGAGACGCAAGCCCGTGCCCATGCCGATGAATATCTCAAGGTCCTTCGCGCCCAATGGGTGAGCCGACTGCTCGGAGAGCCTGCATACAACGACAGGAAGAAAGTCACCGGAGGGATTTGGAGCCGCATGGCCTTTTTCTCCTCTCTGGTGCTATCGGAAACATCCGTCGCACTCGGGCCTCTGGGTCAGGAACTCGGCGAGGCAAACGAGAAAGAACAAAAACTCGTCACTGCCGCCGTAACCGAAGCGGACAAGAAAATCACGGTCGGCCCGGATGGCATCATCCTCATTCCGGCAGTTGCCCACGCCAAGGCATCCGGCAAAGCCAGCACGATGAAAAGCATCGATACCGGGATGCAAATCCATGTTTTAGGTGGCTTCAAGGCTTCCTACGAAATCGAAGTTCCGCAAGCAGGCACCTATCGGCTGGGTGCGCAGGTCGCCACCGCCCAAACCGGCCAGAACTTCATCTATTCGGTCAATGGCAAAGCCATTGAAACCCCCGTTCCTTATACCAAAGGCCTCTGGCAGCAGACCGATGCGGTTGAACTTCATCTTTCCGCTGGTAAAAACACGCTGGAATTCGAGCTTCAAGAGGGCAGCAGGGGCGTAACGATCAAAGGCTTCAGACTATCAGCTCATCGCTGAGATCTGCTTCGGTCGCGGCCTTCATCATGCGGAGCACGTACGTCTCACAGGGATCTCGCCCGGAATGGATTCGTCAGATGACGGGCGGGATTTCTTTGGCTGGAGGCTGCGACTTGTTTCCGCGGCCCTGCGAATGCACGGGGATCTGCAGCAAATCTCCGCGATGGCGGCAGGAAAGACGATTGATCCCCGTCGTGAAGGCGGGAAACGACGATGGATTCCAGCTCATGCTATCCGGAAGGAGTCGGCAGGATCATTCGGAAACACAAGCCAATGAAAAAACCGATTGCATTTTTTTCCTAACAGAAAAACAATCCGCGCGCCCCCCGCATGTTTTCATTATCCGGCCGTCCATTACCCGGCGCGTATGCTCGCGCTTCGAGCAGATGCGTCTTCAACGATCCTCTTTGCGGAGGATTCAGCATCATCGAAATGCTGATCGTCATGGGTGTGATTTCCATTCTCGCAGCCATCGCGGTTCCTGTATGGAGCGGATCCAAGCTACATGGCAAACAGGCCTGTCGTGAATTGATCAGGGCGGAACTGCAACAGGCGCGCGCTCACGCGATCGCATCGCGGAATCCGACCGCTTTGGTGATTCCCATGCGAGACAGGCAACGCGGATCCCTGCGCAATGCGATGTCATCCGTTGAGGTTCGTCTAGAGGGCGGAACGTATGTGGCGGCGGAACCCGCAGCTCTGCTCAAATCATGGACCCTTCTGCCAGAACCGTATCAGATCGGAACTTCTCCATCTTCGGACTCAAGCCACCCAACCGTCACGGAGTTGGAACACACCCTCAGGATCCGGTGGCGGCAACAGGACATCGAATGTCATTTCATCGTGTTTTCACCGAATGGCCAGATTGTTTATCCGCCCGGAGGGGTTCCCATCTTGATGACGGTGGGGCGGAACGGTTCGCACCTTGAAGATGACCGGTTGATCATCAACAGATTCAGCGCAAAAGCCCGAGGAATGCGCCCATGATCCCCATGCCAAAGTTCCAACCTTGCCAGCGGGGCTTTTCCCTTGCGGAAGTCCTTATCACGCTGGCCATCATGGGATTTGCGATCCCATGGATTCTTGTCGCAACGAGATCGACGCTGAGCTCTCGCCAGACAGCGGAACTTGATACACGCGCAAACTGGATCGTGCGGGATGTTCAACAACGTCTCATGATGAAGTGGGCCTCAGGAGATCAGGCATCCGGGATCGATCAGGCATTTCCTTTTCCTGTCCGGGATTCGCCCGGCCAGCATCTGGAACTGCTATACGATCAACATGGCGAATCCATCCGAGCGCCGATATCCCAAGCCGTCTATCTGGTCCGCATTGATGCCGAGCATCACGAGAGTCCGCAGGCAGGTCCGCTTGCGACTGAACGTGCAAGAATCCGTATCAGCGTCCAACAGCCGGCGAACGGACCGGAGGGGAAACGCAACAAGAGAGCTTACGAATACCTGGCCACGCGCGGCGCAAAGCAATGAGTGGCAACATGAAAGGATGCGCAAAACACGGGTTCACATTGGTTGAGCTGCTTCTCACCATGGGGATCTCCGCCATCCTGTTGGTCACGCTTGCGATCCTGGCGGCGCAGAGCGCAAGGAGTTTCGCGATGGCGCGGCGGAATACGGACCAGATGTCCGGAGCGCGCGCGCTGATTCATCTCCTGGAACATGAGCTATCCACACGCCTGCCGGGCTCTCCGCTGATGTGTTCCGGCGGCAAACCGGACCGGATCGCTTGGATTCGGCTGGTATCGCCACATGAGGAGAAGGCCGGCGATCCGGGAGATCTCGCCACGTATTTTTATTACCTGCATCAGGTTGAGGAAGCGAACGGGAGCATCAGTCAGAAATTGTTCAGAAAATGCATCGGGCCAGCGGGAACACAGCGGATACTGGAGGGCGATGATCCGTCCTTACGTCCCGAGCCAGAACCCGAAACGGATGAAATCGTATTGGAGCAGGTGCTCGGTTTCTCGATGACTCCGGTTTATTTCGATCCCTCAACCCAAAAGCTCGAAACATGGGATGAATCATCACCGGTGCCTGCCGAAAGGCTTATGATGCGGCTGAAGCTCATCGACGAAGCCGCAACGAAAGGGTTTTCCAACGGAGATGATTGGTCACGCGCTGCGGACTCGCCCAATCCAGATGAATTGCCACATATCCGAACCTTCAGCCACACCTTCGATCTAACAGAATGGTAACCGTAGTGAACAAGCCGCCGCAACAAGGGTTCAGTCTGCCGATCACGCTGGTCACGATCGGCAGCCTGCTCCTGCTGCTGATCTGCCTGATGGCTGTCACCAGGCTTGAGCGAAAATCATCCGCCAGCCATGCGGATTCAACACGTGCCGAGCTGGCGCTGGAGAGCGGACTTTCCGAAGCCATCTCTGTTCTGAGTGAGGCCGCCGGGCGCGACGATTCATTGATATTCCGTATCGACGCCCCGGCTCGCTCACAGGGTTTCGCGGATCAGAGGCCGGATGGGAATCGGGAGCGCTTCCTCAGCTATGCAGGAGTTTTTGAGAGCGGGAAATGGCAGTTGGTCCCGCTCTTCAGTGAAGGATCACGCAAATCCGCAGGCGGTGGTGCCATCGATGTTCGTGAGGTTCAAGATGACGTCACGCGCCATGCCGCAGCATCGGAACCGCTGATCGACCCAACCCCGCATGATCGGAACATTCCGTTCGCAAGATGGACGGAAATGCAACGGACGGATGCGTCGGCAAACCGAATCCGCTATGCGTATTGGATCGAGGATCTTGGCGGAAGAATCGATGCAAGGCATGCCGGGAAAACACCGAGATCAGATGGCAAATCGATTCGGGAAATCAGCCTGTCGACCATTTTCAATCCACTCTCGGCTTGGGGAGCTACGCCTCAAGTCATGTTGGACAAAAGCGAAGCATTGAAAACAACGGCTTCACTTCGGCATTTCCTGAACGCTGCGGACTCTCAGCTGATTGAGCCGTATGTCATTTATCTGCCAGATGAAGATTTCCGTCCGAAAATGATTCCGCAGGGCTATGGTTATGCGGATGCGGGCAAACCCGCGCCGGATCTCAACCGGCTTGTCGCCAGCCGTGATGTGGAGCGCATTGCGCAGCATATCGCGCGCAATCTGCCGAATTTCTCGTCACGCAAAGGAGGGCTTCACCGCACCGAGGATTATCTCAAAACTCTGGCGGCAAGTATCATCGACTATGCGGATACGGATCAGGACGCGACCCTCGGTCAGGGCTATCGCGGAGTTGACTCCTATCCGTTCCTCAACGAGTGGTTCGACCGCTTCGAATGGGTCCCCAGCGCGGACGGCCAGATTCATATCCGCGTCGAGTCTTTCATCGAGCTGTGGAATCCGTCCCAGCAGGCGGTCGAGGGCACCGTCAGCTTTGTCAATCGCAACCGGCAAAAAATCATGATCCCGCCGGCGGCGGTTCATGAATTCGCCGATGCGGAATTTGGCCCCGTTCCGATCCAAATTCCTCCGAACGGGTTTTCTGTCATTCCATTGGGAGCCAGGATCCACGCGTTTCCGGAGGGATCGTTCAAACCCACCCAGCTGAATTTCATCGAAACAGAGGTGAGCAACTTCAGCCTGTTTTGGAACCAACAGGCCGTCGATCATGCGCGCGGTGGCGTGCAGAGGACAGCGGGACTCCTGCGCGGCGGTAGCAGTGAGAGAAAATGGAAGGGCATCGCCTCCCCCGCCCATGACCTGAGAATCGGCCAGTATGGTGATCCGCGGGCTTCTTATTACATCCGTGCTCCGGTCATCGCCAACAGCTACGATGTGAACAGCAATTGGGGCGGTCGCGCACTGAAACGGGAAATCGCCCGGGTGAAACCTACCTTGCCTTATGCCGAAGTTCGTATCGATCAATGGCCGGATGGCGGATCAAGCAGCTTGCCGGGCATCAGACCGACCGGCGATTCACGCCGGCCCGGCACATCACACATCATCAATTCGAACGGCACCCCCTATGTCGGCTCCGCGTATCCTGCGTGCCAGGGGACTCATGCGCCCGCGCGGATTTCCAACTCCGGACGTTACGATTCGTTGTGCGAATTGGGAAACATCTTCGATCCGGCCCAATGGAGCGATGTGAATTTGCGGGAGGGCGTCGTCAGCTCCGCCGCAGGAGGCGGATTCACGCTTGCCATCGGCCGACCGGAATTTCCGGTATTTGATGATGAAGGAAAACGAGCCGCTCAGCTGCTTGATCTCTTCCGCATCGGCATGGAGGAGGGCGGCGACGGATCCCTTGGGAGATTGATCAACATCAATACCGCTCCGCGTGAAGTCTTGCGGGCGCTCGTCGCCGGCGTTGCGTTTGATGCGGATCCGTTGGCACCAACCATTGCGCTGAAACACGCCGAAGCGTTGGGGGATCTCTTTGCGGACCGTGTCATCTGGCATCGCAACCAGAGCCCATTCAGATCAGTCTCCGATCTCAATCTTCTCGGAAAAGTCCCACATGACCCGAAACCCATTTCGTTTTTCGGCAATCCGTCGCATTATACCGATGTTCCCGTCGTGCCGGACACCGATGACTCCGGCGATCTCATCTCCTGGAATGATGCAGGAAGGGAAGAGCTGATGGCAAAAGTGGCGGACCTCGTCACGTTTCACTCCAAAACCTTCCGGGTGGTTGTCGCTGGGGAGGTGTTATCCGGGAAAGGCAAGCGCCTGGCGAGGGCCACCCGTGAGCTTTACCTGACCATCGAACCCGGACGCGATGCGAACGGCATCGCATCGCCCGATCAACAACCCCGCATCATCAAGCACTATGAAAAATCTCATTGAACTCGGCGTCATATGGATGATGGCCTTGATGCCTGCCGGAGCCGAGGAGCGCTATGGCTTTCTCAATATTGTCAATCTGGTTCCATCCCGGCATGCGCTCGATATCCATCTGGCTGGCAAAGAGCTGGTGCCTTCCGGTCTCAAGCCATCTGTTGAAACGGGCTGGTTCATGATCCCGGCCGGTCTCGCGGAAATGAAAGTCAAACATCCAGAATACCACAGGCTCCGGACGGAAATCACGATTACGGAAGGGGCGTCCCAGATCATCCTGATTGCCCTGGAGCCAATGGGGTTCGATCCAACCAACGGAATTCCGGCCGCTTGCCGGTTGCGGACCGTGCCATTGCCCGCTTACGCATCCGGAGGTCATGCGTTCAAAGCGGTGTCCATGATTCGAAACGCCGGCCAGTTTCAATTCGCCGGCAAACAAGTCGAATTGGAATACCTGAAACCCAAGGCCATGACGGATTGGACAGGCCGGGGATTCGAAATCAACCATCAGGGCAAGAAGATCGGAGCCGTGAGCCAGAGCCGTGAACGCGCTTCTCACTACCTGCTCCTTGGCACCGATTACAGTGGAAAATTCCTTGTGCGGATGGTGAATGCCGATATCCAAACCCTACCGGCATGGTCCGGAAACCAGGGTGCCGATAGCGATTAAAGCCGCCAGAATTCACGACCATTGTCGGCGATTTGCTCCAAGATATCACCCCCGATCTCGCGCTCAAAGGCCTTGGCTACCGATCCGAGGTTCGCGGGATGATTGACGCCGTTCGGCAGCCGGAAAGTCGCGGCGGTTTCCGGAGGCATCATCTCCGGAGCATCTGTTTCCAACAGGATCCGGTTTCTTGGTATCTGCTTGTATGCTTCCAGGACCTTGCGTTTTTTCGGGTGTAGAAAATAACCGGAAAATGAAAACCATGCACCACGTTTGACCAGTTGCCGCGCAACCTCCGAGGAACCGCCAAATGAATGCATGAGAAATTTTTCCGGCCATCTCTCGGCCGTATCCATGAGGCTGAAAAGCTCTTCCCAAGCGCGGAGGCAATGGATGGTGATGTTCCGCCCGAGTTCGGCAGCCATGTCCACTTGCCGCATGAAAACCCGCCGTTGAATGTCCATTTCCGGTTTGCCGGCCCAGCCATCCACACCCGCCTCGCCGATGCTTGCGTGAGATTCCGCGAGCAAACGCTGCCTCAGCCTTTCGTCCCAGCCAACCGTTGCCGTATCTGCAAACCAGGGATGGATTCCATAGGCCGGACGAATGAAATTCGGGAAACGGACCGCCAACTGATGGGCCGCCTGCCAATCGCTCTCCTGCGTCGCATTGACCACACAACCCTCGATGTCCGCAGCACGCATATCGGCAACCAATTCCCCGGCCGGCATGCCGAAGCAGGAATGTTGCAGATGGTTGTGGGAATCGAACAGCACATGTCCAGATTAGAAATCATGCCACTCCCCCCGCAAGGTCTTGTTTCATGCAGGTTGATCGAATCCGAACCCCGCGGCCTCACCGGTCATGAGCGGGAAACCCCTTGAAATGAGCCAGATTGGCACTCTTCCGAGTGGCAAAGCCTTCATTCCTGCGCTTGCTTCCTGTCCGCTCCCAGTGTACCCACACGACCAGCCCGTAACGGGTGCAGCCTAATTTCTCATGATCAAGTGGATTCTACAAAAAATCGTCGGCAGCAAAAACACCCGTGAATTGCGTCGTATCCGCCCCACCGTCTCGCGCATCAATGAGATCGAGGAGGCCTTGCAGCTTGAACCGGAGGCAAAACTTCGTGAAATGACCGCCGCCTGGAAGACCCACCTTGCCCGCTATCATGAGCTGGAAGTTCCAAGCAAACCCGTGATCGAGCGCATGTCTGCCGAAGAGCTTGCGGCTGTTGCCGCCCAACTTGAAAAACGTTTCTCAGATCTGTGCGGGGAATTTCCCAGCTTGCCGGCAACGGTCAGCCCCGATCCGGAGGCGATCGAGCAGGCGAAATCCGCGTTCCATGACATTGAGCCCGGTTTCCTCAAAGCCCGTGCAAGATACCTCGATCAAATCCTGCCTGAGGCTTACGCGGTGGTCAAAAACGGAGCCCGCCGGATGTGCGGCACCACCATTCAAGTAAATGATCATCCGATCGAATGGCAGATGATCCATTTCGACGTTCAATTGGTCGGCGGCATCGCGCTCCACCGCGGAATGATTGCCGAGATGCAAACCGGAGAGGGCAAAACCTTGGTCGCGACCCTTCCCGTTTTCCTCAATGCTCTCACCGGCCTTGGGGTTCATGTGGTCACGGTGAACGATTATCTTGCCAAACGGGACTCGGATTGGATGGGGTCTCTGTTCCGCTATCTCGGTCTGACGGTGGGTTGCATCCAGAATCAGATGCCGCCATGGGACAGGCGCGAGCAATATGGCTGCGATATCACCTACGGCACCAACGCGGAATTCGGGTTCGATTACCTGCGTGACAATGGCATGGCCACTTCCAAGGAAGACCAAGTCCAGCGCGGACATTACTTTGCGATTATCGACGAGGTCGATTCCATCCTCATCGATGAGGCGCGCACGCCGCTGATCATTTCCGGTCCGAGCGCCCAGTCATCCCATCAATTTGACAAATACAAGCCGTTGGTCGATTCCCTGGTCAAAAAACAGACCGTTCTTTGTAACGATCTCGCCGCCCAAGCCAAGAAACTTGCGGATGCCGGCGACTCCGAAGGAGCCGGAAGATTGCTGTTCAAAATCAAGCTTGGCCAGCCTCGCAACCGCATGCTGATGCGGTTCATGGAGGAGCCGGAAAACCGTCGTTTGATGGAAAAAGCCGAGCTCACCTTGCATCAGGACACGCGCAAAAAAGAATTATTCGAACTCAAGGAAGAGCTGTATTTCACGATCGACGAAAAGGGCAACGATGCCGATCTGATGGAGCTGGGCCGGCAGTTTCTCGCTCCCGAGGATCCGGAGTCGTTCACTCTTCCGGATCTCGGCACGATCTTCGCCGATATCGATACGGACTCCCATCTTACAGAGCAGGAGAAAATCGCTGCCAAGGAAAAAGCCCAGCAGCTGATGGATGCCCAAGCCGAGAAAATCCACAACATCTCGCAGCTTCTGAAGGCCTATTGCGTCTATGAAAAAGACGTCCAATACGTGGTCAAGGATGGCAAAATCATCATCGTTGATGACAATACAGGACGTGAAATGCCGGGACGGCGGTGGTCGGACGGCCTGCATCAAGCGGTTGAAGCCAAGGAGGGTGTCGCCATTGAAAAGGAAACCCAGACCTTTGCGACGATCACCATTCAGAACTATTTCCGCTTGTATGAAAAACTCGCCGGCATGACAGGCACCGCGGAAACCGAGGCCGCTGAATTCCATGATATCTACCGGCTGGATGTGCTGCCCATTCCAACCAACCGGCCCAATCAGCGCGTCGATGAAAACGATCAGGTGTTCAAGACGCGGCGCGAAAAATTCAATGCGGTGATCGAGAAAATCAAAGAGGCCCATACCAAAGGCCAGCCGGTCTTGGTCGGCACCGCATCGGTTGAAGCATCTCAAACGCTTGCGCGGATGCTTCAGCGTTCAAAAATTCCTCATTCGGTTCTCAATGCGAAATTCCACGAACAGGAAGCCGAAATCATCTCTCAGGCCGGCCAGCGTGGTGCGGTCACCGTTTCCACCAACATGGCGGGACGTGGCACGGATATCAAATTGGGAGCCGGCGTTTCCGAACTTGGCGGCTTGTTCGTGATGGGTACGGAACGCTATGAATCCCGCCGCGTCGATCGCCAGCTACGCGGGCGCTGTGCGCGTCAGGGAGATCCCGGTCGCTCGCAATTCTTCATTTCTTTTGAGGACGACCTGATGCGGAATTTCGCTGCTGCCGAGCGCATGACCGCGATGATGGAACGCTTCGGCATGAAAGACGGCGAAGCCCTCGAGCATTCGTTGCTCAACCGCTCGGTTGAAACCGCGCAAAAACGCGTTGAGCAGCGCAATTACACCTGGAGAAAACGCGTTCTCGATTTCGATGACGTCATGAACCGTCAGCGTGAGGTCGTTTACGGTTACCGGAACGAGGTCCTGACCACCGAGACACCACGTGATCTCGTCTATGAAATCATCGACAAAACCATTCCTTCAAAAGTGGAGGAGTACCTTGAAGAGCGCGATCACAACTCACCCGATTACGCGGAACTTTTGGGCTGGGTCAACGCCACCCTGCCCATCAGCGTCAGCATGGATGAGCTGAACGTGAACAAAACCGCCGGGGAAATTTCCGATTGCCTTGTCAAAAAAGTGAAAGACACCTACGAGATCAAGGTCCGCAACCTTCCCTTCGAAGTGCTGGACCAGGAGGAGCGCCGCATGGTTTTGGTCGCGATCGACAAGCAATGGCAGGCGCATCTCTATCGGATGGATGCATTGCGCGAAGGCGTCAGCCTCCGTGCACAAGGCCAAAAAGATCCGTTGGTTGAGTATAAAAACGAGGCTTACAACTTGTTCACCGCGCTCATGGACTCCATCCATCAGGAGGCACTCGGCAATCTTTTCCGCTCGGCGGCCAACCTGGAGTCTTTCCTGCGGCAACTCCATAGCCAGCCGACACAGCTCCAGAGCAGCGAAACGCAGATCACGCGCGCCAATTTGGCATCCAGTGGCAGCCTGCAAAACCTTGAGACCGGACAACTTTCCTCTGCGGACGGCCCGCTGAAACTCAATTTGCCCAAACGCAAGCCGACCTTCGCGATTGAAACTACCGGGCGCAACGCTCCCTGCCCCTGCGGCTCCGGCAAAAAGTTTAAACAATGCTGCGGGAAAACGACGTAAGGAGTTTTCCTTGAGAGCATCGGTTTTCCGGAGGGGAAAACCGGATCCTGCACGGACGGAGCGTCCTTCGGCGAGTTTCACCGGACCGGAACCGGCTACATCGCCACTCAGTTGCTTCTGCGGAAGCGTTGGATGCCTTCCGCCACTCCGCGTGCGACGGCATCCCTGAACCATGCGGTTTTCATCCGGCTGCGTTCATTTGAGTTGCTGACAAAGCCACCCTCGACCAGCACGGCAGGCATTTGAGTGTTCCGAATGACGTAATAGCGGGCGTATTTCACTCCGCGATCGACGACTTTGACACGGTTCATCATCCCCCGATGCACCTCTTGTGCCAGTCTCCTGCTGTTCTGATTGTGATAGAAGGTTTCGATTCCGCTCACATGCTGTTTCCATGTGTAATTGTAATGCACGCTGACGAAGATCGCGTTTTTATATTTTTTTGCCATCTGCATCCTGCCCGGTAGCGAAACGAATGTGTCACTGCGGCGCGTCAGCACCGTGTTGAAGCCCATTTTTTTGAGATGGGCCTCGAGTCGGATCGAGGTATCCAATGCGAGATGTTTTTCATATACCCGTCCCCACTGCCCACCCTTGTCATGTCCGCCGTGGCCCGGATCGATGATCACCGTGCGGAATGAGCCGCTCGCCACCAGAGGAAACCCCAGCCCGAGCAAAATGATGATGAAAGCCTTCTTCATGGAAACCAACCGAAGATAATTAAGATTTCTTTACCAAATGCGGCCTGCTGTAAAGTTTTTCTGAAAAAACCTCAAGTTTGGCGAGGCTTACCAAGGCCGTTCCGAAATCCGGCGGATGCTCGAGCGCGCTTTTGCGGCGGCTTCCTGATCGTAGATGACACTGTTGAGGATGCGCACCGAACCATCACCATAAGCCATCATGACCGGATCTCCTTTCGCGGCGGCTTGATGGATGTCGCGTTTCACCAATTTTCCATCCGTATCGATCTGGCAGTGAACCCACATGCTCGGCGTGCTGAGAAACATGACGTGCATGCGTTGCTGACCATCAAGTGTGACCATCGGCTTGCGCAGGGTCAGATACTCGCCCAGCACGAAGGTGTTCAGAGGCATTCCCGATGTCCCATCGATAATCTGGGCGTATACTTGGTTTTTCCTTCCGTTGGAAAAGGTGATGATTTTCATTTCCCGGGTCGACATTCCGGTCGCGTCGGTTTTTACCCCGACCCGCTGTGACCAGTAGGTTCGGCCGGGGTTGAGACTGAACAGGACCCGATTGGTGGATGCTCCGCTGACGCGTTTCTGAGGGTCACGGATCACGGCGGAAACGGCGTAATTACCTTGGTTGTTGAGCAGAAAGAACTCTGTCAGATCGACTCGTTTGGCGAGCGATTCGCCAGCCCGGATATGCATGGCCCCGAAGACATTTTTTTTCGAAATGGGAACCACGTTGCCTTGGTTGTTGGTCAGAACAAACGTCAGCCAGGGTAATTCCGCGGTACCTGCCAGGGTGATTTCCCGGCCCGTGTGATTGGTAACAATCACCTCGGCGATGACCGGTTCGCCGGCGACAAACTCTTTTTTCTGGACGCTGATTGAAGTGGCCAACTGCGCTTGGGCGCTCATACACAAGCCCAACAAGAGAGCAAAAACAACAGAGCAGCGATGGGGCGACAGGAACATGCAGGGGTCAACATACCGATGCCGGCGCGCTCGTCAATCCAACGAAGTTCCGTGACTCGGGAATTTTCACTCGGGCCGCGATGTCAACGGCCGCACCCACATATTGCGAAATTCGATGGGATCTCCGTGAAATTGGAGGCGAATCGGGCCTTTTTCAGGATGGGTATCCGGATATCGTGACAGTTTGCGATAACCCGAGACTCCGTGAAAAGATTCGCCGTTTTGTACGACCACGCCGTTGTGGATGACGGTAACCTTGGCAGGAGTTTGCAGTTTGCCGTCCTGATATACGGGCGGCACAAACGTGATGTCGTAACTGTTCCATTCCCCTTGTGGCGATGTGGCGTTGGCCAACGGGGGTTGTTGACCATAGAGCGAGGCGGCCATGCCGTCGGGATAGGTGAGGTTTTTGTTGCTCTGTAGCACCTGCACCTCATACAGGCCCATCAGGAACACGCCGCTATTGCCACCGCCCTGGCCGTTGACCTTGCGTTCGGCAGGCAATCGCCACTCGAGATGCAACTGAATCGCTCCGAATTCCTCTTTGGTCTGAATATCCTTGCCCTTGGCGACCATCACTCCATCGCGCACCTCCCACGGAGCCGGGCCGTCCTTGACTTTCCATGCATCCAGGGTTTTCCCATCGAAAAGCACGATCGCATCGGAAGGCGGTGAAATCACCACGGCGCCGGCGGTTTGAATGACGGGTGGCTGCGGGCGGTCCGGATCGTGAACATGAAACCTTGTGCCCGGAAGAATCGGGGTGTCCTTGAAGCCGACAATCTTTTGCTCTTCGGCCCGAACAAGCCCCGTGCATGTCAAAGACACGCCCAACAAGATCCACATTGGAGATTTCATGCGCATAAAACCGCCATGATCGCACCGATCTTTCAAGGCTCTTTTCGTAACTTCGGTTGAAAGCATGTTGCTCTGCGCATCCATCCGTGGATAGTTTCCGGCAAGCCATGGCCACTTTTACCGCCACATCGACCAATAACGACCAGTTTCCCTTCGAATTGGTGCGGCCTGATCTGGAAAAAATTGAAATCGCAATCCGAGCGCAGGTGCGGGATTTCGACTCCGCCGTCGAGCCATATATCACCTACATTTGCAACACTTCCGGAAAACGCATTCGTCCAGCCCTGGCAATCTTGGTGGGAGGCGCAGCGGGCCATGTCTCCGATGACCACCGCAAAGTCGGTGTGATTCTTGAGCTGATCCACATGGCCACTCTGGTTCACGATGACATCATCGACGGTGCCATTGCGCGCCGCTCCATGCCGACCGCGAACGCAAAATGGGGAAATGCCCTCGCCGTGCTGTTGGGGGATGCCTTGTTTTCCCACGCGCTGACTCTTGCGACGGATTTTAACTCGATCGATATCTGCCGCAAGGTTGGCAAGGCGGCCCGAGAGGTTTGCCAAGGCGAAATCATCCAAACTCAGCGCCGTTTCGACCTAAGCCTTTCCAAACGCGATTATTTCCAAGTGATCGAGATGAAAACCGGCGCTCTGTTTGCGGCTGCCACGGGCCTTGCTGCGGCCGTCTCCGGTTTGGGTGCGGAACAAGAAGCCGCGCTTGCCGCTTACGGAATGAAACTGGGCACGGCCTATCAGATTTACGATGATTGTCTCGATCTCGTCGGCTCCGAGGAAATGGTGGGCAAAACCCTGCGGACCGACCTTGCGAAAGGGAAGCTCACTCTGCCGATTCTGAATTTGTTGGAGTCCTCCTCCGAGCAACAACGTGAAAATCTGAACGCCCGGATCCTCGCGCAGGAGACGTTCGACCTCCAGACCCTCAACGGCATCGCGGGGTATCAGGATGCGCTTGATCGCGCGGTTCATACCGCTCTTGATCTGCTCGACGGTTGCAGGCAGGACATCGCTTTCCTCAAGTCATCCCAGTATAAAGACGCCCTCGTGCAAATCACCGGTTTCCTGGAGACGTTGCTCAAAGATTGCAGGAGTTGATACGGGTCTGTGCTTTCACGGCAAACAGGAGTCCCTGATTCCGGTTGCCACCTTTCAGCCGTCGCGTCAAACTTTCATACCGAGTGGGAAATTCTGTCCGGAATCCTGTGACATTTTTTCACGCTTTGGCAGGCGGTCATCCAAGAAATCATTGATTTCACAGGGGTTTGTCCGTTGGCGCGGGTGCTGCATGTGGTTCAGGCAAAACGACGCAACAAGTCGGACAAACTACAAACCTACAGAACATGATGAACACGATTGCTACATGGAATCCATATCAAGAACTGGAGCGGCTTCAGGATCGCGTGCTACGCGCCATGCGGCTCACTACCACCTCCCGGGGCGATGACGGCAACCATTTGCTGACATCCGCTGACTGGTCTCCCGCGGTGGATATCACCGAGGATGAAACGGAATACCTGATCACTGCCGACCTGCCACAGATCTCGAAAGACGATGTCAACGTGATGGTCGAAAACGGTTCGCTCATCCTCAAGGGTGAGCGTCGCCACGAGGTGGATCAGAGGGATAAAAAAGTACATCGCATCGAGCGATGCTACGGCAGCTTCTACCGGAGCTTCACATTGCCCGATGATGCGGACGGACAACGCGTCACTGCGAACTTCAAAGACGGTGTGTTGCGGGTTTCCCTTCCCAAGAGCGAAGAGAAAAAACCGCGGCAGATCGAGGTTCAGGTGAACTGATCCGGAAAGCTACCACCGGCATCAACCCAATGGGAGAGTCAAGCAGGCTCTCCCGTTTTTTATGTGAGGATGCAAAAGCCCACAACCCATCTTCAGCTCCACAGCATGGATATGAGACCGAGCAATGCGCATCCGCCAAGGACCTGGGTGAAAGGGATTTTGAATTTCCACATGGCAAGGAACGCCGCCAGTGCGGTGAAGGCGACGAAGAAATCGAACCTCCAGAGCGTCGGAAAAAGAGCGGCCATGCTGAATTTCACGCCGAGGTTGAGAATCACACCGGTCACTGCGGCGGTAACTGCTGAAAGAGCTGCGCCGATGCGCGGCATGCTTCCCAGGCTGTCCACATGAGGAGCTCCGAGAAACACGAAGAGGAAACAGGGCATGAACGTGACCCACGTGGTGATCATCGCACCGATGGTTGCGGCAAGGAACGGATTCAGATCGCCGGGGTTTTGCCACCCCCCGACGAAGCCAACGAACTGTAGCACCATGATCAGTGGCCCGGGCGTGGTTTCGGCCAGAGCGAGGCCGTTCATCATTTGCGGGTGAGTGAGCCAGCCGAAATGTTCCACCGCCTGTTGCGCGACATAGGGCAAGACCGCATAGGCTCCACCAAAGGTCACCAGTGCCGCCTTGCTGAAAAACACGCCCTGAGCCACCGGTGTGCTGCTCCAGCCCAACCATGAACCCAGGCCAATGATCGGCAGCAACCAAAGCGAGACCCAGAGGAGAATCATCCTGAAGGCTCGAAACCATGTGGGCCGCGAACACGGCGGCAATTTCAGGAACTCCTCCTCAGAATCGTGGCTGGCTGATCCATGGGATTTGCCCGACGGAAATTGCTTGGGTGAAACGCGGTGACCGAACAGACCCAGCAGGGCCGCCCCGAAGATGATCATGATGAATGACACATCGAACACATAGATCCCGATAAAGGAAGCTGCGGCAACCAGCCACAACGCCGGACTGTGCAAGGTTTTCCCTCCGATACGGATCACCGCAGCCAAAATCACCGCGATGACCGCAGGCAGGAACCCGTAGAACATCGCCGCAATCCACGGTATATGTCCGCTGGTCACATACAGCCAGCTCAACGCAAAAAGAATGAGTGCCGACGGGATGACAAAGCACACACCCGCGGCAATCCCGCCTTTCCATCCATGCAAACGCCAGCCCAAGTAGGTCGCCAGCTGCTGAGCCTCCGGCCCCGGCAGCATCATGCAGAAATTCAACGCGTGGAGAAAATGGCTCTCGGAAATCCATTTCCGGGTTTCCACCAGATCCCGATGCATGATCGCGATCTGTCCCGCAGGCCCGCCGAAACTGATGAATCCGAGCTTCAACCAATACACAAGCGCTTCTCTGTAGGTTGGCATCTGGGGTTGCATGCGGTGAGCTTGGTGCTTGGTGAATGATGAGTCCAGCCATGAAAGACTTTTCATCGACACCGGAAAGTATCGCATGGATGATGCGTATCATGATGATGAAAATCGGTTCCATTTTCGCCATATTGCTGGTGATCGGCCAGCTTCATGCCGCACCACAGAAACCCAACGTGTTGATCCTTTACGCCGATGACTGGCGCTTTGACACGCTCGGCGTTGCGGGCAATCCGATCGTGAAGACGCCGAATCTCGATACCCTCGCCAGAGACGGGGTCCGCTTCACCCACAACTGTGTCACAACTTCCATCTGCGGGATCAGTCGTGCGACGTTGTTCAGCGGTCAATGGATGTCACGCCATGGCGCAACCGATTTCAAGGAACTCAGAAAACCTTGGAAAGATACCTATCCGGGCATGCTGCGTGAGAATGGATATTTCACCGGACACATCGGCAAATGGCATAATGGAGATTTTCCCAGAAAGGATTTCGATTTCGGCAGGAAATATCATGGCAAGTATCTGTGGAAGATGAAAGATGGCAGCCGGATTCACATCACCAAGCGCAATGAAAACGACGCGATGGAATTTCTCACCCAACGCCCGAGTGACAAACCCTTCGTGCTGACTCTCGCCTTTTTCGCCACCCACGCAGAGGATGAAAGCCCGCTGCAATTCATACCTCAGGAGAAAAGCATGTCGCTTTACAACGATGTGGATATTCCGATCCCCGCTACGGCAAATGAAACAGCCCTGCGGAAGCTGCCCGAGTTTTTGCAGCAGAGCAAAAACGAAAGCCGCAACCGCTGGGGTTGGCGGTTTGACACGCCGGAGAAATATCAGTCCATGATGAAAAATTATTTCCGTCTGGTGACGGAGGTGGATGAAGTGTGCGGCAAGCTGGTTGCGGAGCTCAAACGCCAGGGCATCTATGATCACACACTGATTATTTTCACGGCGGACAACGGATATTTTCATGGTGAGCACGGCCTAGCTGACAAATGGTACCCTCATCAGGAAAGCATCCGCGTGCCATTGATCATTCGCGATCCACGGATGGATGATGCCAAACGAGGCGCGACCAACGACGAGTTCACCCTCAACGTCGATCTTGCCCCGACCATTCTGAGCTACACAGGAACAAAGCCGCCTTCAGAAATGCAGGGACGAGATATGTCGGAATTGTATCTCGGCAGCGGAGCCGCCGATTGGCGTAAGGAGTTTTTCTACGAACACCCGACCATGCAGAGCAGGGATTTCATCCCCGGCTCACAAGCTCTGGTCCGAAAAGATTGGAAATATTTCTACTGGCCGGATTTCGACCGCGAGCAGTTGTTCCACATTGCCGAAGATCCGCTCGAACAGAACGATCTGGCAGCCGATCCGAGCCATGCGGAAACACTCACCGAAATGCGCACCCGTTTCAAACAACTCAAGGCTGCGGCAAAATAAAAGCTGCCTGTCGTTCACGTTTCAATCCAAACTCCGATCCATATCATGAAAATCCTGTCGATGATCCTCGCCACCCTCGTCAGTTTGCTGACCCTCGCGCATTCTGAAATTGCCGTCAAATCGGGCGAGACCATCGCCTTCATGGGAGACTCCATCACCGAAGCCGGAAACAAGAAAGGCGGCTATGTGGATCTCGTGATGCGCGCGCTCAAGTCCCGGGGGATCGAGGCGAATCACATTCCCGCCGGCAAATCCGGCAATAAATCCACCGATATGCTGGCCCGCCTCGATGAACAGGTGATTGCCAAACAACCGCAATGGATGACCCTGAGTTGTGGCGTCAACGATGTCTGGCATTTCAAACTGATTCTGGGCAACCGGACGTTCGAGGGAGTCCCGTTGGAGGACTACAAGAAAAACATCACTGCCATCATCGACAAAGCCCAGGCTGCGGGCATCAAGGTGATGGTTCTGACATCAACCATGATCGGGGAGGATGTGAGCAAAGAGCTCAACCAGATGATGATTCCTTATAACGATTTTCTCCGCCAGATTGCGAAAGAGAAAGGCTGCCTGCTTGCCGATCTCAACGCCGGGATGCAGGCGGAACTGAAGAAATATCCGGATGTTACGGGGAAACCCGGCAATTTCGGGAAGTTTTTTTACGGTGGTGAGTTCCAGAATAAGCTGACCTCCGACGGCTGCCACATGAATGCCCTTGGGAACCAAATGATGGCACGCGGAGTCCTTCGCGCATTCGGCATGACGGATGCCCAACTGGCCGAAGCCGAAACGGCTTGGCAGCAGTGAGCCCGGACCGGATTGGAACTCAGCGGTCGTTCAAGCCTTGAATGACCGCATCCGGCAGATTCGCCGAGCTAATCCAGCGCTGGGCGGCTACCGCATCACGTTCGATCCACACACCGAGCGCGCGCTGATACATGCGGTTGCGGCTGCCTTCATCCTTGATCCATGCGATCTGCTTTACCGCCACATCCGGAGCCTTTTCAAACGAATACCAGACGAAATGCTGGGCGGTACGATCGGTGATGTCGTCCGGATAACGGTTCATGAGTTCAGCCGCGGCTTGGGGATTGTTTCTGGCATCGGCGATCACAAGGCCGCGCAACGCATTCGATCGCGCCTCGCCCTGCGGCAGGCTCGAAAAATAACCCAAGGCCGCATTGGAGTCCTGGCGGGCCCATTCGCGGAACACATCATCCACGCTGCGCGAAGAGGCTTCACCCATGTTTGCCAACAACCACGTTGCGGTGCCGGCGGGATCCTGTTTCGCCAACTCCTCCGCAAAACGTGAGACGGCGCCATCGCGCAGACGGTCGTCCTTCAGCTCGGCAATCCATTGTTTCGCCGCTTCGGAGCCTTGCTTGAGCACATGCGGAATCATCGCGCGCAGCGCCTCGGCGCGTTCGCTGCTGAAAGGGAGTTCCTGAAGAAGGGCAGTCGCACGTACCGGATTCGTTTCTGCCATGCCACGGATGATCCCAGCCATGTAAGGGTTGGCCTCGTCCCCTTGGTGATTCGATCTGGCCCATGCGATGGCGGCCTCGGGATCACGGTTCGCCCATGCGGACAAGACGGTGTTCGTGGCCATGCCGCTGCTGGTATGTTTTGTGGTGTAGGCCAGCGCACCCACGGGATCGACCTCTGCCCAGGCCGTCAGCAGCATGGCGTATTCACCCATCCGCGCTTCTGTTAGACCGAGGCTCCTGAAACGATCGACTGCGGATTCGAATTGCTCCGCGGATAGGGAGTCGATCCATTCCAACATCGCTCGGCCGCGATCCAGGGCATTTTCTCCGCGGACGAT
This sequence comes from Verrucomicrobiota bacterium, assembly GCA_041170385.1. GTDB lineage: Bacteria > Verrucomicrobiota > Verrucomicrobiia > Verrucomicrobiales > Akkermansiaceae > Luteolibacter. Next base: position 3,267 of record JBEAZA010000038.1, on the reverse strand, counting down.
TTCCTCCATTCTGACGAGTTTCTGATCGAAGCCGGATGCGCCGCGGGATGGGGTGGCGCGGTTGGGGCGGCGGTTTGCGTGCTCGCCGTCCGAAGCGGATGTCTCACGGCTGATGCCTTTGGATGAGATGGAATTGGACCGCTCGATCAGGAGCTCCTCCTCAGGGCCCATCTTCGGGTCCCCCGTGATTTTTCCGAGCATGTATCCGCCAAGTCCCATGACGATACAGATGGCGGTGACGCTTGTTGCATTCCATTTCATGGGCGAAAGGCTAAATGCTTTTTGAAACTTCTCAAACGGGGATTTGGGAAATCAGCCCTCTTCCCTGAGCCCGTATCTTCTGAGCTTTTGTCGTAAAGTCGCCCGGTTCATGCCGAGGGCCGTAGCCAGTCGGGTGGGGCGGCTGTCGAATTTTTCCAACAAAAACCTGAGCATGCTTGCCTCGATGCCCTCGAGAAACTTGTCATAGTTCCATGAAGATTCGGCAAGAATCTCCATCTGCGCCTCCAGCCAGCGGGTGATGGCGGATTCCAGCTCGCTGCTGGTGAAGGAGCCACTGGCGGGTTGCAACACTTGGGCAACGTGAGGTGGCAGGTGGCCGGGATAGATGATATCGCCGCGGCTGAGCGCCCAAGCGTGCTCAAGAACGCTTTGGAGTTCGCGAATGTTTCCCGGCCAAGGGTATGCCTGCAGTGCACTCAATGCCGCAGAACTGATCCCGAAGTTCGAGCCTCGGGTTTCCGGACGCATCCCGTGAAAAAAACGGCATAGCTCCGGAATATCTCCGGAGCGATCCCTGAGGGGCGGCATTTCAATCGTGAGGCCGCTGAAAGCATAAAACAACTCGGGTCTGATCCTGATGTCGGCCTCGCCGTTTGCGGGGTTCTTCTGCATGGTGGCGATCAACCTCGGTGCTCCGGGCGAGCGATTCTCCATGAGTTGCGCGAGTTCGTGCTGGAGTTCATCCGGCAAGGCATCCAGATCCTCGATCAGCAGAGTCCCATGGTGATCCGTCAACCGAGTATGGAGGGATGAGGAATGTTTGATCATTCCGCCATGCATGCGGAACCATTCATCGCTGCCGTGGTTGCTGTTGGTATGAATCAACCTTGCGGCAAGGGTTTTTCCGGAGCCGCTCGGCCCGGTGATCATGACAGGCAATTCCCCATGACAAGCGCGCGCGATGCCGAGAAAAACCCGATGCATGCCGGGGCCGCCTCCGATCAGCGTGGGGGTGCCGGGAGGTTCTGCCCGCGTGACAAGGATGCGACTCGCCACCAAGGATTCGATCACGTTCTCGAAATGAGAGAGGTCGACCGGTTTCATCAAAAAATCCGCCACACCCAGTTTTTGGGCGGAAATGGTATGATCCAGCGTGCCGTGGGCGGTTAGAATCACCACAGGCGTCTTGTTCCCCGCGTTGCGTATGGTTTCCAACACGCCGAGGCCGTTCATGTCCGGCAGACCGATGTCGAGAATGACCGCATCGAAGGGGTTGTGATCAAGCGCTTGGAGTGCGGCGGTGCCGCTGGCAACCAGAGTGGATTGGTGGCCGAGGCGCATGATTGTCATCGCCAGGGCTCCGCCGAGAGCGTGTTCGTCTTCGATGATAAGGATTTGAGCCATGTTCTAACAGGATGGATTGAAGCGTACGGTGACCGCGGCTCCGCGGGGTTGGCGGTTCTCTGCAGACAGCACCCCGCCGTGTGCCCGGATGATTTCCATGGAGACAGCCAGCCCGAGTCCCATGCCGCCTTCCCGATGCGAGTGAAACGGCTCACCGAGATGTTCAAGCGCCTCGCTGCTGAACCCGGCTCCCTCGTCCTCGATGGTGACATGATCGGCGGAAAGCCGGACCGTGATCCTGCCTCCGTCAGGCATGCTCTGGATGGCGTTCAAGAGGATGTTCCAGAACACCTGGCGCAGGCGCTCCCTGTCGCCTTCGATCGAGCACACATCGCCCTGGGCATCGATGGTGATCGTAGCGCCCGAGTGCCGAGCCTGAGGCAGCAGGGCCGTTTTCAAATCCTCGAACAGGAGATCCAAATCGAATCTCTCTTTTCTGATTCCGCGCGGCCTGGCGAATTGCATCCATTGCGTGACGAGATTGTCGATTCTCTTGGCTTCCGCAATGATGGTCGCGGCGCTCGACGCTTCTGATGTCTCGCAAACGCGTTCCATCAGCTGGGCATGCAATTGGATCGCGGCAACCGGGTTTCTGATCTCATGGGCCAGGCTTGCTGCCATTTGGCCCAGCAAAGCCAGGCGTTCGGCATGTTGGCGCTTTGCCCGCTCGGATCGCAAGCTCTCGTGAGTCTGTTTGAGGGACGCAGCCAGTTCACGAATTTCGAGAGGACCCGAATGCGGCAATTCTCGCAGGGACTCATCGCTGCCCACTTTCGGTAACACGGCTGCCAACTTGCTCATCGGCTGGGTCACTTTCCGTCCCAGCCACAGGGCAAGCAGCAGCGCGATCAACCAGAACCCCCCAAGGCCAATCCTTGCGTCGGTGCGTTTCCAGACGGCATAGGCTCCCGAATGGTTCATCTTTCTGGAAAACCAGGCTTCTTTGCCGCTTGCGAGGCGATAGCCGACATGGATGTGCTGACCGATCCGTAGCGCCTTGCCGTTTGCCTCCCCTATCCCGGATCGGTTTTTCGCATAAAATGCGACTTCCGCGCCCATTACCCTCCCCAGCTGATTGGCCATGTGCGGGCTTTGCGGGAGATTGCTCTGGTCCAGAAACAGGGCATTTGCACGTCCCAAGGCCTGCAGGGCGACTTTTTCCTCAACCCTTCCGAGATGATGGAAATAACCAATCATTGCGGCACTGACCAGCAACACAAACATCCCCAGCCCGCCAACCAACCATGCGGTCAGTGAGCCTTTACGAAGCAGTAATGAACGGATTTTATCCAATAACTATGAAACGGTTGGCGATCAAGATATCGAATTAATCGTAAAAAAATCGAATCACAAGGGCAATTCTGGCCCTATGAGATCGATATGGGATAATTTTTATCCCATTCTTGTTCTTGAGATGATGGAGGGATTGATCTTGCTTGGGCAAGCCTATGTCAGGTCATTTCTTCTTTACCAAATCCTTGGGATTCTCCACCGCCGTCGGCATGGTTTTGTCCGCAGGGCTCAGTCATGCCCAGAATGTTCTGGAGCCGTTGGTTGTTACGGCGTCGCGTACCGAGACCGGCCTGTCCGACCTGCCCTATTCGGTGAGCGGATTGTCGGCAGCCGAAATCGAGGATCGGA